>NZ_FNTJ01000001.1:817500-1532500 GCF_900105185.1 Pseudomonas saponiphila | reverse complement strand
GATACAGGCGGCGACTATAAATAGGCAGAGAGAGGGGTACTCGGAGAAAAATGGTGTCCCAGGGCAGGTTCGAACTGCCAACCTTCCCCTTAGGAGGGGGATGCTCTATCCAATTGAGCTACTGAGACAAAACAGCAAACGCCCGACGATGCCAGGCGCAAAGAACGGCGAGCATGTTAACGGCCGAGGCCACGTTTGTCATGTCATCCACAGGGCTTTTTGCACAAACTGCCAGAAGCGACTTGTTAGCTAAAGATCCCAGCACGCACATTGCACCACCAAAAGCCATCCTTGCAAAATGCAATTGGCCGCGCGCTCATCACCAGGCCAAGCCTTTGCCTTTTAAAAACTCATATCGAGAGCTGCTTGAGTAAGCGGATGAGGACTGCGGAGATAAAGGCTGTACACAGCGCCCTGCTTCTATTGAGTATGATCGCCATCATCGTGCTTGCGACTTTTCACTTTTAACCAGCAGCCAACGCCACCTGATTACAAGCAAAGCCTTAAGCCGCACCTGGCGAGGCTTTCTGACAGCATCATCAGCAACCCAGCACCAAACAAAACATACGCTGGACTCTCTAAAAAGCTTCAGAAGCCTGCTTGGCGCCATTTCCGCCTTGCTACTACCTGACGACTCACTAGAAAATACTGCGCTGATTATCTGCGACTCAATGCTCGGCCTGTCCCTGCTAGCACTTCTCGCCGGACGCAAGATCAAGTTTGACCCGGCACTGGGTTGACACCCTGCTCACGGAGTATGGCTAACAGACGCACCAGAGTAGCCTCAAGCTCACCCGAATTATCCAAGCGTATGACACGCTCTTCATCCAGCCAGGTAGCACTGACAAACTGCTGGTTGCGCTGCAGACGACGCTCAATCTCCGGCAGGCTTTCCCTGGCACGACGCAGCAAACGCCGGCGCAGCACTTCGTTATCGACCGTCAGAACGATCGGAATCAAATCGGGATAGCGTTCTCGCGCCTGACGCAAATGCCCTCGGGAACCATTGACCAGAACATTTCGCCCCCGTGCCAGCCAAGTATCAATCTGCCTGGGAATGCCATAACCCAGACCGTTGGCACGCCAGAACAAAGCAAACTCCCCCAAAGTCACACGCCGCTCAAACTCCTCGAACGTAACTTCGAGCGCCTCCTCACCCACAGACTCAGCCGAGCGGGTGATCACTCTTTTTGCCACCTCACACCCCAATCTACGGATAGGCTGCCTGGCGGCATCAATCAAGCTATCCTTGCCAGCCCCAGAGGGCCCCATCAGATAAATCACTCTACCCGGCATAGGTCGCCGTCCTGGGCAGCCCAACTAGTAAATCGGCCATTTGCCACTATCCTCTAACAAGTAGGGATTACGCTTTCACCCGCATAGCATGCACGTTCGCCCGTGCACTGACACTCCCGTCGGATGAGAGAATGCGGCCCACAATGTGGAGTCGGCGATCTTTTCAAACCAGTCCGCATTTCTGATAATTGGTGCTGGCATAACGCCTTTATCCAGTTCAATATTTGTCACAGAATTGACGCCAAGGATCTGGCAATTTTGAGGCATGATGCGGGCCTCTTAACAATTCAGGTTGAACATTTGGCAATGCGGCTTGTCCTAAAAGACAGCTCGCGGCCAATTCCGAGAACCGCTCCCCTGAACTAACCGGTTAAAAATATGCGCCCATTGAAACAGGCAATTTATTCCAGCCGTACGGCTGACAAGTTCGTCGTACGTCTACCCGACGGGATGCGTGAACGCATTGCCGAGGTGGCTCGCAATCATCACCGCAGCATGAACTCCGAAATCATCGCGCGCCTGGAACAGAGTCTTATTCAGGAAGGCGCCTTGGGTGAAGAGCTGAGCATGCGCCTGGACAGCCCAGAGCTGTCCTTGCATGAGCGCGAACTGCTTCAACGTTTCCGCCAACTTTCACATCGCCAGCAAAACGCGCTGGTTTCACTGATAGCCCATGACGCTGAAATGGCCGCAGACGCCAACTGACTGCTCCCAGAATGCTCAAGCCAGCCTAGTTGCTGGCTTTTTTTTGCCTGCGATAAAAACAACGAAGCGCCATTAAAGGCGCTTCGCGGGGTTCCCCATATATAAAGGAGAGTCAAAGCAGGAAGATCGTCGCCAGACCGAGAAAGATAAAGAAACCGCCACTGTCGGTCATTGCCGTAATCATCACGCTGGCACCCATTGCCGGATCACGCCCCAGGCGCGCCAGAGTCATGGGAATCAGAACCCCCATCAAGGCTGCCAGCAACAGGTTCAAGGTCATCGCGGCAGTCATCACCACTCCCAGCGACCAACTCCCGTAGAGCATATAGGCAACCGCACCGATCACCCCTCCCCAGACCAGACCATTGATCAGAGCCACCGCCAGCTCCTTGCGCATCAGGCGCGACGTATTACCGGTACTCACCTGATCCAAGGCCATGGCCCGCACGATCATGGTGATGGTCTGATTACCCGAGTTGCCGCCAATACCGGCAACAATCGGCATCAAGGCTGCCAGGGCTACCAGTTTCTCGATGGAACCTTCAAACAGACCAATCACACGCGACGCAACGAACGCCGTGATCAGATTGATGGCCAACCAGGCCCAACGGTTGCGTAAGGATTTCCAGACCGAGGCGAAGATATCTTCCTCCTCGCGCAGACCCGCCATATTGAGGACTTCGGTTTCACTTTCCTCGCGAATCAAGTCGACCATTTCGTCGATGGTCAAACGGCCGATCAACTTGTCATTCTTATCGACCACAGGAGCAGAAATCAGGTCATAGCGCTCAAATGCCTGAGCCGCGTCATAGGCATCCTCATCAGGATGAAAGCTCACCGGATCGCTGGCCATGACCTCAGAGACTTGCTTATCCGGATCATTGACCAACAGGCGCTTGATCGGCAGCACCCCCTTGAGCACACCGTCGTAATCCACCACGAACAGCTTGTCGGTATGACTTGGCAGCTCCTTGAGCCGACGCAGGTAACGCAGCACCACTTCGAGACTGACATCCTCGCGGATCGTCACCATCTCGAAGTCCATCAACGCACCGACCTGCTCCTCGTCATAGGACAGCGCAGAGCGAACACGCTCACGCTGCTGACCATCGAGAGCCTCCATCAGCTCATGGACAACGTCTCGCGGCAGCTCGGGAGCCAGGTCAGCAAGTTCGTCAGCGTCCATCTCCTTGGCCGCAGCCAGGAGTTCATGATCATCCATGTCGGCGATCAGGGTTTCACGAACGGAATCGGATACTTCGAGAAGAATGTCGCCATCGCGCTCGGCCTTGACCAATTGCCAGACGGTCAGACGCTCTTCTAGCGGTAAGGCTTCAAGGATGTAAGCAACGTCGGCAGAGTGCAGATCATCAAGCTTGCGCTGCAACTCGACGAGATTTTGCCGATGAACCAGGTTCTCGACCCGATCGTGGTGGTGACCTTCCTGACGATGCGTCAGATCTTCGACCACCCGCTGGCGCTGCAGCAGCTCGACGACTTGAGCAAGACGGTCTTGCAGGCTTTCCTGCGTCTTCTTTACTTCTACTTCGGTCATAGGCGAACTCCACTCCCAGCAGAGGAGCACGCCGGAAGGATCAATCAGTCAGTTCATGATTGTGAAAACGGGATACTGAATAACTACTGGGTAAGTCCATGGAGGTATTCCACAAGCCCCGGCGGGGCTGACGGGCGCAATGATACACCCCTTGGCAGCTTTAAACGTTAAAAAATCGTGGCAAGAACAAGCGCTTGCGGCACAAACCTAAGCAGCGTCCGAATCTGTGAAACTGCGACGCCCCAGCAAAAAAAGAAAACACATGCCAACAGAAAAAACCTTTAGGCAGGCGCGTCATTCGACTGCCGGCGAAGCAAGCCGTTCCAGCCCCAAAAACCATAAGAAGAGAGATAGATGGATAAATCGCACAAAGCAAAAAGCCCGCATCTTTCGATGCGGGCTTTCTGTTGTATGGTGCACTCGACAGGATTCGAACCTGTGACCGCTCGGTTCGTAGCCGAGTACTCTATCCAGCTGAGCTACGAGTGCATTTTGTGTTTTTAGACCAGACCACAACTGGTTGAAGCGGAGTTAACTACATCACTGCAACTAACTCTTAAATGGTGCACTCGACAGGATTCGAACCTGTGACCGCTCGGTTCGTAGCCGAGTACTCTATCCAGCTGAGCTACGAGTGCATTTGTTGCCGCGCATTATAGGCCGTTAAATCTCTTTGTCAAGCACTTTTTCTAGTAATTTCAACAACTTACAGAAGAAGCCAGATTACAACGTACTAAGCAAATAATGGCGGAGAACGGGGGATTCGAACCCCCGACACCCTTTTGAGGTGTACTCCCTTAGCAGGGGAGCGCCTTCGGCCACTCGGCCAGCTCTCCGCAACACGGGGCGTATATTAACCAGCTTTCTCCCCGTTTGCAAACAAAAAAAACGATAAAAATTAATGGCTTGGTTCTTCGTCCTTCTCTTTCTTTATCCGCAGGTAAATTTCCTCACGGTGAACCGCCACTTCTTTGGGGGCGTTGACACCAATACGCACTTGATTACCTTTGACGCCGAGCACGGTCACAGTGATCTCGCCATCACCAATGATCAGGCTTTCTGCGCACCGACGAGTCAGAATCAGCATACCTATCTCCTCACGCATTACATTTTCAGGGACTACAGTCTGCAAAAAAAAGGGTGTCGGCCTACAACCATGGCGGCTGCAGTCCTACACGCCTAAGTATTGACTAGCACGGGCAAAAGAACAGTTTTCTCCCGTGCCGATCAAAAACACAAAGGGCGCGGTCAGACCGCGCCCCTTTCAAACACGCATCACTCGCCCTGTCGGGCCGGAGCGTCGAGCTCAAACGCAGTGTGCAGCGCACGTACCGCCAACTCCAGGTACTTCTCTTCAATCACCACCGACACCTTGATTTCGGAAGTGGAGATCATCTGGATGTTGATGCTTTCCTTCGCCAGGGCTTCAAACATCCGGCTGGCTACACCCGCATGAGAGCGCATGCCAACGCCAACGATCGAAACCTTGGCAATATCGGTATCACCGACCACTTCACGAGCACCGATCTCGCGTGCGGTGTTTTCCAGCACGGTCTGGGCAGCCAGGTAGTCGTTGCGGTGAACGGTGAAGGTGAAGTCGGTGGTGTTATCGTGCGAAACGTTCTGCACGATCATGTCGACTTCAATGTTCGACGCGCTGATCGGGCCGAGAATCTTGAAGGCCACGCCAGGATTGTCTGGCACGCCACGGATAGTCAGCTTGGCTTCATCGCGGTTGAAAGCGATGCCGGAAATGATCGGCTGTTCCATGGATTCCTCTTCATCAATAGTAATGAGGGTGCCCGGACCCTCCTGAAAGCTGTGCAACACGCGCAGCGGAACGTTGTACTTGCCAGCAAACTCGACCGCACGGATCTGCAACACCTTGGAACCGAGGCTGGCCATTTCCAGCATCTCTTCAAAGGTGATCTTGTCCAGGCGCTGAGCCTTGGGCACCACGCGCGGGTCAGTGGTGTAGACGCCGTCCACATCGGTATAGATCTGGCACTCATCAGCCTTCAGGGCCGCCGCCAGCGCCACGCCGGTGGTGTCGGAGCCGCCACGTCCCAAAGTGGTGATGTTGCCGTGCTCATCCACGCCCTGGAAACCGGCAACCACGACCACACGACCCGCCTTAAGATCGCTGCGAATCTTCTGATCATCAATCTGCAGGATTCGCGCTTTATTGTGAGCACTGTCGGTGAGGATACGCACCTGATTCCCGGTGTAAGACACCGCAGGAATACCGCGCTTGATCAATGCCATGGCCAGCAAAGCGATAGTCACTTGCTCGCCAGTGGACACGATCACATCCAGCTCACGGGGAACCGGTATGGCTTCGCCACTGATCTGCTTGGCCAGATCGATCAGGCGGTTGGTTTCGCCACTCATCGCCGACAGCACAATCACCAGGTCATCGCCGGCTTCGCGGAACTTCTTCACCTTGTCGGCGACCTGCTCGATCCGCTCCACAGAGCCGACCGAAGTGCCTCCAAATTTCTGTACGATCAAAGCCATTTTCTAAGCCGCCTCAGCCCGTAAAGGGGCGCCCGTTAAACAATCAAACTGCACAGCGCAAGGACCCGCCACTAGACGACGGGCCCGGTTCGGCGCCTTAAATGCCCTGCTCGACAAATGGCACGGTCAAGGCCAGCGCGGCATCCAGTGCAGCAGCATCAACACCACCACCCTGGGCCATGTCTGGACGACCGCCGCCCTTACCGCCCACTGCCGCAGCGGCTTGCTTCATCAAATCACCGGCTTTGAGTTGGCCAGTCAGGTCCTTGGTTACACCGGCAACCAGTACGACCTTTTCCTCATGGACACTGCCGAGCAGGATCACTGCGCGGCCGAGTTTGTTTTTCAACTGATCCACCAACGCCAGCAGCGCCTTGCCGTCCTGGCCGTCGAGGCGCGCAGCCAGCACCTTCACGCCCTTGACGTCTGCCGCCTGAGCGGACAGATCGTCACCGGCAGCGCTGGCAGCCTTGGCCTGCAACTGCTCAAGCTGCTTCTCCAGCAGACGATTGCGCTCCAGCACCGCCGACAGCTTGTCGATCAGGTTGTCACGGCTGCCCTTGACCAGGGTCGCCGCTTCCTTGAGTTGTTCTTCCGCAGCGTTCAGGTACGCCAGGGCCGCAGCACCGGTGACCGCTTCGATACGCCGCACACCGGAAGCCACGCCGCCTTCGCTGGTGATCTTCAGCAAGCCGATGTCGCCAGTACGATTGGCGTGGATACCACCGCACAGCTCCACCGAGAAGTCGCCGCCCATGCTCAGCACGCGCACGCTGTCGCCGTACTTCTCGCCGAACAGCGCCATGGCGCCCTTCTTCTTGGCGGTATCGATGTCGGTTTCTTCGGTTTCCACCGCCGTATTCTTGCGAATCTCGGCGTTGACGATGTCTTCCAGGGCCTTGATCTGCTCAGGCTTGATCGCTTCAAAGTGACTGAAGTCGAAACGCAGGCGCTGACTGTCCACCAGCGAGCCCTTTTGCTGAACGTGCTCGCCCAGTACCTGGCGCAGCGCGGCGTGCAGCAAGTGGGTGGCCGAGTGGTTCAGCGAAGTGGCGTGACGCACATCGGCGTCGACCTGGGTTTCAACTGGAGCGCCTACGATCAGGCTGCCCTTGGCCAGCACGCCGTGATGCAGGAAAGCACCGCCGGTCTTGGTGGTGTCGCGCACATCAAACCGTGCACTGCCGGCCTGCAGGTAACCGCAGTCGCCGATCTGACCGCCGGATTCAGCGTAGAACGGGGTCTGGTCAAGCACCACAACGCCTTCTTCGCCTTCATTAAGGATGTCTACCGACTGCCCTTCCTTATAGAGGGCAACCACTTTGGCCGAACCGCTGGTGGCCTGATAGCCGGTGAACTCGGTGGCTACATCAACCTTGACCAGGCTGTTGTAGTCCATGCCGAAGGAGCTGGCGGAGCGTGCACGCACGCGCTGAGCTTCCATTTCGCGCTCAAAACCTTCCTCGTCGAGGGTCAGGTTGCGCTCGCGGGCGATATCGCCAGTCAGGTCCATCGGGAAGCCGTAGGTGTCATACAGCTTGAACACCACGTCGCCCGGTACCACCGAGCCCTTGAGCTCGGCCAGGTCCTGCTCGAGAATCTTCAAGCCCTGCTCCAGGGTCTTGGCGAACTGCTCTTCCTCGGCCTTCAGCACGCGCTCGATATGCGCCTGCTGGGATTTCAGCTCAGGGAAGGCTTCACCCATCTCGGCCACCAGGGCGGCAACGATCTGATAGAAGAAGCTGCCCTTGGCCCCCAGCTTGTTGCCGTGGCGGCAAGCACGGCGAATGATTCGACGCAGCACATAACCGCGACCTTCATTGGACGGCAGCACACCATCGGCAATCAGGAAGCCGCAGGAGCGGATATGGTCGGCCACCACTTTCAGCGAGGCCTGGGCATCGTTGGTGCAGCCGATGGCCTTGGCCGCGGCATCCAGCAGGCTCTGGAACAGGTCGATTTCATAGTTCGAGTGCACGTGCTGCAGCACTGCGCTGATCCGCTCCAGGCCCATGCCGGTGTCCACCGACGGCGCAGGCAGCGGATGCAGAACGCCATCGGCGGTGCGGTTGAACTGCATGAACACGTTGTTCCAGATTTCGATGTAGCGGTCACCGTCCTCTTCCGGCGAGCCGGGTGGGCCACCCCAGATATCGGCGCCGTGATCGTAGAAAATCTCGGTACAAGGACCGCAAGGACCGGTATCACCCATGGTCCAGAAGTTGTCCGAAGCGTAAGGCGCGCCTTTGTTGTCTCCGATGCGCACCATGCGCTCGGCCGGCACCCCGACCTCTTTGGTCCAGATGTCATAGGCTTCGTCGTCGCTAGCGTAAACCGTGACCCAGAGTTTCTCTTTCGGCAGGTTCAGCCACTTCTCGGACGTCAGGAAGGTCCAGGCGAAGGTGATGGCATCGCGCTTGAAGTAGTCACCGAAGCTGAAGTTACCCAGCATTTCGAAGAAGGTGTGGTGGCGAGCGGTGTAACCGACGTTTTCCAGGTCGTTGTGCTTGCCACCGGCGCGGACGCACTTCTGGCTGCTGACAGCGCGGGTATAGGCGCGCTTTTCCTGGCCCAGGAAGCAGTCCTTGAACTGGTTCATCCCCGCGTTGGTGAACAGCAAGGTTGGGTCGTTGCCTGGGATCAAAGAGCTGGAGGCTACACGGGTGTGGCCTTGCTCTTCGAAGAAGCGAAGGAAGGCTTCACGGATTTCTGCGCTTTTCATTAGGATCTTCCACGGAGACTGCGGCCAAAGGCCTGTGCGCAACGTCAACAGACGAAACGACGGCAAAGGGCCGCATTATATCGGCGTTAATCACTTGGTACAGCGTGTTTGTACGATACAAACAGTCAATTGGACGGAGAACACTGTCAGTTACGGGAAAACTCGGCAAAAGTGCCCACCACCTGCTCGATTTGCCCGGCATCAACGTCCAGATGGGTCACCAGGCGCAAGCGTGACGCCGCACTGAGCCTGATCCCCCGCTCGGCGGCGAACGCCTTGAGGGCTTCGGCCCGCTCTCCCAGCTCTACGTACACCATGTTGGTCTGCACCGGCTCGACACTGTAGCCGGCCCGGCTCAACCCCTGAGCCAGCAACTGTGCATGCGCATGGTCATCCGCCAGTCGCTGCACCTGATGCTCCAGGGCATAGAGTCCCGCCGCCGCCAGCCCACCCGCCTGGCGCATCCCCCCTCCCAGCATCTTGCGCAGGCGCCGTGCCTTGCCGATCAGCGCTGCGGAGCCGCACAACACCGAACCCACAGGCGCGCCGAGCCCTTTGGACAGGCACACCGATACCGAGTCGAAGTGCTCGGCGATCACCCGGGCATCCACCCCCAACTTCACCGCCGCGTTGTACAGCCGCGCGCCGTCCAGGTGCAGGGCCAACCCCCGCTCACGGGTGAAGGCCCGGGCCCGGGCCAGGTAGGCCAGGGGCAGCACCTTGCCCTGCATGGTGTTCTCCAGGGCCAGCAAGCGCGTGCGGGCAAAATGAAAGTCGTCCGGCTTGATCGCCGCCGCCACCCGCTCCAGGTCAAGGGAGCCATCGGCCTGCAGCTCCAGCGGCTGGGGCTGGATCGAGCCCAATACCGCTGCGCCACCGCCTTCATATTTGTAGGTGTGGGCCTGCTGACCAACGATGTACTCGTCGCCCCGCTCACAGTGGGCCATCAATGCCAGCAGATTGCTCATGGTGCCGGAAGGCACGAACAGGGCCGCGGCAAACCCCAAGCGCCCGGCCAGTTCGGCCTCCAACTGATTGACCGTCGGGTCTTCACCGTAGACATCGTCTCCGGTACGGGCGCGCGCCATGGCATCGAGCATGCCCGGGGTCGGCTGGGTCACGGTGTCACTACGAAGATCGATCAGGCTCATCACATCAGGCTCCGGCTACAGGGGGACATCAGGGCCCTGGCTTGGACAGGGGGAATTCCCTGTCAAAGCGAATTACTGCGGCCCTGTGGACGATTAATCAAGCAGCAACTGTAGAAAACCTTGCGCCACAGGATGAAAAATCCGATGAACATTATCCAAAAGGCGCGATGCTTCCCCGCCAGATCTGTGTTAAAAACTCACCGCCCGAGAAAACCCTCGGGCAATCGTTCTCAGGGCGGGGTGCAATTCCCCACCGGCGGTAATTGCACGCAATGTGCATAGCCCGCGAGCGCTTGGTGACACCCGTGGCAAGTCCACAGGTGCCGACAAGGTCAGCAGACCCGGTGTGATCCCGGGGCCGACGGTCATAGTCCGGATGAAGAGAGAACGGGATTGGCGCCAAAGGGCCGTTGCCGGGCAGACGTGGATCATCCACGCGGGCTCTGCGCGTACCCTTAAATCCCATTCGATTCATATACGCCCTGTTTTTCATACAAACAGGAGTCAGAACAGATGCAACCCACCGCAATCGATAGCAAAGGCAAACACCACCCCAACGAGCGCGTCGCCTTCATCCAGGCTTGCTGGCACAAGGAGATCGTCGACCAGAGCCGTCAGGGCTTCGTCGCCGAAATGCTCGCTCAGGGTTACCAGGAATCCGATATCGACTTCTTCGAGGTCGGTGGCGCCTTCGAAATCCCCCTGCACGCCAAGCTGCTGGCCAAGACCGGTCGCTACAGCGGCATCGTGGCGGCGGGCCTGGTGGTGGACGGTGGTATCTACCGTCATGAGTTCGTCGCCCAGTCGGTGATCAGCGGCTTGATGCAGGTGCAACTGGAAACTGAAGTGCCCGTGTTTTCGGTAGTGCTGACCCCGCATCACTTCCATGCAGGTGAAGAGCATCAGAAGTTCTTCTTCGAGCACTTCGTGCACAAGGGCCAGGAAGCGGCGAAGACCTGCGCCGACACCCTGCACAAGCTGCGCGCCCTGCGCCGCAATGAGCAGCGCGCGGTCGCGGTTTAAGCGTTAGCCTCACCGACAAGCCGGTCCCTGCGAGGGGTCAGCTTGCCGGTGAACCTCAGGCCAGGCCGTCGGCCGTGGTCGGCACGATCAGAATCCCGGCACGCAAGCCGTTCTTGACCTTGGGGTTGGGAAAAATGATCCGCGCCCCCTTCTCCTCGATGACCCAGCGAGTCTGAGCAATATCCTCGGCCAGCAGGTAACCCACTTCCAGCTCGGAAAAGTTCTCGACGTCCGCCGGCAGGTGCAGGTGGAAGCTGTCGCTGTGCTTGATGACTTCCCGCGCCACGCTGAACAGTTGCAGGCCGTCGAGGCTGTCCTGCTCTTGCTCGGGTTCGCTGCCGTCGATGATCTGCTTGAGGCGGGTTTCCAGGCGCTCGACATTGACCCCCTGGTTCTGCCCGAACGGCCGTGCCTTG
This sequence comes from Pseudomonas saponiphila, assembly GCF_900105185.1. NCBI lineage: Bacteria > Pseudomonadati > Pseudomonadota > Gammaproteobacteria > Pseudomonadales > Pseudomonadaceae > Pseudomonas > Pseudomonas saponiphila. Next base: position 1,521,115 of record NZ_FNTJ01000001.1, on the reverse strand, counting down.
CCCAACTCCAGGGTGAAGGATTCGGCCCCCAACTGATCATAGGTGTAGGCGCTGAAGACAATGGATGGCTTGTTCTGCAACAGCACCGCTTGCATGCCGGCCGCTCGCAGGCGCGCCAGCTCACGCCGCGAATGCTGGCGGCCCTGCTTCCAGGGATACAGGGCGAACTGCTCGATCTTCGAACCACGGATCGCCGTGTGCAGGTCGTAGTGCAGGCGCTGGCGCTGCGGCAGACTGAAAAAACTTGCCGCCAGGCGCTCCAGTTCGCAGGCACGCAGGGCTTCGACACCACTGCTCGACTCATGTCGGCCATTGAACAGCCGGTTGACGTCCTGCTCGACAAAACGCTCGCCGCGGCGCATGGCCTCGGGGTTGCCGAACAGGAACAGGATACGGGCGCGGGGCTTCAGGTCGCCCCGGGCGATGTCGTGCAACAGACGGTCGAGCAGCTCGATGGGAGCCGTCTCGTTGCCATGGATGCCCGCTGACAGCAGCAGGTCCAGACCGTTGTCGCGAGCTTCGGGCGGCCGCACTTCCAGCGCGCCCTCGCTCAGCCAGCGCATGCGCACGCCGTCGACAGTCAGTTGAGTCTTCTCCGCCGGTTCACGGCCGGCGAGGGTCAGTTCAAGCAGTTTGCCGAGGGCGAGCATAAGGCGGCTTCCTTAGTGAGCGTGGCCGCAGTCGGGGCCATGCACGTGATCATCGTCACCGGCGTCGGCCGGCTCCATTTCCAGTTGCAGGCTGACCAGGTTGGTCGCCAGCGGGCGCAGCAGCAGGCTGGCGTATTCGTCGTCACCCTCCTCCACATCCACGCCGATCAGCAGTTGGCCGCGGCCGTCCTGTTGAATCCATACTTCCTTGCCCTGCCACAGCACCGCGAAACGGGTGCAGGAGGTTTGCAGTTGGGTGCCGTCGCTGTCTTCAAGGATCAGCTGCAGGGTATCGCTCATGGGGGTCGTTCTCGTCTGGGGTGAAGCGGCACGCCCGGCCGAGTAGGCCGGGCGTGGGCTTTCAATTGATCTGGAAGGGATAAACCGCGCCCAGTTTAAGGATTTGCGTCAGTTCATCCAGTGCCGTCCGGCATTCAAGCAGCAGTTGCGGGTCCGCCAGATCGCTTTCGCACAGACGGTCGCGGTAGTGCTTGCCAACCCATTGGGTCAGGGTGTCGTACAACGGCGCGGTCATGATAACCCCGGGATTGACCGCCGCCAGCTCGGTTTCATTGAGAGCCACCCGCAGGCGCAGGCAAGCCGGGCCACCGCCATTCTGCATGCTCTGCTTGAGATCGAAGACCTTCACTTCACGGATCAGCCCACCGGAGCTGGTGAGGCTTTGCAGGTACTGCCAGACACGCTCGTTGCCGCGGCACTCCTCGGGCACGATCAACAGCATCGAACCATCGGCGCGGGACAGCAGCTGGCTATTGAACAGGTAGGAACGCACAGCGTCTTCCACCGTCACCTGCGCGCGCGGCACGCAAATCGACTGGAAGTTGCCGCCGCGCTTGCCCAGCTTGCCCTGCAGTTCGGCCAGCATCTTGTCGGTCTCGAGGAATGCATCCTCGTGATAGAACAGCACCTCGCCATTGCCCACCGCGATCACATCGTTGTGGAACACGCCCTGGTCGATCACCGCCGGGTTCTGCTGGGCGTAGACCACGCCCTCCTCGCTCAGGCCATGCAGGCGAGCCACGGCTTGCGAGGCTTCCAGGGTCTGGCGTGCCGGGTATTTCTGCGGCGCCGGGTAACGGGTATCGAACGCGCTGCGACCGAAGACGAAGAACTCGACACCCGCCTCGCCATAGTCACGGCAGAAGCGCGTGTGGTTGGCCGCGCCCTCATCGCCAAACTGCGCCACCGCCGGCAAGGCCGCGTGATGAGCGAAGTGCTTCTGGTCGGCGAACATCGCGCCCAGCACGCGACTGGTGGTCGGGTGCTCGATGCTGCGGTGGTATTTGCAGTTCAGGTTGGCGGCGGTGAAGTGCACGCGACCGTCGGCGGTATCGGCACTCGGGCTGACCGTGGCGGCGTTGGCCACCCACATGCTCGACGCCGAGCAACTGGCGACCAGCAAGGGCATGGCCTGCTTGGCGGCTTGCTGGATGACCTGCGCGTCGCTCCCGGCAAAACCCAGGTTGCGCAGAGCCGCCACATCCGGGCGCTCTTGCGGGGCAAGCACACCTTGCTGGAAGCCCATGTCCATCAGCGCTTTCATTTTCGCCAGGCCTTGCAGCGCCGCTTCCTTGGGGTTGGAGCCCTGCTGGCTGTTGCTCTGGGAGGCCACGTTGCCGTAGGACAGGCCGCCATAGTTATGGGTCGGCCCCACTAAACCGTCAAAATTGACTTCATAGGATTTCATCAGCGAGGCTCCACGAATCTGTTTGTTATAGGCATCGATATCTACACAGGGCGAGCGTTTCGCGCTCGTTCGCCGGCCAGCCAACTCCTACCCAAATCTGTAGGAGCCGGCTTGCCGGCGAAAAGGCCCCGCAAATCAGGACAAGCGCACACCCGGCGTCAACGCGCTCGGCAGCACCAGGCTCGGGGTTTCCAGGGAAGCCACCGGGTACGCGCAGTAATCCGCCGCGTAATAGGCACTGGCCCGATGATTGCCCGAAGCGCCCACACCACCGAAAGGCGCGCTGCTGGCGGCGCCGGTCAGCTGCTTGTTCCAGTTGACGATGCCCGCCCGGCTTTCCAGCCAGAACTGCTGGTAACGCTCGGCGGAATCCGACAACAGGCCGGCAGCCAGGCCGTACTGAGTGTTGTTGGCCTCGGCGATCGCCGCATCGAAATCAGCGTAGCGGATCACCTGTAGCAGAGGCCCGAACAGCTCTTCATCGGGACGCTCAGCCACCGCCGTGACGTCCAGGATCCCCGGCGTCAGCAAGGCCGCCTGAGCCTGGGGCTGGGTCATTTCCAGCAAGGCCACGGCGCCATTGGCCAGCAGTTGCCGTTGCGCATCCATCAGCGCGCGAGCAGCGCCCAGAGAAATCACCGACCCCATGAACGGCGCCGGCTGCTGGTCATAGGCACCGACATCGATGCTCGCGCTGACCGCCACCAGGCGCGCCAGCAACGCATCACCCCAGGCGCCTTGCGGCACCAGCAGGCGGCGGGCGCAGGTGCAGCGCTGGCCGGCCGAAATGAAGGCCGACTGGATGATGGTGTACACCGCGGCGTCCAGATCAGCGACCTGATCCACCACCAGCGGGTTGTTGCCGCCCATTTCCAGGGCCAGGATCTTGTCCGGGCGCCCGGCGAACTGCTGGTGCAGATGATTGCCGGTACGGCTGGAACCGGTGAAGAACAACCCATCGATACCCGGATTGGCGGCCAGGGCGATGCCGGTTTCCCGGGCGCCTTGCAGCAGGTTGAGAACCCCTGCCGGCAAGCCGGCTTCGATCCAGCACTGCACCGTCAGCTCGGCGACTTTCGGCGTCAGCTCGCTGGGCTTGAACAGCACGCTGTTACCGGCCAGCAACGCGGGAACGATGTGCCCGTTGGGCAGATGCCCGGGGAAGTTATAAGGGCCGAACACCGCCACCACGCCGTGGGGCTTGTGTCGCAGCACAGCGGTGGCGTCGCCCAGCGGGCCGCTCTTCTCGCCGGTGCGCTCGCGGTAGCTCTGCACCGAGATGGCGATCTTGTTGACCATGCTGGTGACTTCGGTGGCGGCTTCCCACAGCGGTTTGCCGGTTTCCTCACCGATGCAGCGGGCCAGTTCGTCGGCCCGCGCCTTGAGACTGGCGGCAAAGGCTTCGAGCACGCCGATGCGCTCTTCCAGGGAACGCTTGGCCCAGGCTGGAAACGCTTGGCGGGCGGCCTGCACGGCGCTCTCCACTTGCGCGGCCGTAGCGCCGTTGCCGGACCAGATAACCGCCTGGGTCACCGGATTGACTGAGGTGAAGGCTTCACCCTGGCCTGCCAGCCATTGGCCAGCGATGTACAGCGTGCTCATTATTTCGACTCCCGAGAAGCAGACAGCGGAACCGCGCGGACCTGGTCGCCGGCGTTGAGTTGCAGGCGCTTGGCGGTCAGGGGATCGACCACCAGGGTGCCCGCGGCAAAACGTGCCGGCGCCGCGGTGATGCGGCAGTCCTCGCGCTTGCGGTTGTGGATCAGGAACGGCGTGGCGTCGTCGCCCGGGGTGCCGATGGCCAGCACCAGCGCCTGGCTGTCACGCACCGCGCGGATCTTGCTGGTTTCGCACTCCACCGCCGGACCGGCATCGAAGATGTCGACATAGCCCTGGTAACTGAAGCCTTCGCTCTTGAGCATGGCCAGCGCCGGCTCGGTGTCGGTGTGGACCTTGCCGATCACGTTGCGCGCATCCTCGGACAAAAAGCAGGTGTACAGCGGGAACTTGGGCATCAGCTCGGCGATGAACGCCTTGTTGCCAACCCCGGTCAGGTAGTCGGCCTGGCTGAACTCCATCTTGAAGAAGTGCCGGCCCAGGCTTTCCCAGAACGGCGAGCGGCCGTTCTCATCGGACATGCCACGCATCTCGGCAATGATCTTGTTGCCGAACAGTTGCGGGAACTCGGCGATGAACAGCATCCGCGCCTTGGCCAGCATGCGGCCGTTGAGGCCAGTGCGGTAATCGGCGTGAAGGAACAGCGAGCACAGCTCGGAGTTGCCGGTCAGGTCGTTGGCCAGGAACAGCGTGGGGATCTCGCGGTAGATGTTCAGCTCCTGGGAGGCGCTGACCGTCAGGCCGACCCGGAAGTTGTACCAGGGCTCGCGCAGCCCGACGGCACCGGCGATGGCGGAAATCCCCACCACCCGGCCGTTGTCGTCTTCCAGCACGAACAGATAGTCCGCATCGCCGCGCTCGGCTTCGCCGCGAAAGGTCTTTTCCGCCCAGCCGACCCTGTGGGTCAGGCGCTCTTCGTTGGCCGGCAAGGTGGTGAGGCCGGTGCCGGTGCTGCGGGCCAGGTCGATCAGCGCGGGTAAATCGCTGCTGCGTACGGGACGAACGATCATGCTATCTCCTCAGACGCAGGCCGCTGATGGCCTGCGCGAAACTCGCTGCTTTCCAGGCATGCTTTCCAGGTCGTGGAAGCAGGCTTTAAACCGCCACCAGACGCACGCTGGCACCTTCACCGACGCCCAGGGCTTCGGCCGTTTGCAGATCCAGGGTTACCGGTTTGCCCGGGGCGTAATCCAGCTCCAGCAGTACCGCGCGGTAATCCTGCAGTTGGCCGTTGGACACTAGGTACTGACGACCGCCGCCCTTGAGGGCCTCGCCGATCTTCACCGGCACCACGCGGCTCTGGGCAATCGAACGAATCCCCGAAACCCGTGCATGCAAGGTCGGGCCACCGTCGAAAATGTCGATGTAGTGATCGGTTTCAAAACCTTCGCGCATCAGGATGTCGAAGGTGATCTGCGCCCGCGGGTGCACCTGGCCCATGGCTTCCTGGGCCGCGTCCGGCAGCAGCGGCACGTAGATCGGGTAATGCGGCATCAGCTCGGCGAGAAAGGTCCGGCTCTTGAGGCCGCACAAGCGCTCGGCCTCGGCGTAGTTGAGGTCGAAGAAGTTGCGCCCGATGGCGTCCCAGAACGGCGAATCACCGTGTTCATCGCTATAGCCGACGATCTCGGTCACCACCGAATCGGCGAAACGCTCCGGGTGACTGGCGACGAACAGCAGGCGACCGCGGGAGTTGAGCTCCGACCAGGGTGAGCCCACCAGCTCCGGCACCACGTAGAAACTGGTCAACAGGCTGTTGCCGGTCAGGTCGTGGCACTGGGACAGGACATGAATCTTGTTGTGAATCTTCAGCTCGCGGGAGGCGTGGACGAAGGTTTCATTGCGGAAGCTGTAGAACGGCTCGGAATAACCGGCGGACGCGACGATGGCAGAACAGCCCACCAGCTTGCCGCTGTCGGTATCTTCGAGGACGAAGAAATAGCTTTCCTCACCGTTGAAGCTCACCTCGGCGGCAAACGAAGCCTCGCTCGCGGCGATCTTGTCGCGCAGGCGATCCACATCATCCGGCAAGGAGGTGACACCAATCGGGCTGTCTGCAGCCAGACGCTGTACCTCGCCCAGATCAGCCATTTGCGCGGGGCGCATCACCAGCATGGTGTCACTCCTTACTCTAAAACAGGTCGGAAACCGTCCGACGCAGGGAAAAAAATGCCGGGACAGCCCGGCACAGGAATTGGGCTCGACACCGGCTGCAAAAGCCGGCGCCGAGGAGTACTGCAACCTGGATCAGGCTTGAGTCAGTTTCGCCACGGCACGCTCGAAGCGATCCAGGCCCTCGTCGATATCGGCGTCTTCGATCACCAGGCTCGGAGCGAAGCGCACCACGTCCGGACCGGCCTGCAGGATCATCAGGCCTTCTTTCTCGGCGGCGTTGAACACGTCCTTGGCCTTGCCTTTCCAGGCTTCGCTGAGCACGCAACCGAGCAACAGGCCCAGGCCACGGACTTCGCTGAACAGGCCGTACTTCTCGCCGATCTGCAGCAGGCGAGTCTTGAAACGATCGTGCTTGGCTTTCACGCCATTGAGCACTTGCGGGGTGTTGATCACGTCGATCACCGCCTCGGCCACCGCACACGCCAGCGGGTTGCCGCCGTAGGTGGTGCCGTGGGTGCCGACCACCAGGTGCTTGGCCAGCGCTTCGGTGGTCAGCATCGCCGCGATCGGAAAACCGCCGCCCAGGCTCTTGGCGCTGGTGAGGATGTCCGGGGTCACGCCGTAATACTGGTAGGCGAACAGCTCGCCGCTGCGGCCCATGCCGGTCTGCACTTCGTCGAACACCAACAGCGCGTTGTGCTGATCGCACAGCTCGCGGGCGCCTTGCAGGTAGGCCAGTTCGGCCGGCAGCACGCCGCCCTCACCCTGGATCGGCTCCAGTACCACGGCGCAGGTCTTGTCAGAAACCGCGGTTTTCAGGGCTGCAAGGTCGTTGTACGGCACATGGGTAATGCCGGTGATTTTCGGGCCGAAGCCGTCGGAGTACTTCGACTGGCCGCCAACGTTCACGGTGAATAGGGTACGGCCGTGGAAGCTGTTGAGCGCGGCGATGATTTCGTACTTCTCGGCACCGAAACGATCGTGGGCCACGCGACGGGCCAGCTTGAAGGCGGCCTCGTTGGCTTCCGCACCGGAGTTACAGAAGAACGCGCGCTCAGCGAAGGTGGCGTCGATCAGCTTGTGGGCCAGGCGCAGGGCCGGCTCGTTGGTGAAGACGTTGGACACATGCCACAGCTTGTTGGCTTGCTCGGTCAGAGCTCCCACCAGTGCCGGATGGGCGTGGCCCAGTACGTTGACCGCGATGCCGCCGGCGAAGTCGATCAATTCCCGACCCGACTGATCCCAGACTCGGGACCCCGCGCCGCGCACAGGAATGAAGGCCGCAGGTGCGTAGTTGGGAACCATCACCTGGTCGAAATCGGCGCGTTGCACCGGAGCTTGCTCAACGGACATCGGAGTCTCCTGAAGAGGAACACCCGCCTGGAACTGGCGAGCGATGGAGGGATTGTAAGGACAGTTTTGTGCCCGGCCTTGTCGCCAAGCGACAACTTCTTATAGCGCCAACCCCGGTTTTACGCGGGTTTATGGCAATGCGACAAATAGCGTCGCAAAGGCGCAGTTTAAACTGCGCAGGGCTCTAGCGGCAGATTCAGCGGGCATTTCGCCCAAGGTAATTATCCAGGTAGTTAGACGGCAACCCGGCACCATTTCTGTAGCGGCTATCGAGATTTAGAAGGGCGTGGCGCACGGGCGCGCTGCACCGGGCATAACGAGCTGCCCGCGCGATTCGCCGGCAAGCCGGCTCCTACAGGGCCAGGTCAGCCGCGTTCGGAGGGAACCGATGAGAGTTCGAACGGGCTGCTGCTGCGCCGTTGATTGCGATCTTCACGCGGGGTAGCGCCAAAGAAGTTGCGGTAGGCGCTGGAGAAGTGCGGGCCGGAGGAGAAACCACAGGACAGGCCGATCTGAATGATCGACTTGCTGGTCTGCATCAGCATCTGCCGGGCCTTGTTCAGACGCAGCTCCAGGTAGTACTGGCTAGGCACGCGGTTCAGGTATTGCTTGAAGATCCGCTCCAACTGACGACGGGATACACAGACATGCTGGGCAATCTCGTCGGTGGTCAGCGGCTCCTCGATATTGGCTTCCATCAGCAACACCGCCTGAGTCAGCTTCGGATGGCTGGAGCCCAGGCGATTCTGCAGCGGGATGCGCTGGCGCTCGCCACCTTCGCGGATGCGCTCCACCACCAGCTCTTCCGACACAGCCCCCGCAAGCTCGGCGCCGTGATCACGCGCCAGCACCGCCAGCAACAGGTCCAGCACCGACATGCCACCGCACGCGGTCAGGCGATCACGATCCCAGTCGAACAGGTGACTGGTGGCGATGACCTTGGGAAAACGCTCGGCGAAATCATCCTGCCAGCGCCAGTGCACCGCCGCCCGATAACCATCGAGCAGACCCAGTTGCGCCAAGGGATAAACCCCGGCAGACAGCCCGCCAATCACACAGCCGGCACGCACCAGCTGCTTTAGCGCGCTGCTGAGGCCGGCGCTCATCGGCGCGGGCGGCTCGTCCGCCAGCAGGAACAGTTTCTGGCAGCCTTCCAGCTTGCCCGCCCAAGGCTCGCCCGGCAGTTGCCAGGCGCCTTCGGCCGGGGCTTCGGCCTGCAGGAACGCCAGCTCATAAACCACTTCCGGATGCACCCGCTGAGCAACACGCAAGGCCTCCTCGGCCAGCGCCAGCGTCAAGGCTTTAGTGCTGGGCCAAATCAGGAAACCAATTCGATGGGCAGTCATGGCGGGCAATCCGAAACGAAAACAGTGTTAGAAGCCAAGGGTGACAGCACCAAGTTAGATCATCTGGCGCGCGGTGCGCAGCATGACCTAATTTGGTGCACAACGGCAGTGATTACTTGAGGCTACCGGAGAGGAATTGTTGCAAACGTTCTGATTGCGGGTTCACCAGCACTTCCCGCGGGTTGCCGCTCTCTTCCACCACCCCCTTGTGCAGGAACACCAGCTGGTTGGAGACTTCACGGGCAAAGCCCATTTCGTGAGTCACCACCACCATGGTCCGGCCTTCCTGGGCCAGGGCCTGCATGACCTTCAACACGTCGCCCACCAGCTCCGGGTCCAGGGCTGAGGTCGGCTCGTCGAACAGCATGACTTCCGGCTCCATGGCCAGGGCCCGGGCAATGGCCACGCGCTGCTGCTCGCCGCCGGACATGTGCCCCGGGTAGGCATCCTTGCGGTGCGCCACACCCACCTTGGCCAGGTAATGCTCGGCCTTCTCGCGAGCTTCGGCCTTGGACACACCCAGCACGTGCACTGGCGCTTCCATGATGTTTTCAATCGCGGTCATGTGCGACCACAGGTTGAAATGCTGGAATACCATCGACAGGCGCGAACGCATGCGCTGCAACTGCTTGGGATCGGCAGCCTTGAGCGCGCCGTCCTTGTTGGCCACCAGCTTCAACTCTTCGTTGTTCAGCAGGATCTTGCCGGCATGGGGCTGCTCCAGCAGGTTGATGCAGCGCAAAAAGGTGCTCTTGCCCGAGCCACTGGAGCCGATGATGCTGATCACATCGCCGGCGGCGGCCTTCAGGGACACGCCCTTGAGCACTTCGTGACTGCCATAGCGCTTATGCAGGTCTTGGACTTCAAGTTTGTACATGCGGTCGGTTCTCACAAAAACAGTCAGTCGTTGAGCAAGCGCCCGTGACGCAGCGCTTCGCGCCCCGCCACCTTGGCCAGCCAGAAACCGGGTTGGGCATAACGCAGCCGCTCAACGGCGAACAACACGCCGCTGGTGCCAGCACACACCGTACTGACCCGATCGGATAGGGGATCAATCACTTCAAAAATCGGCTCGCCGACTTCCACCCAGCTCCCGGCCGGACGTAGAAAGCTCACCACGCCGGGGTGCGGCGCATACAGCCACTCGGTGCCTTCAAAGGGCATGGCCTCGCAGGCATCGCGCCCGGGTGCCGGCCACTCACCGGCAATCAGCCCCTGCTCGGCCAGGAACGCCAGAATGCCTTCGGCATGCGCCTGGGCCTCAACGCCCCCGGTATCCGCCTGACCGCCCAGTTCCAGCGTCGTGGCCAGGCAGGCCAGAGGAATCGCCGCCTCAGGGAACTGTTGCGACAGACGCAACCAGGGCAGCGAACAGGCTTCATCGAACGAACTGCCACCGGAATCCTCCGCCAGCAGGCCAACCTTCACATCCAGATGCGCAGCCAGCGAGCGCCACTGCGGCCAGTGCTGCGGCAAGGCATACATGTGCAGGGCCGCCTCGGTATCGCAATGCAGGTCCAGCACCACATCGGCCGTGCAGGCATGGCTCAGCAGCACCCGCTGCATGCCCTGCAACTGACTGGCAGCTGGGGGCAGCTCGGCCAGCACCGCGCTCATGGCCTGGCGGATCAAGCGCACGTTGGCGTGGGGGTCATCCCCCAGAGCGCCTGCCAGACGCTGGGCCACGGGCGCGCTCAACTCGACGAAATCACGGTTGAAATTCTTGCCGCTGCCGGCCTCGAAACGCCCCTGGTGATTGCCTTGCAGCAACTGCCCCAGACCCAACGGATTGGCCACGGGGACCAGCTCGACAACACCGTTGAGGGCGCCCTGGGCCTCCAGCTCGGCCAGGCGCTTTTTCAGCTCCCAGGCGGTGCGCATGCCCGGCAGTTCGTCAGCATGCAGGCTGGCCTGGATATAGGCCTTGCGCTCGCCGCTGCCGAAACGGAACACCGAGATGCTGCGCTCGCAGCCCAGATGGCTCCAGGGCAATGGATGATCGATACGCTGCATATCAGTGCTTCCGCGGTGCCAGGTAGCGCAGCCAGCGGCCTTCGGCCAGCTTGAACAGGCGCACCAGGATAAAGGTCAGGCACAGGTAGAACACGCCGGCAGTGATATAGGCCTCGAACGGCAGGTAGTACTGCGCGTTGACCGTGCGCGCCGCACCGGTGATGTCGATCAGGGTCACGATGGACGCCAGACTGGTGGTCTGCAGCATCATGATCACTTCGTTGCTGTACTGCGGCAGCGCACGGCGCAGGGCCGACGGCAGGAGAATCCGGCGGTACATCTTGTAGCGCGACATCCCCATGGCCTTGGCCGCCTCGATCTCGCCATTGGGCGTGGCCCGCAGGCTGCCGGCGATGATCTCCGCGGTGTAGGCGCTGGTATTGATGGCAAAGGCCAGGCAGGCGCAGAAGGTTGCGCTAGACAGCCAGGGCCAGAGGAAACTCTCGCGCACCGCCTCGAACTGGGCCAGGCCGTAGTAAATCAGGAACAGCTGCACCAGCATCGGCGTGCCGCGGATCACGTAGGTGTAGAGCCAGGCCGTCATGTTCACCAGCGGCTGCTTGGAAACCCGCATCAGCCCCAGAGGCAAGGCCACCAGCAAGCCGAAGAACAGCGACAGGGCCAGCAGTTTCAAGGTGGTCAGCAAGCCGCTGAAGTACAGCGGCAAGGCGTCATAGATGACGTTGTAGTCGAAGATCATAGATCAGCCGCCCTTACGCCTACCGAGTAGCGCTTCTCAAGGTGACGCAATGCCAGCAACGAGACACTGGTGATCACCAGGTACATGGCCGCCACTGCGAGGAAGAAGGTGAAAGGCTCACGGGTGGCATCCGCCGCCTGCTTGGCCTTGAACATCATGTCTTGCAGGCCCACCACCGAAATCAGCGCGGTGGCCTTGGTCAGCACCAGCCAGTTGTTGGTGAAGCCGGGAATCGCCAGGCGAATCATCTGCGGCACCATCACCCGGAAGAACACCTGGAAACTGCTCATGCCGTAAGCCATGCCGGCTTCCGCCTGCCCCTTGGGGATCGCCATGAAGGCGCCACGGAAGGTTTCCGACAGATAGGCACCGAAGATGAAGCCCAGGGTGCCGATACCGGCCGCCAGCGGATTGAGGTCGATGTAGTCGTCGTAGCCCAGCAGCGGCGCGACACGGTTCAACAAGTCCTGGCCGCCGTAGAAGATCAGCAGGATCAGCACCAGATCGGGAATGCCACGGATCACCGTGGAATACAGGTCGCCAAGCCAGGCCAGCCAGCGCACCGGCGAGAGACGCAGGGCGACCCCGATCAGACCCAGAACGATGGCCAGGGCCATGGACGACAAGGCGAGCTGAAGCGTCAGCCAAGCGCCATCGAGGATGACAGCCCCGTAGCCTTTCAACATGATTCAGGTCCTCGAAAATTGGGATGAAAAAATGGCGCAAACTTCAGAGATTCTGCTGCTTGCGCCATCTCGGACTGACTGTTTCGACGGTCTTACTTGCCGTAGATGTCGAAGTCGAAGTACTTGTCCTGGATTTGCTTGTACTTGCCATTCTCGCGAATGGCAGCGATGGCAGCGTTGATCTTGTCCAGCTCGGCCTTGTCGCCCTTGCGCACCGCGATTCCTATGCCGTCGCCGAAGTATTTGACGTCGGTGAACGACGGCCCCACGAAGGCGAAGCCCTTGCCAGCGTCGGTTTTCAGGAAGCCGTCACTCAACAGGGTAGCGTCCGCCACGGTGCCGTCGAGGCGGCCGGCGGCCACATCCAGGTAGATTTCGTTCTGCGAGCCGTAAGGCTTGATCTGTGCGCCCTGGGGAGCCAGCACTTCACGGGCGAAACGCTCATGGATCGAACCGCGCTGCACACCGATGTTCTTGCCCTTGAGCTCGGCCAGGCCGTCGCTGACCTGAGTACCGGCCTTCATCACCAGACGCGCCGGGGAGTTGTAGTACTTGTTGGTGAAATCCACGGATTTCTTGCGATCGTCGGTGATCGACATCGACGAGAGGATGGCGTCGATCTTGCGCACCTTCAGTGCCGGGATCAGGCCATCGAACTCTTGCTCGACCCACACGCACTTGACCTTCATCTCTTCGCACAGCGCGTTGCCGATGTCGTAGTCGAAACCGACGATGCTGCCATCCGGCGCTTTGGAGGCAAACGGAGGGTAGGCCGCTTCGATACCAATTTTCAGAGGCTTTTCATCGGCGAAAGTCGGCAGGGAGAGCACGGACAGTGCCAGGGCGCCAAGAAGCACGAGTTTCTTCATCTTAGAACTCCATCGGTAAAGGGCGAAAACGGCAGAGTGAGCGACAGCCCAATATGCGAATGGGTAAAACTGCAAAGACGGCGCTGCGTCCTGAGAAGCCCGGAAGAGGACTCACACACAGGCAACGACGAGCGAGTGACCGGCATTCTAACGACAGGCTGGAAGCCGATATTTCCTCAATGCGACAACAAATTACAGAAGCATCGAGAATACCGGGGGAGCACATTGACAGCTCTTCAAAACTATGCAAGAGCAAATGACAGGGAACCGATCTACGCTGCAAATTGCGGGCCTATTATTGGCAAAGCCTTCTATTCCGGCAAGCGCAGCGTGATGACTTATTTTTTATATGGATATAAACAGCCCTGAAATGGGGCTCGGCGTTTCCCATTGCCCCGAAAATGGGCGCCGGGTTACATCTTCAACGGCATCGGTAACATTCGAACCCGGCAGATGGATAAATCCGATATTTATTCGCTCGCCTGCAGCGGCAAGCGGGCCTCACAACTGGCCCGCGGAGGCTGTAGCGAGCGGCTTGCCGGCGAATCGCCCCGGCACAAAAAAGCCCCGCCCGGCGCAAGGCCGGGCGGGGCTGGGTGACTCGGAACCCGCCTCAGGCGACGTTCATGGTCTTGTGAGTGTCGATCAAGTGTTGCACCACGCTTGGGTCGGCCAAGGTAGAGATATCTCCCAGACCGTCGTACTCCGCAGTCGCGATCTTGCGCAGAATCCGCCGCATGATCTTCCCGGAACGGGTCTTCGGCAGTCCCGGCGCCCATTGGATGACATCCGGCGAGGCGATCGGACCGATTTCCTTGCGCACCCAGTTCTTCAGTTCCAGACGCAGGGCTTCGCTCGGCTCTTCGCCACCGTTGAGGGTTACGTAGACATAGATGCCCTGGCCCTTGATGTCGTGAGGCACGCCCACCACCGCCGCTTCGGCGACTTTCGGGTGCGCAACCATGGCGCTTTCGATCTCGGCGGTGCCCATGCGGTGCCCGGAAACGTTGAGCACGTCGTCCACCCGGCCGGTGATCCACCAGTAGCCGTCTTCGTCGCGACGAGCGCCGTCACCGGTGAAGTACATGCCACGGAACGTCTTGAAGTAGGTATCGACGAAGCGGTCGTGGTCGCCGTACAGCGTGCGCGCCTGACCTGGCCACGAATCGAGGATCACCAGGTTGCCTTCGGCGGCGCCCTCGATGATGTTGCCCAGGTTGTCCACCAGGGCCGGCACCACACCGAAGAACGGACGCGCGGCAGAACCCGGTTTCAGGGCGTGCGCCCCCGGCAGCGGGCTCATCAGGGTGGCGCCGGTTTCGGTCTGCCACCAGGTGTCGACGATCGGGCAACGGGATTGGCCGACGTTCTTGTAGTACCAGTCCCAGGCTTCCGGGTTGATCGGCTCGCCCACCGAACCCAGCAGGCGCAGGCTGCTGCCATCGGCGCCTTCGCAGGCTGCCGTGCCCGAGGCCATCATGGCGCGGATCGCGGTCGGCGCGGTGTAGAGGATATTGACCTTGTGCTTGTCGACGATCTTCGCCACCCGGGTCACGTCCGGATAGTTCGGCACGCCTTCGAACAGCACCGTGGTAGCGCCGTTGGCCAGCGGGCCATAGACGATATAAGTGTGGCCGGTGACCCAGCCGACGTCGGCGGTGCACCAGTAGACTTCACCCGGACGGTAGTCGAACACCCGCTCATGGGTCAGCGATGCATAGAGCAGGTAGCCGCCGGTGGTGTGCTGCACGCCCTTGGGCTTGCCGGTGGAGCCGGAGGTATAAAGGATGAACAGCGCTTCCTCGGCGCCCATCTCTTTCGGTGCGCAGACGCTGCCGGCGACCTTCATCAGGTCTTCGTACCAGATGTCGCGATGCTGGTTCCACTTGATGTTGCCACCGGTGCGCTTGCACACGATGACCTTCTGGATGCTGCTGGTTTCCGGGTTGGTCAGGGCATCGTCGACATTGGCCTTGAGCGGAACCTTTTTACCGGCACGGATGCCCTCGTCGGCGGTGATCACCACTTTCGAACGGCAGTCGATGATGCGCCCGGCCAAAGCTTCAGGGGAGAACCCGCCGAATACCACCGAGTGGATCGCACCGATACGGGTACAGGCCAGCATGGCCACCACCGCCTCGGGAATCATTGGCATATAGATAGTCACCACGTCGCCACGGTGCACGTCCTGGCCACGCAAGGCGTTGGCGAACTTGCAGACTTCTTCATGCAGCTCGCGGTAGGTGATGTTGCGGCTTTCGGAAGGATCGTCGCCCTCCCAGATGATCGCGATCTGATCGCCACGCTCGGCGAGATGTCGATCCAGGCAGTTATAGGAGACGTTCAAGGTGCCATCGGCAAACCACTTGATATCGACATGGTGATCGTCGAAGGAAGTCTGCTTCACCGTGGTAAAAGGCTTGATCCAGTCGAGACGCTTGGCCTGTTCACGCCAGAAACCGTCCGGGTTCACGACCGACTGCTGGTACATGGCCTTGTAGGTCGCCTCGTCAGTCAGCGTATTGGCCAAAACCTCGGGACGAACGGGATACAGAGAAGCCGCACTCATCTTTCTTACCTCGGTGACATAGTTGTTTTTGTATGACCCCGTTGTAGCCCGGGGGGCGCCTATAGAACCATTCGACGATGGTAGTAACAACCCCCTGCGAAATGCCCGGCTATTTGCCTCCCCCCTTCAAGAACGCTGGTTACAGCGACATTCACCCTCGGCAAAAATGCTCAAGCGGGCACCCGGCCAGGCCTTTTTCGGCGATTGTTACAAAAACTGTCAAAGGTGTTTATCAAAAGTGCACCTATATGAGCTGCCACCCCGGGCCTAAAATCTGTCTCGCCAAACAGGCAATCTGATTAACCAAGTTGCAGCCCCCACGAAGGCAGTTAATCAATCGTTTACTCAAGCTCCACACGCAGCCTCATAAAGGCTGCGTGACCCCACACGACCTTAGAAAGGTAAAACGCAAATGAAAGCTTTATTAGTTCTGGCCCTCAGCAGTCTGTGCGTTACCGCGATGGCTGATGAGATCCCGACTGATGTCGCACAGCAACAAGTACCGGTAGAGGAATACACTTACTCCACTGATCTGGATATCGCCAAAGTTATCTCCATGAGCGAAGTTCCAGAAGTCTGCGAAGTTGTACCAGCGCGTATGGAATATGAAGACTCCCACGGTCAACGACATATTCTTCAATACCGTGTAATGGGCAACGGTTGCTCTAACGGTTAATAGCCAAGTTCATTGCATAGACCTTGATGACTGCCGGCCGCAAGAAATCCCTCTTGCGGCAAAGATGCCTCGCCAGCTCCCGTTCGGGGTCCGGCCAGAAGCATCGCTCCCACGACGTGCGACCACGGCAATCGCACGCAACCTTTTCGCCGCCGCCGAGGCCGGTTCCCAGCCCCTTACCTGGCCCAATCCGGGTCGATTTGAGTTGTGTTCAAAACAGTGAAATGGCTTGCAAAAACACAACATCTAGTAAAATTGGCTATTTTTTGGCCATTTCCGGCTGATTTTTTCCAGCCCGAAAAAAAATCTTCCGCGGTCAAAGCCTTGTAAACCCGCGCTTTGCTCTGGGTCCCCTGCCTTCCTTGGCCCGCCTGCGCCCATCGGTCACCCCACGAGCCGGAAAATATCCTTATAATGCGTCCTCAAAACGGGCCTGCAACATTCCCTTACCGGATGAAAACGACCTGCTGATTCCCGCGCCGGAACCGAAAGCCTCAGTTCCGCCCGACAGCAGCCTCAAGGCACCCGGACACATATTTCTGTTTATTGCCTGCGTTCACAGCTGCAACAAACGATTTCTATTGATTTAACGCGGCCAGTAGCGCCGTGTGAAAAGCCAACCCTTTTGTTTTCACACGGGCATCTGGCCCTCGAGCAGGAGACGACACGTCATGCTGAGCTGGGACGAATTCGACAAAGAAGAAGGCGAAGTTGCAGTCAAAGGCGCCAACGCCGGCCACGCCACTGAAGCCAACATGGACCGCCTCGACAGCGCCGGTGGTGCCGCAGCTCTGGAAGCCCGCGCCGTGACCGCCAACGACTCCGCTGCCGTTGCCCGGGCCAAGGCGTCCCTGGACCAGCTCGACATCGCCGAGGGCCTGGCCGAGCTGGAAGGCTCTTCCGCCCGCGTCGCGGTTGACGAAAAGCGCATGATCAACTGCCGCGCCGACCTCAACCAGCTGGTGCCGTTCAAGTACGACTGGGCCTGGCAGAAGTACCTCGACGGTTGCGCCAACCACTGGATGCCGCAAGAGGTCAACATGACCGCCGACATCGCCCTGTGGAAAAACCCGGAAGGCCTGACCGACGACGAGCGCCGCATCGTCATGCGCAACCTGGGCTTCTTCTCCACCGCCGACTCCCTAGTTGCCAACAACCTGGTACTGGCCGTGTACCGCCTGATCACCAACCCGGAATGCCGCCAGTACATCCTGCGCCAGGCCTTCGAAGAGGCGATCCACACTCACGCCTACCAGTACTGCATCGAATCGCTGGCCATGGATGAAGGCGAGATCTTCAACATGTACCACGAGATTCCATCGGTCGCGAAGAAGGCCGCCTGGGGCCTGAAGTACACCCGTTCGATCTCCGATCCGAAGTTCGAAACCGGCACCGTCGACACCGACAAGGAACTGCTGCGCAACCTGATCGCCTACTACTGCGTGCTTGAAGGCATCTTCTTCTACTGCGGCTTCACCCAGATCCTGTCCATGGGCCGCCGCAACAAGATGACCGGCGTCGCCGAGCAGTTCCAGTACATCCTGCGCGACGAATCCATGCACCTGAACTTCGGCATCGACGTGATCAACCAGATCAAGATCGAAAACCCGCACCTGTGGGATGCCGAGATGAAGGAAGAAGCCACCCAGATGATCCTCCAGGGCACCCAACTGGAAATCGAATACGCTCGCGACACCATGCCTCGCGGCGTACTGGGCATGAACGCGGCGATGATGGAGGACTACCTCAAGTTCATCGCCAACCGTCGCCTGTCGCAGATCGGCCTGAAGGAAGAGTACCCAGGCACCACCAACCCGTTCCCATGGATGAGCGAGATCATGGACTTGAAGAAAGAGAAGAACTTCTTCGAGACTCGCGTGATCGAGTATCAAACTGGCGGTGCACTGAGCTGGGATTGATTCCCGGGTCAACGCAACCAATAAGAAGCCCTGACGTGTTCAGGGCTTTTTTATTGGCCGTGGAAACAGACAGCGCAGCCGGCCCATTAAATTGCGTGCAGGCTGCAAGAGCTGTGGTTATAAAGACCCCTCCCCCGCTTAAGGATCAAAGCGCTCATGAAATTCGATACCGCCTACTGCATCAGCCTCGACGACAAGTTGTCGATCTATGACGTGCGGGATCTGAATTTCGATGAAACCGTGGCTTTCGATTCCGCCCAGGAAAGCTTCCAGTGCCCCAACGATGAATGTCGCGCCGCCTTCGATGCCGCCAATCAGTTGGGCACCTTCAATGCCAAGAACGTCAATTACCTTCGCACCCCGCACTTCAAGAACCTGCCCGGCACGTTGCACATAGAAAGCTGCCCTTACCGACTCAGTAAAGGTGCCGGCAGCATCGAAGGCGCAGCCGCCGAGGATGAGCGCGAGGAACACTTCCCCTCGGAACTGCTGTTGACCCGCCGCGAGTACACACGCCGACCGAGCAGCCCGACCGCGGCGGTAGAAACACCCAGAGATAATCCGCCCGTTGCGCCAGCCGGCCTGCAAAACAACCACGCCGGGCGCGATAGCACTCCGGACAAGACCTGTGTCTTCGCCCACCCGGTGGAATGCTTCGTGTCGAACATCGACGACAAGGAACTGCTCAAGCGCATGCCGCTGAAAATCGGCGAGCACACCGCGTCCTACGCCTCGTTCTTCAAGAAGATCGAGTACCTGCTGGACAACAAGGGGCTGATCTACTGGGGCAAGATCAAGCAAATCAAGGACTACACCCAGAGCTTTCGCATCGATTTCGAGCAGAAGGTCTGGTTCAAGGCCGCTGACGAATCGAAGAAGAAGCCCTACTCGGTCAACGTCTACCTGAGCAAGAAGCTGGTCGACAACTATCGCAAGCGCAAAGCCTTCCTCGAAGAGATCAAGAGCGCCATCGACAGCCAGCGCGAGTTGTACTGCTTCTTCTACGGCGTCACCCCGACACTCCAGCAAGTACCGAGCAAGAAAAACCCCGAAGCGACCTTCGGGGTCTTCAGCGCCAACATCGAGAACCTGGACCACTTCGTGATCCGCGAGGCACCGGGGCTTCACGCACAGTAGCTGCAGCCTCCATCAACTCCTGCCCGAGCGATGCCTCTGTCACGTCAGGCACAGGCTGATCAGCACCGCCAGCAGCAGGCCGATATACACCCGCGCATGCACCCGATCCGGGATGCGACCGATCCAGGGCGTGGCCAGACGGATGCCCAGCAACGAGCCAAGGGACAATACCGAGAACGCCAGCAGGTCCACATAGCCGATGAACCCGGGGCCCAAATCGGATGGACTGAAGCGCGCCAGGGCCAGGTAGGTTGCGGTTCCGGCCAGGGCCACCGGTACGCTCAAGGGATTGGCCATGGAGGTGGCCTGGGTCATGCTCAGACCGCAACGACGTAACAGAGGTACTGTCATGACGCTGCCCCCCACCCCGAGAAAAGTCGCGATTACGCCTATTCCTACACCACCCAATAGCGTTTCGCCGGTCCCCAGGCGACGAGCATGACCCTGCTTCACCTGCTCAAGAAAGCCGCGCCGCAGCAGGCAATCGGCAATGGTGATGCCCAGGTAGGCAATGAAGGCATAGCGAATCACCTCGCCGCTGACCCAAATAGCCGCGGCCGCACCGAACATCGCCCCCAGGGCGATGTAGGCGCCCAGAGGCCACAGGTAATGGCGGACAAGATTGCCGGCCCGCTGATGCCGCCAGCTGGCCAACAGAGCGTTGACGATCATCACGCAAGTCGAAGTGGCCACAGCGACATGCATGGCCGAATGCCCCGCCGCCGAGTCCGGCCCCTGGCTACTCAGCAGCATCCAGTACAACAGCGGCACTACCACAAAACCGCCGCCGAAGCCGAACAGCACCGCACTGACGCCGGTCATGCAGCCAAAAAAAGCCAGCAGTAGATAGAACATCGAGCCGCATCCGTCCGAGAGAGAAGCTGCGGACAATAAGAGATCGAGCCCTGGCCGACTTCAGCATGCCAGCCAATAATGTTTGCGTTTACGCCAGCCAGGAATCTCGTCGCATGCGCAATATCTCCATCGACTCACTGGACCGGACACCGCGCCCGGTCGTGGCCATCGGCACCGACTATGCCGACGGCCAGTGCCTGCCGCGCCACAGTCATCGCCGGGCGCAACTGTTGTATGGCGCCACCGGAGTGATGCAGGTGGGCACCGCCCAGGGGAACTGGGTGGTGCCGCCGCAGCGGGCGGTGTGGATTCCGCCCGGGGTGGAACACGAGGTGCTGATGCTCGGGGTCAGCACCCGCAGTCTGTACATCGAACCCGCAGCAGCGCCTCTGGATAGCGACGGCTGCCAGGTGATCAGCGTCTCGCCCCTGTTGCGCCAGTTGCTTCTGGAAGCGGTGGAGCTTCCTCTGCAATACCCGCAACACGGGAGGGACGGACTGCTGATCGACCTGCTGCTGCATGAGTTGCAGCGCAGTCGCCCGCTACCGCTGCATATTCCCCTGCCGGCCGCCGGTGCACTGCTCGGGCTGTGCCAGGCCTTCCTCGCACGCCCGGATATTCACCAATCCCCGGAACACTGGGCAGGACAGCTGCATATCAGTTTGCGGACCTTCAACCGCAGCTTCCGCCAGCAGACGGGCATGAGCTTCATTCAGTGGCGACAACGGGCCTGCGTAGTCCTGGCCCTGGCCCGGCTGGCCGCGGCCGAACCGGTGACCCGCATCGCCCTGGACTTCGGCTATGAGAGCCCCGGGGCGTTCTCCACCATGTTCCGCCGGGTATTGGGGCAATCCCCCAGCACCTACCTGAATCAGGAGGCTGCGTTCCCAGGTAAAACCTTGTGACCAAAAGCTCGGGGGTTGGCAGTAATTGAATTTGATCAGCACGCAAAACAACTGTACAAATAAACAGTATCAAGTCAACGCGCTGCCTAACCTCCCGGAGAAAACCATGGCCTCTCTAGCGATGAAAATAACCCTGGAACGTATCGCCCTTTATCAGTTCACTCCGCAGCACTGTGCTCAGGCCCGCGACATGCTGGGCTGGGACATGGACCAGTTGTCCCGCGAGTCCAGCGTCTCGGTGCAAGCCATTCAGCGCTTTGAGGCCGGCTACGAGGTGCGCGACGTCACCCGGCTGGCCCTGGCGTTCTGCCTTGAGGCGCAAGGCCTGGTGTTCTTCCCCGGCTTCACCCCCGGCCGCGGCATGAACATCCGCGGAGCGACCCCCAATCCGATGGAGCGCCCTGACTACGCCATGATCGAATGATCGAGGGCCCCGGACAGTCACCGACATCGGACCGGCGCTCAAGGACGGGGTCCAAACCCGATGTATCAGGCAACTGGTCACCCTCGTGGCCAGTCCTGAAATTACGCGGACTCGATGCCCATCTGCTCCAGAACGCCATCCACCTCCAGCCACCAGGCGCTGCCCCGCTGAGGTTGCGCCAGGCTGAAGGCTTCGCCCATCTGCGGCGTGGTGATGTTGATGCTGCGTTCCCAGGCCAGGGCCAGGATACGGTCGAAGGGTTCATGCCAGGCATGCATGGCCAGGTCGAAGGTGCCGTTATGGATCGGCAGCAGCCAGCGGCCACGCAGATCGATATGGGCTTGCAGGGTTTGCTCCGGCTGCATGTGCACGTGGGGCCATTCGACGTTGTAGGCCCCGGTTTCCATCAGTGTCAGGTCGAAGGGACCGTACTGCTGGCCGATGCGCTTGAAGCCGTCGAAGTACCCGGTATCACCGCTGAAGAAGATCCGCGTCGGCCCATCGATCATCACCCAGGAAGCCCACAGGGTGCGGTTGCCGTCGAACAGGCCGCGACCGGAAAAATGCTGCGACGGCGTAGCGACAAAACGTATGCCGTCGACGTCGCACCCCTGCCACCAATCCAGCTGCCGCACCTTGCTCGCCGCTACGCCCCATTTGATCAGGGTGTCACCCACGCCCAGCGGAGTCAGGAAGTGTCGGGTCTTGTCCGCCAGGCTCAGCACCGTCTGGTGGTCCAGGTGGTCGTAATGATCGTGGGACAGGATCACCGCCTCGATCTCCGGCAGCGCCTCCAGGCTGATGGGCGGCTGATGAAAGCGCTTTGGTCCGGCCCATTGCACCGGTGAGGCCCGCTCTGCAAACACCGGGTCGGTGATCCAGAACTTGTCGCGCATCTTCAGCAACACGGTGGAGTGGCCCAGGCGAAACACGCTGTGATTGGGCGCTGCCAACAATTGTTCAAGGGTCAACGTCTGCACCGGGATCGCCCCTGCTGGACGGGTGTTGCGCGGTTTGTGGAACAGCATGTTCCAGAAGATCTGCAAGGTTTTGCCGAAGCCGGCACGACGCACCGGAGCATGGTTGCGAAAGGCGCCCTGCTCCTGACGAGAGGTTGGCTGACCAGAAGCGCGGGTCAGGCTGGACGAGACATTAGCCATGATTGAAAGGACTCCGTGGAACGCGGCAAGGTTCCGAGGTGGTTCTACGGGACGATCTACAGGCCAAGGCACGCAAGCATCAGCCGCCAATCATCGTTCTGAAGGAGAACTACACTACACAGTGTAGTTTCTAGATTGCAACAGGATTAAGACGAAGTAGACTGCCGATTGATTTAGCCGCCCACCCTGATCGAACCCAACTTATGACAGCTCCAAAGCGCCTCACCGACCTTAAACGCAATGCCATCATCCAGGCGGCGATCAGCGAATTCCGCACCAGCGGCTTCGACATCACCAGCATGGACAAGATTGCCGCCACGGCAGGTGTATCCAAGCGCACGGTGTACAACCACTTTCCGAGCAAGGAAGAGTTGTTCGCCGAGATCCTGCACAAGCTCTGGGCCAGCATCAGCGCTCAAGCGGAAGTCGCCTACCGCCACGACCAGCCCCTGCGCGGGCAACTGGAAGCACTGCTGCGGGCCAAGCTGCAACTGCTGGCCGACGACAATTTTCTTGACCTGGCCCGAGTGGCGATTGCTGCGGCCATCCACTCCCCCGAACGGGCTCAGGACATGGTGGCGCGGCTCGGTGAACGGGAAGAAGGCCTGACCCTGTGGATCCGCGGCGCCCTGGCCGACGGCCGCCTCAAGCCGCTGGACCCGGAGTTCGCAGCCCAACAGATGCACGGGCTGCTCAAGAGCTTCGCCTTCTGGCCGCAGATCACCCTGGGCCAACCGCCCCTGACAGCGGACCTGCAGACCCGGGTCATCGAATCGGCACTGGACATGTTTCTCTGCCACTACCAGGCCTGATTCAGGTCGATCTGCCAGCATGCCCTGCCCCTGCCACCGTGAAATGGCTTCGAAGGACACTGATTATTCCTAGTGGAATAAATGACAATATTCATCAGACTGATCCGATAAACGGCAATGCCGCAAAAACACCAAAAAGTGTTTCAGTGCAAAATCTGGTGCAGGAATTTATGGAAAACCAACGCGGCAAAGGGCTGTCATTTGCCCGACGCATCTATTGGCCAAGGATCATCGGCCTGGGCATCGGCGGCATCAGTGTCCTGGCGGCACTCGCTACCCTGGCACTGCCGGACTGGATATGGGGCCTGCTGTTGTTCAACGGCCTGATCTGGCCCCACCTGGCCTATCAACTGTCCGCCCGTTCGGCGTTTCCCTACCGGGCAGAACGCCGCAATCTGCTGTATGACTCGTTGCTGGGCGGTTTCTGGGCAGCGACCATGCAGTTCAACCCGCTGCCGGCGGTCACCATCCTCTCGATGATGGCCATGAACAACGTGGCCGCGGGTGGCCTGCGCCTGTTCATTCGCGGCACTCTGGCCCAATGCACCGGGGGGCTGCTGTCCTGGGCCCTGTTCGGGCCACACTTCACAACCCTGATCAACCCGCTGCAGATCTACGCCTGCCTACCCATGCTGACTCTCTATCCCCTGGCGGTGGGCATGGTCTGCTATCGCCTGGCAATCAAACTGTCCGAACACAAGCGCGCCCTGAGCGCCCTGAGTCGCACCGACAGCCTCACCGGCCTGCTCAACCACGGTTCCTGGAAGGACCTGCTGCATATCAAGTTCCACAAATGCCGACAGCAGCAGATGCACGCCTGCATCGCCCTGATCGACATCGACCACTTCAAGGCGATCAACGACACCTACGGCCACATCATTGGCGATACCGTCCTGCGTCACTTGAGCAACGAACTGCGACGCAACCTGCGCCACGATGACCTGGCCGGCCGCTACGGTGGCGACGAATTCTGCGTGATCCTACCGCGCATGAGCCAGCAGCAGGCGCTCGATATCATGGAGCGCCTGCGCCGGGTCTTCAGCCAGTACCGGCACCCACAAGTGAGCGAGTTGAATGTCAGCCTGAGTATTGGTCTGGCTGCCTTCGATGCCGGCTTCGAGGATCCGGCCACCTGGCTCAACGCCGCGGACCAAGCCCTGTACCAGGCGAAAAAAAACGGACGCAACCGGATAGCCAGCAACGACGCCAACGGCTACGTGCCACGATCGCAATTGGCATAAAACCGAAAAAACTTATACAAAAAGGAAGTAAAAAACATTTTTGTACAAGTTTATTTGGATTTATCCAGGCAGTTGCCATCATAATGCCGCCACTTCGTTGCAACGGATGCCCACAACCGCAACTGCCGCCACCGAAGCCAGTCACTCCAACCCAATCGATTCGCAGCCGCTACGTCTCCCTTGACGCGGCCACCGACGCGCGCCTGAAGCGTCCCCGTCGCATTGCTGCGAATGTATCTTCTGTCAGTCATGGAACGCTGACATTGAGCAGATAATGCCGAGCGCCGGGGAGCATTCGGCGTACCGGCGCACTCAATAGGGATCGACGCAACGTTTCTCCCACAGAGCACCTGCCCACATGCTATTCAACCGCCACAACAAGACCATCGACGCCCTGAACCGGACCGTTGCCGAACAATCGAGCTTGCTGGAAGCCATCGACCGCTCCATGGCGGTGATCGAGTTCGATCTGCAAGGCTGCGTATTGCGCGCCAACGACAATTTCCTCAAGACCCTGGGCTATCGCGAAGACCAGGTACTCGGCCAGTCGCACCGCCTGTTCTGTACCCCGGAGTACGCGCGCAGCAGCGACTATCAGCAATTGTGGGCACGCCTCAGAGAAGGTCAGTTCCAGTCCGGAACCTTTGAACGGGTCGGCAGTGCCGGGCAGAGCCTGTGGCTGGAAGCCAGCTACAACCCTATCCGCGACGCCTCGGGCGCGGTGTACAAGGTGGTCAAGTACGCCCTGGATGTCACCACTCGAATCCAGGAAGAAGCCGAGGCGCGCAACAAGCTGGATGCCATCGATCGGGCCATGGCGGTGATCGAGTTCAACCTCGATGGCAGCATCATCAGCGCCAACGCCAACTTCCTCGGTTGCATGGGCTACAGCCTGGCGCAGGTCCAGGGCAAGCATCATCGGATGTTCTGCAAGCCCGAACTGGTCAACAGCAGCGCCTACCAGGACTTCTGGAATCGCCTGAACAAGGGCGAGTTCTTCAGCGGTCGCTTCGAACGGATCGACAAGCACGGCCGCACGCTGTGGCTGGAAGCCAACTACAACCCGGTCTACGACGCCAGCGGACGCCTGTGCAAAGTGATCAAGTACGCCGCCGACGTCAGCCAGCAAGTGGAGAAACACGAGCAGGATGCCCAGAGCGCGAGCCAGGCTTATCACATCTCGGTGCAGACCCGGAAAGTCGCCGAGCAAGGCACCGGCGTGATCCAGCAAGCCGCCAGTGAAATGCGCCAGATCGCCCACAACATCGAGGACTCCTCCACCCTGATCGCCCGCCTTGGCGAACGTTCGGAACAGATCACCGCCATCGTCAACACCATCCGCGGGATTGCCGACCAGACCAACCTGCTGGCCCTCAATGCCGCCATCGAGGCCGCCCGGGCCGGCGAACAGGGGCGCGGCTTCGCCGTGGTGGCCGATGAAGTTCGCCAGTTGGCGGCGCGCACCAGCGGCTCGACCGCGGAAATCGCCAGCATGATCGACATGATCCAGAACGAAACCCTGCAAGCCATCAAGAGCATGGACGGCACCCGGGAACGGGCGGCCAAGGGCGTGCAACTGGCGGATCAGGCCGGCACCGTGATCCTGCAGATTCGCGATGGGGCCAGTGACGCGGTGCAAGCCGTGAGCATGTTCGCCAACGAACGTGATGCGCTGTAGGGGAGGGTTTTCCCGGCGTCGACAATGACGTCGGGGACAGCCTCGAGGACTATAGTGGCCAGACGTCCCAGTGCCTGGCGGAGGCCATCATGAGTTCCAGCGACACCCCCAAAGAAACCACCCCAGTCACCGATCACCTGCGCTTTCACCGCGCCCATGCCCACCTGGCCCCTACCTTCGGCAACGATGCCTTTGCCTTGAAGGCCGAGGCCTTTGCCCGTTTCTTCGGCACCCCGACCTTTCTCGGGGCACAGACCCTGATCGTGGCGATCTGGATCGCCCTCAACCTCAGCGGCGTCACTCAGTTCGACGTCTATCCCTTCATCCTTCTGAACCTGGCCTTCAGCCTGCAGGCAGCCTACGCCGCGCCGCTGATCCTGCTGGCCCAGACCCGCCAGGCCGCCCGCGACAAGGCCCAGTCCGACGCCGACGCCCAACACCGCGAGGCCCTGGCCATCGTCAACAGCGAACGCCAGGCCCAGGCCGCGCAAACCACCGGGCAACTGCTGGAGTTGCTGGAGCAGAACACCCGCCTCACGGAGATGACCAAGCAACTGAGCGAACGCATCGAAAACCTCACCAGCGAGATGCACGCGCACTTCGTCCGCAAGGAACCACCGGCGGCCTGAGGTATTCAGGGCCAGCGCAGATGACGCCCCAGTTCATCGAACAGCGTCACCACCGAGCGCAGGGCCCGACAGTCCGGGCGGGTCAACAGCCACAAGGCGGTTGCATGCTCCAGGGGCTCGCCCAGCGCCTCCAGGTCGCCACCGCCCAGGAGAAAGTCCGGCAACGCCGCCACCCCCAGGCCGGCCCGCACCAGCTCGGTCGCCGCCAGCATGCTGTTGCAGCGATAACTGGGCTGCACACCGGGCCACTGCTGACGGCGCCAGACCACCGTGGGGTGATCCGGCAGAAAGTCATCCGGGGCAATCCAGGCCACCCGTGCCAGATCGGTGCAATCCACCCGGTGCCGATACGCCGGGCTGGTGCATACCCGATACGCCACCGTCCCCAGGCAGCGCCCCACCAGATGCTCCGGAGGAGTCGCGGTGAGGCGCACGGCGATGTCCGCATCGCGACGGTTGAGGTTGGCGAAATCATTCGAGGTGCACAGTTCGATGACCAACGCGGGGTACTTGGGCATGAACTGCGCCAGGGCCGGTAGCAACAAGCCCTGCAATACCGAATCGGTACAGGTCAGGCGCACCGTACCGCTGATGACCTCGCCGCCCTGGGCCACACCGATCCGCGCCGCCTCCAGGGCCTGTTCCGCCTGTTCGGCCTGCAGTGCCAGGGCCTGGGCCAGGCTGGTGGGCAGGTAGCCGGCACGGCTCTTGTCGAACAGTTGCTGACCGAGCCCGGCTTCCAGGCGACGCACGGCACGAAACACCGTCGAAACATCCACCTTGAGCAGGGCCGCGGCACGGGCCAGGGAGCCGCCACGGACCAGGGCCAGGACCAGCGACAGATCGGGGTAGTCCAGCTGATAGTGCACTGCTGCATTGATCACTTGGGTAAACGCCAATATTGATTGCGTGGACGCCAATCTATAGTGGCCCCAGGCAATCGACAAGTCAGCGCCCTTACCGGAGAAGCCCATGCAAGCACCCGCCTCGACACCGCCCCTGCGCATCGCCCTGGTGGGGGATCACGACCCACTGATCACCGCGCACCAGGCCATTCCCCTGGCCCTGGATCGGGCCGCAGCCGACGCCGCAATCACCCTCGACGTGCAATGGCTGGCCACTGCCGATCTGACTCACGAGCACCTGTTGCAAGGCTTCGACGCCATCTGGTGCGTGCCCGGCAGCCCCTACCGGAACATCCACGGCGCGCTGCTGGCGATCCGCGTGGCCCGGGAGCAACAGCGCCCCTTCCTCGGCACCTGTGGCGGCTTTCAGCATGCGGTCCTGGAATACGCGCGCAACGTGCTGGGCTGGGCCGATGCCGAACACGGCGAGATCGCCCCCGATGCCGAGCGCGCACTGCTCACCCCTTTGAGCTGCGCCCTGGTGGAGGCCCGTGAGCGCATCGAACTGCAACACGGCAGTCGAATCGCCAAGGCCTATGGCACCCGGAGCATCGAGGAAGGCTATCGCTGCCGCTACGGCGTCAATCCAGACTTTGCCGGCCCCCTGCTCGCAGGCACCCTGCGCGCCAGCGGCCACGACAGCCTGGGAGATCTGCGCGCCGTGGAGCTCGCCGATCATCCATTTTTCGTCGCCACTCTGTTCCAGCCCGAACGCGCGGCTCTCAAGGGCCGCACGCCGCCCCTGGTCAGCGCCCTGCTCAATGCCTGCCTGGAGGCCCGAGGATGATCGGCCAGACACCCGCCCCGCCCTACTACGCGGTGATCTTCAGCTCCCAACGCGGTGCTGCGGACCCCGACTACGATCAGGCCGCCGAGCGCATGCTGGAACTGGCGCGTCGGCAACCGGGCTTTCTCGGGGTCGAATCGGCCCGGGGCGCGGACGGTTTCGGGATCACCGTGTCCTACTGGAGCAGCGAGGCGGCCATCCTGGCGTGGAAGCACCACGCCGAACACAGCGCCATCCGCGAGCGCGGACGCAAGGATTGGTACCAGTGCTTTCATACCCGGGTCGGCAAGGTCGAACGGGCCTATGCCTTCAGCCCTCAAGCCCAGGCCTGAACCGCGGGCCACAGCGGTTCAGGCCGGCCGCCGGATCAATCCTGAGCCGTCGGCAACAGACTGCGCACGGCCTGGATTTCCGGCAGATCGCTACGGCGCATATAGACCCGCAACGGTTCACTGATGTTGATCCGGTCGTCGATGTTCTGGTCCAGCAATAACTGGATCTGCTCGCGCTTGAGGCTCATGGCCTGATCGGACACCGGCGCCCAGACAAATTCGCTGGCCGGCACTATGGCGTCGTCGGCCACATCCATGCCGAAGGAGTCTTCGCTGAAACGCACGATGTAACGGCCGGTCTTGCGATTGAAGCCGACAAAACCCTTGAGCTGGTCAGCGGCCTGGCAGATGAGTTCAGAGGTGATGCTCATGGTAAACCTCACGGTAAGTCCCACGGGACTGGGTGATCGATGGTCTACACGCGAGGCAAGGAAAGGGCTGTTCTCAGGCTTCCCTCTGCTGGGGAAACTGCGCGGCCAAGAGTACTGCAAAGCGCCGGAAAAAAACCTGAATGATGCGCATGAGAAGGATTTATGTCGCCCTCGAGATAGCACAAGCGTCATTGTGTTGCTAAAAGATAGGTCCTTGCCCCCGCCTCCACGAAAGGATTTCGAGCATGCCAGCGACCTTCCCCCCTCGCGCCCTGATGTTGAGCCTGATGCTCGGTTGCGGCCTGGCCCAGGCCGCTGAACAGGCGGATCCGAATGCCCTGGCGGCGCGCCTGGGCATCCCCCAGCCCGCCGTGATCGCCCACCGTGGCGCCTCCTTCGATGCCCCCGAGTCCACAGCGGCGGCCTACCGGCTGGCCCGGGATCTGGGGGCGGACTACCTGGAACTGGACCTGCAGCGCAGCAAGGACGGCGTGCTCTTCGCCCTGCACGACAACAACCTGCTACGCACCACCGACGTGGCGCAGAAATTCCCCGAGCGCAAGGACAGCCCGCCCAACGCCTTCACCATGGCCGAGCTCAAGCGCCTCGACGCCGGCAGCTGGTTCAACCAGGCCCACCCGGATCGCGCCCGGCCGGGCTTTGCCGGCCTGAAGATCCTGACCCTGGACGAGATCATCGACATCGCCCAAGGCAGCACGCAGCACAAACCCGGGCTGTACATCGAAACCAAAGAGCCGCAGCTGTTCCCCGGCATCGAGCACGAACTCAAGGAAAAGCTCCAGGACCGCGGCTGGCTGAGCCCGGCGGGCTCAAAGCTGGCCAAGAGCGAGCTGGCCGTGGGCCAGGGCAAAGGCAAGGTGGTGCTGCAGACCTTCGACAGACACAGCCTGGAACTGCTGCACAAGGAAATGCCTCAGGTGCCCAAGGTGCTGCTGCTGTGGGTCGGGGCCGGCAGCATCGAACCGGCGTCCAGCGTCACCTTCGCCAACAGCGGCGAAACCGACAAGGCGGCCTTCTACGCCAAGCAGCAGCCCAAGGACCCGGGCGAATTCAAACGCTGGATCGGCTACGCCAAGGCCCAGGGCGCGATTGGCACCGGTCCCTCCACGGCGCTGGCAGCGGGCGGCGAGCAAAGCTACGCGGATCTGGTGCAACCCTGGATGAATCAGTACACCCACGATCAGGGCCTGCTGGTGCACGCCTACACCCTCGACGAGCCGGTGGACTTCAAGAAGGTCATGGACGCCGGGGTCGACGGTATCTTCACCAACCGCAGCGCCGAGCTGCTCAAGTACTTCAAGCGTCCGGCCAACGCCAGCGTGGCCCAACTGCTGGAGGCCGGCGGTTACTGAATGTCTGTCTCGCACTGGAGCGGCGAGCTCTGGCTGGGGCATGACTTCGGCCTGATTCAGGGAGCCATGGGGCGCACCGCGCCCCATGCCCACTACGCCCATCAATTGATCATCGCCCCCGAGCAAGCGGTGACGCTGGAACTCGACGGCAAGCGCCACAGCGGGCACTTCCTGGTGATCCAGGCGCTGCAGCGGCATGCCATTCTCCAGGCGCCCGACAACGCCTTCACGGTCTATGCCGAGCCATTGTCGATCGCGGCCGCAGACCTGCAGGCCTGTGTCCACAACCTGTGCCCCTCGTTGCCCGCACTGGAGGCGGCGCTGCGCGCCTGCCCGCGCCTGCCCCTGGCCGACCGGCGTGTGGCGCGGGCCCTGCAGGCCCTGGACGCAGCGCTCACAGGCAAGGTGGTGGCGAGCCAACTGGCGGCCCGGGCCCACCTGTCCCTGAGCCAGCTGGAGCGCCTGTTCGCCCGTGACGTAGGCTTGCCGGTGCGGCGCCTGGTGCTCTGGCGGCGTCTGCGCCTGGCCATGGCCCTGTTGCTCGACGGCCAGCCCGTGGCCCAGGCGGCCCACGGCGCCGGCTTTGCCGACAGCGCGCACTTCTCCCGCACCCTGAAAGCGTTGTTCGGGGTCACCGCCGGCCAGGCCCTGAAAACCCTCAGGCCTCGCCTGCTGGCTTGACTGGCCGGCGCAACGCGGCAGGCACCTTGGGCTCGGCGGCATAGCGCTGGACCTTGAACGGCTCCAGCAACTGCGACCAATACCCCAGCGGGTAGTCGGGACGGCTGCCGATACCCAGATCGCCCTGGCGCATCGGGTAGTCGTCCCGATAGAACCCGGTGCCCAACAGCCAGTCCCAGAGGTTGAAGAACAGCCCGAAGTTCACATCGCCGGCGCGGCCATACTTCATGTGATGAAAGCGATGCACCGGAGCCCAGGCAAACACCCGCCGCAGCGGCCCCATGCGCATATCGACGTTGGAATGCTGCAACAGCAAGGCAATCCCGATGGCCAGGGCCAGCAGTTGTGCCACCGGCAACGTAATGCCCAGCAGCACCAGCGGCAGCAATCCCGCCAAGGCCTCCAGCATCTGGTGCAGGGGGTGCTTGAGCAGTCCGTTGAAACCGTACAGGCGCTGCACACTGTGGTGCACCGCATGCAGGCGCCAGAGCCAGGCCCAGCGATGGCTGGCGTAATGGGCCAGGCTGATCCCGCCATCGGCGATCACTATCGCCAGCAGCAACTGCCCCCAGAGCGGCCAATCCCGAGGCCACAGGCCCTCGCCACCCAGCAGGGCCACCAGCCCCGGCAAGGCCAGCAGCCCCAGCGCATTCAGGCTTTCATTGACCAGCGCGTGCAGGCTATCGCGCAGCCGGTCGCCCTGGGAGCGGTTCCAGGCCGGCTCGTAGGGCAGCGCCCACTCCGCCAGGAACGACACCAGCAGCGCCCCGGCGAACAGCACGAGCAAACCCAGGGCCGAAGCCTGCCCGTCACTCATCCAACACAGCCCGCCGGCGATGAATCCGCCAAGCATCAAGGGGCCATACAACCACGCCAGCATGCGTTTCATTCATGGTGTCTCCGATAAAGGGAGAGGCCAGCTTGCCGGTGCCACCCGGCCCCCGGCTTGAACAAACGACGCAAACACTGCGCTGAATTAAGGGTGAATTAAGTTGCACTGGCTAACCTGTGCCCATCGAAAGCCATCACCTCAAGGAATCAACACCATGACCCGTTTCTCTGCACTGTTCGCCGCTGCCGCCCTGACCCTGACCGCGGGCCTCGCCCAGGCCGATGTCCGTCCGGACCTGATCCCGGGCCTGCTCAAGTCCGGCGCCATCATGGACCTGGAACAACTCAACCAGGCCGCCCTGGCCCAGCACCCCGGCACCACCGCCGCCAGCATCACCGACACCGAGCTGGAGCAGACCGCCAGCGGTGCCTACGTCTACCAGGTGGAACTGCGCGACAGCAAAGGCATCGAGTGGGACGTGGACCTGGACGCCAAGACCGGCAAGGTCCTGAGCAACAAGCAAGACAAGTAAGCCTGCGCACACAGCACAAGGCCGCGCCCCGTTACGGGAGCGCGGCCTTGTGCTTTTGGGCCCGCATACAGGGTGAGCGTTATCAGGCGCCGAGACGCGCCGTGACCTCGTTCAACTGTCCCGACAAGCCGTGCAAATTGCGGCTCGCCGCCTCGGTACGCTGGACATTGTCGAGATTGGTACTGGCAATCGAGGTGATCTCGGTCAGGTTGCGGGAAATGTCCTCGGCCACCGAGGTCTGCTCTTCGGCGGCGGTGGCGATCTGCCGGTTCATGTCGCGGATCGCCTCCACGGCCTCGGTGATGCGTTCGAGCATGGCCCCGGCCTCGGTCACCTGCTGCACACTCTGCTCGCTGCGGGACTGGCCGCTCTCGATGGCCTGGGCCGCGTCCACCGCGCCGGTCTGCACACTGTGGATGATCTGGTTGATCTCGATGATCGACGCCGCAGTGCGTTGCGCCAGGCTGCGCACTTCGTCGGCAACCACGGCGAATCCGCGCCCGGCCTCGCCGGCCCGGGCCGCTTCGATGGCGGCGTTGAGCGCCAGCAAGTTGGTCTGCTCGGCAATCCCCTGAATCACTTCCAGCACCTTGCCGATACGTCCGCTGTCGGCTTCCAGACGACGGATCACGGTGGCGGTGTTGGCAATCTCGCTGCGCATCTGGGTGATGCTGTGGATGGTGCTCTGCATCACCTGCTCGCCCTGCTGCGCCGACTGGTCGGCATCATCTGCGGCGCGCGCGGCGTCGGCGGCATGCCGTGCCACTTCCTGGGCGGTGGCGGACATTTCGTTCATCGCCGTGGCCACCTGATCGGTACGGCTGAACTGTTCGTTGGTGCCCTGGGACATCAGCGTGGCGATGGCATTGAGCTCGCCGCTGGAGCGGTCCAGGTCCGAGGCGCTGCGCTGCAGGCTGCTGAAGGTCTGGGCCAGGAAGTCGCGCAGGGTGTTGGCGGCGGCCGCCAGCTTGCCCAGTTCGTCCTGACGCTGGCTGGCTACCCGCTCGGCGAACTGGCCGCGGCTGAGCTGGGCGACGTAATCGATCAACTGGCGGATCGGCTCCACCAGGCTGCGGTTGACCAGCCACAGGCTGAGCAGGCCGATCAGCAGGCCGGACACCAGCATCACCAGGATTCCCATCCACACCGTGCGGTCGGCCGCGGTGCTGATCTCCCGGGACTGCTGTTCGCCGTGCTTGCGCAATTCGGTCACCAGTTCGCTCATCTGCTCGCTGGCGGCGCGGTCCACGCCCTTCACCGCGGCGTCACCGGCACTTGGATCGGCACCGCCAGCCACATAGGCATCGCGGCCCTTCTGATAGGCCGCCCCCAACTGCCGGTGCTCATCCGCCAGGCGCTGCACCCGGCTCTTGAGCGATGCATCCAGCCCGGGAGTCTGGGCCAGCTGGCCGAGAATGTTCTGCACATCCCGCTGACGGTCCTCGAACTGCTGCCAGTACTTGTTCAGTTCCTGGGGCTGCTTGCCCCGCAGCAGCACGTTCTTCCACTCCTGCACCTGGCTCTTGAACTGCAGGTTGGCCTCGTCGATCAGCTGTGAACTGCGCAGCGGCCCGTCGATCAGCTCGCGGTAGCTCTGCACGCCACCGGACAGCAATTGAAAACATGCCAGGGCGATCAACAGCATCGCCAGCAGGCTACCGCTCAGCAGGGCAAGAATTTGCGCTCTCAGGGATTTTTGCAAAAACATCGAGAAGATCTCATGACAGGGATAGAGCAGGCCCATTCAAGGGCATGCGTAGGTCCGAACTTCCCTGTCAGGCACATTCGAACCGGGTCGAATGCGTGTTGCATGTGAGCGTGATCGGCATTCGTGCTGCATTCTTGAGTGCCGCCGACCACCGGTAGAGCGCTGCGGATTGTGCACTTGCAAACGTCACAAAACTGTCAAAAAGCCTTGCCATGATGAGGCCCAAGTGAACCTGTGAAACCCGCGCCAGGCACTGTCCCTCCTGCGAGACTCCATGAACCACAGCCTTGACCAGATTCACCGCGATTCCGATCTGTTTGGCCTGCTCTACGGTTTCAGCTTTCGCCCCGGCGAACGCGGTCATGAACTGGATTCAGCCAAGGCCCTGCAAGCCCTGCAACACCCGAAGGACAGTGATGAGTTCCTCTGGCTGCACCTGAATCTGGCCCACGCCGCCTGCGAGCGCTGGATGAAGGCCCACCTGCAACTGCCCGAGGAGTTCTTCGAAGCCCTGCACGAAGGCTCGCGCTCGACCCGCATCGAACACGTCGACTCGGCCCTGCTGGCGGTGGTCAACGACGTGGTGTTCAACTTCAGCAGCATGGTGTCCTCGGACATCTCCACCCTGTGGGTCTGCGTGCGCAGCAACCTGATCATCAGTGCCCGCCTGCAGCCCCTGCATTCGGTGGACAAGCTGCGCTCCTCGGTCAAGGCCGGCGAACGCTTTCGCTCCCCCCTGGAGCTGCTGGTGCACCTGCTGCGCGACCAGGGCGAGGTACTGACCCAGATCGTGCGCAAGACCAGCCTCAGCGTCGACCAGATCGAGGACCAACTGCTGGCCGCCCGGGTGTCCAGCAACCGCGCCGAGCTGGGAGCCATGCGCCGAGTGCTGGTGCGCCTGCAACGCCTGCTGGCCCTGGAACCGGGCTCCTTGCTGCGCCTGCTCAACCGCCCGCCGCAATGGTTGCAGAAGGAAGACGTCAAGGAGCTGCGCAAATCCACCGAAGAGTTCGCCCTGATCATCAACGACCTCACGGCCCTGGGCGAGCGGATCAAACTGCTGCAGGAGGAGATCGCCGCCAACCTCAACGAACAGACCAACCGCACCCTGTTCACCCTGACGGTGGTCACGGTGCTGGCGCTGCCGATCAACATCATTGCCGGCTTCTTCGGCATGAACGTCGGCGGCATTCCGTTTTCCGGCGACCCGGAGGGTTTCTGGATCCTCGTGGCGCTAGTGGCCACCTTCACCCTGATCGCCGGGCGCTGGGCCTTCCGCAAGCGCCAGGACTACTGACCTCGCCTTTTGGGGAGCTGGCTTGACGGTGAAGGTGTCCGCCAAGGTCGGCGCTTGGCTTGAGGGCCTCTTCGCCGGCAAGCCGGCTCCTACGGGATGAGTGGGATGGCGGGATGGCGGGATGAGTACGCTGATGGCGCGGACTGGATCGGATCAACGGAACGCGTCAATCGCGCAAACCATGATCTGAGGCAGTCTGTCTGTAACATTTGGCTACGATCATGGGCGACATTCCTTTCCCGCAACAGGATTGTCCGGCAATGGCCACCCCGTCACTGACTGCCGCGTCTCCCAGCCCCGACGTCAAACCGCAACTGGATAAAAAACCCGGTGCCTTCACCCTGGTGATCTTCTTCGCCGTGCTGGCCATGGGCTTGCTGTTCACCGCCTACAGCCTGGTGCACGACATGCACGAGCTGGGCACCACGGTCACCACCTGGACCCCGTTCCTGCTGCTGGGCGTGGCCCTGCTGATCGCCCTGGGCTTCGAGTTCGTCAACGGTTTCCACGACACCGCCAACGCCGTGGCCACGGTGATCTACACCCACTCCCTGCCGCCGCAGTTCGCGGTGGTCTGGTCCGGCCTGTTCAACTTCCTTGGCGTGCTGCTGTCCAGCGGCGCGGTGGCCTTCGGCATCATCGCCCTGCTGCCGGTGGAACTGATCCTGCAAGTGGGCTCCTCCGCCGGCTTCGCGATGATCTTCGCCCTGCTGATCGCCGCCATCCTGTGGAACCTCGGCACCTGGTGGCTGGGGCTGCCGGCCTCTTCGTCCCACACCCTGATCGGCTCGATCATCGGCGTCGGCGTGGCCAACGCGCTGATGCACGGCCGCGACGGCACCAGCGGCGTGGACTGGAGCCAGGCGACCAAGGTCGGCTACGCCCTGCTGTTCTCGCCACTGATCGGCTTCGTGTTCGCCGCCCTGCTGCTGTTAGCCCTGCGCCTGTTCGTCAAGAACCGCGCCCTGTACAAGGCGCCCAAGGGTGACGCGCCACCGCCGTGGTGGATTCGCGGCCTGCTGATCCTGACCTGCACCGGGGTGTCCTTCGCCCACGGCTCCAACGATGGCCAGAAAGGCATGGGCCTGATCATGCTGATCCTGGTGGGCACCCTGCCCATGGCCTACGCGCTGAACCGCACCATGCCCGCCGACCAGTCGCTGCAGTTCGCCGCGGTGGCCGAAGTCACCCAGCAGGCCCTGGTCAAGAGCGCCCCGCAACCGGCGCCGGCCGATCCTCGCGCGGTGCTCTCGGAGTACATGCGCAGCAAGCAGGCGACCGCCGAACTGATCCCCGCCCTGGCCGCCCTGACCGGAGCCATCGGCAGTGAAGTGAAGGGCTACGGCTCCCTGGCCAAGGTGCCCGCCGAAGCCATGGGCAACGTGCGCAACGACATGTACCTGACCAGCGAAGCGATCCGTCTGATGGACAAGCACCAGGTCGGCCACTTCGACCAGGACACCCGGGACAAGCTGCAACTGTTCAAGCAGCAGATCGACAACGCCACCCGCTTCATCCCGCTGTGGGTGAAGATCGCCGTGGCCATCGCCCTCGGCCTGGGCACCATGGTCGGCTGGAAGCGCATCGTGGTGACCGTCGGCGAGAAAATCGGCAAGACCCACCTGACCTATGCCCAGGGCGCCTCGGCGGAAACCGTGGCGATGCTGACCATCGGCGCGGCGGACATGTTCGGCCTGCCGGTGTCGACCACCCACGTGCTGTCCTCGGGGGTGGCCGGGACCATGGTGGCCAATGGCGGCGGGTTGCAGATGCGCACCATCCGCAACCTGGCCATGGCCTGGATCCTGACCCTGCCGGCGGCGATCCTGCTGTCCGGCAGCCTGTACTGGCTGTTCACCCAACTGTTCTGAGCAACCAGGGCCTGCGCCGTCGCCCGCTCAGCCGGCGGCGGGCAGGCGCTGGTGCAAGCGAGCGGCGAGCCCGGCCTGCAAGGCAAACGCCAGGACCCCGGTCAGCGGCGCCGAGAAACTCGCCAGACCGCCCCCCGCCCACATCAGCATCAGGCCCAGGGCCGTGCCACCGAACCAGGCCGCCAGCCCCACCGGGTTGAAGGCCGCCACACGATCAATCGCCGCCACCTCGGTACGCCCCGAGAGAATCTGCGCCAGGGCCACGCCGACCCAGGCCACCACGAAGATCCCCTGATAGGCCAGGGCCTTGAGCAGGTAGGCGAACACGTCCGCCAGCATCAGGCCATAGACGATGATGCCCACCGCCACCGCCCACATCAGGTAGGAACCGCGCAAGCCGAAGCGGCCGAAGAACGCCTGCATGTTCAGGGTCGCCAGGTAGTAGTTGGCGGTGTTGATCCGGGTCTGGGTGGCCCAGACGAACAACAGGCCCCAGAGCCCCATCAACTGCAGAATGGCCATCACCACCGAGACTTCATTGAGCGCGCCCTCGTGGGGAATGCTGCTTACCAGGTAGATCCCCGCCGCGCCGTTGAGCAGGAAGGTCACCGCGTAGAACGGCATGCCGAAGTTCCAGCGACCGTGGTAGCCGGCGTCTTCGGGCTTGCCGAAGCGCGCGTAGTCGAAGGTGAACAGCATCAGGATCCACACTCCCATGTAGGCCACGAAGCAATCCCACCAGCCGCTGCCGCTGGGGCTGGCCGGGCCGAAATCCAGCCATTGCGGCTGATAGCCATAACGGGCGATCGACAGGCCCACGGCGAACAGCAAGCCTCCCAGGTACACCGGCAGCAGCACGCCGTTGAGCTTGTCCAGCCAGTGCTGCACGCTGCCCAGGATCAGCGGCACGCTGTACAGCACCACCAGCAGGGCCGCCAGCGGGTACAGCAGTTGCGGGTACAGGTGATTGAGCGCCACGGCAATCACCGAACCCTCGAACACCGCGTAGTAGATGGCCGTGGAGAAAAAGATCAGGGTCGCCAGGCAAGCCCCGGTGCTGCCGAACAGCAACCGCGAGAACAGCGCCACCGAGAGCCCGCTGCGCATGGCGAAGCGGCTGAGCACGCTGTTGACCAGGCCATAGCTGAGCACCGACAGGAGCATGCCGATCAAGGCATTGCGGGTGCCATAGGACAAAGCCAGGGAGGCGCCGACGACGATGTAGAACATCGCGCTGCACACCGCCCACCAGGCCATGGTCAGGGACAGTCGACCCATGCGGGCCTCGCTGGGAAGGGCCAGGTTGGCCGGGGTCTGCCCGGTTTGATTCGCTTGCGATAAAGCTGCCATGTGCGTGAACTCCAGAACCGATCAAGGGTTGAAGCGCGGGCAGCCGTCACCGCACCGAAGTGCGGCGTTGGCCTACCGTTTGGCATGGCCCGCGCGATGCGGCGGGCAGAATCAGGAAGGAAAGAGCTTGCTCAGACAGCTGAGCTTTTTCTTGTAGGAGCGCCGGGCCTCCAGCGCTTCTTCGAGGGTCACCGCGACAAAGCGGGCCTTCTGGTTGGGCTGCATCTGGCCGATCAGATCAAGGTCGGCGCTGATCACCGTGCCGATCATGGCGTAGCCGCCACCGGACACCGCGTCCCGGTGCAGGACAATGGGCTCCAGCCCCGCCGGCACCTGGATCGAGCCGATCGGGTAGCAGCTGTCGACGATGTTCGAAGGGTCGGAACCGGCGCCGAACGGCTGCTCCCGAGGCTGGAAGCTCAAGGCACTGCCACCCTTGAAGCGATAGCCGATGCGGTCCGCTTCCGAACCCACGGTCCAGGGTTCGGCAAAGAAGCTGGCCTTGGCCGCCTCGCTCAAGCGTTCGTAATACAGGCCCGGCACCACCCGCAGGGTGACTTCACCCCCCAGGGATTGGCGCAGCGCCATGGGCAGACTGGCGCCCGGACGGCCCTTGCCGCTGGCAACGCCCACCGGCAGTTCATCCCCGGCCGCCAGACGCCGCCCCTGGAAACCACCGAGGGCGCCCAGGGCGTAAGTCGAACGGCTGCCCAGCACCAGCGGCACATCGATGCCACCGGCCACTGCCAGGTAGGCCCGGGCCCCGGCCTTGGGAAAGTCGAAACGCAGCACTTGCCCGGCCTTGACCGCAAAGGCGGTGTCCAGGTGCATGTCCACGCCATCGAGCTTGGGGGTCATGTGTGCACCGCAGACCGCCACCAGGGCATCGCTGGCGAATTCCAGCTCCGGTCCGAGCAAGGTGCATTCCAGCCCGGCCACGCCTGCCGGGTTGCCCACCAAGTGGTTGGCCGCGCTCAGGGCGTACTGGTCGAGGGCGCCGGAGGGCGGAATCCCCAGGTGATAGAAACCTTCGCGTCCCAGATCCTGCACCGATGTGGCCAGGCCCGGTTTGATGACCTTGATCATGCCAGCACCTCCTGCAGCGATTTGGGATAGCCGACCGGGTCGGCGAGAAAGGCATCCAGGGAAAACTCCACCTCGCGGATGCGCAGGTCGAAGCGCCCGGCCTCGACCTCGGCCACCGCCAGGTCATAGGCCTCGCGGTCGATGGGCTTGAACTGCACGATGTCCCCCGGGCGGAAGAACACCATGTGCGCCTTGAGGTAAGCCAGTTGCTGCTGCGGGTCGTAGATCGGCGCCGGAGTGACGCCGAACATCTGGTAGCCACCGGCGCCGCGCACCGAGTAGATGCAGCCGAAGCAGCCGCCGTGACCCAGGGTCAGCCTTGGCGTATCGGTGCGTGGCCGCAGGTACTTGGGCACCTGCAACTGCCGCTGGCGCTCGACCATCTGGAACATGAACGGCAGCCCGGCGACGAAGCCCACCATGGAGACGAACCAGGGCGCGCCGCTGTGGGCGGCAATGAAGGCCTGGACGTCCGCCAGCCCATTGATCCGCGCCGCGTATTCAAGGTCGGTGGCGCTGGGGTCCTGGTGCCGGTCGCGAAAGCGCATCAGGGTTTCATGGGTCCAGGGGTCGTTGTACAGCACCGGGATCTCGATGATCCGCGTGTGCAGGCTGCGCTCGGCCACGGCCCCGGCCTCGGCCTGCTGCACCGCCTCCAGCAGGGCCTGCGGAGCGATGCGATCCGGGTCGAAACGGATCTGGAACGAGGCGTTGGCCAGGCACACATCCAACACCCCATCCAACTCCAGGCGCTGCACGGCGCGGGTCACCGCCATGCCCTTGAAGAAGGCTTCCAGGGACATGCTGTCGCTGACTTCGGCGAACAGGTGCTCGTCGGCACCAAAGCTGTAGCGGATCGGCTGGTTCATGCGACACCTCCGGCGCGGCGCGCGGCCAGCCAGGTTTCCAGGGTTCCCGTGTGAAAATCGGCCTGCTGCAACCAGGGTTCGGCCAGCAGTTCACGGTGCAGCGACAAGGTGCTGGCCATGCCGGTCAAGGTGGTCTGCTCCAGCGCCTGCCGTGCCCGGGCCAGGGCCTCGCCCCGGTCACGCCCGTGAACGATCAGCTTGGCCAGCAGCGAGTCGTAATAAGGCGGCACAGCATAGCCCGGGTAAAGATGGCTATCGACCCGCACCCCCGGCCCCTGCGGCCAGATCAGTTGCTCGACCTGGCCCGGACTGGGGAAGAAATCCCGCGCCGGGTCTTCGGCATTCAGGCGCATCTGCAAGGCCGCGCCGTTGAGTTGGATATCGCTCTGACGCAACCCCAGGGGCTCGCCCCCGGCAATCCTCAACATGGCCTGGACCAGATCGATACCAGTGATCAGCTCGCTGATGGGGTGCTCGACCTGGATCCGCGTGTTCATCTCGATGAAGAAGAACTCGCCGGTGCTGTCGTCATACAGGTATTCCAGGGTGCCGGCGCCCTGGTAACCCAGGGCTTGGGTCAGGCGCACGGCGCTGCTGCACAACTGCTCACGCTGGGCGGCGCTGAGCACCGGCGACGGCGCTTCCTCGAAGATCTTCTGCCGCCGCCGTTGCAGCGAGCACTCGCGCTCGAACAGGTGCACCGCGTGCTGGCCATCGCCCAACACCTGGACTTCGATGTGCCGCGCACGGCCAATGAAACGCTCCAGGTACACCGCGCCATTGCCGAACGCGGTCTGGGCTTCGCGTTGCGCCCGGGGGAATTCCTCGGCCAGTTGCGCCGCGTCCTGGGCCAGGCGGATCCCGCGCCCGCCGCCACCGGCGCTGGCCTTGATCAACAGCGGAAAGCCCACGCCTTCGGCAGCCTTGAGCGCGGCCTCCAGGTCGAAGAGTTCGCCCGCGGAACCCGGTACCACCGGCACCCCGGCCGCCTGGGCGGTGCGCCGGGCTTCGGCCTTGTCCCCCATGCGGCGGATGGTTTCGGCGCTGGGCCCGACGAAAATCGCCCCCGCCTCGACCACCGCCTCGGCGAAACCGGCGTTCTCGGAAAGAAAGCCATAGCCCGGGTGCACCGCATTGGCACCGCTGGCCTGCAAGGCGCCGAGCAGGGCCTGGACATTCAGGTAGCTCTTGTCGGCCCGGGCCGGGCCGATGATCTGCACTTCATCGGCCAGGCGCGCGGCCATGGAATCGGCATCCGCCTCGCTGCACGCGGCCACCGTGGGAATGCCCAGGGCCTTGGCCGCGCGAATGATACGCACGGCGATCTCGCCGCGGTTGGCCACCAGCAACTTGTTGATCGCTTGAGTCATGCCCCGGCCCTCACTGCTTGAGCGTCGCGACGACCTGACCCGGTTCCACCGGATCGCCATCTTCCACGGCAAAGGCGCTGACCTGACCCGCGCTCCCGGCGGTCAGTTCGGAGAACTGCTTCATGACTTCGATCAGGCCGATCACGGTATCGGCGCTGACGACATCGCCGACCTCGACAAAAGGCGCCGAATCGGGGGTGGCCTTGCGATAGAAGGTGCCCGGCAAAGGGGTGATAACACTGTGTTCGGCCATGTCTGTTCCTCTTGGAATAGTTGTAGAAAGGCAGGCAAAAATTCAAAACCCGGGTGAGGCCCGCGTCTGTGCGCGGTGCTTCTGGTCGATGTGATTGGCGTCGATGGGCTCAGCGCGGTGCGCGCACCTCGATGCCGGCCTGGTCCAGCGCGGTACGGGTGGCCTCGACCAGGTCCAGGGCACCGGGGGTGTCGCTGTGTAGGCAGATGGAATCGAATTCGATGTGCAGATCCTCGCCTTCAACGGTGCGCACCAGGCCGGTCTGGCAGGCGCGCAGCACCTTGGCCGCCACGACGCCCGGGTCCAGGGCCCTGACGTTGCGGGTAAACACGATGGAGCCGCTGAGGTCGTAGTCGCGGTCGGCGTAGAACTCGCGGATCACCGGCTGGCCCAGTTCCCGGGCCACCTGCCAGATCACCGAATTGGGCATGCAA
Organism: Pseudomonas saponiphila; assembly: GCF_900105185.1. NCBI lineage: Bacteria > Pseudomonadati > Pseudomonadota > Gammaproteobacteria > Pseudomonadales > Pseudomonadaceae > Pseudomonas > Pseudomonas saponiphila. The sequence continues at coordinate 1,478,002 of NZ_FNTJ01000001.1, read as the reverse complement.
TACAGCAGCAGCTCGGGCTCCAGCAGGCGCAGGTTTGCCACCAGCAGTCGCGCCGCTTCTTCGTCCCGGGCCAGGTGCATGTAGAGCGCGCCGTGGGGCTTGATGTGTTGCAGCTTCACGCCTTGTACCCGGGCCAGTTCACGCAGGGCGCCTAGCTGATAGAGCATGTCGTCCACCAGTTCCTGGGCCGGGGCATTGATATGCCGGCGCCCGAAACCCACCAGGTCGCGAAACCCCGGGTGCGCACCGATGGCTACGCCCCGGCGCTTGGCCTGCTCGATGGTGCGGCGCATGGTGCCGGGGTCACCAGCATGAAAGCCGGTGGCGATGTTGGCCGAGCTGATGAAGCCCATCAGTTGGTCGTCGACACCATCGCCGATGGTCCAGGGGCCGAAGCTCTCGCCCATGTCCGAATTGAAATCCACTGCCTGCATCACTGTTGCTCCAACTCTCGTGACTTCGTGCAACGGAAATTAGAGCGGCCTTGACCCCTTGGGAAGATCTATTATCAGATAGATCTTCTTCTGAAAAACAGATAAAGCTAAAGAGCAATGCCGGATTTGGCGGCAGCGGCGTTCGCACCATCGCTTTCGCCGGCAAGCCGGCTCCTACAGGACAAGAGGGGAATGGGTCATGTCGTTGACCTTGCGCCAGGTGCGCTATTTCGTGGCCACGGCCGAGATCGGGCAGATCTCCCAGGCGGCGATTCACTTGAATATCTCGCAGTCGGCGGTGACCACGGCGATCAAGGAACTGGAGGCCATGCTCGCGGTGCAGTTGTTCGTGCGCTCGGCCCAGGGCATGAACCTGACCGATGCCGGGCGGCACTTTCTCAACCGCGCCTACGTGATCCTGCGCAGCGTCGAGGATGCCCTGAACAGCCCGTTGCCGGACTACCGGGCCAGCGGCGTGCTGCACCTGGCGGCCAGCTACACGGTGATCGGCTACTTCCTGCCGCACCACCTGCAGCGCCTGGAACACTGGCACCCGGACGTCACCATCGAGCTGCATGAACAGGAACGCCAGGCCATCGAACAAGGCTTGCTGGAAGGCCGCTTCGACATGGCGGTGGTGCTCACCGCCAACCTGACCCACCCGGACATCGTCTCGCAGACCCTGTTCAACTCCGAGCGCCGGCTATGGCTGCCGGCCCACCATCCGCTGTGCGAGCGCACCAGCATCAGCCTGGCGGACGTGGCCGCTGAGCCGTTCATCCTGCTCACCGTCGACGAAGCCGAACAGAGCGCCATGCGCTATTGGGAACAGGCCGGCCAGCAGCCCAACGTGCGGGTGCGCACCAGCTCGGTGGAAGCGGTGCGCAGCATGGTGGCCAACGGCAGCGGCGTGGCGATTCTTTCCGACCTGGTGCACCGGCCCTGGTCCCTGGAGGGCAAGCGCATCGAGACCCTGAGCCTGAGCGACGCGGTCACGCCGATGAGCGTGGGGCTGGCCTGGCATCGCGAACGCACCTTCACCCCGGCGATGCAGGCCTTGCGTGCCTACTTCCACGACGCCTTCCTCGCGCCCCAGCAACACCTGGCGCGACGCTGAGCCCCCTCGTAGCCGCTGCCGAGCCCCGGCGAGGCTGCGAAAAGGCCCACAGGGCCTTGCCTGGCGATCGCCTGCCAAACCAGCAGCGGCCTCAGGATTCTTGCGTCTGCTGCGTCGCAATGCCGCCTAAGCCGTTCGCCGCCTGCGGCAGCGGCTACAGGGCTGATTCAGGGGCAGGTCCAGCGCTGCGCGGCGGCGGCGATCTGCCCGGCCAACTGGGCGATGGCCTGCTGATGGGCCTGGACCAGGCTGCTCAGTTCGATACCCGCCGGCTGACGGATCTGGCTGCTGCAGGTCAGGTGGCGGGCCGGGCCGCCCTCGCCCCGTTGACGCAGGCTCCAGACCACATCGATCAATGCATAACGTCCGGGCAGGGATTCGAAACGCCGCACATCGGTCTGCAACGACAGCACCGGCCGCCCGGGCTGCTTGGGCAGCCCTTCAAGGTTGCGGGTGCCGAGTTTCTGCTCCATCTGGCTGGCCAGCGCATCGTGGAATTCGTCCACCAGCGGCGCGCTCCAGCGCTGGGTTTCGAGGATCGCCAGGCTGCCGCTGTCCTGGCGCACCACCAGTTGCGGCTGGTCCACCTGCACCGGAATGCGCACCGTGGACATCTCGAACTGCAGATTGCCGGTGCGCGCCGCAGCGCTGCCCTCGGGCACCGGCGGCAGCAAGGTGTAGTAGCGGGTGGGCGCGGAACTGCAGGCGGCCAGCCCCAGGGTCAGGCAGAGCAACAGGGCACGGGTTTTCATGGCTGAGCTTCCGGTACGGATTCGCGAACAGAGGAGGATGGCGACTGGTAGGCATCCGGTTGGTTGTCTTTGAGGCGCCCGCGGATCAGCGCCTCCGGATGACGCCCGAGGAAGTCGCTGAGCACCCGCACCGAACGCGCGGTGCGCTGCACTTCTTCCATGGCCTGGCTAAGCTTCTGCCGTTGTGGCGAGTCCTCGGAGAAACTCTCGTTGGCGCTGGCCAGGGTCTTCTTCGATTGCTCCAGGGTGTCGCGCATCTGCGGCAGCACTTCGCCGTTGACCTGCTTCAGGGTCTTCTGCATTTCCACCAGGCTGCCGTTGAGGTTAGCGGCAATCGAATCGATCGGCAGCTTGCTGATCTTGTCCACCACCGCCTGCAATTGCTCCTGCAACTTGTCCATGCTGCCCGGCACGGTGGGGATCTCCAGCGGTCGTGCCGCGGCGTCGAAAGCCACCGGCTTGGCATTGGCGACAAAGTCCAGGGAGATGTACAGCTGCCCGGTCAGCAGGTTGCCGCTGCGGGGCTGGGCCCGCAGGCCGTTCTTGACGAAGGCGCCAATCAGCTTGGCCGAGCGCGCATCGTCCTCGCCACCGGCCTGCTTCAGCAGTTTTTCGTGGGCCTTGCCCAGGCGGTCGGGATAGATCACCGCGCCGACCAGGGTCGGGAAATACTTGCGCTGCTCGTCGTAGTCCAGGTCCATGGACACCACCTTGCCGATGTTCACCCCGAGGAACTCCACCGGGGCATTCAGCGACAACCCGCGCAGGGCCTGGTCGAAACGCATGCGAATGTAATAGGGCGCGCCGTCCGGCGGGGCCAGGGCGGTGTCCTGGTCGCCGAACAGGGTGTACTCGGCATTCTCCTCGGCCGGCTGGGCATTGGGGCTGTACTTGGGCTCGACGAAGGCAATGCCGCCGGCGAGGATCGACGACACCGACTCGGTGTTGACCTTCAGGCCGTTGGCGCCGAGGGTCACGTCGACGCCGCTGGCGTTCCAGAAGCGAGTGTCGGTGGTGACGTACTTGTCGTTGGGCGCGTTGACGAAGATCTTCACGTCCACTCCCTTGCCGCTGTTGGCCAACTGGTAGGACACCACCTGCCCCACTTCGATGCGCCGGTAGTAGACCGGCGAACCGATATCCAGCGAGCCCAGGTCATCGGTGTGCAGGGTGAAGCGCTTGCCCTTCTGCCCATAGGTGATGGGCGGCGGGGTCTCCAGGCCCTTGAAGCTATCCTTGCGTTTTTCCGAGCGGCCGGCGTCGGCACCGATAAAGGCCCCGGACAGCAGGGTATCAACCCCGGAAACGCCATTGGCGCCGATCCGCGGGCGCACCACCCAGAACATCGAGTCGTCGGCGGTAAAGGGTTCGGCGGACTGATCCAGCTCGACCTTGGCCAGCACCTTCTTGCGGTCGTCGCTCAAGGCAATGGCGGTCACCTTGCCGATCACCACGTTCTTGTACTTGACCTGGGTCTTGTTGGCCTCAAGGCCCTCGGCGGTCTGGAAGCTGATGGTGATTTCCGGCCCCGCCGACAGCGACTTGTGCACCACCATCGACAACCCCACCAGGGCCGCGACGATCGGCACCAGCCACACCAGCGAGACATTGAAGCGCCGCGTGCGCAGCGCCGGAGCACCAGGCGCGGGCCGGGAATTTGCTGCGTTGGAACCTGGATGCTCAGACATCTTCAACCTCTGCGTCCCAGATAAGCCGGGGATCGAAACTCATGGCCGCCAACATCGTCAGCACCACCACCAAACCAAAAAACAGAATGCCCATGCGCGGATCGATGGAGCTCAGGGCTCGAAACTGCACCAGGGCCGCCACCAGGGCCACCACCAGCACGTCGAGCATCGACCAGTAGCCGATCAGCTCGATGAAGCGGTACAGCTTGGCCCGCTCGCGCTGGGCCCAGAGGCTGCGGCGCTGGCAGGTCACCAGCAGCGTGCCGAGGACAAAGAACTTGCTGCAGGGCACCACCACGCTGGCAATGAAGATCAGCAGGGCGATGTCCCAAGAGCCATGTTTCCAGAACTCCACCACGCCGCTCATGATGGTGTTTTCACTGGCGCTGCCAAAGATGCTGGTGTGCATCACCGGCAGCAGGTTGGCCGGGATGTAGAAGATCAGGCTGGCCAGGAGAAAGGCCCAGGTGCGCGCCAGGCTGTTGGGCTTGCGCGCATGCACCACGGCATCGCAGCGCGGGCAGCGGTGCTCGAAGTCCTGGCAGACCTGGCCGCAGGTATGGCACAGCATCAGTTGGTAATCCCGGGCGTAGGGCGGCGCACTCATCAGTAGCGGCCCTCCAGGTCATCCCAGAGGTAGCGGATGTCCTTGCCGGAAATCAGGATGATCAGCACCGTGAGCATCGCCAGGGCCCACAGCCCCATCCCCGGGTGCACATCGAGCATGCCCGCCAGCTTGACGATGGCCACCAGGATGCCCAGCAGGCACACCTCGAGCATGCTCCAGGGGCGCAGGTGTTCCAGGGCCCGCATGCAGGCCTTGAAGCCCGGCGCCGCGCGGCCGACGTTGGCAAAGCCCAGCACCCAGCACAGCAGGATGATCTGCAGGCACGGGGCGAGAATGATGGTCAGCCCGGTGATCGCCGCGATCAGGCTGATGCGGCCCTGGGCCAGGGCCTCCACCGATTGCCAGAGGGTCGCCTCGTTGCTCAGGCCTTCGAGGCTGATCTTGATCACCGGAAACAGGTTGGCGAAGACGAACAGCAACCCGGCGGTGATCGACAAGGCGAACAGCTGCTGCACGCTCAGGTGCCGGGCACGGGCCAGCAGCGCACCGCAGCGCGAGCATTGGGCGGCCTGGCCTTTGCCGAGCGGCACGGATTCGTACAGCGAATCGCAGTGCTCGCAGATGATCCAGTTGCGGGAAATAGTCATGGTCTTCAGATAGTCGGGAGGGCGGCAGGTTCAGTGACAGGAACCTGCTGACGCATATTTTCAGAAAAACCCCGGGACAGTGTCCAGTTTTCTCTGCTGCTGCGCCGCCGCTGTCCTAGCCATGATAGGCGCCCCGGAGATTTTCGCCGCCCGCAAGCCGAGGCGGTCGATCCCGGAGCGCCTTTGCGCTCAATGGGCCAGACGCGCTTGCAGCCACTTGTCCCGCAGCACGTCGTAGGCCCAGTGGTAGAGGTAGGTGTAGGGCAGGAAGAACAGCAACACGCCGATGTCCAGGATGAAAGCCTGCAACAGGCTGATATCCAGCCACCAGGCAATCAGCGGTACACAGAACGCCACCAGCCCGCCTTCGAACAGCAAGGCATGCAGGACCCGGGTCCTGGCGCTGTGTTCAAGCCCCAGGCGCTTGAGCAAACGATCGAACAGACCGTTGAACAGCACGTTCCAACCCAGGGCCAGAAGGCCGATGGCGAGGGTCACCAGGCCCATGTCGGCCATGGGCTTGTCCATGATCCAGGACAGCAACGGAGTACAGATCGACACCGCCAGCAGCTCGAAGGCTACCGCCTGGAAAATACGTTCGGTAAGGGATTTGGACAGGCTCATTGGCGTACTCCTGAAGTGAAGGTGCTGGCGATCATCCAGGAGCAGGCCGATACTTGATAATCAATAACCATCGATCAAGGCGATAGTCCATGGCCTCACATGAAGTACTCCTGGCGTTCGTCCAGGCCGCCACCCAGGGTTCGTTTTCCGCGGCCGCACGCAAGCTGGGCAAGAGCCAGTCCACCATCAGCGCGGCGGTGGCGAGCCTGGAGATCGACCTCGATGTACAGCTGTTCGACCGCAGCAGCCGCAAGCCCGGGCTGACCCCGGCCGGACATGTGCTGCTGCAGCGCGCCGAAGAAATCCTCGCCGCCACCAGCCGCCTAGAAATGGCCGCCAGCCAACTGTCCCGGGGGATCGAAGCGAAACTCACCATTGCCCTGTCCGACACCTACCAGTCGGATCGTTTTGAAAGCTGCCTCAGCGCCTTCGAGCAGCGCTACCCGGACCTGGAGCTGGAATGCCTGATCGCCGAATGCGATGACCTGATCGCCCTGGTGCAAAGCGGCCGGGCGCACATCGCCTTTGCCGAGAAGCAGGACCATTACCCGGCGGACCTGGAGCACCAGACCCTGGACGAACGGGGTGAAATCTCTCTCTACGTATCGCGCAAGCATCCCCTGGCGCAGTTGGATCTAGTCGATGAACAAGCCCTGCGCCAGCACCGGGAACTGCGCCTGGCGACCGTGCTCAACCCCTACGAGAGCCGCAGCCAGGGCCGGGTCTGGTCGGCCCCCAGCTACCTGATGCTGCTGGAGATGGCCCAGGGCGGCTTTGGCTGGGCGCCCCTGCCACGCTGGCTGGTGGAAGGCTTCGGCGCCGGCAGGTTGCAGGAGCTGCAGGTCCGTGGCTGGCCGCGCAGCGTGGCGGTGGATGCGCTCTGGTCGCGCCTGCATCCACCGGGTCCGGCGGGCAGCTGGTTGCTGGCGCGGATGCTGCAATGACCGCGCCTCGCCAGCCGCCCTGAATCGCCAGGGTCTAGCAGGCGCCGAGCTGGGCCAGGCGCTGTTCGAGAAAGCGCCGCTCGGGGTCTTGCCGGGCCAGGGCCAAGGCGTGCTGGTAGGATTCGCGCGCGGCGGCGATCTGCCCCAGTTGCCGGCAGAAATCGGCCCGCGCGGCATGGGCCAGGTGGTAGTCCTGCAAGTCGCCACGGTCCAGGATGGCTTGCACTTGCTCCAGCCCGGCAGCCGGCCCGTCGCGCTTGGCCAGGGCCACGGCGCGGTTGAGCTGGATCACCGGGGAAGGCTGCAAACGCAGCAGGACGTCATACAGACCGACGATCTGCGCCCAGTCGGTGTGTTCGGCACTCGCGGCTTCGGCATGCACCGCGGCAATCGCCGCCTGCAGGCAGTAAGGCCCAGCCTGGCCACTGCGCAGGCCGCGCTCCACCAGGGCGCAACCTTCCTCGATCAAGTCCTGCTGCCACAACGAACGGTCCTGCTCATCCAGCAGGATCAACTCGCCAGTGGCGGATATCCGTGCCGCGCGCCGTGACTCGTGCAGCAGCATCAGCGCCAGCAGGCCCATCACCTCTGCCTCGGGCAACAGCTCCAGCAACAGGTGGCCCAGGCGGATGGCTTCGCGGGTCAGCTCATCTCTGGTCAGTTCGGCGCCCATGGAGGCCGAGTAACCCTCGTTGAATACCAGATAGATCACCCGCAGCACGCTCTCCAGGCGCTCGGGCAATTCACTCAGTTGCGGCACCTGATAGGGAATCCCGGCGTCGCGGATCTTCGCCTTGGCGCGCACGATGCGCTGGGCGATGGTGGCCGGGGCGACCAGGAAGGCCCGAGCGATTTCCTCGGTGCTCAGGTCGCAGATCTCGCGCAGGGTCAACGGCACCTGGGCATCCGCCGCCAATGCCGGGTGGCAGCAGGTGAAGATCAGGCGCAGGCGGTCATCCTGCACATCCTCGACGCTCCAGTCGTCCTGTTCGAGCTGTTCCAACTGGCTGAGCAGCGCCGCCTGGGAAGCCGCGAAGCGCGCCCGTCGGCGCAGAGCGTCGATCGCCTTGAAGCGGCCGACCGACACCAGCCAGGCCCGGGGGTTGTCGGGCACGCCATCGGCTTGCCAGCGTTCGACGGCCACGAAGAAGGCCTCGTGCAGCGCCTCCTCGGCCAGGTCGAAGTCCCCCAGCAGGCGGATCAGGGTGGCGAGGATGCGCCGCGACTGCTCGCGATAGACCTGCGCCACCTGCCTCGCCAGCGCCTCCCGGTCCGGCTCGGCCATCAGTCCGGCAGGCCCTGGGTCACCAACGCCACCAGGCGCTCCAGGCTCTGCCCCCAACCGTCATGAAAGCCCATGGCTTCGTGAGCCTTGCGGTCGGCTTCGCTCCAATGCATGGCCCGGGCGGTGTAGAGGGTCTTGTCGCCCTGCTCCTCGAAGGTCACCTCAGCGGTCATGAACGGCTTGCCCGATGGGATCCAGCCCGGCAGGTAGGCATCGGTAAACACCAGCCGCGACGGGGCGTCGATCTCCAGGAACACCCCCATGGTGGGGTACTCGCTGCCGTCCGGAGCGCGCATCAGGGTGCGAAACCGGCCGCCGACCCACAGGTCCATTTCGCACTCAGGGGTGGTCATGCCATGGGGTCCCCACCACTGGGCCAGCAAGGCCGGCTCGGTCCAGGCGCGAAACACCTTGTTGCGCGGCGCGTCGATCAAGCGGCTGATCGACAGTTCATGCTCGGCGGGCCTGCGGCCCGCGGTTTGGAATGTCATCGCCAAACTCCTGTTTATCGTTGTTTTCAGGGATTCAACTCACGTACCGGACGCACTTCGACGCTGCCGACCCGGGCGGCCGGAATATGCCCGGCGACCTGGATCGCTTCATTCAGGTCCCGGGCTTCGATCAGGTAGAAACCCGCCAGCTGTTCCTTGGTTTCGGCGAACGGGCCATCGGTGATCGACAGCTTGCCGCCGCGCATGCGTACCGTGGTGGCGCACTGCACCGATTGCAGCGCCTCGGCGGCGAGCATCCGCCCACTGCCCTGCACCGACTCGGCATAGGCCAGGCATTCGGCGTCCTCGGGACTGTCGGGCAGGCTGTGCAGCAAGCGCTCGTCGCTGTAGACCAGGCATAGGTATTTCATGGGCACCTCCGGACTCGGGCTGAGCAACTATGGTCGCTGTTTGGCGCTTTGGCGAACCGCGCGCTGTTCAGGGTTGCAGGTCGAACAGGGTGGTCCCGGTGAGCATGTCGAACGGCGCCGACCAGTGTTCGTGCACCACCTGCCACTGGCCGTCGCGACGTTGATAGGCGGCGCTGACGCGCATCCAGCAGGCCTTGGTCACGCCCTCGGCGTCGGTGCCGCCGCAATGGGCCAGCCAGTGGGCGAAGGCCAAGGTTTCGTCGGCCCGCACCTGCAGTTGGTGAAACTCGAAAATGCCCGGGCCGGGGCAGACCTGCATGCACGCCTCCCAGTGCGCGCGATAGGCGGCCTTGCCCTTGAATTGCAGGGCACCGACCGCATCGAAGGAGGTGATGTCATCGGCGTAATAGCTGACGATGCGCTCGATATCCCGGGCCAGCACCGCCTGCTGCCAGTGATCGATCAGGCTACGCACCTGCGCTTCGTTGGATGAATTGAGCATGGCCAAACTCCTCAAGAGTGAAATCAACCGCGGTTGAACAGCCACTGCCCAGGTAGCCTTGACTGTTCGGTTCACCCCTAGTCGCCTGGCCATGGGCGCAATCGACACGCCACGGAAAAAATTTATCCGCTGGGCAAAATCGCTAGAATCCGCCCCCTCCTCCCGATCGGATCGCCCTGCCCGTGACCACACGCCTCGTGCCTTATGAACAGCTCGACAGTCACCAACATGCGCGCTTGCTGAAGCTTGAGGTGCGACCCGGGCAGAAGGCCTTCAGCGGCGACATTCACGGCGCGCTGCACACCCTGGCCAATGCGCCCCAAGGCGCGATCAAGGGCTTTGCCCTGCTCAACGACGAGTGGCCAGTGGCCTTTGTGCTGCTCAAGCGCCCGCCCTGCCTGCCGGCCTGGGCCGACGCCGACAGCGCCAGCCTGCACGCCCTGCAAGTGGACCAGCGGTTCCAGGGCCGGGGCTTCGGCCAGGCCTGCCTGCAAGCCATTCCCGCCGCCGCGCGCCTGCAGTGGCCCGGGCTCAAGGGCCTGAACCTGGCGGTGGACGACGACAACCAGCCAGCCCTCAAGCTGTACCGCAAGCTCGGCTGGGTGGAGAACGGCAAGGCCTGCAAGGGCCGGATCGGCTATGAGCGGCGGATGGTGCTGGCGTTCTGAGTCACCCGCATGGGCGCGCAAAGCCGCAGATCCGCCGCGTTGCGCTTCAGTAAACCAACGCTTTCAAGGCATCAGCGCGCAAGACTCAGCACCATCTCATGCCAGGCCATGCCGCCGTGGTCCGACTCCGACGCCTTGACGTAGACAAAACCAAAGCGCTGGTACAGCGCCACGTGGCGTTCCTTGCACATCAGGTGGATACGCGCCTTGCCCAGCTCGCCCATGCGCGCGATGAAGGCGTGCAGCAGTTGCCGGGACAGGCCCAGCCCCTGGAAGTCCGGGTGCACCACCACCGACATGATCACCACTTCGGAACCGGCCGGGTCGTGACCGATCAGCTCCTTGAAGGCTTCATCGGCCATCTGCACCTCGAAGGTGGCGCCGGAGTTGATGAAACCGGCCACCACGCCCTCCACCTCGGCGACGATAAAACCCTCGGGCCAGGTGGCGATGCGGGTGGCGATCTTCTCCCGGGTCGCGGCTTCATCGCCTTCGTAGGCCAGGGTTTCGATGGCGAAGCAGCGCTCCAGGTCGCAAGGCAGTACGGTGCGGATCAGCGGGGTCGGGGCAGTCATGGGGCGGCAACCTGAAGTCGGTGAAGGGGGGACGGATTCTAGCAAGAGTGGCGCCGCGCAGAGCCTGGCGTATGCAGCGCATAGGGATCATCGGGGGTGCCGTAAAGCTTTCATATAAACCCTGGCAAGCGCGGCGCCCAGGGATTATCTATCAGCTCCCCGACGCCTGCTGACCGGCCCTGTCGAGCCGGTCGGGCCGCGTCTTGCCCACAGGACCTTCCCCATGAGCAACATCCAGATCGGCCTGCTTCTGCTGTTCGGCATCGCCACCTTCGGCTGCATCACCCTGTACATCGACTTCGTGCATGAGCGGCGTCGCGGCGAAAAATCCCTGAGCGGCGCCACGCGCCGGGATCAGAGCCCCACCAGGCGATAACCCACCTGCAACTCGGTGATCAGATGCTGGGGCTGCGCCGGATCGGCCTCCAGCTTCTGCCGCAGATGGGCCATGTGCACCCGCAGGTAATGGGCGCGGTCGACATAGTCCAGGCCCCAGACCTCCAGCAGCAGCTGGCGATGGGTCAGGACCCGGCTCTGACCGCGGATCAGCGCACAGAGCAGGCGGTATTCGATGGGAGTCAGGTGCACCAGTTGCCCTTCGCGGCGCACTTCATGGGTCGCCAGGTCGACCTCGATCACCCCGAAGCTCACCTTGCTGGTGGCCGCTGCCGCGCCGCTCTGGCCATGACGGCGCAACTGCGCACGAATCCGCGCCAGCAACTCCGGCACACCGAACGGCTTGACCAGGTAGTCGTCGGCCCCGGCATCCAGGGCGGCGACTTTCTCGTCTTCGCGGTCCCGGGCCGAGAGCACCAGGATCGGCACCGCCAGCCAGCCACGCAGCTCGCTGATCAACTGCTTGCCGTCGCCGTCCGGCAGGCCCAGGTCGACGATCACCAGGTCCGGCTGACGACTGGCGGCATGGATCAGCGCGCGCTTGACGCTGTCGGCCTCGAACACCTGGAAGCCTTCGTCCTCCAGGGCTATGCCGACAAAGCGGCGGATGTTGGCTTCGTCCTCGACGATCAGGATGCGTGGGCTGCTCATAGGGCTTCCAGGGAAGGCGGTTGTCCCGCCGGCAAAGTGATGACAAAACTCAACCCGGCGTCGGCGTGAGGCTGGGCCTCGATGCGCCCGCCATGGGCTTCGACGATGCGTTTGGCCAGGGCCAGGCCCAGGCCGATGCCGGCCACGGCGGACTCCTGCTGGCCGCGGCTGAAGGCTTCGAACAGGCTGTCCGGGGAGCTGCCCTTGGGGCAGCCGGGGCCGGAATCGCTGACCTGCAAGATGATCTGCTGGTCGACCTGGCGGGCGCTGATCTGCACCAGGGTGCCGGCCGGAGTGTACTTGGCGGCGTTGTCCAAAAGGTTCACCAGCACCCGTTCCAGCAGCAGCGCGTCCACTTCCACCAGGGGCAACTGCGGCGCCATGGCCACTCGCAACTGATGCTTGGCCAGGGGCTCGCGCAACTGGCGCAGGGCGCTGCCGACAATTTCCTCCAGGGAGTTCCACTGGCGCTTGAGGCGCACGCCCCGCTCCTGCATGCGCGCCATGTCCAGCAGGTTCTCGATCAGGCGCTGCATGGACGAGGCCTGATCGTGGATACCCGCCAGCAGGTGCTTGAGCGGGCCCTCGGTGGCGTGGGGCAAGGCGGCGTCGGCGGCGCCGATGATGGTGGTCAAGGGCGTGCGCAGGTCGTGGGAAATGGCCGCCAGCAGGGTGTTGCGCATGCGTTCGCCTTCCATCTGCACCACGGTGCTCTGGGCCACTTCGACGTAATGCACGCGCTCCAAGGCAATCGCCAGCTGGCTCATGCAGGCTTCCAGCAGGCGCCGCTCCTCCGGTTCGGCCAGGCGTTCGGCATCCGCCAGTTCCAGCACCAGCACCCCGCGCACCCGCATCGGCGCCTTGAGCGGCAGGTAGCAGCCCTTGGCCGCCGCCAGGGTGTCGGTGCCACGCCCCGCCGGCTGGGCGTGGTCATAGGCCCACTGGGCGATGCTTTCGTCGATGGCCAGGGCATTGGCGCTCAAGGCCCGCACGCGATTGTCGGCATCCGGTAGCGCCAGCCCGACCCGGGCCTCGAACACCCCGCTGAAGGTGCGCAGGGCCACGGCGCAGATCTGCTCCTCGGTCAGCGCCGCCGACAGTTCCCGGGCCAGCCCGGCCAGGGAAGTGGCGCGGCGCTCGCCCTCGGCGGCGGTGCGCGCCTGGTGGCGCAGGCGCGCGGTGAGCTGGCCGGTGATCAGGGCAATACCGAGCATCAGGGCGAAGGTGAAGAAGTACTGGGTGTCGTTGACCGTGAACGACCACACCGGCTGGACGAAGAAAAAGTCGAAGCACAACACCGCCAGCATCGCCGCCCAGACGCCCGGGCCACGCCCAAAGCGCAAGGCCACCAGCACCACGGTGAGCAGGAACAGCATGACCACGTTGGCCGGGTCGAACACCTGGAGCAGCAGCGCCGCCACCGCGGTGGCGGCAAAGCACGCCAGGCTGGCCCACAGGTAGGCCGGTACGCGGCTCGGCGGCAGCCCGGCCTCGGGTTTGTCCGCAGCTACCGGACGCCGGCTCAAGGGGCCGTTGGCGATCACGATCTGATCGATTTCCGGGTGCTGGCGGCTGATCCGGTCGCTCACCGACTGGTGCCAGAATTGCCAGACCTTGCGCGGGTAATGGCCCAGCACCAGGCGGTTGGCATTGTGCTCGCGGGCACAGGCCACCAGTGCCTCGGCCACGTCCAGGCCCGGCAACGTCGCGGTTTCGGCGCCGAACTCGGCGGCCAGGGCCAGGGTCTTCATCGCCGCCGCATAACGGCTGGAGCCCTGGCCACGGCGCTGCGCCGAGGCCACGTGCACCACCATCCAGTCGGCTTCGAGCTTTTGCGCCAAGCGCGCCGCCTCACGCACCAGGCGTTCGTCCGCCGGATCACCGGCCACCCCCACCAACAGGCGCTCGCGGGCCGGCCACAGGGCATTGATCGAGCGTTCGCGGCGATAGTCGCGCATCTGCGCATCGACCCGGTCGGCGGTGCGGCGCAGGGTCAGTTCGCGCAGGGCCAGCAAGTTGCCCTTGCGAAAGAAATGCCGTGAAGCGCGCTCGGCCTGCGGCCCCATGTAGACCTTGCCGTCCTTGAGGCGACGCAGCAGGTCATCCGGCGGCAGGTCGATCACCAGCACTTCGTGGGCTTCATCGAACAGGTGATCGGGCACCGTCTCGCGCACACGGATGCCGATGATGCCGCTGACGATGTCGTTGAGGCTTTCCAGATGCTGGACGTTGAGGGTGGTCCAGACATCGATCCCGGCCCGCAGCAGTTCTTCCACGTCCTGCCAGCGTTTGGGGTGACGCGAGCCGGGGACGTTGCTGTGGGCCAGCTCGTCCACCAGCAGCACTGCGGGACGCCGCGCCAGGGCCGCGTCCAGGTCGAATTCGGGCAAGGCATAGTCGCGGTGCATCAAGCGGTGACGCTCCAGCACTTCCAGGCCTTGCAACAGCTCGGCGGTTTCCCGCCGGCCATGGGTTTCCACTACCCCGGCCACCACGTCGCGGCCCTGGGCCACTTCGCTGCGGGCGGCGGTGAGCATGGCGCAGGTCTTGCCGACCCCGGCGTTGGAACCGAAGTAGATCCGCAGCTTGCCGCGCTGGGCCGCCTGCTCTTCCTGTTGCAGCTTTTCCAGCAGCGCATCGGGGTCGGGGCGCCCGTCGCGGGACGGGGAACTCGCATCGAGCACAGTCATGAGCTTCCTTAAAATGAACAATGCGGCGCTCCGGGAAGCGCCGCATTGTCAGTCCTTGCCTCAGACCAGGCCAAGCCCGGCCAGCAGCATGTCGATCAGCTTGATCCCGGCAAAGGGCACCAGCACCCCGCCCAGGCCATAGATCAGCAGGTTGCGGTTGAGCAGGGCCGCGGCGCCGATGGACCGGTACTTCACCCCCTTGAGCGCCAGGGGGATGAGGAACACGATGATCAGCGCATTGAAGATCACCGCACTGAGAATCGCCGAGTTCGGGCTGCTCAAGTGCATCACGTTGAGCGCCGCCAACTGCGGGTAAGTGGCGACGAACGCGGCCGGTACGATAGCAAAATACTTGGCCACGTCGTTGGCCACGCTGAAGGTGGTCAGGGCGCCGCGGGTCATGAGCATCTGCTTGCCGACTTCCACCACCTCGATCAGCTTGGTCGGGTTGCTGTCCAGGTCGACCATGTTGCCCGCCTCTTTCGCCGCCTGGGTGCCGCTGTTCATCGCCACCGCGACGTCGGCCTGGGCCAGGGCGGGGGCGTCGTTGGTGCCGTCGCCGGTCATGGCCACCAGCCGGCCCTTGGCCTGGTAGTCGCGGATCAGTTGCAGCTTGTCCTCGGGACGGGCCTCGGCGAGGAAATCATCGACTCCGGCTTCCACGGCAATCGCCGCCGCGGTCAGGCGGTTGTCGCCGGTGATCATCACGGTCTTGATGCCCATGCGCCGCAGCTCGGCAAAGCGCTCCTTCATCCCGCCCTTGACCACGTCCTTGAGTTCCACCACGCCCAGGGCCTGGGCGCCGTCGCTGACCACCAGCGGCGTGCTGCCGCGCCGCGAGACTTCATCGACCTTGGCCTGCAAGGCCGGCGGGAAGCTGCCCCCCAGGGCTTCGATGTGCCGGCGAATGGCATCGGCGGCGCCCTTGCGGATGCTGCGGCCGTCCGGCAGGTCGACGCCGCTCATGCGGGTCTGCGCGGTGAAGGGCACGAAGCTGGCGCCCAGGGCCTGGATGTCGCGGCCACGGATGTCGAACTTCTGCTTGGCCAGCACCACGATGCTGCGGCCCTCGGGGGTTTCGTCCGCCAGGGAAGCCAGTTGCGCGGCGTCCGCCAGCTCGCTGTCCTTGATCCCCGGTGCCGGCACGAAGGCGCTGGCCTGGCGATTGCCCAGGGTAATGGTGCCGGTCTTGTCCAGCAGCAGCACGTCGACGTCGCCCGCCGCTTCCACAGCGCGCCCGGACGTGGCGATGACGTTGGCCGACATCATGCGGCTCATGCCCGCCACGCCGATGGCCGAGAGCAGGCCGCCGATAGTGGTGGGAATCAGGCACACCAGCAACGCCACCATCACCGTGGCGCTGATCACGCTGCCGGTGCCGCTCATGGCCACGGCGAAGATCGAGTACGGGCTCAGGGTCACGATCACCAGCAGGAACAGCAAGGTCAGGCCCACCAGGAGAATGGTCAGGGCCACCTCGTTGGGCGTCTTCTGGCGCTTGGCCGATTCCACCATGGAGATCATGCGGTCCAGGAACGACTCGCCGGGGTTGACGCTGATGCGCACCACCAGCCAGTCCGACAGCACCTTGGTGCCGCCGGTGACCGAGGAAAAGTCGCCCCCGGCCTCGCGGATCACCGGCGCCGACTCACCGGTAATGGCGCTCTCGTCCACCGTGGCCACGCCTTCGATGACCTCGCCATCCAGCGGCACCAGGTCGCCGGCTTCGATCAGCACCACCATGTCCTTGCGCAACTCGCTGGCAGCCATGGGCAGCCAGGCCGCGCCATGCCTGGGCTGCTGCAACAGCTTGGCCAGGGTCTGGCGCTTCATGCCCTTGAGGCTGGCGGCCTGGGCCCGGCTGCGGCCCTCGGCCAGGGCTTCGGCGAAGTTGGCGAACAGCACGGTGAACCACAGCCACAGGGTGATGCTGAGGATGAAGCCACTGGAGGCCTCGCCCGCACCGCCCAGGGACTGGAACCAGAGCAGGGTGGTGAGGATGCTGCCCAGGTAGACCACGAACATCACCGGGTTCTTCCACTGCGCCTGGGGCAACAGTTTCTTCACGGCATCCAGGCACGCGGTGAGCAATAGCCCACGGTCGAACAACGCTATACGAGGGTTGCTACTCATGATCGACGTCTCTTACTCACTGGCCGCAACGGGCGAGGAATGCAGGGGCGCTTGGGCATCCAGCGCCAGGTTGAGTTGCAGCACATTGACCCGGGGCTCGCCGAGCAGGCCGAAGGTGCGGCTTTCGCTGTGCGCCTGCAGCAGCGCCTGCAGCTCGGCCGGCGGCAGGTTGCGCAGGCGGGCCACCCGGTTCAATTGCAGCTGGGCGTTGGCCAGGGAGATGTGCGGGTCCAGGCCGGAGGCCGAAGCGGTCACCGCGTCCACCGGCACCGGGATGTCCGCCGCCAGGCCGTTGAGCTGGCGATAGGCGCTGACCCGCGCGGCCACGCTGTCCAGCAGCTTCTGGCTGGTGGGGCCCAGGTTGCTGGCACCGCTGGCCCCGGCGTTGTAGGGCTGGGGCACGCTCTTGCTCGGGTCCAGCGGATCGCTGCCCAGGGTCATGCTCGGGCGGCCCTGGAAATACTCCGGGCGATTGAAGGACTGGCCGATCAGCTTTGATCCCACCACCAGGCCGTCACGCTGCACCAGGCTGCCCTGGGCCTGGAACGGGAACAGCAGGTTGGCCAGCAGCGTGGTCGCCAGCGGATAGGCCAGCCCGGTGAGCAGCATGAAGAACACCGCCGACACCAGCACCGGGCGCAACAGGCCCTGGAACAGCACCACAGGGGTGTCTTGGGTTTGCATTTGCGTAGTCATCACAACCCCTTATTTGTAGGTCTGGCCGGCCAGCAACTGCAGTTGCTCCACCAGCGGGCCGAGCGCGAGGGCCGGCAGGAAAGTCAGGCCACCGACCACCAGCACCACGAACACCACCAGCAACATGAACAGCGGCGTGGCGGTGGGAATGGTGCCGGCACCGGCCGGGATGTTCTTTTTCGCCGCCAGGGAACCGGCCACGGCCAGCATCGGCAGCATGGTGAAGAAACGCCCCATGAGCATCGCCAGGCCGATGGTGGTGTTGAAGAACGGCGTGTTGGCATTGAGCCCGGCAAACGCCGAACCGTTGTTGGCGGTGCCCGAGGCGTAGGCGTAGAGCACCTCGCTGAAGCCATGGGGACCAAGGTTGTTGAGGCTGTTCATGGTGTCCGGCCACAGCGCTGCCAGGGCGGTGAAACCGAGGATGCAGATCGGGTGCGCGAGCACCGAGAGCATCACCAGCTTGATCTCCCGGGCCTCGATCTTCTTGCCGAGGAATTCCGGGCTGCGGCCGATCATCATGCCCACCAGGAACACCGTCAGCAGGGCGTACTGGATCAGGTTGATGAAGCCCACGCCGTCTCCGCCGAACACACAGTTGAGCATCATCTGCGCCAGAGGCACGAAGCCGCCCATGGGGGTCAGCGAGTCATGCATGGCATTCACCGAACCGGTGGTGGCACCGGTGGTGGTGGTGACGAACAGCGCAGTGTCGGCGATGCCGAAGCGCAGTTCCTTGCCTTCCATGTTGCCGCCGCTCTGGGTCGCCGACAGTTGCTGGTCGACACCAATCTGGGTCAACAGCGGATTGCCGCCCTGCTCCGCGCTGAAGACGATGGCCAGGAAGCCGACGAACATCACCAGGAAGGTGCCGAAGAACACCCAGCCCTGACGCCGGCGCAGCAGCATGCTGCCGAAGGCGTAGGTCAGCGCCGAAGGGATCAGCAACATGCTGAGGATGTGCAGGACGTTGGTCAGCGGCGTCGGGTTCTCGAACGGGTGGGCGGCGTTCATGCTGAAGAAGCCACCGCCGTTGGTGCCGATGTGCTTGATCGACTCGAAGCTGGCCACGGCGCCGACGATCAGCTGCTGCTGGGCGCCTTCCAGGGTGGTGGCCAGGGCCTCGGAATCGAGGGTCTGGGGCATGCCCTGCCAGACGTAGACCAGAGCCATGACCAGGCACAGCGGCAACATCACCCGGTACAGGGTGCGGGTGAAATCGACCCAGTAGTTGCCGATATCCGCCGAGCTGGAACGGCTCAGGCCGCGAATGAAACCGGCCGCCGCGACAACCCCGGCGGTGGCGCCGACGAACATCAGGAAGGTGATCACTGCCATCTGGCTGAAGTTCGACAGGCTGCTTTCCCCGGAATAGGCCTGCCAGTTGGTGTTGGTGATGAAGGACGCGGCGGTGTTGAACGCCAGGTCCGGGGTCTGCGCCGCCAGCCCCAGGGGGTTGAGGGGCATGACGCTTTGCAGGCGCAGCACCAGGTAGCCCAGGAGCATCATCGCCGCGTTGGACAGCAACAGCGCCGAGCCATAGCGGGCCCAGCCCATGGTTTCAGCGGGGTTGATCCCCAGCAGGCGATAGGTGGCCCGCTCCGGCAAGGCATGGCCACGGCCGCTGAAGACCCGGGCCAGCCATTGGCCCATGAGTACGGCGAGCCCGGTCATTACCCCGAGGATCACCGCGTATTCCAGCACAGTACTCAACATGTCGATGCTCCGTTCAAATCTTGCCCATGGCGACGATGACCAGGGCCGTCAGTACAAAGAACCCCAGGGACAGGCCCACGAAGATCAGGTCGTACATGGCTGGTTTCCTTTCTCGTAAATGCCCGGACGGGCGAATGAAAATGCCGGGGTAGCGCTGGGTGCGGTCATCAGAATTTCTCGGCACGGATCAGCGCGTAACCCAGGTAGACGAACAGCAGCACGGCGCAGAAAGCGCTGGCGCCGTAGATGAATTCCAGTGTCAGCAAGGCTTTTCCCCTCAATTCATTGAGGCGGCGCCGCAAGCGCAGCTAGCGGCCCGCAGCGCAACCGGTCAGAGCGCCCGGGAACGGGCGCCGGCAGGGAGTCGGGAACACCTCGTCCACCGCTCTCCTCTGCGCCACGCAGGTTAGGTGAGGGCGTATCAAGGTCGGGCACTGATTGCCGGGGGCGGTATTAAGACGGCGTATAGATTGCGCGGCAGGCGGGGAAAATCGGGGGCCGGACCGCGCCCCCGAGGGGATCATGCACTTTTGAGGGGCAACCAGACTTCCACCACGCCAGTGCCGGTGTCAGGGTTGAAATCGGCGCTGTAGCGCTCGAACTCCGGCGCATCGGCGGCCTCGCGGCCAGACTGGGGCAGCCAGGTGTTCCAGATGTAGTTGAAGGTCTGGGGCAATTCCTGCAGGGAACCACCATGCTCGAACACCGCGTAGTTCTGCGGCTGCACTTCGATCCAGCGATAGCGCTCGGGCAGATCATCGAGCTTGCTGATCTCGACCCCGGCCAGGTATTCGAAGCTGCCCTGGCCATCGGGGTTGCAGCAGACGCCGTAGGTCACCTCATCCACCTGCCCCGGCACCCGGCCGATGTGGGGGATGAAACGCTGCCACAGCTGGCCGATGTCCTGGCCGGCGCCTGGGGTAAACCGCTCGCTGAAGCCGGCGATCAGCAGAAAACGCTCTCTTTCGAAGCGCGGTTCGGGACCTGCGCCCTGTTTTTGCTCATCCATGAATGCCACTCCTGCCGCAGAAATGATGGGTTCGACAGCAAGTATAGAAGCCAATCGCCAGGGCCTGGATCAGAGCGCCGGAAGGTCGGTCACGCCGGCGCCGACGATGAACTCCTGATAACCGGATAGAATCACGTACACCGCGAAATAGCAGAAGATCGCCGCAGATGCCAGGTAGGAATAGCGCAGCAGCTTATCCCCCAAGAGCTTGCCGCCCTGGGTCGCGGCCAGGCACAGTCCCAGGGTCCAGAGCAGCCCGGCACAGAAGAAACCGGCGAGGAACAGCCCGGAATTGGCGATCCCGCCGCCCCCGGATCGGGCAATCAGGGTGCCACCCACGGCGGCGAACCAGAGGATCGCGCTGGGCGAGGACATGGCCAGGAAGATCCCGCGCAAGAACTCCTTGCGCGGCGAGCCGCGCTCCGCCTCCCCGGCCGTGGCCAGCACCGCGCTGTGGTGGAGCGCGGCGTAAATCATCTTCGCGGCGAAGTACACCAGCAGCGCCGAACCGCCGATCCACAGCACCCAGCGCACGCTTTCGTACTGCAGCAGCACGGTCATCCCGGCCAGGGCCAACAACGCGTAGATCAGGTCGCCGACGCAGGTCCCCAGGCCCAGGCAGAAGCCCTGGAAATAGCCGCGCTGCATGGCCAGGGTGATCATCGCGATATTGGCCACGCCGATGTCCAGACACAGTGAAAGGCTCAGCAAGAAGCCGCTGGTAAACTCCATCATTCATCCCGTTTGACGTTGTTGTTCGAAGAGCTGCCGAGGTCTGCCGAGCCCTTGAAAATCAAGCCGGCAGAGCTGGTTCGCAGCCCTTTCAGGCAAAAAGCGTGCACGTTATAGCGGCAAATCATCGGCCCTCGCAAATCCCCCCGGCGTCGCGAAAATAATTTTCCGCCCCTCTGGACAAGCCGCCGGCGCCGCCCTTATCGTCTGCCCCGCAGGCCACCGCAGTGGCCAACG
Source organism: Pseudomonas saponiphila (assembly GCF_900105185.1). Lineage (NCBI taxonomy): Bacteria > Pseudomonadati > Pseudomonadota > Gammaproteobacteria > Pseudomonadales > Pseudomonadaceae > Pseudomonas > Pseudomonas saponiphila. The sequence continues at coordinate 1,457,076 of NZ_FNTJ01000001.1, read as the reverse complement.
TCGCTCGGACGGTTCCGGGCGCTTACGTCTTTCCGAGGCAACAATGGCCGAACAAGGTTCGCCGCGCCGCTTTGCGCGCATCGATCGTCTTCCCCCTTACGTTTTCAATATCACTGCCGAGCTGAAGATGGCTGCGCGTCGGCGCGGCGAAGACATCATCGACTTGAGCATGGGCAACCCCGACGGCGCGACTCCGCCGCACATCGTCGAAAAGCTGGTGACCGTTGCCCAGCGTGAGGACACCCACGGCTACTCCACCTCCAAAGGCATTCCACGGCTGCGCCGGGCGATTTCCCGCTGGTACAAGGACCGCTACGAGGTCGACATCGACCCGGAAAGCGAAGCCATCGTCACCATCGGCTCCAAGGAAGGCCTGGCGCACCTGATGCTGGCCACCCTGGACCAGGGCGACACCGTGCTGGTGCCCAACCCCAGCTACCCGATCCACATCTATGGCGCGGTGATCGCCGGCGCCCAGGTGCGCTCGGTGCCACTGGTGCCCGGGGTGGACTTCTTCGCCGAGCTGGAGCGGGCCATTCGCGGTTCGATCCCCAAGCCGAAGATGATGATCCTGGGTTTCCCCTCCAACCCCACCGCCCAATGCGTGGAGCTGGACTTCTTCGAACGGGTGATCGCCCTGGCCAAGCAGTACGACGTGCTGGTGATCCACGACCTGGCCTACGCCGACATCGTCTACGACGGCTGGAAAGCCCCGTCGATCATGCAGGTGCCGGGAGCCAAGGACATCGCGGTGGAGTTCTTCACCCTGTCCAAGAGCTACAACATGGCCGGCTGGCGCATCGGCTTCATGGTCGGCAACCCGGAGCTGGTCAGCGCCCTGGCGCGGATCAAGAGCTACCACGACTACGGCACCTTCACCCCGCTGCAGGTGGCGGCGATTGCCGCCCTGGAAGGCGACCAGCAGTGCGTGCTGGACATTGCCGAGCAGTACCGGCAGCGCCGCAACGTGCTGGTCAAGGGCCTGCATGAACTGGGCTGGATGGTGGAGAACCCCAAGGCCTCGATGTACGTCTGGGCCAAGATTCCCGAAGCCTATGCGCACCTGGGCTCCCTGGAGTTCGCCAAGAAGCTGCTGGCCGAGGCCAAGGTCTGCGTGTCGCCGGGAGTGGGTTTTGGTGAATACGGCGACGATCACGTGCGCTTCGCCCTGATCGAGAATCAGGACCGGATTCGCCAGGCGGTGCGCGGTATTCGCGGCATGTTCCGCGCCGATGGCCTGGTGCAGAAAAGCTGAGAGTCTTTCAGCCACAAAAAAACCGCAGAGATGCGGTTTTTTTGTGGCCGTGCTGGCGGTTTTTCGCGGGCAAGCCCGCTCCTACAGGCGAAGCTCTTAAACCACCAGCGACAACAGCAGGATAAAGATCAGGCCCACCACCGAGAGGATGGTTTCCATGGCCGTCCAGGTCTTGAAGGTTTCGGCCACGGTCATGTTGAAGTACTGCTTGACCAGCCAGAAACCGGCGTCGTTGACATGGGACAGGATCAAGGAGCCGGCACCGGTGGCCAGCACCAGCAGCTCGCGGTTGACCCCGGGGATCATCCCCACCACCGGCACCACGATGCCCGCGCCGGTAATGGTGGCCACGGTGGCCGAACCGGTGGCGATACGAATCACCGCCGCCACCAGCCAGGCCAGGAGGATCGGCGAGATCTGCGCGTTGACCGCCATGTGGCCGATCACATCACCCACGCCGCTGGTCACCAGCATCTGCTTGAAACCGCCGCCGGCACCGATGATCAGGATGATCGCCGCGGTCGGCGCCAGGCTGGCGTCGAGCAGGCCGAGAATCTGCTTGGAGCCGATGCCCTGCTTGTAGCCGAAGGTATACAGCGACAGCAGCAAGGCCAGCAGCAAGGCGCTGATCGGGTGGCCGATCATGTCCATCCACAGGCGGAAGAAGTGCCCGTCCGGCAACGCCACGTCGGCGAAGGTCTTGAGCAGCATCAGGAACACCGGCAGCAGCACGGTGAGCAGGGTCACGCCGAAGCTCGGCAGGTTCTGCGAGGTGTTTTCACGGGCCAGCTGGTCCACCAGCTCCTGGGACGGATGACCCGGGATGTACTTGGCAATGAAGGTGCCGTAGATCGGACCGGCAATGATGGCGGTCGGCAGGGCAACGATCAGGCCGTAGAGAATGGTCTTGCCGATGTCGGCGCCGAACACGCCGATGGCCAGCAGTGGCCCCGGATGCGGCGGCACCAGGCCGTGCACCGCCGACAGGCCGGCCAGCAGTGGAATGCCGATCTTGATCAGCGACACCCCGGTGCGCCGGGCGACGATGAACACCAGCGGGATCAGCAGCACGAAGCCGATCTCGAAGAACAGCGGGATGCCCACCAGGAAGGCGGCGAACATCATCGCCCATTGCACCCGCTCCTTGCCGAACGAGCGGATCAGGGTCTGGGCGATCTGATCGGCGCCGCCGGACTCGGCCATCATCTTGCCGAGCATGGTGCCCAGCGCCAGGATGATGCCGACAAAACCGAGCACGCCACCAAAGCCGTCCTGGAACGCCTTGATGATCTTGTCCACTGGCATGCCCGAGGTCAGGCCGAGGAACCCCGCGGCGATGGTCAGGGCAATGAAGGGATGCAGCTTGAATCGGGTGATCAACACGATCAGGCCGATGATAGTGACCACTGCATCAACCAGCAGATAGGTCTCTTGGGACATGCCAAACATGGGATTGCCTCCGGTTTGTTGTTTTTATTTAAGCGTTAAAAACAAGGGCCGAGTGGGATAGCGCTACCTATTTCGAACCGACGCTTAGCGCGAAGGTTCAAGGCCATGCTCCAGCCACCATTGGTTGGCCAGTTCGGCCAGGCGCTGGACGCTCAGGGTGCTGGCATCCAGGGCCAGGGTGAGCGGCTCCCCCACCGGGGATTCGAGGGTGGCGAACTGACTGTCGATCAGGGTCGAAGGCATGAAGTGCCCTGGCCGGTGTGCCACGCGATCGGCGGCGACTGCCGGCGTCAGTTCGAGAAAGATGAAACCCAGGCCGGGGGTGGCGGCGCGCAGGCGTTCACGGTATTTGCGCTTGAGCGCCGAGCAGGTCAGCACCGGACGCTGGCCGGCAGCCAGGGTACGGCGCAACTCCTCGCACAGGCTGTCGAGCCAGCCGGCGCGGTCTTCGTCGTCGAGGGGAATGCCGGCACTCATCTTGGCGATATTGGCGGCAGGGTGGAACGTATCGCCTTCAATGGCCGTGGCGCCGCTGCGCTGGCACAGGGCCTGGCTGACGCTGGATTTGCCACAGCCGGCAACACCCATGATGACCAGGGCGGTAATTGGTTGACTCATGTAACACCTCAGCGCGCAGACAGCGCTACCTTCGCTAGTTCTAGTTCTAGTACAAAAACAGTGTCTGCCGACGCCTTCTTGTCATTTTTGTGGGTTGCCGCGTATATAGTCCGCCAAACCAAAGAGCGAGGGTCAGGCACACCTCGCTCACGCATTGCAGCTGTTTCAGGACAGCGCTACCTTAGTGACTTGAATTTTGTTTGGCAAGCCGTCTGATGACCCCTCATAAAAACGATAAAAGCTCCCGTACCACGGGGCGCCCTACCCTCAACGAAGTGGCGCGACTGGCCGGTGTCAGTCCGATCACCGCCTCCCGGGCGCTGCGCGGCGTCAGCAGCGTGGCCACCGAGCTGGTGGAAAAAGTGCAGAAGGCCGCGCAGGAGCTGAACTACGTGGTCAACTCCGCCGCCCGCGCCCTGGCCTCGGCCCAGAGCCAGTCGGTGGTGGTGCTGGTGCCGTCGCTGTCCAACCTGCTGTTCATCGAAACCCTGGAAGCCATTCATCAGGTACTGCGCCCCAAGGGCTTCGAAGTGCTGATCGGCAACTATCACTATTCCCGGGACGAAGAAGAAAACCTGCTGCGCAACTACATGACCTACCAGCCGCGCGGGCTGCTGCTGACCGGTTTCGACCGCACCGAAAGCTCCCGGCGGATGATCGAGGCCAACAACATTCCCTGCGTCTACATGATGGATCTGGACTCCGGCGCCGGACTCAACTGCGTGGGCTTTTCCCAGTTGAACGCGGGGGAGACTGCGGCCCGGCACCTGATTTCCCGTGGCCGCAAGCACCTGGCCTACGTCGGCGCACAACTGGACCAGCGCACCCTGCTGCGCGGCGAAGGCTTCCGCCGCGCCCTGCAGGAAGCCGGGCTGTACAACCCCGACCTGGAACTGCTGACCCCGCGTCCGTCTTCGGTCGGCCTGGGCGGCGAACTGTTCCTGCAACTGATGCAGAGCCAGCCGCAAGTGGACGCCATCTTCTTCGGCAACGACGACCTGGCCCAGGGCGCCTTGCTCGAAGCCATGCGCTGCGGGATCAAGATCCCCGAGCAAGTGGCAGTGCTGGGTTTCAACGACCTGCCGTCCTCGGAACACATGGTGCCGCGCTTGAGCAGCATCAGCACCCCCAGGGAGGCCATCGGCCGCCGCGCCGCCGAGCAGATGCTGACCCTGCTGGCCGGCAACAGCGTGACCGAGCCCGTAGTGGACATGGGGTTCGAACTGCGGATCCGCGAAAGCACCTGAGGGTTCAGGGCTGCACGCCAAGCACACTGAGCAACAGCCCGAAGCCGATCAGTACCACCCCGAACAGCTGATCGATACGGCGCTTGTAGCCCAACAGCCGCTCGGCAATGGCCGGCGCCGAAAAAAACAGCGCCACGGCCACGAACCACAGCACGTGGGCCAGGACGATGATCGCCCCGTAGCCGATCTGTACCGCCAGCCCCGTACCCGGCTGGATCACCTGCATGAACAGGCTGAGGACGAAAATCATCGTCTTCGGATTCAGCGCATTGGTCAGGAAACCGCTGCGCAAGGCCGCCCAGGACGACACTTGGCCACGCCCCGCCACTTCCTGCGGCCCCTGGGCGGGACTGCGCAGTAAGCGAATGCCCAGGTAGATCAGATACAGCGCCCCGGCAAGCTTCAGCCCGGTGAACCACAGCGGCGACTGCTGCAACAGCAGCCCCACCCCCAGCAGGCTGTAGCCGATATGCAGCATGACCCCGAGCCCGATCCCCAGTGCGGTCAGCACGCCATGACGGCGCGAGAGCATCAGGCTGTTACGGGTGACCAGGGCAAAATCGGCCCCGGGGCTGAGTACCGCGAGAATGGTGATGGTGATTACGACTAACAGTTCTGTCACGTTGCCAACGCCTTGGTTATACAATCCGGCGCTACTGTATGGGGATCTTCTGGTTCAAGACCAACGATGAAAACTGACACTCTTGGTGATAAAAACTCACAGACACCGCGCCGACGCCTGCCCCCCCTCGGCGCCCTGCGCTGCTTCGAAGCGGCCGCTCGCCTGGAGAGCTTTACCCTGGCCGGCACCGCCCTGCATCTGACCCACGGCGCCATCAGCCGCGCCGTGCGCAGCCTGGAGGAAGACCTGGGCACCGCCCTGTTCGAGCGGCGCAGCCACCGGGTGTTTCTCACCGCGGCCGGGGCCGAACTGCTGCACAGCGTGACCCAGGCCCTGGACCTGATCGAAAACACCACGCGCCGCCTGCGAGCTCCGCCCCCTGGAGCTCCGCTGGTGCTGTCCTGTGAACCGACCCTGCTGATGCGCTGGCTGATTCCGCGCCTGCCGGCCTTCCAGGCCGCCCACCCCGACCTGTCCATCCAGTTGCTGGCCGGCGGCGGGCCCTTCTCGTTCAGCGCCGGCATCGACCTGGCGATCCGCCGCAATGATTTCGCCTGGAGCGACCAGATCCACGCCCACTGGCTGTTCGACGAAGCCATTGGCCCGGTGTGCCGTCCGGACCAACAGCCTGACTGGGCGCCGCAGTCAAACCAGCAGGCAGTCCTCGCGGACCACGCCCCGCGCCTGCACAGCGCGACCCGGCCGCAAGCCTGGGAACACTGGCTGCAGTTGCACCCGATGCCGCTGCCTCAGGCGTCTTCGGAGCAGGTCTTCGAACATTTCTACTTCAGCCTGCAAGCTGCGGTGGCGGGCTTGGGGCTGGCCATCGCCCCTTGGCAACTGGTGCGCGACGATCTGCGCGACGGACTGCTGTGCGCCCCTTTCGGCTTCGTCGCCGACGGCAGTGCCTACTACTTGCTCTCGGCCCAAGCGATCAGTGACGGCTCGGCGGCCGGTCTGTTGCTGCGCTGGTTGCGCCAGCAGGCCCTGGCCTAGAACCCAGGGCCGGGCCGCGGCCCCAACGCCGGATCTTCGCCACTGAGCAACTGCACCAGGGCCAGAGCGCCCTTCTGCAGCGGCCGGCTCTTGAGCCACACCGCATGCACCGGCAACGACAGGCCGTTGTCGAGATTCTTGAACTTCAGGCGCTGCAAGCGACCTGCCGCCAGCAGCGGCTGGATCACCGACAGCGGGAAATTGCCCCAGCCGATCCCGGCCTCCACCATGTGCAAGGCCATGGCCAGGCTGTCGGTGCGCCACCGCGACTCGCCCACCAGGGGCCGGGTATCGCTGATGGGCAGGTCGCGGCTGGCCACCACCACCTGGCGCACGCGGATCAACTCCTCCAGATACAGCGCCCCATCACTGGCCACAAACAGCGGATGCCGGGGTGAAATACAGGCAATGATCCGTTCGCTGCCGGCGTACTGGAAATATTCCAGGGCATTCACGCTCAGGCCGGCAAACGCCACGCCCACGCTGACCCGTCCGCTGTGCAGCAGTTGCAGCACGTCATCCTGAGGAGCGCTGAGCACTTCCACATCCAGCAGCGGATAGCGCTCGGCCAGCAGCTTGATGGCTGCTAGCAGCCGCTGCTTGTCGATGTCATCCACCACCGCGATCGAGAGTGTGCTCTCCAGCCCCAGGGACAGCTCGATGGCATGCACCTGCAACTGCTTGAGCTGGTCGGCAATCAGCCGGGCATGGGGCGCGAGCGACAAGGCCAGGGGCGTCGGCACCGGCTCGCGATGGCTGCGATCGAACAGGGCATAGCCCAGTTCGGCCTCAAGGTTGGCAATGCCCATGCTCACCGCCGAGGGCACCTTGCCCAGCGCGCGGGCCGCCGCAGAAAAGGAACCGCGCTCAAGCACGGCGAGAAACAACTGGATGCTGTCGCTGGAGAAATTCATGGGCACAACCTATCAGCAAAACTGAAAGCTTCCGACTTTTTCTGTCATCGACATTGAAGCTATCTTTCGCGCCCCGTGCCAGCCCAGCCCTGGCCACCTGTATTCAATACCGAGGAATTCCCATGCAAGGCGTGAAACGCAAACTGCTCTATGTATCCCTGTTCGAGGTGTTCGGCATGACCTTCTCGGCCCTCGGCCTGGCCCTGCTGTCCGGCACCTCGCCCAGCAGTACCGGCCCACTGGCGGTGGTGATCACCAGCATCGCGGTGACCTGGAACTTCATCTACACCAGCCTGTTCGAACGCTGGGAAAGCCGCCAGCCGTCACGCACCCGCACCGTCAAGCGACGCATCGCCCACGCCGTGGGCTTTCAATTGACCCTGATCGTGTTCCTGATCCCGCTGATCGCCTGGTGGATGGGCATCAGCCTGGTACAGGCCTTTCTCCTGGACCTGGCGCTGATCCTGTTCATCCCTTGCTACACCTTCGTCTTCAACTGGCTGTTCGACCGGGTCTTCGGCCTGCCGGCCTCGGCCTTGCCCGACCCGGCCTGAAGCGCGGACAAACATCCAGAGGCACATTGGCCATCGCCGAGGACCGGGCACACTGATAGATTCCCATGGCCCGCTTGAGCCACGAACAAGGAAGCATCATGGGAACCCCCTACAGAATTCTCGGCAAAGCCTCGTCCATCAACGTCAGAAAAGTCTTGTGGACCTGCGAGGAGCTTGGCCTTTCCTACCAACAGGAAGATTGGGGCAGCGGCTTCCAATCGACCCACACTCCCGAGTTCCTCGCCCTCAACCCCAATGCCCAGGTTCCGGTGCTGATCGATGCCGCCGGCGCCCTGTGGGAGTCCAACAGCATCTGCCGCTACCTGGCCAACCTGCATCCCGGCAGCGGCCTGTTGCCGATCGCTCCACGGGCCCGGGCCCTGGTGGAACAGTGGATGGACTGGCAGGCCTGCGAACTCAACCCGGCCTGGAGCTACGCCTTCATGGGCCTGGTGCGCCAGCATGCGGACTACCAGGACTCTCGGCGCATCGACGCCAGCCTGCGGGCCTGGAACGCCAAGATGGCGATACTCGAACAACAGCTGCAGCGCTCCGGAGCCTATGTCCTCGGGGAGCAGCCGAGCCTGGCGGACATCGTCCTCGGGCTCTCGGTCAACCGCTGGAAGATGACGCCCATGGAGCACCCTGATTTCCCCGCCATAGAGGCCTACTACGAACGCCTCAGCCTGCGTCCGGGCTTTCGCCTGCACGGACGCAATGGCACCCCCTAGCCTGAGCCACGCCCTTACCTGGCCACCGGAGATTGGACATGGATGGACTCAATGTATTGCTGACCGGCGCCTGTGGCCGGATCGGCAAGGTATTCTTCCAGGGCTCGCAGGAGCGCTACCGCTTCACCCTGACCGACCGCGTCGAACCGGACTTCGAGATCCCGGCGCCCCACCGCTTCGTGCGCCTGGATCTTGACGACCCGCAGACCATCGGCCGTCTCCTGCCGGGCATCGACGTCGTCGTCCACCTGGCCGGCATCCCCCATGCCAGCGCCAGTTTCGAGCAACTGCTGCCCAACAATATCCTCGCCACCACCTACCTGTTCGAGGCCGCCGTTAACGCCGGCTGCCGGCGCCTGGTGTTCGCCAGCAGCGCCCAGACCATGGAAGGCTACCCGGTGGATCGACAGATCACGGCGAACATGCCGGTGATGCCGGCCAACCTGTATGGGGTCAGCAAGTGCTATGGCGAGGCGCTGTGCGCCTTCTATGCCGCCAGACGCGGGCTGTCCTGCATTGCCCTGCGCATCGGCGCCTTCGAGTTCCCCGAGCATCATGAGCTGACCAGCACCCGCGACCTCAGCGCCTGGCTCAGCCCCCGAGACGCCCTGCAACTGCTGCAACGGGCCGTGGAAGCCCCCGGGGTGCAGCACTTCATCGGCCACGGTATCTCCAACAATCGCTTCAAGCGCCTGGACCTCAGCGAAACCACGCGGGTCCTCGGTTATGAGCCGGTGGACGATGCCTTCCAGGAGGACTTCGGCATACCCATCACCTACTGAGCGCGGCCCTCGGCAAACCCGGGCGGCGCTTGCCAGAAAGCGGCAAGACTTGTCCGCCCGCGGACCGCCCGGCAGCACTCGATGGCGTCAATCCATTGATATTAAAGGGTGATTTTATTAGGCATGGATCTTGCTGGAATACTCGCCTAGTTCTCTCACACAGGTTCCCGATCATGTTGGTCAACGCCCAGAAATCCGTTTCGGTGCAGCCCACCTCGCGCACCGATATGGACCCGACCACTGCAGCCGCCAGCGCGCTGTACAGCGGCATGCTGCAACAGGCCCAGAACTCCGTCACCGTGCCGACGTCCCAGTCCAGCCTGCAAGGCAATACCGTGGACGACAACGTCAATGCCGCGTTCGCCAAGACCCGTGTCCTGCTCCAGGCCACACCACCGACCGCCAGCACGCCACAGGCCAATAGCGCCACCGAATCCAGCGCGTTGAGCGAGTTCAAGGACTACATGAGCAAGACGCCCGAACAGCGTCTGCGCGACAACATCCTCAAGGATATGGGCCTGACCGAAGAAGACCTGAAAAACCTGCCGCCGGAACGCCAGCTGGCAATCAACCAGGAAATCGCCCAGCGCCTGAAAGACAAAATGCAACTGGCCAAGGAAGAGGCTGACACCAAGACCAGCGCCAAGCCGATCGACGAGAAATTCCTCGCCTCGCTGTAATGGCGCACGACGAAAAAGGGTTCCCAGCGGGAACCCTTTTTTGTGCCTGACGCAACCCGATCACTGCAACTGCAAGGTCGAGTTGAACTGGCTGATGGCATCCACCACATGTCGCGAGCCTTGCTGGATTTCCAGGATCACCTCCCCCGCCTCGTTGGCCAGTTCGACCCCGACGCCGGTGCGGCTCAGGCTCGATTGCATGCTGGTGACCGCGCTCATCGACAGGTCGTGGTTCTTGCGCACCACTTCGACGATTTCCACCGTGGCCTGACTGGTTCGCGCCGCTAGGCTGCGCACCTCGTCGGCCACCACCGCAAAGCCTCGCCCGTGCTCGCCGGCCCGAGCCGCCTCGATGGCCGCATTGAGCGCCAGCAGGTTGGTCTGGTCGGCGATTCCGCGAATGGTCTGGACGATGCTGCCGATGATCTCCGACTGCTTGCTCACGGCATCGATGCTGCGCGCCGCTTCGTTCAGGTCGTGAGAGATCTGCTGGATGATCTGCACCGTCTGCTGCACCACCTGCGAGCCCTTCTGGGCGCAGGCGTCGTTCTGTACCGAGGTGCTGTGGGCGGATTCGGCGGCGGACTGCAGGCTGGTCATCTGCTGGGTGATATCGCTGGCGAACTTGACCACCTTGTACAAGCGGCCCTTGGTGTCGAACAGGGGGTTGTACGAAGCTTCAAGGAACACCGTCTGGCCGTACTTGTTTTCCCGCTCGAAACGATGGGAGTGATACTCGCCACGGTTCAACGAAGCCCAGAACTGCTTGTACTCCGATGACTCGGCTTCAGCCCGGTGACAGAACATGCTGTGGTGCTGACCAAGGATTTCATTCAAGGGGTACTGCATAGTCTTGAGGAAGTTGTCGTTGGCCTTGAGGATCTTGCCGTCCGGACTGAACTCGATGATCGCCATGGAACGGCCGATGGCATTCAGCAGGCTCTGGTTTTCATGTTCGACATGGATGCGTTCGGAGATGTCCGAAGCCACCTTGATCACGCTCTTGACCCGGCGATCGGCATCGAACACCGGCATGTAGCTGGCTTCGAGCCAGATCTCTTCGCCGCGCTTGTTCAGCCGCAGGAAAGTGCCGCTGACCGGTTCGCCCCGCCCCAGGTCGCGCCAGAGCTTGGCGTATTCCTCGCTGCGGTAGAACTCTTCCTCGCAAAAGATCCGGTGATGCTTGCCACGTATCTCTTCAGCGGAATAACCCATGGTCTGGCAGAAGTTGTCGTTGGCATCGAGCACGATGCCATCGGGAGAAAACTCGATCATCGCCATGGAGCGGCTGATTGCCGCCAGCTTGGCGTTGGCCTCGGCCAGCGCACAATTGAAACGCTCGATCTCTTGCAGGTCAGCCTTGTGATGTAGGTTAAACATGGTTGTATCACCTTCAACGCTGTCTTTTGATTGACGGAAGTTCCTAGTCTTTCAACTGAGCCACTACAACGTTCGATAAAACACGGCAACCCCCCCCCTTCAATATGAGAGAGGAATTGTCAGGTGATCAATGATGTTCAATCGGAGAGTTCATATTGCAACGCTCTTATCAAGCCATCCTTTTCTTGATGCCCTATAAACGGGCCGACCTAACAAAGAAAAGAAACTCCATCTAATTAATTACTCCTGAACCTCTGGTGCCTCTAGTTGCGCACTCTCGTCTTTGTTCATGCTTTCGGTGCCGCCCTCGGGCAAACAATGTGCAAACAACCGGTACAAGGGCAAACATCAGGGGGTGAGAAACAGTACCGGACAGCGCAATCCATAGGTTTTTTCACAACTGAGCATAGACAGCCGCGCCCCCTATGCAAGGCCACCAGTCAGTCGGTTTTCACAACTTTCAAAATCATTGGAAGCATTCTCAAAAAGTACCCAACAAGACATTAAAGAATGTTCTGACTAACCTCCCTCAAGTATCTGCACGAACGCCTGAACCATACCGTTGCTCTCACGACCCGGTGCCGCTACCAGGGCAAACTGACGCTCGACGGGCCGACTCAACGGCAACACCCGCAACCCCTGGCGCTGCTCCGGCAGGGTGCTTTCCGGTACCAGGGTCACCCCCAGCCCTTCACGCACCAGACTGAATGCGCTGTTCCACTCCCGCACTTCGACTCGCACGTCCGCCAGTGGCAGGCCGGCGTCGGCAGCCAGACTGCGGGCGTTCACCGAGCAACCGCCAGTGGCCAGGACAAAGGGTTGGGCCAGCAAGCTCGCAAGATCGATGCTCGCCGCCCGCCAGGGGTGCTCCAGGGGCAATACCGCCACCCACGAGTCCAGCCCCAGCAACCACGAACGACGCCCGGCCGCGGGATTCAGCACCACCCCCAGGTCCACCAGTTGCGCCTCCAGCAGGGCTTCGACCTCATCGTCGCTGACCTCCAACTGCACCACCTCGATCCCCGGGTGCAACTGCCTGAAGCGTCGCAGCAAGGGTGGCAGAACCTGCGCCAGGACCATGGGAAACCCCGCCAGGCGCAGGCTGCCGTGGGGCATGCCCCGGGCCGCGTCGACCTGGCGCCGCACCTGGGCCAGCGCACCGAGCATCACCCGCGCCTGCTCCAGCACCTGCAGGCCGATAGCCGTAGGCAGCGCCTGACGACGCTCGCGGATGAACACCTGTACGCCAAGCATGTCCTCCATCTGCGCCAGAGCCTGGCTGGCCCCGGACTGGGTCATCCCCACTTGCTCGGCGGCACGGGTAATAGTGCCGCATTCGGCGATCGCCACCAGCAGGCGCCAGTGCATCAGATTCATCACGGCAGTAGCTATCCTTATGGCAGTTTTCTGAAAAATGAATTTTACCCATGCCCACAGCCTCGCCGACACTGCTTCGAACCTTCACTCGAGAGCCGCCGATGAAACTCTACTACGCCCCTCAAGCCTGCTCCCTGGCCTGCCATATCGTGCTGCGGGAATTGCAACTGCCATTCGAAGCGATCCGTGTCGACAATCGCAGCAAGCGCACGGCCGAAGGTGAGGATTTCCTCGCCATCAACCCCAAGGGCTACGTTGCCGCCCTGCAACTGGACAACGGTGAAGTGCTCACCGAGGGCCCGGCAATCCTGCAGTACCTCGCCGACCTCAAGCCCGAGGCCGGTCTGGCGGCACCACAGGGCAGTTGGCAGCGGGTACGGCTGCAGGAAACCCTGAACTTCATCACCAGCGAGGTTCACGGGATCATGGGCTGGCTGTTCAATTCAGCGCTGGATGACCAGGCCAAGGACCTGTTCCGGCAAAAGCTGTTTAAGCGTTTGGCTCTGCTGGAACAGATCCTGGAGCGACAGGACTACCTGCAGGGTGGACAGTTCAGCGTTGCCGATGCCTACCTGTTCACCGTGCTGCGCTGGACCGCGGTGTTTGCCATCGACCTGGCCGCCTGGCCAGCCTTGCTGAAATACCAGGCACGAATCGAGCAGCGCCCGACCGTGCGAGAAGCACTGGCGCTAGAGCTGGCATAGAGGAGCAGGAAAGACCCGGGGCGTGCTCAAGGGCAGACAAGACCAGGCCCGCCGTGCGGGCTTGGTCAAAGCGATCAATGGCCGAAGATGTTCACTTCGGTTTTCTTGGCCTTTTTCTCGGCGCGCTTCTCGTGCGCGCTCTTGGCCGGTTTCTTCTTGGCGTTTTTCTTGGCGTTCATACCTTTGGACATGACTGCGACTCCACTGATGCCGGATAAGCTTCAGGTATAGCACCTAGGGGCAGCCGGGGTTCCTCTATAATCCGCCGCGCCCAGTCACAACCCCGGAAACACCATGCCCTGCCTGCAGATCGGCCCGCTCGACGAGGCCTCTCGTCCCTTGCTGAACAAGTTCTACCGCCAGCACCGTTCGTCCATGCGCGCCTCGGCCGAGGGCCAGCTGTGGGTGATAAGAGAGGGCGAGATCATTGCCGGGATGAGCCTGACCCCGGTGGCTCAGGGGCATTGGCTGACGGGTTTGTTCGTCGCCCCATCGCTCCGTGGCCAGGGGCTGGCGGCGCAGTTGGTGCGGCAAGCCCGACAGGCAGTGCCAGGTCCGCTCTGGCTGTTCTGCCACCCGGACCTGGAAACTCTGTATCAACGCATGGGCTTCACCCGTGCCCCCCACCTGCCGGCGCCCCTGGCCGAGCGCTTGGCCCGCTACCAACGCAGCAAGCCTTTGCTGGCCATGGGCGCCCCGGCCTTCGACCAGACCCCGTGAGCCGGGGCCGCAAGATCAGTCGTCGGCGTTGGGATCGAGATCGGGAAACAGCACCTCAGTGAAGCCGAATTTGCTGAAATCACTGATCCGCGACGGATACAGCCGACCGATCAGGTGATCGCATTCATGCTGCACCACCCGGGCGTGAAAGCCCGACGCCACGCGCACCACCGGCTCGCCCTTGGGATCGAAGCCCTCGTAGCGAATATGCTGGTAGCGCTGCACCGCTCCCCGCAGACCGGGAACCGAGAGGCAGCCTTCCCAGCCTTCTTCCAGCACCGGGCTCAGCGGGGTGATCAGGGGATTGATGAGGATGGTCTGCGGGACCGCTTCGGCGTCCGGGTAACGTTCGCTGTGCTCGAAGCCGAAGATCACCAGCTGCAGGTCGACACCGATCTGCGGCGCCGCCAGCCCCACACCACCGACACTTTCCATGGTCTGGAACATATCGTCGATCAGCTCCCACAACTGCGGACTGTCGAACATCTCGGGCGGCACTGGCGGGGCAATACGCAGCAGGCGTTCATCGCCCATCTTGAGGATTTCACGGATCATGTTCAGGCTTCGTCAGTAGTGGGATGGCGCGAGTGGTCCCGGCCCAGTCCAGAAACGTGTTGTTTATCGCCGAGCCCGTCAAAGTCCTTTTCGCCAGGGTCCTTGCCTTCGGCCGACATGTGTTCGATCACCGCATTCATCTCCGCTCCCAGCAACAGCACGGCCGAAGAGATATAGAAGTACAGCAACAGCACGATGATCGCGCCGATACTGCCATACATGGCGTTGTAGTTAGCAAAGGTTTTCACGTAGTAGGCGAACCCCAGGGACGCGACGATCCACACCACCACCGCCAACACCGAACCGGGGGTGATAAAGCGGAATTTCTGCTTCACATCCGGCATCACGTAATACATCAGCGCCACGGCCACCATCATCAGCAGCACGATCACCGGCCAGCGCAGGATGGTCCACAAGGTGACGATGAACGCTTCCAAGCCCACCTGCCCGGCCAGCCAGGTCATCACCTGCGGCCCCAGCACCATCAGTGCCGCAGCGGCCAGGAGCATGCCGGCGATCCCCACGGTGTAGAAGATCGACAGCGGAAAACGCTTCCAGATCGGCCGCCCCTCGACCACATCGTAGGCCGCGTTCATCGCGCTCATCATCAGGCGCACGCCCGCCGAGGCGGTCCACAGCGCGATGACGATACCCACGGAAAGCAGCCCGCCCTTGGACTGCTGCAATTGGTCGATCACCGGATTGACCTGCTCCAGTGCCTGGGGCGGCAACACCAGTTCCGATTGCAGGCGCAGCCAGCTGAAAAAGTCCGGCAAGTGCAAGAAACCGATCAGGGCGATGAGAAACAGGATGAAGGGGAACAGCGAGAACAGCATCTGGTAGGCCAGTGCCGAGGCGTAAGTGGACATCTCGTCCGCGATGAATTCATGCACCGTGCGAATCAGCACACGATGCAAGGGCAAACCTTTGAGGTCCGGAAAAATCATAGCGTCTCCTTTCGCCGCAAAAAGGTTGAAGTCGAAAGCGACTCAGGGGGCGTTTTCTACAACAAATTAGCTCAGTTGGCGAACCGCAACCATGACAACACGTGGATTGGCTGATCGCTTCCCTGGGCCGGCACATGAAAACGGCCATCCTGGGATGGCCGCTGCCGTGCATCATCGATCCCGAGGTTTTCAGGCTTTGTCGATGGTTTTCTTCACCGCATCCTTGGCTTTGCCCAAGGCTTGCTGGGCCTCACCCTTCTTCTCCTGCAGCTTGCCTTCTACCTGCAGTTTGGTGTTGTCGGTGGCCTTGCCGATACCTTGCTTGACGTTGCCGATGGCTTCGTTGGCCAGACCTTTTGCCTTGTCCGCTGCGCTGCTCATGGTATTTCTCCGTTGAACATGGATTGATCGAACACAGTGAGTTGCATCGTTACCCAAGGTTGACCCGCGGCTTTCGCGCAGAGTTTCAATTTTTTTCGGCGGGCATTTCATCGCCGTTGCCAGGTTGCGCTTTATGTTTGCCGGGCAACCCGGGAGAATGCTCGACCTGTTCAGGCCAAGCACTGAAGATCCAATCCCCGTAGGAATGTTATGAAACTCGATAAAAAGCTGCGGATTTCGGTGAACGTGACCGAGCGTTTCGCTAATACGTGACCGGTGCTTCCACCCCGGTTGCGCGGGTTCTGGATTGTAATCGCATCGGTCACGATGCGGCTTGTTCCTCGGCTTTTTTTCGGCGCAGCGACTCGCCTTTCATCGTCAGTCGGTAGGCGTTGTGCACCAGGCGGTCGAGGATGGCATCGGCCAGGGTCGGGTCGTTGATCCAGCCGTGCCAGTGCTCGATGGGCAGTTGGCTCGTCAGGATGGTGGAGCGGCTGCCAGCGCGGTCGTCGATCACCTCCAGCAGGTCATGCCGGGCTCCTTCCTCCAGCGGGGCTAGCGCCCAGTCGTCCAGCACCAGGACGTCGACCTTTGCCAGCTGTTGCAGGGTACGGCCGAAGCTGCCGTCGCCATGAGCGATGCGCAGTTGTTCCAGCAGGCGCGGGGTGCGCAGGTACAGGGTGCTATAGCCCTGGCGGCAGGCCTGGTTGCCCAGGGCGCAGGCCAGCCAGGTTTTGCCGGCACCGGTCGGGCCGGTCAGCAGCAGGTTGTGCTGCTGGCGGATCCAGTCGCCACTGGCCAGGGTGGCGATCAGACGCTCGTCCAGGGCGCGTCCGGTGCGGCGGTCGAGATCTTCCAGGCAGGCGTTGGCGTACTTGAGCTTGGCCTTCTTGCGCAGCCGTACCAGGCGCTGGTTGTCACGCCAGGCCAGTTCGCGGTCGAGCAGTAGGCCGAGGCGTTCATCGAAGCTCAGGCTGTGGCTGGCCGGCAGCGTCCATTGCTCTTCCAGGGCGCGGGCCATGCCGTCCAGGCGTAGCTGGTGCAGTTGATTCAGGGTGTGTTGCGGCATCATCGAACAGCTCCTGTTGCGGGGGTTGGTAGTAGTCGGCGCCACGGACGTTCTCGTGGTCGCCGGGTAAGGTCGTTTCGGCGGCACGCTGGGGCAGCGGCTGTTGATCCAGGCCTTGCTGGAGCAGGTTGCGCACGCTGCGCCCGGTGAAGGCGCGCAGGTGTACGGCACGTTCGGCAGCGGCTTCCAGGCGTGCATTGCCATAGCGCCGGGCCAGCGAGAGCAGGCCGAGGCAGGCGCGGTAGCCCATCTCCGGGTGCGGCTTGTGGGTCAGTTGGTGATCGATCAGTTGGCGCGTGTAGGGGCCGATCCGCGCGCCCCAGTCGAGCAGGCGTTGTGGCGTCCATTCGCGATGCGCCTGGTGCGCCGCGGGCATGTGCTCGCGCTGGGTACTGTAAGCGCCGCGTCGCCCCAGCAGCAGGTGGCTGGCCACCCGCCGGTTGCCATGCAGCACTTCCAGGGTGTGTGCCGTCAGTCGCACGTCCACGTTCTGCCGGGCCAGGGCGGAGGGCACGCTGTAGAAGCTGCCATTGACCTCGATGTGGTAGTCGATGCTGACCTTGCAGCGCTTGAAGGTGGCGACCTCGTAGGGATGCACCGGCAGCGCTCGCAAGGCCGGGCGATCCAGGCGCTCGAACCAGTCGCGCCGGCAGCCATCGAGCCGCTTGAACGGGCGCCGATTCAGATCCTCCAGCAGCTCGGCGATGGCCTGGTTAAGCGCATGCAGGCTGAAGAACTGCCGATGGCGCAGCCGCGCCATGATCCAGCGCTCGACCACCTGCACCGCCACCTCGGCCTTGGCCTTGTCCTGAGGCTTGCGTGGCCGTGCCGGCAGGATCACCGTCTGGTAATGACGCGCGCACTCCAGCGTGGCCCGGTTCAGGCCCGGCTCGTAGCGATCCGGCTGGGCGACCAGGGCGCGCGGATTGTCCGGCACAACCATTTCCGGCACGCCGCCAAAGTAGGTCAGAGCCTGGCCCAGCGAGGTCAGCCAGTCCACCTGGGTTTCGCCTGGCGTCGCGCAGGCATAGGTGTAATTCGAGGCGCCCAGGGCGGCGACGAAGATGTGCGCCCGGCGCACTTCGCCGGTGGCCGGGTCGACCACCGGCAGCGTCGGCCCGGCATAGTCGATGAATAGCTTCTCGCCCGCACGGTGCAGCTGACGCATCGAACGTTTGAGCGTCTGGGCGTAGCGCCGGTAGTGCTCGACGAACTGGGTGTAGCGGTAGGTCGGCTGGCCCGCATGCGCGGCGAGATATTCCTCCCACAGCAGCTGCAAGGTCACGCCCTTGCGTCGCAACTCGCGGTGGATGCTCAGCACATCGGGCAGCACTCGCTCACCGCGCGGCTTGTTCGTCGACGTCGGTGCAAACAAGGCGGCCGCCAGCGCGGCCTCGTCCATGGCCACCAGCGCCGGCCAGTCCAGCCCGGCCACCCGCGCCGCCGCGATGTACTTGCTAACCACGCCCTTGGACAGCTGCAAGGCACGGGCAATCTTCTCGTGGGACAAGCCGGCCTCAAACTTGAGGCGCAGACATTCTTTGATGTTTCGCATGGCTACTCGCGGCGCCGCCATCTTCCTCTCCCGAAATCGGTCGAGGATGGCGGCGCATCAGGTCATGCGCAACGAAGGGGAAGGCTTTCGCTAAGTCGTGACCGGCGATTTCGGTAAGCCGTGACCACCTGTTTCGGAACAGGCGGAAAATCGGTCACGTTGCTACCGAAATGAGCGGTCACGCGTTAGCGAAATGACCGGTCACGATCAACCGAAACGGCCGGTCACGGTGCTCCGAAATCCGCAAAAAAGCAGGCCATCGCCCGCAGAAACCAGGAACTGGGCGGTGCGGTGCTGGGCGTCAACAACTGCCATTTCGCGGAGCTGAACCGCAATCGCAACATCTGGTGGTTCGATATCCTGGTCACCCGCCTGGCCATCGGTCAGTACGAATGGGTCCACCTGCTGCTGCACACCCCGGACACCGACCAGTTGCTGCACCTGAAAGTGCCGACGGTGTTCCTGCGGGAAAAACTCGAAGGCCTGGTGATCCGCAACCAAGGCAAGCGCAAGGCCGCCCTGAGCCTGGAGCTGAGCGCCGACAAGGACTCCTTCCTCAAGGACGTGCGCCCCGCCGGCACTGGCGTGAGCTTTGCCCAGTTCCAGCAGTAAGCCGCTCCTGGCGCGCGCCCATGAAAAAGCCCCGCACTGGCGGGGCTTTTTTTTGGACGCTGCGGCCTACTTCTTCACGCCGAGCTTCTTCAACTCTTCGTCACGCAGTTCGCGGCGCAGGATCTTGCCAACGTTGGTGGTCGGCAGGGCATCGCGGAACTCCACGGCCTTGGGCACCTTGTAGCCGGTGACATTGGCGCGCATGTGCTCCATCACCTGCTCCTTGGTCAGGTTCACCCCTGGCTTGGCGACGATGAAGATCTTGATGATCTCGCCGGATTTTTCATCCGGTATGCCGATTGCCGCGCACTGCAGCACGCCCGGCAGCGAGGCCAGCACATCTTCCAGTTCGTTGGGGTAAACGTTGAAGCCCGACACCAGGATCATGTCCTTCTTGCGGTCGACGATGCGGATATAGCCGTCCGGCTGGATCAGGGCAATGTCACCGGTCTTCAGCCAGCCTTCGCTGCTGAGGACTTCGTCGGTGGCGTCCTGGCGCTGCCAGTAGCCCTTCATCACTTGCGGGCCCTTCACGCACAACTCGCCGACCTCGCCCAGCGCCAGCTCTTCGCCGGCGTCGTTGACCACCCGGCACAGGGTCGAAGGCACCGGAATGCCGATGGTGCCGACCTGGATGTTCTGGATCGGGTTGACCGTGGCCACCGGGCTGGTTTCGGTCATGCCGTAGCCTTCGCAGATCGGGCAGTTGGTCACTTCCTTCCAACGCTCGGCGGCCGCCAGTTGCAGGGCCATGCCCCCGGACAAGGTGACTTTCAGCGCAGAGAAATCCAGCTTGCGGAAGGCTTCGTTGTTGCACAGAGCCACGAACAGGGTGTTGAGGCCGACAAAACCGCTGAACTTCCACTTCGACAGTTCCTTGACCATCGCCGGCAAGTCCCGCGGGTTGCTGATCAGGATGTTGTGGTTGCCCATGAGCATGATGGCCATGCAATGGAAGGTGAACGCATAGATGTGGTACAGCGGCAGCGGGGTGATGAGGATCTCGCAGCCTTCATTGAGGTTGGAGCCCATCAGCGCCTTGCACTGCAGCATGTTGGCCACCAGGTTGCGGTGGGTCAGCATCGCGCCCTTGGCCACGCCGGTGGTACCGCCGGTGTATTGCAAGACAGCCACATCGCCGCCAGCGGGATTGGCTTCCTGCACCGGCTGGCCGCGGCCCTTGCTCAAGGCGTCATTGAATTTGACCGCCTGGGGCAAGTGGTAGGCCGGCACCATCTTCTTCACGTACTTGATCACGCTGTTGATCAGCAGGCGCTTGAGTGGCGGCAGCAGATCCGCCACTTCGGTGACGATCACATGCTTGACCCCGGTCTTGGGCACCACGCTTTCTGCCAGATGGGCCATGTTGGCCAGGCAGACCAGGGCCTTGGCCCCGGAGTCATTGAATTGGTGTTCCATTTCCCGCGCGGTGTACAGCGGGTTGGTGTTGACCACGATCAGGCCGGCGCGGATCGCACCAAATACCGCGATCGGGTATTGCAGCAGGTTGGGCAGTTGCAGAGCGATTCGATCGCCGGGCCGCAAATCGGTATGCTGCTGCAGGTACGCGGCGAAGGCACCGGACAATTCATACAACTCACCATAGGTGATTGTCTTGCCAAGGTTGCTAAAGGCCGGTTTGTCAGCGAAACGTTGGCAGGATTGTTTCAATACCGCCTGAATATTCGGATACTCGTCTGGATTGATATCGGCAGCAATTCCAGCTGGGTACTTATCCTTCCAAAAGTCTTCGATCATGGAAGCCCACTCCTCAGCAACGCGAATTCATCACCGCAGTTGATGCGATTATTATTTGTCTGTGTTTTTTATTGGTGTCTATTGTTGGTGAGTCTGGCTGTTTACTTAGGCCGAGAAGTCACAAAGCGCGCCGAGAGTAGCAGCTTTGAAAAAGGCCGCCTAGAGCCAAAGAAGGCCTGAATAGTCACGCTTGTGACTCAAGACCATTTAATGGTCATTTTTAGAGTAAAAATTCTATCACTTTGAATTCCGCTCTAGCTCGGGGCTTTGCGCCCCTGAAATGACTCGGGGGCCAGCCCGTTGCGTCAACCGACCGGCCCCCGAGGGAGGAACTCAAGGATCAGGCGATGTCACGCAACTCGCGGCGCAGGATCTTGCCCACGGGCGTCATCGGCAGCGACTCACGCAGGACGATGTGCTTGGGCACCTTGTAGGCGGTGAAATTCTCCTTGCAGTAGGCCTTGAGCTCTTCCAGGCTGACCCCCGTTTCACGGGGCACCACAAACAGCTTCACCGCCTCGCCGGAACGCTCGTCCGGCACGCCGATCACCGCGCAGTTGGCGACCTTGGGGTGAGCCATGACCACGTCTTCGATCTCGTTGGGATACACGTTGAAACCCGAGACGATGATCATGTCCTTCTTGCGATCGACAATACGCACGAAACCGTCCGGATCGATTACCGCGATATCCCCGGACTTGAACCAGCCTTCGGCGTCCAGCACCTCCGCGGTGGCTTCAGCCTTGTTCCAGTAGCCCTTCATGACCTGCGGCCCCTTGATGCACAGCTCGCCGCGCTCGCCCAGTGGCTGCTCGTTGCCCTGGTCATCGACGACCTTCAAGGTGGTGCCCGGCACCGGCAGACCGACCGTGCCCAACCGCGAGCGGTCGCCATAAGGGTTGGTGCACGCCACCGGCGAGGTTTCGGTGAGGCCATAGCCTTCGGTGATCCGGCATCCGGTGAGCTGCTGCCAGCGTTCCGCCGTGGCCTTGACCAGGGCCGTGCCACCGGAGTTGGTCAGCTTGAGACTGGAAAAATCCAGGTGCTTGAACTCCGGATGATCCATCAGTGCCACGAACAGCGTGTTCAGCCCCAGCAGCGCGGAAAACCGCCACTTCTTCAACTCCTTGATAAAGCCACCGATGTCTCGCGGGTTGGTGATCAGCACGTTGTGGTTGCCAGTGACCATCATGCACATGCAGTTCGCGGTGAAGGCATAGATGTGGTAGAGCGGCAGCGGCGCGATCATCACTTCCTGGCCTTCGCGCCACTGGGTATGGCCATCGGGCCCATGCTGGCCGAGGCAGGCCCGGACCTGCTGCATGTTGGCCACCAGGTTGCCGTGGGTCAGCATTGCCCCCTTGGCCAGGCCAGTGGTGCCACCGGTGTACTGCAGCACGGCAAGATCTTCCAGGCCGACCTGCAGCGGTTTGATCCCCTGGCCACGCCCGAGGCGCAAGGCACTCTTGAAGGCAATGGCCTGGGGCAGGTGATAGGCCGGCACCATCTTCTTGACCTTGTCCACCACGGTATTGACCAGCCAGCCCTTGGCACTGGACAGCATGTCGCCCATCTTGGCTTCGATCAGGAACTGGATGTCGGTGTCGCCCAGCACTTCCTGAACCTTCTGCCCGAACACGTTCAGGTAGACCAGGGCCCGGGCTCCGGAATCCTTGAATTGATGACGCATCTCCCGCGCGGTGTACAGCGGGTTGGTGTTGACCACCACCAGCCCGGCCCGCAGCGCGCCGAACACCGCGATCGGGTACTGCAGGACATTGGGCATCTGCACCGCGATACGATCCCCCGGAACCAGGTCGGTATGGCTTTGCAGATAACCGGCGAAAGCCGCGCTGTAGCGTTCCAGCTCGGCGTAGGTGAGGGTCACCCCCATATTGCTGAACGCCGGGCGGTCAGCAAACTTCTTGCAGGAACGCTCAAACACCTCGATCACCGACTTGTAGGCCCCCAGATCGATCTCGTTGGGGACGCCGGCGGGGCGCTTATCATTCCAGAAATCAGGTTGCATTATTCTTGTCCTCTTTTTGCCTGAACGGTCCGGGACGCCACTGTAACGCTATCAGCGGCGGGGCTCCTCGGACGTTAGCAGCTATGGCGATTCAGGCAAATATGCGCAAGTGTGTCATTAACTGTGTGAATCTTGCGTCCAACAGGCCGACGAATCGGACGGACACGCATTGATGCGCTATAAAGTGCAGCGTCTTCGAGCAAAGGAATCGCCATGACCCACGACACCTTCTGGTTGACCACAAGCGACCACCAGCGCCTCTTCGTCAACCAGTGGCTGCCCGAGCCTGCGCTCAAGGCGGTGATCCTGCTGTCCCACGGCATGGCCGAGCACAGTGGGCGCTATGCCCGGCTGGCGGCGGCCCTGTGCGCCGCAGGTTATGGCCTCTATGCCCCGGATCAGCGCGGCCACGGCAACACCGCGCAGCACGGCGTGCTCGGCCACTACGCGGATCACGGCGGCTGGAACAAGGTGGTCGGCGACCTGGCCAGCCTCAACCAGCACATCGGCCAGCAGCACCCTGGCACCCCCATCGTGCTGCTGGGCCACAGCATGGGCAGCTACATCGCCCAGGCATACCTGCTGCACCACAGCGCCAGCCTGCATGGGGCGATCCTCAGCGGCTCGAACTTCCAGCCCGTGGCCCTGTACCGCATCGCCAGCCTGATCGCCCGTTTCGAACGCTGGCGCCAGGGCGCAACTGGACGCAGCGCCCTGATCGAGTGGCTGTCCTTCGGCTCGTTCAACAAGGCCTTCAAACCCAATCGCACCGCCTTCGACTGGCTCAGCCGCGACCCGGAAGAAGTCGACAAGTACGTGAATGACCCCTTGTGCGGCTACCGCTGCAGCAACCAGCTATGGATCGACCTGCTGGGCGGCCTGCAGCAGATCAGCAAGATTTCCAACCTGGCACAGATCGATCCGGGCCTGCCGTTGCTGGTGATGGGCGGTGAATGTGATCCAGTAAGCGCCGGCAAGCGTCTCAAGGATCTGGCCAGCGCCTTGCGCGAGGCCGGCAGCCAGTGCCTGCAACTCAATATCTACCCGCAAGCGCGTCATGAGCTGTTCAACGAAAGCAACCGTGACCAAGTGACCCACGACGTCCTGGCCTGGCTCGATCAGGCCCTGCTACACCGTCGCCCGCCCCGCGCGGAGTAAGGGCTGGCACAGTCGCTACGTTCATTTATCTGTCAGAGGATTTCAGCAACATGACCCAGGTTACCAACACCCCTTACGAAGCCCTGGAAGTCGGTCAGACCGCCCAGTACAGCAAGACGGTCGAAGAGCGTGACATCCAGCTGTTCGCCGCCATGTCCGGCGACCACAACCCGGTGCACCTGGACCCCGAGTTCGCCGCCGCCACCATGTTCAAGGAGCGCATCGCCCACGGCATGTTCAGTGGCGCGCTGATCAGCGCCGCCGTCGCCTGCGAGCTGCCTGGCCCGGGCACCATCTACATCGGCCAGCAGATGAGCTTCCAGAAGCCGGTGAGGATCGGCGACACCCTGACCGTGCGCCTGGAAATCCTCGAAAAACTGCCCAAGTTCCGCGTGCGCATCGCCACCCGCGTGTTCAACCAGCGCGATGAGCTGGTGGTGGACGGCGAGGCCGAGATCCTCGCCCCACGCAAGCAACAGACCGTGACCTTGCCGACCCTGCCGGCCATCACCATCGGCTGAGCCTCGCTCCCGGCAGGAGCCGGCTGCCGACGACGGCGATGGATTCGCCGGCAAGCCGACTCCTACCGTTTACCCTCCTCCACCTGCACGCTGGCGGTCATGCCGGCACTCAGGCTGATGCCTTCAGGCACCTTGTCGAGCTGGATCCGCACCGGTATCCGCTGGGCCAGACGCACCCAGTTGAAGGTCGGTTCGACTTCCGCCAGCAGTTGCCCGTCAGGGGTGGCGTTGCGATCGGTAATGCCCCGGCTGATGCTTTGCACGTGCCCCTGCAAGGCATCGCCAGCACTCATCAGCCAGACCTTGACCGGATCGCCGACGCGGATCCGCGGCAGCTTGGTTTCCTCGAAATAGGCCTGCACGTAGAACGTCGAATCATCGATCAGCGCCATCACCGGCTGCCCGGCGTTGACATAGTTGCCTTCGGCCAGACGCAGATTGGTGATGTGCCCATCGCGGGGTGCGCGCACCTGGCTGCGGGCCAGGTTCAGTTCGGCGACCTTGGCCTCGGCCTGGGCCTGGCGCAATTCGCCGCGGGCGATACCGGCGTTGATCTGGGCGTTCTCCCGTAGTTCGGCACTGATGGCCTGGGGCCCCAGGGCGGCGCGGCGGCTGGCCTCGTGCTCGCGCAGGCTCAGTTGCTGCTGGCGGGTCTGCACCACCGCCTGGGCCTTCTCCAGCGCGGCCTCGAAACGCTCGCGATCGATGCTCAGCAGCAAATCACCGGCCTTGACCTGCTGGTTGTCCGCCACCTTGAGTTCGCGCACCCAGCCGGACACGTCCGGGGCCACGATCACCACATCGGCACGGATCCGCGCATCCCGGGTCCAGGGCGTGAGCATGTAGTACTGCCACAGGTGATACCCGGCGAAGATCGCCACCGCCACCAGGCACAAGGTCACTACGACACGTACAGGTGTACGCATAATCAACTCCTTATAAAGGTCCCAGGACCACCGTGATCAGGGTCAGGACGCACACGTAAAGGGCGCAATCGAACAGGGCTTCATGCCAGATCCAGCGCCCCAGCCCGGTGACTCGCACCAGCACCCGCAGACCGGCGGTGACCACCAGGGCCAGCACCACATAAATCAGAAACGGGCTGAGCAACACCCCGCCCAACGACCACTCACGCAGCCCCATGGCTGTCCTCCTGCTGCCGGCACCAAGTGCGCCAGCTGTTGTGCAATTGCACCACCGCGCCCTTGGCCAGCTTCAAGGCGTCGCTGGGCGGCTGTTGCTCCAGGGCGGCGAGCAAGGTGGCGCTGGGCTGCGCCAGCGCTTCCTGACATGGGCCCGCCGGCCCCTGTTCCAGAACCCGTTGCAACTGCTCGAAATACTCGCGCTGCGCAGCACTGACCGGCACCTGGGCCACCGCCAGGCTCAGGCGCAGGTGCAGCAGCTCGTCACCGATATCCAGGCCCAGCAAACCATCGTCCCAGCGGCTGCGGGCCGGTTCCGGCAGCTCCGGGTAATGCCGAGCCAGTTGCAGCAGACGGTCGGCCATGCGCCCGCCGAACCAGCTTTCCGCGCCCCGCAGGTTACGCCGGGTCAGGCGCACCAGATCGCTCAGGGTCGCCGCCAACAGCCGCCGGCCATGCCAGGCCGGGTTGCGCAGGATCAGCAGGTGAAAGGCCAGCACCGCAGCTCCCACCCCCAGCACCATGGCCTGGGCGTTATTGAAGAAACTGGCGACATCGAAACTCATGTGGTTCATCGGCGAGATCAACACGATGAAGTGCAGGCAGAACGAGGTGGCCGTGGCGCCGGTCTGCGGCTTGGCCATGCCCAGTGCACCGAAGAACAGCGGCACGCCCATGGCCATGGCCAACAGCGCAAAACCGCTCCATTGCGGCAGCAGGATCTGCCCCACCAGGAACGCCGCCGGAACCGCCAGGAAGATCCCGCGCATGAAGCTCATGCCGATCTGCGCACCGTTTTCACGACTGGCGAACAGGCTGCAGACCACACAGGTCAGGAGCATGGCCCCAGAGGCGGCAGGCCAGGCCGTGGCCAGCCAGAAGCTGGCCACGGTCAGGAATGCCAAGGCACTGCGAGCACCGAACACCAGGGCCAGCGACAGGTCGCGATGGGGCGTCAGGGTTGCCGGCTGCTCCAGCGGCGCGCGCCCTTGCTGCACCGCTTCCAGCGCATTGCTTGCCGCCAGAGCGGTATCCAGCAGCAGCGCCAGGCGTGCCAGACAAAAGCTCTGCGCCGCGCTGAGCCGGGCATCATGGGAGGCCTCCAGCAGGCGCGGACGCAACGCTTGCAAGGCCTGCTTGTCGGAGCCGCCCAGGGCCTCCTGCACCGGCGCCATCAAGGGCTGCAGTTGCCGGGCCTCGTCGGCGTCCAACTGTTTCCACTGGCGGCGTACCGAGCGGGCAATCCGCAACAGCATCAGCAGCTTCTGGCTCAGGCCACTGATGGCCCGCGCTCGTTGGCGGCCCATCGGGCCTTCGAACCAGGCGTGCTCCCGCTGGGAATCCACGGCGACAATGCGCCCGAGTATCTCCAGCAAGCCCTGGCGCGCCAGCGCATCGCCGGCCAGGGTCGCGCGTGCCGCCTGCATGCCGCTGTGCCAGGCGCTGCGAGCCTGATCCGCCAGTTGCCGCTCGACCCGCATCGGCCAGATCAGGGCACTGCTGGCCGTGGCGCAAATGATCCCCAGGGAGATTTCCGTGCAACGGGCCACGGCCTGATCGAACACCGTCAACGGGTGGCTGATGGCAGGCAAGGCGATGATCGCCACGGTGTAACCCGCCAGCACGAAGGAATACGACCAGGCACTGCGCAGCAGCGTGGAACTGGCGGTGCACAGCCCCAGCCACAGGGCCAGGGCCAGCAGGAACAGCCAGGGCGTCTGGGCGAACAGGCCCATGAACAGCACCGACATCAGCGTACCGATCAAGGTCCCCAGCAGCCGGGCCAATCCCTTTTGCAGCACCATGCCGGACAACGGCTGGGCGACGATGAACGCGGTCATCAGCGCCCAGGCCGGCTGCTCCAGGCCCCAGCGCAAGGCCAGCCACAGCGCCAGACCACCGCCCAACAGGGTCTTGATCGCGAACTGCAACGCAGGAAGGCTGGGAGCAAACAACGCCTGCAAGGTAATAGGCACGAAGCGGGACTCTCGAAGGGATGAATTAACCATAGTCGTGATCGCCACGAGCGGGCGCGAGCTAATTATTAGCTAGCTAACTAAATCCCGTCCAGCACTAAATCCCGGGCATAAAAAAACGCCAGACTGGCTGGCGTTTTTGACAGGTTTATCACTTACGAACGGGCACGGGCCTGGTTGCGCAAGACTTTGACCTGATCGTGATTGCGTTGCACGCCGTGGTACTGGCGCTCCACCACGTCACGGATGCCCACCAGGTTGTGCTTGGCAATTTTCTCCAGGGCTTCCTTGTAGGACTTCAGCGCGTGATCTTCACCGCGTTCGGCCTCGTTGAGCACCGCCTCCTCGTCCTTGCCGGTCACCAGCGACTTGAGGTCGACCCAACGGCGGTGCAGGTCGCCACTGAGGCTGGTGGAGGTTTCCGGGTCACCGCCCATGGAACGCACCACAGACTGCAGTTCGGCAGCGGCAGTCGCGCAATCGGCGGAGCGCTTGATGAACAGCGCCTTGAGCTCCGGATGCTGGATGTCCTCGGCACAGGTCTTGAACCCTTCCTGACCGTCCTTGCTGGTCTCGATCAGGCTGTTGAGTACCGAAATCGCTTCTTTGTTCAAGTCAGTCATTGTCTGGCTCCTTACGGGTTGGGAGAGTTGAGTCAACTGCTGAGTTAACTGCTGGACTAACCTTTGCACCCGCCATGCCAGACTTTTCACATATATTTTTTACTTATATTTCAACGACTTAATCAATCCGAATAAATCTGTATCCGCGTTATTTGCATGATCTGTCATTTGGCCTGCATGCAGAATGCCTGTATTTTCACAGGCGTTCGAACCACCGCCAGGCCACCCATGACTCCTGAAACACTTGAACTGCTGGTCACCCGGGAAATGCCCTTCGGCAAATACAAGGGCCGCATCCTCGCCGACCTGCCCGGCCCCTACCTGAACTGGTTCGCCCGCGAAGGCTTCCCCAAGGGGGAATTGGGTGGCCTGCTGGCCCTGATGCAGGAAATCGACCACAACGGACTGTCCGATCTGCTGGACCCGCTACGCGCCAAACACGGCAAACCCAAGCCCCGTCACTGAAAGAGCCCGCCATGCCAAGGACTGCCGACACGCTTGCCCGCGACGAACAACACTGGCAGGGCATTGCTCGCCAGTTCGATCTCGAGCCGGGCCCGATCAACCTGGAAAACGGCTATTTCGGGCGCATGACCCGCACCGTGGCCGAGGAATACCAGCACAACATCCATTGGGTGAACCGCAGCAACTCGGTGCTGGTGCGCCAGCGCTTCGAACAACTCGACGCCCTGCAGATCCGCGGCCAGCTGGCGGCACTGCTGGGGGTGCCGGACAATGCCGTGGCCCTGACCCGCTGCGCCTCCGACGCCCTGCAGTCGCTGATCCGCAACTACAACCGCCTGCAACCGGGCGACCAGGTCCTGGTCAGCGACCTGGAGTACGACACGGTCAAAAGCGCCATGCGCTGGCTGGCCCGCCAGCGCGGGGTCGAGGTGATAGAAATCGTCCACCCGCACCCTGCCAGTTTTGACAGCCTTGTCGGCGCCTACACCAATGCGTTCCAGCGTTATCCAAGGCTCCGACTGATGCCCCTAACCTACGTCACTCATCGCAGCGGCCTGGTCATGCCGGTCCAGGCGATTGCCGCCGCGGCTCGGGAACACGGAGTCGATATCATCCTCGACGGCGCCCATGCCCTGGGCCAGATCGACTTCGACCTGACCGAGCTGGGCATCGCCTTTGCCGGCTTCAACCTGCATAAATGGATCGGCGCACCGCTGAGCCTGGGCTTTCTGTATATCCACCCTGAGCGCCTGCAAGACATCGCCCCGGACATGGGCGAGTTCCACTTTCCAAGTGATGACGTGCGCGCCCGCACGCCCTACAGCACCCCGAACATTCCTGCGCTGATGACCCTGCCCCGGGTGTTCGAGGAACACCGGGCCATGGGCGGCGCGGCAACCAAGGGCGCGCGCCTGAACTACCTGCGACACACCTGGAGCGAAGCGCTGCGCGAGCTGCCGGGAGTCGAGATCATGACCCCGCAGGACCCGCGCCTGTGCTGCGCCATCAGCGCCCTGCGCTTCACCGGGCATTCGGACCAGCAGGCCCTGGTGAATCGCCTGCTGCAGGACTACAACCTGTTCACCGTGGTCCGCAACGGCGCAGGGTTCGGCCCCTGCATCCGCATCACGCCGGGGCTGGCGACACCCCTTGAGCACATGCAGCGGCTGATCCAGGCGGTGACCGAACTGGCTCGCCACTAAGCGCCGCGAGCACCGCCCCCCGGCCCAGCAACAGCCGCGCCAGCCGAGCAGCGCGGCGTTGCAGGCCGTGGCGATTGAACGCTACCGGGCTTTTCGCCAGGCAAAAAAAAACGGTGCACCGACCAAGCGCACCGTAAAGCCGTAGAACACACCAACGAATCAGATAAAACTTCAGTCCAGCAGGGCCAGGGCCTCGGCCGTGCATTCTTGAATCCGTGCCCAGTCGCCGTTCTTGATCCACTCGGGATCGAGCATCCAGCTACCGCCCACGCACATCACATTCTTCAAGGCCATGTAGCTCTTGATGTTGGCCGGACCGACACCGCCGGTCGGGCAGAATTTAACTTCGCCGAACGGGCCACCCAGGGCCTTGATCGCCGCCACACCGCCACTGACTTCCGCCGGGAACAGCTTGAAGCGGCGATAACCCAGGGCATAACCCTCCATGATTCCGGAGGCGTTGCTGATCCCCGGCAACAGCGGGATCGGGCTGGCCACGCTGGCTTGCAGCAGGTCACGGGTAATCCCCGGGGTGACGATGAACTGCGAGCCGGCCGCCTCCGCTGCCGCCAGCATCTGCGGATCGAGCACGGTGCCGGCACCGGTCACCAGTTCCGGGCGCTGCTCGCGCAGGATCTGGATCGCCTTGAGGCCGAACTGCGAACGCAGGGTCACTTCCAGGGCCGTCAGGCCACCGGCGGCCAGGGCATCGGCCAGTGGCAGTACATCCTGCTCCCGGGCGATGGTGATCACCGGCAGGATCCGCGCCTTGGCGCAGAGGCTGTCGATCAGGGCAACTTTGTCCGCCATGGAAACGGTCGGGGATAGGTTTGTCATAGCGGCTGATCCTTGGCTCATGGGCACCAGTAAATCTCTAACGGGGTTTGCAGGAAGGCGCGAATCGGCATCTCGGCGACAGCGTCACCAGCCAGTGCGGCGCTCAGGGTGGCCAGCTTGGACTGACCGGAAATCGACAACAGCGAATGCCGGGCCGAAGCCAGCAAGGCCCGGCTCATGCTCAGGCGCTGATGGGGCACGCTCGGCGCCAGCATCGGCCAGCAGCGGCGAGTGCCGTCGGCCTGGAGCGCTTCGGCCAGGTTCGGGCTGTTGGGAAACAGCGACGCGGTGTGGCCGTCATCGCCCATGCCCAGAACCAGCACATCGATGCCCGGCAACTCGGCCAACAGACGATCGGCCTGCTGGGCCGCCTCCTCCAGATTGGCCGCGGCGCTGTAGAGGCTGAGGAAACCGGCCTTGGCCACAGGTCCCTGAAGCAGGTAACGCTTGAGCAGGCCAGCATTGCTGTCGGCATGCTCCACCGGCACCCAACGCTCGTCCGCCAGGGTGATCAGCACCTTGGACCAGTCCAGTTCCTGTTTCACCAGGGCCTGGAAAAACGCCACCGGGCTGCGACCACCAGACACCACCAGGGTCGCCTGCCCGCGGGCGGCAATGGCCTCGCGCAGCAGCTCGGCCACTCTCAGTGCCTGGCCTTCAGCCAACAGCGTCGGGCTGCGGAATTCGTGGGCGGCTACACCCGCCGGCAGTTGCAAATCAGATATCGCCATACCAGGACCTCCCATCCCGCGTGATCAGAGCAATCGAGCTCATCGGCCCCCAGGACCCGGCCGCATACGGCTTGGGCGCATCGCCGGATTTCTTCCACCCGGCAATCAACTGGTCACACCACTTCCACGCGGCTTCGATTTCATCTTTGCGGACAAACAGGTTCTGATTGCCGCGCATCACTTCCAACAGCAACCGCTCGTAGGCATCGGGGATCCGCGCGCTGCGATAGGTATCGGAAAAATTCAGCTGCAACGGACCGCTGCGCAGTTGCATGCCCTTGTCCAGGCCTTGTTCCTTGGTCATCACCCGCAGCGAGATACCTTCGTCCGGCTGCAGGCGAATGATCAGCTTGTTGCTGATCTGCAGGCGCTGCTCGGGGGCGAAGATGTAGTGCGACGGTTCCTTGAAGTGGATGACGATCTGCGACAGCTTCTGCGGCATGCGCTTGCCGGTGCGCAGGTAGAACGGCACCCCGGCCCAGCGCCAGTTGCGGATATCGGCACGCAGGGCGACGAAGGTTTCAGTGTCGCTCTGGGTATTGGAGTTTTCTTCCTCCAGGTAACCCGGCACCGACTGGCCTTCACTGTGGCCGGCAATGTACTGGCCACGCACCACCTGGGTGGTCAGGCCTTCCGGGCTGATGGGCGCCAGGGCCTTGAGCACCTTGACCTTCTCGTCACGGATGCTGTCGGCGGAGAGGTCCGCCGGTGGGTCCATGGCGATCAGGCAGAGCAGTTGCAGCAGGTGATTCTGGATCATGTCCCGCAGTTGGCCGGCCTTGTCGAAATAGCCCCAGCGGCCTTCGATGCCGACCTTCTCGGCCACGGTGATTTCCACGTGGGAGATGTAATTCTGGTTCCACTGGGTTTCGAACAGGCTGTTGGCGAAACGCAGGGCGATCAGGTTCTGCACCGTCTCCTTGCCCAGGTAGTGGTCGATCCGGTAGATGCGGTTTTCCGGGAAGAACTGGGCCACCGCGTCGTTGACCTTGCGCGAGGAATCCAGGTCCGAGCCGATGGGTTTTTCCAGGACCACGCGGGTGTGCTGGTTGAGCCCGACCTTCGACAGGTTCTCGCAGATCGCGCCATACACCGCGGCCGGAGTGGCGAAGTAGGCGATCAGGCGCTGTTCGCTGCCGACGCGCTCGGCCAGGGCCACGTAGTCCTCGGCCTTGAGGAAGTCCACATGCAGGTAGCTCAGGCGGGCCAGAAAGGTCTTGAGAACCTCGGCATCGATGTCCTTGTCGCCGACGTACTTGCGCAACTCGGTTTCGATGTTCGCCAGGTGCTCCAGCTCGCTGCCCGGCTCACGGGCCAGGGCCAGAATCCGCGTGTTCTCGTGCAGCAGACCGGCGGCATCGAGTTGGTACAAGGCAGGAAACAGCTTACGCAGCGCCAGATCGCCCAACGCGCCGAACAAGGCAAAGGTGCAGGGTTCAACCGTAATCGAAGGCATGATGTTTGTTCTTTTATCAAGTTAAGCTACAAATACCTTTTTTCAAGGCATCACTCAAGGAAAAATGTAGTAATAAACACAACATTTTTACAAAATACAGATTCCAGGTGGTGGTCGTTCCGAGCCATCAGTAGGATAGGCCTCCTCTCAACTTCGCATTGCGGGCGCTTGTCTCGGCTCTGCCGCGGCGCCTGTCTAGCCGATCTAGGAAACGTTAATGGACCGAGTGCGAAATCTTCTGGAGCAGATCCAGAACCGCCTTGAAGAACTGAACAAAGCGGAACGTAAAGTCGCCGAAGTCATCCTGCTCAACCCGCAGCAGGCGACTCGCTTCAGCATCGCCGCCCTGGCCCAGGCCGCCTCGGTGAGCGAACCGACGGTCAATCGCTTCTGCCGCTCCTTCGGCGTCAGCGGCTACCCGGAACTCAAGCTGCAACTGGCCCAGAGCCTGGCCAGCGGCGCGGCCTACGTCAGCCGCGCGGTGGAGGCCGACGACAACCCCGAAGCCTACACGCAAAAGATCTTCGGCAGCGCCATCGCCTCCCTGGACAGCGCCTGCCAGGCCCTGGACCCGAACCTGATCAGCAAGGCCGTCGACCTGTTGATCCAGGCCCGGCAGATCCACTTCTTCGGCCTCGGCGCCTCGGCCCCGGTGGCCATGGATGCGCTGCACAAGTTCTTCCGTTTCAACCTGGCGGTCACCGCCCATGCCGACGTGCTGATGCAGCGCATGATCGCCTCGGTGGCCCACACCGGCGAGCTGTTCGTGATCATCTCCTACACCGGCCGCACCCGCGAACTGGTGGAAGTGGCACGCATTGCCCGGGAAAACGGCGCATCGGTGCTGGGGCTGACCGCGGAAAACTCGCCCCTGGCCAAGGCCAGCACCCTGAGCCTGAACATTCCGCTGCCGGAAGACACCGACATCTACATGCCGATGACCTCGCGGATCATCCAGCTCACCGTGCTCGACGTGCTGGCCACCGGCATGACCCTGCGCCGCGGCGTGGACTTCCAGCCGCACCTGCGCAAGATCAAGGAAAGCCTCAACGCCAGCCGCTATCCGGTGGGCGACGAGTTCAACTGAGGCCGGCCGGCTCGCCGGCCAGCAACGCCTACACCGCAGCCCGCGCCTGCAAGCTCAGGTGCGCCTGCTCCCCCGGCGCCAGGCATAGGCTGTCGGTGCCCCCGGCAGCCGCTTCGACACAGACAAACCGCGACACCTCATTCCAGCTCACTCCCAGCAGCGGCCGGCTCCCCGGATGCCAGACCACGGTGTCGGCGTCGTCACCGGTATCGATGCACAGCTCGCGTTGCCAGGCGTGATCCTTGAGCTGCAACTCGCCTTCGTGCTGGAACACCCGCTGGCAACCGCCCTCGACCCGCAACTCGCCCTGCTGCTGGCAGGCCTGGCGATTCAACTGGTCGTAACCCTGGGCGCCATCGAGCCCAGACAGCGCTACCTCGCCGACGTCGCCAATACGCCAGTAGGCGTGCAAAGCCTGGCTCAACTGGCAGGGTTCAGTGTCCTGATGCTCGGTGCTCAGGCGCAGGTCCATGCCCTGGCCCAGATGCGCATGCAGGTCCACCTTCCAGTCGCACAGCTGCAATTGCCAGTGCAGGCGCACGCCGTCCTCATCGTTGCTGCTGTCCAGCAGCTTCCAGTCCAGGAGCCGCGCCCAACCGTGGGACGGCCAGGCATTCTCGCTGGGGTGACGGCCATACCAGGGCCAGCACACCGGCACCCCACCACGGATCGCCCCCACTTGCGGCCACTTCGAGGCGCACCACAGCCAGGGCTTCTGCCCGGCCGGCTGGAAGTGCAGCAACTGGGCCCCCTGGCGACTGAACACCGCCTGGCACAGCGGGTGATCGATCACCAGCACATCGCGCATCTGATAGCGCTCCCAGGCGAACACCGGGCGTTCACGCAAGGATTTGAAAAAGCGTTGTAGCGGATGCTCATGCATGGGCCGCGGTCCTGAAAATCACTGCTGTCTCGATATTCATGAGGGGCTGCGCCTGCCCCACAAAAAAAAGCGGACGGCCTGGGCCATCCGCAAAATGCGCACATGGAGAAGGAGCTTATCGCAACAGCTCTAGAACACCGACTGAATTTTCAGCCCGGCCACCACCGCGTTATCCACTTGCTCCACGCCGCCCGGATGGGTGATGTATTGCAGGTTGGGGCGCACGGTCAGCCAGTTGGTCACGTGGAAACCGTAGTTGATCTCGTAGTTGTATTCCGTATCGCGCAGCGGCATGTACAGCGGGTTGTCGTAGTTGCTGATGCCGTTGTCCTCATTGATCAGCTGGGCGTTCTTGCGCACATCGTCGTTGACGTGGATACGCGCGAAACCGATGCCCACGTCATCTTTCGGACGGGCGTCGAACGGCCCCTTGTAGACGAACATCAACGACTGGTAGTTGTCGACGACGTTGGTGTCCTTGTCGTGGAAGGTGGCGTTGGCGGCGATGTTCAGGCCACGGGAAGCGTCACCGTTGTGCGTGGTGAGCTGCTGCTGGGCAACGAACCAGTAGCCGTGCTTGCTGTCGTGCACGCGATAGGCTTTGCCTGTGTCCGCGGCGTCCTGGCCGTTGACGTCCTTGCGCACGTCATTGGCGTCGGCCGTGCTCTTGTAGTAACCCACGCGGTATTCGCCCGGCAGGCTATTGAGCTTGGGCGACCAGACCAATTCCACCGGCAACACCGTGCCCTTGGTGCCGCTGCCGCTGAGCTTGAAGCCGTTGCCGTGCTCCAGTTGCGAAGGGTTCTGGTTGTAGGCGCCGATCTGCGCATACAGCTCGGGGGTGATGTTGTACTTGACGCGCAACGCCGCCTGGCTGACCGGCCAGTTGTACCAGATGCCGGTGGCCCAGTTGCCCACCTGGGAGCCGCAGAAGGCCAGGTTCTGGAACTCGCAGGGGAAGGTGTTGAAGTCTTCGCCCTCGCCGAAATAACCAGCCTTGACGTCCAGCTTGCCGTCAAGGAACTGGTGCTGAACCCACAGCTGGGTCAGCCGCACCATGTGCCCACGACCGTAGACTTCCTGGGAGGAACTCAGGGTGCCGGCACGGGGGTCGCCGATGCGGTCATTGGAGATGTTCTGACCGTTGCGGTTGGTCAGCTGGATCTTGGCCTGGGTGTTGTCCCAGCCCAGCAGTTTCTGCAGATCGAAAGCCACGCCAAGGCCGAACTGGTCGCTGTAGCGCCCGGTCTTGTCGTCGTTGTAGCCACCACGCAGGTTGGCGCCCATTTCCCCGACGTAGTCGGCCTTGATGTCGATCCCCTGCTCGATCAGCTTGGTGCGCTCACCGCCCCAGTCGCCGGTCATCCACTTGGAACTGGCGCTGAACGCCTCGTCAGCCAGGGCATGGCCGGACAAGACCAATGCCGCAGCCGCTGACAGCTGGCAAAGCAGCCGAGTGTTGCTGTGTCGCTTTTTCATCCCTACATCCTCGTCTTTATTGTTATTAACGATCTATCCAACGTGGTTTACAGCGGGTGCGACGGATGACAGGCCATCCGCCATGGATTCAGCGGCCCTTGAACTGCGCCACATTGCCGCTACGGGGCTCGGACGCCGGCGTACCGGCGGTTCCCAGGCGCTCGCCGCTCTGGGCATCGAACAGCAGCACCCGGGCCGGATCGAACTGCAGGGTCAGGGTTTCCCCGGCATCGGGGGCCTGGTCCGGTGCCAGGCGGCAACAGACCTTGGTGCCATTGAGGGTGACGAACACCAGGGTGTCGGGGCCGGTGGGCTCGACCACCTGGACCTCGGCGCGCAGGGTCGGCAAGCCATTGGCTTCGGCGGGAGCCAGGGAAATCTGCTCCGGACGGATGCCGAGGATCACCTCGCGGTCTTCCAGACCGGCGTCCTGCGGGCCCAGGGGCAGCTCGCAACGGGCCTGGCCACTGTCCAGCAGGGCCTGCAGGCGGCCGTCCTTGCGTTGCAGGCGCAGGGGAATGAAGTTCATCGGCGGCGAACCGATGAAGCTCGCCACGAACAGGTTGGCCGGGTCGTTGTAGATCTGCTTCGGCGTGCCGAACTGCTGGATGATCCCGTCCTTCATCACCGCCACCTTGTCGCCCAGGGTCATGGCTTCGATCTGGTCGTGGGTGACGTAGACCGTGGTGGTCTTCAGGCGCTGGTGCATCAGTTTCATTTCGGTGCGCATCTCGACCCGCAGCTTGGCGTCGAGGTTGGACAGCGGCTCGTCGAACAGGTAGATCTTCGGCCGCCGCGCCAGGGCCCGGCCCATGGCCACCCGCTGTTGCTGGCCGCCGGAAAGCTGGCCCGGCTTGCGGGTCAGCAGGTGCTCGATCTGCAGCAGCTTGGCCACCCGCGCCACTTCCGCGTCGATCTCGGCAGTAGGCATCTTGCGGATCTTCAGGCCGAAGGCGATGTTGTCGCGCACGCTCATGGTCGGGTACAGCGCGTAGGACTGGAACACCATGGCAATGTCGCGATCCTTGGGGCTCATGCCGCTGATGTCGGCATCGTCCACCAGGATCGCCCCGCCGCTGATGTTCTCCAGCCCGGCGATGCAGTTCATCAGGGTGGATTTGCCGCAGCCGGAGGGGCCGACGAGGATCAGGAACTCCCCGTCGTCGATCTTCAGCTCGATGTTCTTCAGGGTGTCGGGCAGCCCGGCACCGTAGGTCTTGTTGACGTTGCGTAATTCGAGAGTGGCCATGCTTTACCCCTTGACTGCGCCGGACGTCAGCCCGCGCAGGAAATACTTGCCGGCGAAGATGTAGACCAGCAGTGTCGGCAGCCCGGCGATCATCGCCGCCGCCATATCAACGTTGTATTCCTTGGCCCCGGTGCTGGTGTTGACCAGGTTGTTCAGGGCCACGGTGATCGGTTGCGCGTCGCCGCTTGCAAACACCACGCCGAAGAGGAAGTCGTTCCAGATCTGGGTGAACTGCCAGATCAGGCAGACCATGATGATCGGCACCGACATCGGCAGCAGGATCTTGCCGAAGATGGTGAAGAACCCAGCGCCGTCCAGGCGCGCCGCCTTGACCAGGGCATCCGGCACGCTCACGTAGTAGTTGCGGAAAAACAGCGTGGTGAAGGCCAGGCCGTAGACCACGTGCACCAGCACCAGCCCTGTGGTGGTGTTGGCCAGGCCGAACTTGCCGAGGGTGAACGAGGCCGGCAGCAGCACGGTCTGGAACGGCAGGAAGCAGCCGAACAGCAGCAGGCCGAAGAACAGCTGGGAGCCGCGAAAGCGCCACATCGACAGCACGTAGCCGTTCATCGCACCGATGAAGGTGGAGATCAGCACCGCCGGCACGGTGATCTTCACCGAGTTCCAGAAGTAGCCGCCCACGGTGTCCCAGGCCTTGATCCAGCCGATGCCGTCCACCACCTGGGGCCAGCTCAGCAGGTTGCCGGTGCGGATGTCTTCCGGGGTCTTGAAACTGGTCAGCAGCATCACCACCAGCGGAATCAGGTACACCGCCGCCGCCAGCAGCAAGGTGGCGTAGATGGCGATCCGACTGAAGTTCAGGGTCGGCTTGGCGAGGGAGTTAGTCATGACGCTTGCCTCGCAGTTCGGAGTACAGGTACGGCACCAGGATGGTCAGCACGGCGCCGAGCATCAGCATGGCGCTGGCCGAACCTATGCCCATCTGGCCCCGGCTGAAGGTGAAGGAATACATGAACATCGCCGGCAGGTCCGAGGAGTAGCCCGGGCCACCCGCGGTCATCGCCGCCACCAGGTCGAAGCTCTTGATGGCGATGTGGGCGAGGATCATGAAGGCGCTGAAGAACACCGGACGCAGGCTCGGCAGGACGATCTTCAGGTAGATGGTCGGCAGGCTCGCACCGTCCACCTGGGCGGCGCGGATGATCGATTGGTCAACACCGCGCAAGCCCGCTAGGAACATCGCCATGACAAAGCCCGAGGCCTGCCACACGGCAGCGATCACCAGGCAGTAGACCACCCGGTCCTGATCCACCAGCCAGTCCAGGCGAAAGCCTTCCCAGCCCCAGTCGCGGAGCATCTTGTCCAGGCCCAGGCCGGGGTTGAGCAGCCACTTCCAGGCGGTGCCGGTGACGATCATCGACAGCGCCATGGGGTACAGATACACGGTGCGGATGAAGCCTTCCTTGCGGATGCGCTGGTCCAGCAGCACCGCCAGGAACACCCCCAGCACCAGGCTGATGGCGATGAACATGCCGCCGAACAGCGCGAGGTTCTTGCTCGCCACCCACCAGCGGTCGTTGTCCATCAAGCGCAGGTATTGCTGCAGGCCGACCCACTTGTAGCTCGGCATGAAGCTGGAATTGGTAAAGGACAGAATGAACGTCCAGATGATGTAGCCATAAAACCCTACGAGCACGATCACCATGCTCGGCGCCAGCACCAGCTTGGGTAGCCAGCGCTGCAATGCGTCCAGGGGTGAGGCCTTGCTGAAAACCGCCACAGAGCTCATCGCAATAACCCGGTTGAAGAAATGAAGTCCGACGCGCCCTCCGTAGGAGCGAGCTTGCTCGCGAACGCGATCCAACCGTCGACACCCAGGGTGAATGTCAGGCCGTCATCGCGAGCAAGCTCGCTCCTACAGAAGGGGGAGGCATCGTCAGATGAATCGCCGCAGGCAAGCCTGCGGCGTGCGCAGTCACTGAGCGGCCTTGACCGCCGAGGCCAGTTGCGCACCGGCCTTGGCCGGGTCCGCATCCTTGTCGTTCATGAAGTTAGTGACCACGTCGAAGATCGCGCCCTGCACCGCCAGGGAAGTGGCCATGTTGTGCGCCATGCTCGGCTGCAGGCCGCCGGTCTTCTCGTCCGCCAGGAAGTCCTTGGCCGACGCCTGGGCGCAGGAGTCGAAGCCTTCGGCGCTCATGTCATTGAGCATGTCGGTACGCACCGGGATCGAACCCTTGTTGATGCTGAAGACCTTCTGGAAGTCCTTGCCCAGGGCGACCTTGGCCAGGTCCTGCTGAGCGGCGATGTCACCCTTGCGATCGGCCTTGAGCTTGAACACCGCCAGGGAGTCGATGTTGTAGGTGAAGGCCTTGTCGGTGCCCGGGAACGGCACGCACTGGTAGTCCTTGCCGGCGACTTTCTTCGCCGCGGTCCACTCGCTCTTGGCCCAGTCGCCCATCATCTGCATGCCGGCCTTGCCGCCGATCACGTCGGCGGCGGCGATGTTCCAGTCACGTCCGGCGCGGTTGGGGTCCATGTAGCCGGTGATCTTCTTCAGCTCGGCGAAGGCCTTGACCATTTCCGGGCCGGCGAGGGTTTTCTGGTCCAGGTCCACCAGGGCTTTCTTGTAGCCTTCAGGCCCCATGACCGAGAGCACCACGTCTTCGAACACGGTGCTGTCCTGCCACGGCTGGCCACCGTGGGCCAGGGCGATGAAGCCCGCGGCCTTGAGCTTGTCGCCGGCGGCATAGAACTCTTCGAGGGTGGTCGGGGCCTTGTCGATCCCGGCCTTCTTGAATACGGCGGGGTTGATCCACAGCCAGTTGACCCGGTGGATGTTCACCGGCACGGCGACGTAGTCCCCTTCGTACTTGACGGTGTTGGCCACCTTGGACGAAAGCAGGCCGTCCCAGTTTTCCGCCTTGGCCACGTCCTTGAGGGTGTCGGTGCTGAGCAGGCCGGTGCTGCCCCATTCCTGGATGTCCGGACCC
The DNA here is from genome assembly GCF_900105185.1 of Pseudomonas saponiphila. NCBI lineage: Bacteria > Pseudomonadati > Pseudomonadota > Gammaproteobacteria > Pseudomonadales > Pseudomonadaceae > Pseudomonas > Pseudomonas saponiphila. The sequence continues at coordinate 1,416,378 of NZ_FNTJ01000001.1, read as the reverse complement.
TTGATCTGCGCCACACCCGGCGGATTGCCGGCCACGGCGCGGCTTTTCAGCACGGTCATCGCGGTGGAACCGCCACCACCGGCCACGGCGCCGTCCTTCCAGGTGAAACCGTCTTTTTCCACTTGGGCCTTGAGCACATCGACGGCAGCTTTTTCACCACCCGAGGTCCACCAGTGGACAACTTCCACGGAACCTTTGGAGTCGGCGGCAAGGGCACTCAGGGGGAACAGAGAGGCAAGGGAAATGACAGTGGCGAGGCGAGAAATCGCATTCATTTGAAGTACCTTTCTTGTTGTTATGCATGCAAGTCTGGTGCTTGCGCTGCACACGAGTCTAAACAGCCTAGTCGAACGTTCGGGTAACGAAGCGACGGTGAAATGTCACGACATGGTTACACAAGGCCCGGAACAGACGCCTGGGCCAAGGCCGAGGCCATGCTCGGCGCCAGCGCCAGGCGCGGAATCAGCACCGCCTGCCAGGCGTGATAGAGGTCCGGCTTGCCGCCCCAGATCTCGGCGGCCGGGCGATTGTCGCGGCCCAGTTCGTGATGCCAGCTGCCCTGCTGGCGATCGATGAAATGCGCTTCGCAGAAGTCCCAGAAACGCCGGTACCAGACCTCGTACTGCTCCTGGCCGGTGCGCTTGAGCAAGGCGCTGGCGGCGGCGCTGGCCTCGGCGTGGGTCCAGTGCAAACGCTGGTGCACCACCGGCCGGTTGTCCCAGTCCAGGGTGTAGACGATGCCCAGGGCGCCATCCACGTCCCAGCCGTGGCGGCAGTTGCTGGCGAACAGGCGTTGCGCATCCAGGGCCAGCCAGCCCGGGGTCGGCATCCCGGCCAGGTCGCGCGACGCCTCCAGATGCAAGAGCAGGCGCGCCCACTCGAAACCGTGGCCCGGCGTGGTGCCGAAGGGCCGGAAACCATCGGCGGGAAAGGCCCGGTTGTAGTCGCGCAGAGGCTGCCAGTCACAGTCGAAATGCTCGATCACCATGTAGTCGTTGGCGGCGGCGTGCTGATGGATCACCCGCTCGACGATGCGCAGGGCGCGGTTGAGCCAGCGCGGGTCCCGGGTGACATCGGCCAGGGCCAGAAAGGCCTCGGTGGCGTGCATGTTGCTGTTGGCGCCGCGATAGGCTTCCAGCTCGCTCCAGTCGCGATTGAAGGATTCGAGCATGGCGCCCTCCTCCTCGCTCCAGAAATGCCCGTCGATGATGCGGATCGCCTCCTCAAGCAGGGCCTCGGCACCCGGCCGCTGCGCCACCACCGCGGAGCTGGCGGCCAGGGCGACAAAGGCGTGCAGGTAGGCGGCCTTGGCGCTGTTGCCATCCGCCTGCCCGGCCACGGCGAACCAGCCGCCGCGCTCGGCATCGCGCAACGGCCCCATGAGCGCGGCGATACCGTGATCCACCAGCCCGGCATAACCCGGCAGGCCCTGAATATGCGCCATGGCGAAGCTGTGGGTCATGCGTGCGGTGTTCATGGTTTCGGCGCGGGCGCCTTCGGGCAGGCGGCCCCGGGCATCGGGATTGCCGAAGCCCTGAGAGAGTCGTGAAGCCTTGGCGAAATCCAGCAGGCGCAGGCCTTCGGCGGCGAGCCAGGCCTGATGCGCAGGCGCATTCAACCAACTGCGCAGTGGCAGGGAAAGAGTGTCCATGGGTGACCTGTTGTTGTTTTTATCGAAGGCCTGAGTCTAATCAAGCCGTGCACAACGGCAGGTAACGAAGGGCACGCACAATGTCACCAACCCGTGACATTGCACAGCTCCCTCCCGTAGGAGCCGGCTTGCCGGCGAAGAGGCCCTTGGGTCCTGTGGTGCCCTTGAGGACGCCTTCGCTGGCAAGCCAGCTCCTACACAAGCCAGCTCCCACACAAGCCAGTTCCTGAACAAGCCAGCTCCCGAACAGGTCAGCTCCTGAACAGGTCAGCGCCTGCACAGGCCAGCCGCTCAGTCGGAGGTCCGGGGCAGGTACAGGGTCACCCGCAGGCCGCCTTCGCGCAGGTTCTGCAGGCTGACTTCGCCGCCATGGCTGTGGGCGATGTTGCGGGCGATGCCCAGGCCCAGGCCGTAGCCCTGCTGCTGGCCGGCCAGGCGGAAGTGCGGCTCGAACACCTGTTCCAGGCGCTGCTCCGGCACGCCCGGGCCTTCGTCGTCCACATGCAGGACGAAGCCGCTGTCGTCGTCTTCGATGTACAGGTGGGCGTTCTGCCCGTACTTCAGGGCGTTGTCGATCAGGTTGCCCATGCAGCGCTTGAGCGCCAGGGGCTTGCCCGGATAGCTGGCCAGCGCCCGTCCCTGCTGGGTTACCCGGCCATTGCCATGGGGCGCCAAGTAAGGCTCCACCAGGCAGTCGAGCACCTGGTTGAGGTCCACCGGCTCGATGTTCTCGTGGATGTCGGTGTCCTTGACGCACTGCAACGCGCCCTTGACCAGCAATTCCAGTTCGTCCAGGTCGCGGCCGAACTTGGCTTGCAGTTGCTCGTCCTCCAGCAGTTCGACCCGCAGGCGCAGGCGGGTGATGGGGGTGCGCAGGTCGTGGGAAATGGCACTGAACAGCTGGCTGCGCTCGGTCAGGTAGCGGCTGATGCGTTCGCGCATGCTGTTGAAGGCCCGCCCCACTTCCACCACTTCACTGCCACCGCCCTGCGCCACCGGCTCGACGTCGGCGCCCAGGGACATGTCCCGCGCCGCCCGGGCCAGGCGCTTGAGGGGCCGGCTCTGCCAGTGCACCAAGAGGCCGATGAACAGCAGCAGAAAACCGCTGGTGAGGAGGATGAACCACACCTGCTGCGCCGGCAGGCCCTGCTCTTCGAGACTGGTGTAGGGCTCGGGCAGCAGCGAGGCGATGTACAGCCACTCCCCGGGGGCCATCTGGATCTGGGTCACCAGCACCGGTGGGTTCACCGGCTCCAGGGTGAGGGCGTAATGGGCCCAGGAGCGGGGCAACTCGTCGAGCTTGAGGCCGCCATTGAAGATCCGCAGGTCATCGGGGCTGACAAAGGTCACCGAGATATCCGCGTCATTGCCCAGGGACTGGCGCAGCACCTGTTCCACCGCCTGCAGCACCGCTTCCTTGCGCGCAGTGGCGGGCAGCACCTGCATGCCCAGGGGCTTGTCATTGAGGGTCACGACAAAGCGGGTGCCGCCCATGCTGCGCAACTGGTCCAGCACCAGGGGCCGGTACGCCACCGGCAACGAACGCAGGTAGCTGACGCTGGCGGTCATCGAATGGGCCAGGCTGCGGGCGCTGGTCACCAGGCCTTCGAGCTGGGTGGCGCGCAACTGCGAAACCCAGATCACGCTGGACAGCGCCTGGGCGAACAACACCGCGAGCAAGGTCAACAGCAGCATGCGGCCCAGCAGCGAGCGGGGCACCGGCACCCGTCGCAGCAGACCGCGCAATGCCTCAGAGAGCATTGCCGGCAACCACATTGGCTGCCAACTGATAGCCGCTGCCACGCACGGTGCGGATCAGCCGCGGCGGCTTTTCGGTGTCCCGCAGGCGCTGGCGCAGGCGGCTGACCGCCATGTCGACGATGCGGTCCAGGGGCATAAGGTCGCGACCACGGGTGGCATTGCCGATGGTGTCGCGGTCGAGGATTTCCTGGGGATGGTCGAGGAACAGCTTGAGCAGGGCGAAGTCGGCGCCAGAGAGAATCACCTCCTCGCCGTCGTTGTGGAACAGCCGGTGACTGATCACATCCAGGCGCCATTCGTCGAAGCACAAGACTTCACCGGCGACCCGCTCCTGGGCGAACTGCACGCGGCGCAGCAGCGCCTTGATCCGCGCCTGCAGCTCCCGGGGGCTGAAGGGCTTGCCCAGGTAGTCGTCGGCCCCCAGTTCCAGGCCGATCACCCGGTCGGCCTCGTCGGAGCTGGCGGTGAGCATGATGATCGGCACCTGGCTGCGCCGTGGATGCTGGCGAATCCAGCGGCACAGGCTGAAGCCGTCTTCGTCGGGCAGCATCACGTCGAGGATCACCAGGTCGCTGGGCGCCTCGTTCAGAGCCTGACGAAAACCGGCGCCATCGGCGGTCGTGCGCACCTGGAAACCACAACGGCTGAGGTAGGTTTCCAGCAGCTCGCGAATTTCCTGATCGTCGTCGACCAACAAGATCGACTTACTGACTGAACTCACCGGGGCCGTCCTCATTGTTGGGCAGGGAGCGCGATTATGCCTGATGGCGGGAGGCCTGTTAGCGCCTCTTCGCCGGCAAGCCGGCTCCTACGCCATGCGGCTCGGTGTCAGCCCTGGGCCTGCTCCAGGGCTACACCGGCGCCGGTCAGCCCGGAGTACGGCGCGGTGACCAGCCATACCGGAATGCCCTTGAAGTAATCGCTCATGCAGCCCTTGTCGGCAAAACTCTTGGCAAAGCCACTCTGGATGAAGAAATCGGCAAAGCGCGGAATCACCCCGCCGACGATATACACCCCGCCCCGCGCGCCCGTGGTCAGCACGTTGTTGCCCGCCACCCGCCCCAGCCAGCAGCAGAACTGCTCCAGCACTTCCCGGGCAATCGGATCACCGGCCAGACCGGCCGCGGTGATGGCTTCCGGGGTATGCAGACGCGGTTCATGACCGTCCACCGCGCAGATCGCCCGGTACAACCGGGGCAATCCGCTGCCGCTCAAGGCGGTTTCGGCGCTGACATGGCCAATCTCGGCGTGGATGTGTTGCCAGAGCTGGGTTTCCCGCGGACTGCTCAAGGGCAGGTCGACATGGCCGCCCTCCCCCGGCAAGGCCATGTAGCGACCGTCGCCGAAATCCAACAGGGTGCCGACGCCGAGGCCAGTGCCCGGGCCGATCACTACCGCCGGACGCAAGGGCTCGGCGACACCTTCGCAGACCACGCGAAACTCATCAGGCTGCAGACGGGTCATGCCCAGGGCCATGGCCGAGAAGTCGTTGACCAGCAACAGCCGCTCCACTTGCAGGGCCTGGCAGAACGCCTGACGGCTCAGGCGCCAGTGGTTGTTGGTGAAACGGAACTCATCACCGCTGACCGGACCGGCCACCGACAGGCACACCGAGCCGATGGCGCCCGGGGCCAGGCCCTGGGCGTGCAGATAGGCCAGGATGGCGTCTTCCGGGCAGCGATAATCCGCCGTTGCCAGCACCTGGATCGCGTCCAGCTGCTGATCCTTCCACAACGCGAACCGCGCGTTGGTCCCACCGATGTCACCGACCAGGGCCAGTTTCAATTAAGCGTCTCCAGTGCAGAGGTAAAGGCGCTGGCGCCCTGCTCCGCCGAGCTGAAGGCCATGCGCATGAAAGCGAAGAGTTCGCGGCCGGTGCCGACGTTGTTGCCCAACAGGCCCTTGGCCGGTTCCCGGGCGGCGAATTCGGCGGCGTCGACCTTGAGTTCCAGGGTGCCCTTGACTCCGTCGACGCGAATGATGTCACCGTCCAGCACCCGGGCCAGGGCTCCGCCGACCTGGGCTTCGGGACTGACATGAATCGCCGCCGGAATCTTGCCCGAAGCACCGGACATACGTCCATCGGTGACCAGCGCCACCTTGAAGCCACGGTCCTGCAGCACCCCGAGGAACGGGGTCATCTTGTGCAGCTCGGGCATGCCGTTGGAGCGCGGGCCCTGGAAGCGCATCACCGCGACGAAGTCCTTCTCCAGCAGGCCGGCCTTGAACGCATCGGCCAGATCCTGCTGGTCCTGGAACACCACCGCCGGGGCTTCGACGATCTGGTGTTCGGCAGCCACGGCGGAGACTTTCATCACCCCACGGCCGAGGTTGCCTTCCATGACTCGCAAGCCGCCTTCCGGGGAGAAGGCACGGTCCACCGGCCGCAGGATGTTTTCGTCGAGGCTTTCGATCGGGCCGTCGCGCCATACCAGCTTGCCGTTGTCGAGGAACGGTTCCTGGGTGTAGCGACTCAGGCCGCGGCCGGCCACGGTGTTGACGTCCTCGTGAAGCAGGCCGGCTTCCAGCAGTTCGCGAATCAGGAACGACATGCCCCCCGCGGCCTGGAAGTGGTTGATGTCGGCCTTGCCGTTGGGATAGACGTGGGACAGGGTCGGCACCACCTCGGACAGGTCAGCCATGTCCTGCCAGGTCAGCTGGATGCCCGCCGCCTGGGCGATGGCTGGCATGTGCAGGGTGTGGTTGGTGGAACCACCGGTGGCGTGCAGGGCGACGATGGAATTGACCAGGCAACGCTCGTCGACGATCTCGCCGATGGGCATGAAGTTGCCGCTCTGCTTGGTCAGGCGCGTGACCTGCTGCGCCGCCTCATGGGTCAGGGCGTCGCGCAGCGGCGTGTTGGGGTTGACGAAGGAGGCGCCCGGCAGGTGCAGGCCCATGACTTCCATCAGCAACTGGTTGGTGTTGGCGGTGCCGTAGAAGGTGCAGGTGCCAGGGCTGTGGTAGGACTTCATTTCCGACTCCAGCAACTCTTCGCGGCTGGCCTTGCCTTCGGCATAGCGCTGGCGCACATCGGCCTTCTGCTTGTTGGAGATCCCCGACACCATCGGCCCGCCCGGGACGAAGACCATCGGCAGGTGACCAAAGCGCAGGGCGCCCATCATCAGGCCCGGGACGATCTTGTCGCAGATCCCCAGCATCAGCGCGGCGTCGAACATGTTGTGGGACAGGGCCACCGCCGTGGACAGCGCGATCACCTCACGGCTCGGCAGGCTCAGCTCCATGCCGGCCTCGCCCTGGGTCACGCCATCGCACATGGCCGGGGTGCCACCGGCGAACTGCCCCACCGAACCGATCTCGCGCAGGGCTTTCTTGATCTGCTCGGGAAAGTGCTCGTAAGGCTGGTGGGCCGACAACATGTCGTTATATGACGAAACAATTGCCACGTTGGCCGCGTTCATCATCCGCAGGCTGTGCTTGTCTTCGGCGCCGCAACCGGCCACGCCGTGGGCGAAGTTCGCGCACTGCAGCTTGCCGCGCTGCGGACCATCGCTGGCGGCACCGCGAATCAACGCCAGATAGGCCTGGCGAGTGGCGCGACTGCGAGCGATAAGCCGTTCGGTGACCTCAAGAACGCGGGGATGCATATGTAGAACTCCAGGCTAACGGATGTGGCGACCTGTTTGTCTATGCTGTTCAGACGCACCGCCACTCAGAGACAGCGGAGGAGTTTCTGACCACTTGGACCAGTTGATTCAGGTCACTCGTTGTAGATAAAACAAAATATTGCCACTAAAAAGGCTTGTTTTCTATTTCTATGCGAATAATCTTGTAATTCCAACAACAAATTCAACGACAGGCGTTTGCACATGACTCTTCGAATCGCAATCAATGGTTTTGGCCGTATTGGCCGTAACGTCCTGCGCGCACTCTATACCCAAGGCTATCGTCAGGATCTGCAGATCGTCGCCATCAACGATCTGGGGGACAGCGCGATCAATGCCCACCTGCTGAAATACGACACCGTCCACGGTACTTTCGACGCCGAGGTCCAGCACGATCAGGAAAGCCTGACCGTCAACGGCGACCGCATCGCCGTCAGCGCCATCCGCAACCCGGCCGAGCTGCCCTGGGCCGCGGAAAAGATCGACGTAGTCTTCGAATGCACCGGCCTGTTCACCGACCGCGCCAAGGCCGCCGCCCATCTTACTGCCGGCGCCCGCAAGGTGATCATCTCGGCCCCGGCCAAGGGTGCCGACGCCACCGTGGTCTACGGGGTCAACCACGACATCCTGCGCCAGTCGCACCAGATCATTTCCAACGCCTCGTGCACCACCAACTGCCTGGCCCCGGTGGCCCAGGTGCTGCACCGCGAACTGGGCATCGACAACGGCCTGATGACCACCATCCACGCCTACACCAACGACCAGAACCTCACCGACGTCTACCACAGCGACCCGTACCGTGCCCGTTCGGCCACCCAGAACATGATCCCGAGCAAGACCGGCGCCGCCGAAGCCGTGGGCCTGGTGCTGCCGGAACTGGCGGGCAAGCTGACCGGCATGGCGGTGCGCGTGCCGGTGATCAACGTCTCCCTGGTGGACCTGACCGTGACCCTCAAGCGCGACACCAGCGCCGAAGAGGTCAACGCCCTGCTCAAGAACGCCAGCCAGCATTCGAAGATCCTCGGCTACAACACCCTGCCGCTGGTCTCCAGCGACTTCAACCACAACCCGCTGTCGTCGATCTTCGACGCCAACCACACCAAGGTCAGCGGCGGTCGCTTGCTCAAGGTGCTGGCCTGGTACGACAACGAGTGGGGCTTCTCCAACCGCATGCTGGATAACTGCCTGGCCCTGTGCAACGCGGAATAAAACGGATATTCGTCGATGATCGGTATCGGTTTTACGCAAAAGACCATGGCGGCGCGCAAGCGCATCGCCCTGGTCGCCCACGACCATTGCAAGGTCTTTCTGCTGGACTGGGCCGAGCGGCAGAAGTCACGCCTGGCCGAACATGAGCTGCTGGCCACCGGCACCACCGGGCTGCTGCTGAGCAAACGCCTGGGGTTGCCGGTGCACAGCATGATCAGCGGCCCGCTGGGCGGCGATCAGCAGCTGGGCGCGCTGATCGCCGAACAACGGGTCGACCTGCTGGTGTTCTTCTGGGACCCCTTCGAGCCCCAGCCTCACGATCCGGACATCAAGGCCCTGCTGCGCGTGGCGGCGGTGTGGAACATCGCGGTGGCCTGCAACGAATGCAGCGCCGACTACCTGCTCAGCAGCCCGCTGATGAACCAGGCCCACGAGCACCGGATTCCCGACTACCAGGCGTACCTCGCCGGCCGCGGATAATTCACGCAAGGCTTGACCATTGACGCAGATGACAATCATTATCATCCGCTGAAAAAATGGATCAGGCCTTGCCGTGAGTCAATCGCACTTCAACCACGTATTCCTCACTCAACGCATTTCCCTGCTGCGAACCCTGGAGCGGATGGTCAACAACCACAGCACCGCCGAAGACCTGCTGCAGGAAACCTATCTGCGGGTGACCCGGGCCCTCAGCGAGCGGCCGATCACTCACCTGGAACCCTTCGTGTTCCAGACCGCGCGCAACCTCGCCCTCGACCACCTGCGGGCCCGGCGCATCCAGGGGCGCACCCTGCTCGAAGACGTGCCAGCAGAAGTGCTGGAGAACGTCGCCGCCCCCGTCAGCAGCGCCGAAGACGCCGCCCACGCCGAACAACTGCTCGAACGCCTGAACCTCAGCCTCGGCCAGCTCAGCCCGCGCCAGCAGCAGATCTTCATCCTCAGCCGCTTGCACGGCCACAGCTATCAGGAGATCGCCGACGAACTCGGGGTTTCGCTGAGCACGGTACAAAAGGAATTGAAATTGATCATGGCCATCTGCGTCGGCGTCGCCGAACGTCTCGACGGCCAGTGAGTCTCAACCGCCAAGCACAATGACTGCGTCAGCCCCAGGCCTTTGCTAACCTTGGCCGGCTTTCGCTCTCTCTTGAAAAAACAGCTGCGCACAGACACAGCCGAGGAACACCCGTGACGGATTCTCACAGCGCCGAGCCGCCCAACACCACCGGCCCGCACTCAAGCACCCTTGCCATGGATCAGGCGCTGGATTGGCTGATCGAGCTGGAACATCCGAACGAGGAACAGTTGCGCCAGTTTCATCAATGGCTGGCGGCTTCACCGCTCAACGCCCAGGCCTTCGAAAAAGCCCGGGCAATCTGGAACGGGCCGCACGTGGCGCAATGCGCGCAGGCCCTGGCAGCACCGCCGAAAGTCTCGCGCCTGGCCCGCCTGCGCCCGCACTGGAAGCCCCTGGCCACCGCCGCGGTGCTGGTGCTCGGGCTGTTCAGCTTCAGCAACCTGCCACTGCGCCTGCAGGCCGACCACCTGACGCTGGTGGGCGAGCGCCAGCGCCTGCAACTGGAAGACGGCTCCAAGGTGCTGCTCAACACCAACTCGGCCTTCTCCAGCCAGATCAACGATCACCGGCGCGTGGCGCGGCTGTACCAGGGCGAAGCCTTCTTCGAGATTCCCGGCACCCCGGGCCTGCCCCTGGAGCTGGACGCCGGCCCGGTCAAGGCCAGCGTGGCCGACACCGCCTTCGCCGTGCGCTACCTGGACGGCATTGCCCAGGTCCAGGTGCAGCGCGGTGACATCGACCTGCGCGCCACCCACGCCGATCAGCGCATTCGCCTGCGCGCCGGCGAGAGCGTTCGCGTCGGCCCCGAAGGCTTCGACCCACCGGCCAGGCTCGATGCCGGCAAGGACCTGGCCTGGATCGACGGCCGCCTGGTGTTCGAGAACTGCCCCCTGAGCCAGGTGCTGGCGGAACTGCGGCGCTACTACCCGGGCTGGATCGTCAACAACAACGAGCAGTTGGCGAACCTCGCGGTCACCGGCAACTACCGCCTGGACCAGCCTCTGGACGTGCTGCGCTCCCTGGCCCACATCACCTCGGCACGCCTCTCGGAATACCCGGCACTGGTCATTCTCAACTGAGAATAATTATTTTTACGCGATCACCCCGGGTGGTACGTCTCGTTATAGCCAATGCAACTGATTCGCATTTTTGAATGCGTATCTGCACCTATAAAAGATTCGTGCGACCCGGAGCGCTCTCGATGTCCCCTCGCCTCAACAGCCGATCCTCTGTTCCCTGTGCCCGCCTACAACACTGCACCCTGTCGCTGCTGACCGCGGCGATCCTGCTGGCCGGCGCCCAAGCCACGCCAGCGATGGCCGCCGATGCCCCGGCCTCCTCCAGCCAGCGCATGGGCAACTACAACTTCGCCATTGCCCAGCAACCGCTGGTATCGGCGCTCAACGCCTTTACCGCGGTCACCGGCTGGCAAGTCGGGCTGCCGGCCGAGCTGGGCAGCGGAGTGTCATCACCGGGCGTGCGCGGCTCGCTGCCCCCGGAAAAGGCCCTGGAGCGCCTGCTCGGCGGCACCCAACTGAGTTACCGCAAGCTGGGCAATAACAATATCGTTCTGGAACGGCGCAGCGCCGCCAATGCGGTGAACCTGCAGCAAGTGACCGTCAGCGCCACCCGCCAGGAGCAGGACATCAACTCGGTGCCGAGCACCGTGAGCGTGCAGACCCGGGAAGAGCTGGACCGCCAGAACGTCAACACCATCAAGGAGCTGGTGCGCTACGAGCCTGGGGTTTCCGTCGGCGGTGCGGGCCAGCGCGCGGGCATCAGCGGCTACAACATTCGCGGCATCGACAGCGACCGGATCCTCACCCAAGTCGATGGCGTCGAAGTGCCGGATCACTTCTTCAGCGGTCCCTACGCCAAGACCAACCGCAACTATGTCGACCCGGAAATCGTCAAGCGTGTGGAAATCCTCCGCGGCCCGGCCTCGGTGCTCTACGGCAGCAGCGCCATCGGTGGCGCCGTCAGCTACTACACCCTGGACGCCGACGACATCATCAAGCCCGGCCAGGACGCTGGCGCGCGCCTGAAGACCGGCTACAGCTCGGCTGACGAAAGCTGGCTGAAATCCGCCACCGTCGCCGGGCGGGCCAGCGACTTCGACGCCCTGCTGCACCTCAGCCGGCGCGACGGCCACGAAACCGAGTCCTATGGCAGCAACAACGGCACCGGCCTCAACCGCACCGCCGCCAACCCGGAAGACGCTCGCACCACCAACGTCCTGGCCAAGCTCGGCTGGAACTATGCGCCGGATGCTCGCCTGGGCCTGACCTACGAAAAGTACAAGGACGACCGCGACACCAACCAGAAAAGCGCGGTAGGCGGCCTGTTTCTCAACGGCGTCGGTCAGAACTGGTATCGCTCCCGTGTCGGCAACGACACCATCACCCGTGAACGCTTCGGCCTGGAAAACAGCTTCGCCCTGCAGTCGCCCATCGCCGACCAGATCAAATGGAGCCTGAACTACCAGATCGCCAAGACCGACCAGAGCACTTCCGAGCGCTACAACCCGGTCTCGGCGTTCTCCCCCAACGCCCGCGACGTGCTGCGGGAACGGCAAACCCTGTACCAGGAACAGCAATGGGTCTTCGACACCCAGCTGGACAAGGCCTTCACCCTCGGTGAAACCGAGCATCAACTGACCTACGGCACCACCCTCAAGCAACAGAAAATCACCGGCTCGCGCTATGGCACCGCCACCTGCCTGAAGGTCGGTGCCGGTTGCACCGCCATCGGTGCGCCAAGCCCGAGCGCCAGCGACAGCGTGAAAAAATCCAGCGATTTCCCGGACCCCACCGTCAGCACCTACAGCCTGTTCGCCCAGGACCAGATCAGCTGGAACGCCTGGACCTTCACCCCGGGCCTGCGCTACGACTACACCCAGCTCAAGCCGAAACTGACCCAGGAATTCCTCAATGTCGCCAACCCTACCGGCACCTATCCGGTCAGCGACGAGAAGAAGACCTGGCACCGGGTTTCGCCCAAGTTCGGCCTGACCTACGCCTTCGACGAGCACTACACGGCCTATGGCCAATACTCCGAGGGCTTCCGCACGCCGTCGGCCAAGGCGCTCTACGGGCGCTTTGAAAACCTCGCCACCGGCTACGTCGTCGAGCCCAACTCCAACCTCAAGCCGGAAACCAGCAAAGGTTATGAAACCGGCCTGCGGGGCAATTTCGACGCAGGCTCCTTCGATGTCTCGGTGTTCTACAACCAGTACCGCGACTTCATCAACGAGGACGCCATCACTGCCGGCGCGCTGCAATCGGTGTTCCAGAGCAGCAACATCAAGCACGCCACCATCAAGGGCGCCGAAGCGAGGGGCCGTCTCAACCTCGATGCCTTCGGTGCACCACAGGGCCTGTACAGCCTCGGCTCGGTGGCCTACGCCTACGGCCGCAACAATGACAACGGCGAGCCGATCAACAGCGTCAACCCGCTCAAGGGCGTGTTTGGCCTTGGCTACGATCAGGACAACTATGGCGCGCTGCTGAGCTGGACCCTGGTCAAGCGCAAGGACCGGGTCGACGACAGCAGCTTCAAGGCCCCGGATGGCCGTGCTACCAGCGGCCAGTTCAAGACCCCGGGCTACGGCATCCTCGACCTCAGCGGCTTCTACAAGGTCACCGACGACCTGACCCTGAACGCCGGCCTGTACAACCTGACCGATAAAAAATACTGGAACTGGGACGACGTGCGCGGCTACGACAGTGTCGGCGAGGCCGGGCAAACCGCCCCCGCCAACCTCGACCGCCTGACCCAGCCGGGCCGCAACTTCTCGGTCAACCTGGTCTGGGATATCTGACGCCAAAGCGCCTCGCTGCCCTTTTTCGCCTGGGCAGTGAGGATTTTTTACGCTGTCGCGTCTTCTTGTTCGTCTAGTTACTAAGTGCCTCTCATTCTCAAGGACATCTGCATGAGCCCCCAGGATTCCTCCCAGCGTCATCACCTGCGTTCCCAGCGTCTGAACCAGATCACCCATGAACCCCATGCCAAGCTCGACGCCCTGGTCAAGGCCCACGCACCGTTCGAGACTCAGGGTGCCTTCGCCCGCTTCGTGGTGGCCCAGTACCTGTTTCAGTCGGAACTGGTAGACCTGTACAACGATGCCGAACTGAACAGCATCGTCCCCGACCTGGCCCAGCGCTGCCGCGCCGAAGCGGCCAAGGCCGACCTGGCGGACCTGGACACCGAAGTCCCGGCACCGGTGGCCGGTGCAGTACGCAATCCAAGCCAGGCCGAAGCCCTGGGCTGGATCTTCGTTTCCGAGGGTTCCAAGCTCGGCGCCGCGTTCCTGATCAAGCGCGCCGTGGGCCTGGGCCTGAGCGAAACCTTCGGCGCCCGGCACCTGGGCGAGCCGGCCGGTGGCCGCGCCGAAGGCTGGAAGACCTTCACCCGCATCCTCGACGGCCTGGAATTCACAGCCGAAGAAGAAGCCGCAGCGGAAAAAGGCGCGCTGGATGCCTTCAACCGCTTCACCGTGCTGCTGGAACAGGCTTACTCCAGCGCCGCACAACCAGCCTGACCCCGTCGTTGCGGGCCCGCGGCAAGCGTCCAGGCCGCAGGCCCGCAACGGTATTTTGTCGGCCCGCGTGCTCTCTGGATTGAGCCGCAAGGCGCGTTACCTCATCATCGAAGCCATGACCCCCACTCGCCCCTCCTCGTCGAAGATTTCCCGCCTGCTGTTCGGTGCGCTGGCCTATGTCAGCCTGGCCATCGGCCTGATCGCCATCGTCGTGCCCGGCCTGCCGACCACCGAGTTCATCCTCCTGGCCGCCTGGGCCGCCACCAAGAGCTCGCCCCGCCTCAGTGCCTGGATGGAGAACCACCGCCTGTTCGGCCCGATCCTCTGCAACTGGCGCAACGGCCGGATCATCAGTCGCCGGGCCAAGGTCAGCGCCACCCTGAGCATGTTGCTGTGCGCCGGGCTGATGCTGAGCCTGCTCAATCATCACTGGACGATGTACGCCGCCATCGCCGGCATGGCCCTGGGCAACCTGTGGATCTGGTCGCGCCCCGAAGCCCTGCCGCAAACCTCCTGAATGACGCGCTCTGGCGGCTATGCCCTCGCCCTCTAGGCCATATATGTCAAGGACATGACCGTTCGTCGGCGCCCTCTCACGCAAAGGCCACCCAAGCCGATGTTCCGGGCATAGCGCTGAATGGACTTGGCGAGCGGAGTCATCCGATTCCGCGCTTTCCATCCGTCCTTTCGCGAGATTGCCCCCATGTTCGACTCTCTCTCCATACGCCTGAAAATCGTACTGCTGTCCGGGCTGTGCCTGTTGGGCGTGGTGGCGCTGATCGTCGGCATGAACCTGTACCAGAGCCGGCAGAACAACCAGCTGGTCAACACCTCCAGCACGCGGATGCTCACGGCCGGGGTCGAGGACCTGTTGCAGGCCAAGGCCGCCGAACAAGCCGCGCGCATCCAGAAGACCTTCGGTGAAAGCCAGCTGGTGATCACCGCCCTGGCGGACCAGGTCCAGGATCTGCGGGCAATGGCTGCAAAGCGTGGCCTGGATGCCGCGGCCCTGCGCGAAGAGCTCAACCACAGCCTGAAAACCGCCTTCGAGCGCAACCCCAAGGTGCTGGGGATCTGGCTGGCCTACGAGCGCAATGCGCTGGACGGCCAGGACAGTGCGTTCGCCAACGACGCCAACCGCGCGTCCAACGAACAGGGGCGTTTCGCCAGCTACTGGAGCCGTCCCGCCGGCAAGTCCCTGAATACGGTGATGGTCGAGGAGGACATGAACAAGACCACCCTCAACCTCAGCGGCACGCCTTACAACATCTGGTACACCTGCCCCCGTGACACTCGCCGCACCTGCCTGCTCGATCCCTATGCCGACACCATCGGCGAGGACAAGAAACAAGTGCTGATGACCACCATCTCCCTGCCGCTGCAGACCGACGGCAAGGTCGTCGGGGTGATTGGCGTCGACATCGCCCTGGACTCCCTGCAAGCGGCCGCCGTCGAGGCGCAACGGAGCCTGTTCGGCGGTGCCGGGCACATGCTGATCACGGGCGGCAGCGGACTGCTGGCAGCGGTCGGCGCGGATGCCGCCCAGGTCGGCAAGAACATCAATGAAACCGCCGGTGCCCAGGGCCCGGACATCCTGGCGACACTTGCCGGTGGCCAACCCAAGGTGTTGCAGCAGGGCGACCTGATCCGCGCGGTCTATCCCTTCAGTCCGATTGCCGATGCCAAGGCCTGGGGCGTGGCCATCGACCTGCCCCGGCAGGTCCTGCTGGCGGACTCGGTGAAACTGCAGACCCTGCTGGATCAGGCCCAGACCAGCGGCACCCTGAAAACCCTGCTGGTGGCCATCGGCGCCGGCCTGCTGGGGCTGCTGCTGATCTGGCTCAGTGCCTCCGGCGTGACCCGGCCGATCAACAGCGTGGCGCAGATGCTCAAGGCCATCGCCAGTGGCGACGGCGACCTGACCCAACGCCTGAACTACAGCAAGAAGGATGAACTGGGCGAGCTGGTGAGCTGGTTCAACCGCTTCCTCGACAAGCTGCAGCCCACCATCGCCCAGATCAAGCAGAGCATCATCGAAGCCCGCGGCACCGCCGACCAGTCTTCGGAGATCGCCCGCCAGACCAGCGAAGGCATGCAGGTGCAGTTCCGCGAGATCGACCAGGTGGCCACCGCGTCCAATGAAATGAGCGCCACGGCCCACGATGTCGCCAACAGCGCCTCCAATGCTGCCCAGGCCGCCCGTGGCGCCGACCAGTCGGCCAAGGATGGCATGACCATCATCGAGCGCAGTACCCGGGATATCAGCCTGCTGGCCGAGGAAGTGAGCAAGGCGGTGGGTGAAGTCGAGGCCCTGGCGGTGAGCAGCGAACAGATCGGCTCGGTGCTGGAAGTGATCCGCAGCATCGCCGAACAGACCAACCTGCTCGCCCTCAACGCCGCCATTGAGGCGGCCCGCGCCGGCGAAAGCGGCCGCGGCTTTGCGGTGGTGGCCGATGAAGTGCGCAACCTGGCCAAACGTACCCAGGACTCGGTGGAAGAGATCCGCGTGGTCATCGAGCGCATCCAGAGCGGCACCCGCGATGTGGTCAACACCATGCACGCCAGCCAGAGCCAGGCGCAGAACAACGCCGGACAGATTCATCAGGCGGTCCAGGCGCTGGGCAAGATCAGCGACGCGGTCACCGTGATCAGCGACATGAACCTGCAGATCGCCAGCGCCGCCGAGCAGCAGAGCGCGGTGGCCGAAGAGGTCAATCGCAACGTCTCGGCGATCCGTAGCGTCACCGAAACCCTCACCGAGCAAGCCAGCGAGTCGGCTCAGGTCAGCAGCCAGCTCAACGCCCTGGCCACCCAACAGATGAAACTGATGGATCAGTTCCGGGTGTAAACGCGGTTCTCGCCCCGCCACGACCGATGACCGGAGGTGATCGACAGTGGCGGCGGTTTCAGGGTGCAATGCCCTCCTCTGAACCGGGGAGTGCGTCATGACCGAACTACTGGCAACCCTCCAGGCCGCGCTGGGCCTGGCGCCTGCAAGCGTCCGACAAACCGGCCAGGGCTCCCTGCCCTCGGCCTTCGCCGTGACCGACCTGGCCTGTGCCAGTATCGCCACCACCGGGCAAGCCCTCGCCGAACTCCTCTACAGCCAGACCGGACGCCAGCCACAGGTCAGTGTCGACCGGCGCCTGGCCTCATTCTGGTTCGCCACTTCGATCCGCCCGCAAGGCTGGAGCCTGCCATCCCCCTGGGACCCGATTGCCGGGGATTATCCCAGCCGCGATGGCTGGATTCGTCTGCACACCAATGCGCCCCACCACCGCGCCGCCGCCGAACGGGTGCTGGGCGCGGTGAACGGGCGCGACGCCATGGCCGCCCGAGTGGCCAGCTGGGATGCCCTGGAGCTGGAACAGGCCATCGTCGATCAGGGCGGTTGCGCCGCGCAGATGCGCAGTTGGGCGCAGTGGCAGCTGCACCCGCAGGGGCAGGCGGTCAACGCCGAGCCCCTGGTGCACTGGCTGCCCCACAGCGGCTCGCGACCGAACACCTGGAGCGGTTCCAGCACCCGGCCCCTGGCCGGATTGAAAGTGCTGGACCTGACCCGGGTCCTGGCCGGTCCCGTGGCCAGCCGCCTGCTGGCGGGGCTGGGCGCCGAGGTACTGCGCATCGACCCGCCGGGCTGGAACGAACCGGCCCTGGAGCCGGAGGTGACGCTGGGCAAGCGCTGCGCGCGCCTGGACCTGCACGACCTGCAACAGCGCGCGGTATTCGAGGGGCTGCTGGCCGAAGCCGACCTGCTGCTGCACGGCTATCGCGCCGATGCCCTGGAGCGCCTGGGTTACGACGCCGAGGCACGCCAGCGAATCGCCCCGGGGCTGATCGAGGTCAGCCTCAACGCCTATGGCTGGAGCGGCCCCTGGCGCGACCGCCGGGGCTTCGACAGCCTGGTGCAGATGAGCGCCGGCATCGCCGCAGCCGGCATGGACTGGAAAGCCGCGGACAAACCGCTGCCGCTGCCGGTCCAGGCCCTGGATCACGCCACCGGCTACCTGATGGCGGCCAGTGCCCTGCGGGCCCTGAACCTGTCCCTGAACAGCGGCCAGGGCACCTCGGCGCGCCTGTCCCTGGCCCGCACCGCCAAGCTGCTGGTTGAGCATTGCCGGTCAACGGGAGATGAAATGCCACTGCGGGCCGAAGACGATGACGATCTGGGGCTGGTTCAGGAACAGACCCCTTGGGGACCGGCCAGGCGCCTGCGGGTGCCATTGCATGTCACTGGAACCCCCGTGCAGTGGGATTGCCCTGCCAGCCCCCTGGGCGCTCATCGCCCCCGATGGTGGTGAGCAGCTTCGCCGGCGAGCCGGCTCCTACGGGATTACCAGCCCCGCAGGCGCGGGCTTGGCAGCGAACCACCCGCACCAACAACCTCCCGCCGAAGCCGCCCACCAATGCCGCGCCAGCCCGAGGCGTCCTGGCCGCCAGCAAGCGCGAGGGCACAAGCTCGATCACAGCGCCAGCAGACCGCTGTACAGACCATAAGCCGCTAGCGAGGCGCCGATGATCACCGCACCGAAGATCAGTTTTTCCAGGTGGGTGAACAGCGGCTCGCCCTGCTCGCGCTTGGCCTTGGCAAACAGGATCACCCCGGGCGCGTAGAGCAGCGCCGAGAGCAGCAGGTACTTCAAGCCGCCGGCGTACAACAGCCAGATGGCGTAGCTCAGGGCCACGACCGCGATGCACAGGTCCTTCAGCCGCTCCCGGGACGCCTGCTCGTAGGTTTCTCCTCGGCCGCTGAGCAGCACCGCATAGGCCGCCGACCACAGGTAGGGCACCAGGATCATCGATGAGGCGAGGTAGATCAGGTTGGTGTAGGTGCCGGCGGAGAACAGGGTGATCAGCAGGAAGATCTGGATCATCACGTTGGTCAGCCACAGGGCATTGACCGGCACATGGTTGGCGTTTTCCTTCTTCAGGAAGGCCGGCATGGTCCGGTCCCGGGCGGTGGCGTAGAGAATTTCCGCGCACAGCAGGGCCCAGGACAGCAAGGCGCCCAGCAACGAAACCGCCAGGCCGATGCTGATCAGCAAGGCGCCCCAGGGGCCGACGATGTGTTCCAGCACCGCCGCCAGGGACGGGTTCTGCAGCTTGGCCAGTTCCGGCTGGCTCATGATCCCCAGCGACAGCACGTTCACCAGCACCAGCAGCGCCAGCACGCCGAGAAAGCCGATCACCGTGGCCCGACCGACATCCGCGCGCTTTTGCGCCCGGGCCGAATAGACGCTGGCGCCCTCGATGCCGATGAACACGAACACCGTGACCAGCATCATGTTGCGCACCTGATCCATCACCCCGCCGAAATTCGGGTTGCTGCGCCCCCAGATATCCCGGGTAAAGATCTCCGCCTTGAACGCCACGGCGGCGATGACGATGAACATCATCAGCGGCACGATCTTCGCCACCGTGGTCAGCTGGTTGATGAACGTGGCCTCCTTGATCCCCCGCAGCACTAGAAAATGCACGGCCCACAGCAGCAAGGAGGCACAGCCGATGGCGACCGGGGTATTGCCCTGGCCGAACACCGGAAAGAAATAGCCCAGGGTGCTGAACAGCAGGACGAAGTAACCGACGTTGCCCAGCCAGGCACTGATCCAGTAGCCCCAGGCCGAGGAAAAACCCATGTAGTCACCGAATCCGGCCTTGGCGTAGGCATAGACCCCGGAGTCCAGCTCCGGCTTGCGGTTGGCCAGGGTCTGGAAGACGAACGCCAGGGTCAGCATGCCCACCGCCGTGATCCCCCAGCCAATCAGCACGGCCCCGGCATCGGCCCGGGCCGCCATGTTCTGCGGCAGCGAGAAAATCCCGCCACCAATCATCGAGCCCACGACCAGAGCGATCAGTGCACCGAGTTGAAGCTTCTGCGCCGGTTGTGACATTCCTACCTCTGCTTCAGTGAGTCGATCGGGCAATAAAACGATAGGCCATTAATTAACTTCCAGAAATGTGCATCTAACAGTAACAGTCAATTAAACAGCCTTTATGGACGGCCCCCTGAATGGCCTCCAGAAGGCACTGAATAACCGACTATTTTGTTAAATATATGTACTAAGTGCCATCACGAATTGGTCATTAGTTAACCAACCTAGAAGATTTGCAGATTCGCCAAAAGGGTCTAGTTTCAAACGACAGCAACAATCGGAGCAACCAGTTGAAAGTAGTTTAAAGCCTCTGGAATGGCCCTCTCAGGGCAGCATTCTACCTCCCGCAATAAATCTTAAGTCATTCATTCACAACGGAATGCGGCAATGAACTGATCTAAGTCAGCTGTTCGGATTGCAAGCAGATTTACTCTGACGTCTCTCTTCTCCTGCATTGGAGTCATGCAATGTCTGAATCTCCCGGAAAACTAAGACTGGGCGCCTTAGTCGCCCTGGTAGTGGGTTCCATGATTGGCGGAGGGATCTTTTCCTTACCGCAAAACATGGCAGCCAGCGCCGATGTTGGTGCAGTTCTTATTGGTTGGGCGATTACCGCTGTCGGCATGTTGACCTTGGCATTCGTCTTTCAAACTCTGGCCAATCGCAAACCTGATCTGGACGGCGGCGTCTATGCCTACGCCAAGGCCGGTTTCGGCGACTACATGGGCTTTTCATCGGCCTGGGGCTACTGGATCAGTGCCTGGCTGGGCAACGTCGGCTATTTCGTCCTGCTGTTCAGCACACTGGGCTACTTCTTCCCGATCTTCGGCGAGGGCAACACCCCAGCCGCGGTGATCGGTGCCTCGGTACTGCTCTGGGCCGTGCACTTTCTGGTGCTGCGCGGAATCAAGGAAGCGGCCTTCATCAACCTGGTGACCACGGTCGCCAAGGTCGTACCGCTGCTGCTGTTCGTGCTGATCGCCCTGTTCGCTTTCAAGCTGGACATCTTCACCGCCGACATCTGGGGCCGGAACAACCCGGACCTGGGCAGCGTGATGAATCAGGTGCGCAACATGATGCTGGTCACCGTGTGGGTGTTCATCGGCATCGAGGGCGCGAGCATCTTCTCGTCCCGGGCGGAAAAACGCTCGGACGTGGGCAAGGCCACCGTCATCGGCTTCATCACCGTGCTGCTGTTCCTGGTGCTGGTGAACGTGCTGTCCCTGGGGATCATGACCCAGCCGGAACTGGCCAAGCTGCAGAACCCGTCCATGGCTGCCGTGCTGGAGCACGTGGTGGGCCACTGGGGCGCGGTGCTGATCAGCGTCGGCCTGATCATCTCGCTGCTGGGGGCGCTGCTGTCCTGGGTGCTGCTGTGCGCGGAGATCATGTTCGCCGCGGCCAAGGACCACACCATGCCGGAGTTCCTGCGCCGCGAGAACGCCAACCACGTACCGGCCAATGCCCTGTGGCTGACCAACGTCATGGTGCAGGTCTTCCTGATCATCACCCTGTTCTCCAAGGGCACCTACCTGTCGCTGATCTACCTCGCCACCTCGATGATCCTGGTGCCCTACCTGTGGTCGGCGGCCTATGCGGTGTTGCTGGCGGTACGTGGCGAAACCTACGAACAGGCCCTGGCCGAACGCAAGAAGGACCTGGTCATCGGTGGCATCGCCCTGCTCTACGCGATCTGGCTGCTGTATGCCGGCGGGGTCAAGTACCTGCTGCTCTCGGCCCTGCTCTACGCCCCCGGCGTGGTGCTGTTCGCCAAGGCCAAGCTGGAACTGCAAAAACCGATTTTCACCAACGTCGAGAAGCTGATTTTTGCCGCGGTGGTCATAGGCGCCCTGGTGGCGGCCTACGGACTCTACGCCGGCTTCCTGACCCTGTAGCACTGCCTTTGAAGCCACACCCCGATTGTTTTGTCTCTGGAGGATCACAGTAATGACCACGGAAAAAGTTAAGTACGGCGTCCATTCCGAAGCCGGCAAACTGCGCAAAGTCATGGTTTGCTCCCCAGGCCTGGCCCATCAGCGGCTGACCCCGAACAACTGCGATGAACTGCTGTTCGATGATGTGTTGTGGGTGGCCCAGGCCAAACGCGACCACTTCGACTTCGTCACCAAGATGCGCGAGCGGGACATCGACGTGCTGGAAATGCACAACCTGCTGACCGACATCGTCGCCATGCCCGAAGCCCTGGACTGGATCCTGGAGCGCAAGATCACCGCCAACCAGGTCGGCCTGGGCCTGGTCAATGAAGTCGGTTCGTGGCTGCGCAGCCTGGAGCCGCGCAAGGTCGCCGAATTCCTGATCGGTGGCGTATCCGCCGATGACCTGCCCACCAGCTTCGGTGGCAAGACCATCGAGATGTTCCGCGACTTCCTCGGCCACTCCAGCTTCATCCTGCCGCCGCTGCCCAACACCCAGTTCACCCGCGACACCACCTGCTGGATCTATGGCGGCGTGACCCTGAACCCGATGTACTGGCCGGCGCGACGCCAGGAAACCCTGCTGACCACCGCCATCTACAAGTTCCACCCCGAGTTCACCCACGCCGACTTCCAGATCTGGTACGGCGACCCGGACCAGGAACACGGCAACGCCACCCTGGAAGGCGGCGACGTGATGCCCATCGGCAATGGCGTGGTCCTGATCGGCATGGGCGAGCGCTCCTCGCGCCAGGCCATCGGCCAACTGGCGCTGAACCTGTTCAAGCACAAGGCCGTGGAACGGGTGATCGTCGCCGGCTTGCCGAAATCCCGCGCGGCGATGCACCTGGATACCGTGTTCAGCTTCTGCGACCGCGACCTGGTCACGGTCTTCCCGGAAGTGGTGAGCCAGATCGTCGCCTTCAGCCTGCGCCCTGACGACAGCAAGCCGGGCGGCATCGACGTGCGCCGCGAGGAAAGCAGCTTCCTCGACACCGTAGCCAAGGCCCTCAACCTCAAGGCCCTGCGCGTGGTGGAAACCGGTGGCAACAGCTTCGCCGCCGAGCGCGAGCAATGGGACGACGGCAACAACGTGGTGGCCGTGGAACCGGGCGTGGTCATCGGCTACGACCGCAACACCTACACCAACACCCTGCTGCGCAAGGCCGGGGTCGAGGTCATCACCATCAGCGCCGGCGAACTGGGCCGGGGCCGTGGCGGTGGCCACTGCATGACCTGCCCGATCATCCGCGACCCGATCGACTACTAAGCGCCCTTATCCGACATAGCAGCTTGCCGTTGCCCCTACAAAGGGCCTCGGCAAGTGGACGACCGAAATCAAAGGAGATCCATCATGGCTTTCAATATCCACAACCGTAATCTGCTGAGCCTGGAACACCACACTCCGCGTGAGCTGCGCTACCTGCTGGACCTGTCCCGCGACCTGAAACGCGCCAAGTACACCGGCACCGAGCAGCAGCACCTCAAGGGCAACAACATCGCCCTGATCTTCGAAAAAACCTCGACCCGTACCCGTTGCGCCTTCGAAGTGGCGGCCTATGACCAAGGTGCCAACGTCACCTACATCGACCCCAACTCGTCGCAGATCGGCCACAAGGAAAGCATGAAGGACACCGCCCGAGTGCTGGGGCGCATGTACGACGCCATCGAGTACCGCGGCTTCAAGCAGGAGGTCGTCGAAGAGCTGGCGAAGTTCGCCGGGGTTCCGGTATTCAACGGCCTGACCGATGAATACCACCCGACCCAGATGATCGCCGACGTGCTGACCATGCGGGAGCACGCCGACAAGCCGATCCACGAGATCAGCTACGCCTACCTGGGCGACGCGCGCAACAACATGGGCAACTCGCTGCTGCTGGTGGGCGCCAAGCTCGGCATGGACGTGCGCATCTGCGCGCCCAAGGCGCTGTGGCCCCATGACGACCTGGTGCAACGCTGCAAGCAGTACGCCGAGGAAAGCGGGGCGCGCATCACCCTCACCGAAGACCCGAAAGCCGCGGTCAAGGGCGTGGACTTCATCCACACCGACGTCTGGGTGTCCATGGGTGAGCCGGTGGAAGCCTGGGCCGAGCGCATCGAGCAACTGCTGCCGTACCAGGTCAACGCCCAGTTGATGAAAGCCACCGGCAATCCACGGACCAAGTTCATGCACTGCCTGCCGGCTTTCCACAACAGCGATACCAAGGTCGGCAAGCAGATCGCCGAGCAGTATCCGCACCTGGCCAATGGCATTGAAGTGACCGACGACGTGTTCGAGTCGCCAGCCTGCATCGCCTTCGAGCAAGCGGAAAACCGCATGCACACCATCAAGGCGATCCTGGTTTCGACCCTGGCCGATCTCTAACCCGCCTCCCCTGCCGGGGCTGGCTTGCCAGCGAACCGCTGTTCGCCGGCAAGCCGGCTCCTACAGAGCCTCCAGAAGGACTGCATTATGCGTATCGTCGTTGCACTGGGCGGTAACGCCCTGCTCCGCCGTGGTGAACCCATGACCGCGGACAACCAACGCGCCAACATCCGCATCGCCACCGAACAGATCGCCAAGATCCACCCTGGCAACCAACTGGTGATTGCCCACGGCAATGGCCCGCAGGTCGGCCTGCTGTCGCTGCAGGCAGCGGCCTATACCCAGGTTTCGCCCTACCCGCTGGACGTGCTCGGGGCCGAGACTGAAGGCATGATCGGCTACATCATCGAACAGGAACTGGGCAACCTGCTGGACTTCGAGGTGCCCTTCGCCACCTTGCTGACCCAGGTGGAAGTGGACGCCAAGGACCCGGCCTTCAAGAACCCGACCAAGCCCATCGGCCCGGTCTACAGCAAGGAAGAAGCCGAGAAACTGGCCAAGGAGAAAGGCTGGGCCATCGCTCCGGATGGCGACAAGTACCGCCGGGTGGTGGCCAGCCCGAAACCCAAGCGCATCTTCGAGATCCGCCCGATCAAGTGGCTGCTGGAAAAGAGCAGCATCGTGATCTGCGCCGGCGGTGGCGGCATCCCGACCATGTACGGCGAGGACGGCAAGCTCAAGGGCATCGAGGCGGTGATCGACAAGGACCTGTGTTCGGCGCTGCTGGCCGAACAACTGGAAGCCGACCTGCTGGTGATCGCTACCGACGTCAACGCAGCCTTCATCGACTTCGGCAAGCCGACCCAGAAGGCCATCGCCCAGGCCCACCCGGATGAAATGGACAAGCTGGGCTTCGCCGCCGGCTCCATGGGGCCCAAGGTCCAGGCCGCCTGCGAATTTGCCCGGCACACTGGCAAAGTCGCGGTGATCGGTTCACTCTCGGACATCGAAGCGATCGTCCAGGGCAAGGCCGGCACCCGCATCAGCACAGCCAAAACCGGCATCAGCTACCTGTAAGACGCTTGCTGTAAGAACACGGGGCAGGCCCGCTGCCTGCCCTCATTCGAAGCCCTGGAGGAGAGACGCCTATGGCCATGTTTGCGCCCGGTCACCTGCATATAGAGCGCCATGCGCTGAGCAAGGACGACTTCAGCTACAACCTGTGCATCGACTATGAACTGGCCCAGGACCCCAAGGAGGGTCACGGCATGCTGTTCACCCTGCACGGCACCATCGAAGGCAAATCCTTGAAAGAGCAGTTCTTCCTGGCCAAGGACCTGGCCTTCGACTTTGCCCGTCACGCCACGCGCATCGCCCAGCAGTACGGTTTGCCCAAGAGCGCCAGCATTGCCTCCATGCACAAGTACTACGACGAGATGTTCGAAGACGTGCGCAAGCAACTGAACGTCAAGCCCGGCGACCCGATCAGCCCCGAACACCTGGCATAACCACCCACTTCAGTAGGAGCCGGCTTGCCGGCGCAATGCCCCCTCCCCGGATCGGCCTGCGATGCGCCTTCGCCGGCAAGCCGGCTCCTGCGACAGCTCCAGCGATTTCGACTAAGGCTCTCGCCCAAGGCATACTGGCGCCCTTCAGTGTTCCAGAAGCCTCTGTCGCCTCATGCGTATCCACGTCAGCTTCATCGACCGCGTCGGCATCACCCAGGAAGTCCTGGCCCTGCTGGGCGGGCGCAATCTCAACCTGGATGCGGTGGAAATGGTGCCACCCAACGTTTATATCGATGCCCCAACCCTGAGCCCGCAGGTGCTGGAGGAGTTGCGCGACGCGCTGTTCAACGTGCGTGGCGTGCAGGCGGTGACCGTGGTCGACATCCTCCCCGGCCAGCGCCGGCACTTGCAGCTGGACGCCTTGCTGGCGGCCATGACCGATCCGGTGCTGGCCCTGGACAGCGCCGGCAAGGTGCTGCTGGCCAACCCGGCGCTGATCGCCCTGTATGGCCGCGAGCCGGCCGGGGAAAGCATCGCCGAGCTGTTTGCCGATCCCGCGCTGCTGGAGGCCCTGCTGGAAAACGGCTTTCGCCTGCCGCTGCGGGAAATCATCGTCAATGGCCAGACCCTGCTGCTGGACGCCACGCCCATCACCGACGCCGGCGCGCTGCTGACCCTGTACCAGCCCAACCGCATCGGCGAGCGGCTTTCGGCCCTGCACCACGATCACGCCGAGGGCTTCGATGCCCTGCTTGGCGAATCCCCGGCAATTCGCACCCTCAAGGCTCGGGCACAAAGGGTCGCGGCCCTGGATGCACCGCTGCTGATCCAGGGCGAAACCGGCACCGGAAAGGAGCTGGTGGCCCGTGCCTGCCACGCCATCAGCGCCCGACACAGCGCGCCGTTCCTGGCGCTGAACTGTGCGGCCCTTCCAGAAAACCTGGCCGAGAGCGAACTGTTCGGCTATGCCCCCGGGGCCTTTACCGGTGCCCAGCGCGGCGGCAAGCCGGGGCTGATGGAACTGGCCAACCAGGGCACGGTGTTCCTCGATGAAATCGGCGAGATGTCGCCCTATCTGCAAGCCAAACTGCTGCGCTTTCTCAATGACGGCAGCTTTCGCCGGGTGGGCGGCGATCGCGAGATCAAGGTCAACGTGCGCATCCTCAGCGCCACCCACCGCGACCTGGAAAAAATGGTCGGCGAAGGCAGCTTCCGCGAGGACCTGTTCTACCGCCTCAACGTCCTGAACCTTGAAGTGCCGCCGCTGCGCGAGCGTGGCCAGGACATCCTGCTGCTGGCCCGCTACTTCATGCAGCAGGCCTGCGCGCAGATCCAGCGCCCGGTGTGCCGCCTGACCCCGGGCACCTATCCGGCGCTGCTGGGCAACCGCTGGCCGGGCAACGTGCGCCAGTTGCAGAACGTGATCTTCCGGGCGGCGGCGATTTGCGAGAGCAACCTGGTGGACATCGGCGACCTGGACATCGCCGGCACCTCGGTGGCCCGGCAGAACGACGCCGAAGTCGAAAGCCTGGAACAGGCCGTGGAAGCCTTCGAGAAAGAGCTGCTGGAAAACCTCTACGTCAACTACCCCTCGACCCGACAACTGGCCAACCGCCTGCAGACCTCCCACACCGCCATCGCCCATCGCCTGCGCAAGTACGGCATTCCCAACAAGGCTTGACCGGCCCCTCTTGCGTAGGAGCCGGCTTGCCGGCGATGAGATCCTTGAGCCTGGCGCAGCCCTTGAAGACGCCTTCACTGGCAAGCCAGCTCCTGCGTCAGTTCTGTCCCCGCAGGGTCAGTTGCAGATACACGTCTGAAAACGACCTGCAACTGTACTGAAAGCGCTACAGCGGCACGATTTCGCTACACCTCCTTGTAATCGCTGCCGTGCAAGGCTTTGATCCTCAAAGCCTTTTTTCCACGCCGTCAGCTGTAGCGATTTCGCTACACTCGACGCCGACACGAATCCAGATTGAATATTCAACTCATTGATTTTAAAGAATTAAATATTTATTGGCCGCGTTCTTGCTAAGGGTATAGCCATCCGGCTCGGCCCCGCACGAGCATTCAATCGCGTCCACCAGACGAGTCTGGCCCCTGAGGAGTTTCCATGAGCGAGTTGCGTTTTACTGAAGATCACGAATGGCTGCGTAGCGAAGCGGATGGCAGTGTCACCGTCGGCATCACGGCTTTCGCCCAGAACGCCCTGGGTGATGTGGTGTTTGTGCAACTGCCGGAGCTGCAGAGCTACGAAAAGGGCGCCGAAGCCGCCACCGTGGAATCGGTAAAGGCCGCCAGCGGCGTGTACATGCCGCTCAACGGTGAAGTGGTCGCCATCAACCCGGCCCTGGAAGACAGCCCGGAACTGGTCAACGAAGATCCGCTGGGCGAAGGCTGGTTCTTCCGCTTCATTCCCGCCGATGCCGCCGCCGTTGGCCAACTGCTGGATCAGGACGCCTACGATCGCCTGATCAAAGCCAGCGCCGAAGCCTGAGGAGCCCGTCATGACCGTCAACCTGACCACCGCCAACGAATTCATCGCGCGCCACATCGGCCCGCGCCAGGCCGATGAACAAGCCATGCTCAACAGCCTGGGCTTCGACTCCCTGGAAGCCCTGAGCGCCAGCGTGATCCCCGACAGCATCAAGGGCACCAGCGTGCTGGACCTGGGCCAGGGCCAGAGCGAAGCCCAGGCCCTGGCCTCGATCAAGGCCATCGCTGCCAAGAACCAGCTGTTCAAGACCTACATCGGCCAGGGCTACTACAGCTGCCATACCCCCTCGCCGATCCTGCGCAACCTTCTGGAGAACCCGGCCTGGTACACCGCCTACACCCCCTACCAGCCGGAAATTTCCCAGGGCCGCCTGGAAGCCCTGCTGAACTTCCAGACCCTGATCAGCGACCTGACCGGCCTGCCGATCGCCAACGCCTCGCTGCTCGACGAAGGCACCGCCGCCGCCGAAGCCATGACCTTCTGCAAGCGCCTGAGCAAGAACAAGGGCAGCCACGCCTTCTTCGCTTCGGTGCATTGCCACCCGCAGACCCTGGACGTGTTGCGCACCCGTGCCGAGCCCCTGGGAATCAACGTGGTGGTGGGCGATGAGCGCAAGCTGACCGACGTCAGCCCGTTCTTCGGTGCCCTGCTGCAATACCCGGCAAGCAACGGCGATCTGTTCGACTACCGCGAACTGACCGAGCGCTTCCACGCCGCCAACGCCCTGGTGGCCGTGGCCGCCGACCTGCTGGCCCTGACCCTGCTGACCCCGCCCGGTGAGTTCGGCGCCGACGTGGCCATCGGCAGCGCCCAGCGCTTCGGTGTACCGCTGGGCTTCGGTGGCCCGCATGCGGCCTATTTCTCCACTCGCGATGCCTTCAAGCGCGACATGCCGGGCCGTCTGGTCGGCGTCTCCGTAGACCGTTTCGGCAAGCCGGCCCTGCGCCTGGCCATGCAGACCCGCGAGCAGCATATTCGCCGCGAAAAGGCCACCAGCAACATCTGCACCGCTCAGGTCCTGCTGGCCAACATCGCCAGCATGTATGCCGTCTATCACGGTCCCAAGGGCCTGATCCAGATTGCCCAGCGCATCCACCAGCTGACCGCGATCCTGGCCAAGGGGCTGAAGGATCTGGGGCTGGTCGTGGAGCAGGACAACTTCTTCGACACCCTGAGCCTGCACACCGGTGCCAGCACCGCCGCGCTGCACGACAAGGCCCGCGCCCAGGGCATCAACCTGCGGGTGATCGACGCCGAGCGCCTGGGCTTGTCCCTGGACGAAACCACCACCCATGCCGACGTCGAAGGCCTGTGGAGCCTACTGGGCGAGGGCAAGCCCGCGCCGGACTTCGCCGCACTGGCGGCTGCGGTCACCAGCAGCATCCCCGCGGCCCTGGTACGTCAGTCGGCGATCCTCAGCCACCCGGTGTTCAACCGCTATCACTCGGAAACCGAGCTGATGCGCTACCTGCGCAAGCTGGCAGACAAGGACCTGGCCCTGGACCGCACCATGATCCCGCTGGGCTCCTGCACCATGAAGCTCAACGCCGCCAGCGAGATGATCCCGATCACCTGGGCCGAATTCGGTGCCCTGCACCCCTTCGCCCCGGCTGAGCAAAGCGCCGGCTACCAGCAACTGACCACCGAGCTGGAGGCGATGCTCTGCGCCGCGACCGGCTACGACGCCGTCTCCCTGCAACCCAACGCCGGTTCCCAGGGTGAATACGCCGGTCTGCTGGCCATTCGTGCCTATCACCAGAGCCGTGGCGATGACCGTCGCGACATCTGCCTGATCCCGTCATCGGCCCACGGCACCAACCCGGCCACCGCCAACATGGCCGGTATGCGCGTGGTGGTCACCGCCTGCGACGCCCGCGGCAACGTCGATATCGAAGACCTGCGGGCCAAGGCCATCGAGCATCGCGAGCATCTCGCCGCGCTGATGATCACCTACCCGTCGACCCACGGCGTGTTCGAGGAAGGCATCCGCGAAATCTGCGGGATCATTCATGACAACGGCGGCCAGGTGTACATCGACGGCGCCAACATGAACGCCATGGTCGGCCTCTGCGCGCCGGGCAAGTTCGGCGGCGACGTGTCCCACCTGAACCTGCACAAGACCTTCTGCATTCCCCACGGCGGTGGCGGTCCGGGCGTCGGCCCGATCGGCGTCAAGGCGCACCTGGCGCCCTTCCTGCCGGGCCACGCCGCACTGGAGAACAAGAAAGGCGCGGTGTGTGCCGCACCGTTCGGCAGCGCCAGCATCCTGCCGATCACCTGGATGTACATCCGCATGATGGGCGGCGCCGGCCTCAAGCGCGCATCGCAACTGGCGATCCTCAACGCCAACTACATTTCGCGGCGCCTGGAAGAGCACTACCCCGTGCTCTACACCGGCAGCAACGGCCTGGTGGCCCACGAATGCATCCTCGACCTGCGTCCGCTGAAAGACAGCAGCGGAATCAGCGTCGATGACGTGGCCAAGCGCCTGATCGACTTCGGCTTCCACGCCCCGACCATGTCCTTCCCCGTGGCCGGCACCCTGATGATCGAGCCGACCGAAAGCGAATCCAAAGAGGAACTGGACCGCTTCTGCGATGCCATGATCCGCATCCGCGAGGAAATCCGCGCGGTGGAAAACGGCACCCTGGACAAGGACGACAACCCGCTGAAGAACGCTCCGCACACGGCGGCAGAACTGGTGGGCGAGTGGGCCCACCCGTACAGCCGCGAGCAGGCCGTTTACCCAGTGGCCTCGCTGATCGAAGGCAAGTACTGGCCGCCGGTTGGCCGGGTCGACAACGTGTTCGGCGACCGCAACCTGGTGTGTGCCTGCCCGTCGATCGAAAGCTACGCCTAAGGCAGCCACAAGCTAGTAGCCTCAAGCTGCAAGAAAGAGCCGAACGGCCTCTGACTTGCAGCTTGTCGCTTGTGGCTTGCCGCTGTCTCTATAACAAGAAACCGGAGAACCAACATGTCCCTGAGCGTGTTCGACCTGTTCAAGATTGGCATCGGCCCCTCCAGCTCCCACACCGTCGGCCCGATGCGCGCGGCTGCGCGCTTTGTCGAAGGCCTGCGCCGCGATGACCTGCTGGCGGCTACCGCTTGCGTCAAGGTCGAGCTGTACGGCTCGCTGGGCGCCACCGGCAAAGGCCACGGCAGCGACAAGGCGGTCTTGCTGGGCCTGGAAGGCGAACATCCGGACACCGTGAATACCGAGAACATCGCCGCGCGCCTGCAGGCAATACGCAGCAGCGGGCAAATCAACCTGCTCGGTGAGCGCAGCATTGCGTTCAACGAGAAAGAACACCTGGCAATGATCCGCAAGCCCCTGGCCTATCACCCCAACGGCATGATTTTCCGAGCCTTCGATAGCGCCGGTCTGCAGATCCGCAGCCGTGAGTACTACTCCGTGGGCGGCGGTTTCGTGGTCGACGAAGACGCCGCCGGCGCCGACCGTATCGTCGAAGACACCACTCGCCTGACCTTCCCCTTCAAGACCGCCAAGGAGCTGCTGCAACATTGCAGCACCTATGGCCTGTCCATCAGCCAGGTGATGCTGACCAACGAAAGCGCCTGGCGCCCGGAAGCGGAAACCCGCGCCGGTCTGCTGAAGATCTGGCAAGTGATGCAGGACTGCGTGGCTGCCGGTTGCCGCAATGAAGGCATCCTGCCGGGCGGGCTCAAGGTCAAGCGGCGCGCCGCCGCCCTGCACCGCCAGTTGTGCCAGCACCCGGAAGCGGCGCTGCGTGACGCGCTGTCGGTGCTGGACTGGGTCAATCTCTACGCCCTGGCGGTCAACGAGGAAAACGCCAACGGCGGGCGAGTAGTTACCGCGCCCACCAACGGTGCAGCCGGGATCATCCCGGCGGTGCTGCACTACTACATGCGCTTCATTCCCGGGGCCAACGAAGACGGGGTGGTGCGTTTTCTCCTCACGGCTGCGGCCATCGGCATCCTGTACAAGGAAAACGCCTCGA
Organism: Pseudomonas saponiphila; assembly: GCF_900105185.1. NCBI lineage: Bacteria > Pseudomonadati > Pseudomonadota > Gammaproteobacteria > Pseudomonadales > Pseudomonadaceae > Pseudomonas > Pseudomonas saponiphila. Next base: position 1,384,419 of record NZ_FNTJ01000001.1, on the reverse strand, counting down.
TCTCCGGCGCTGAAGTCGGCTGCCAGGGCGAAGTGGGCGTGGCCTGCTCGATGGCCGCCGGGGCCCTGTGCGAAGTCCTCGGCGGCAGCGTGCAGCAGGTGGAGAACGCCGCGGAAATCGGCATGGAACACAACCTCGGGCTGACCTGCGACCCGATCGGCGGCCTGGTGCAGGTGCCCTGCATCGAGCGCAATGCCATGGGTTCGGTGAAGGCCATCAATGCGGTGCGCATGGCCCTGCGCGGCGACGGCCAGCATTTCGTCTCCCTCGACAAGGTCATCCGTACCATGCGCCAGACCGGCGCCGACATGAAAAGCAAATACAAGGAAACCGCCCGTGGCGGTTTGGCCGTGAACATTATCGAGTGCTGATACGCAGCCTGTGTCCGCACGTTTTTTTCAGGAGTTGCCCATGTCCACCGAAACACTGTTGAAAACCCCGTTGCACAGCCTGCACCTGGAACTCGGCGCCCGCATGGTGCCATTCGCCGGTTACGACATGCCGGTGCAGTACCCGCTCGGGGTAATGAAAGAGCATCAGCACACCCGTGAGCAGGCCGGGCTGTTCGACGTGTCCCACATGGGGCAAATCCGCTTGAGCGGCTTCAATGCCGCACAGGCTCTGGAAACCCTGGTGCCGGTAGACATCCTTGACTTGCCGGTGGGCATGCAGCGCTACGCCATGTTCACCAACGAACAAGGCGGCATCCTCGACGACCTGATGGTCGCCAACCTGGGCGACGGGCAACTGTTCCTGGTGGTCAACGCCGCCTGCAAGGAACAGGACCTGGCCCACCTGCGCCGCCATCTCGGTGAGCAGTGCGACATTCAGCCGCTGTTCGAAGAACGCGCCCTGCTGGCCCTGCAAGGTCCGGCGGCAGTCAAGGTGCTGGCGCGCCTGGCGCCGGAAGTGGCAAGCATGACCTTCATGCAGTTCAAGCCGGTGACCGTGCTGGGTGTGGACTGCTTTGTCAGCCGTTCGGGCTACACCGGTGAAGACGGTTTCGAAATCTCGGTACCTGCCGAGCAGGCGGAAAAGCTCGCCCGTGCCCTGCTGGCTGAACCGGAAGTAGCGGCCATTGGCCTGGGCGCCCGCGACTCCCTGCGCCTGGAAGCCGGCCTGTGCCTGTATGGTCATGACATGAACAGCGACACCACGCCGATCCAGGCCAGCCTGCTGTGGGCCATCTCCAAAGCTCGCCGCGCCGATGGCGCACGGGCCGGCGGCTTCCCCGGGGCCGAGGTGATCTTTGCCCAACAACAGGGCGGCGTCGATCGCAAACGTGTCGGGCTGCTGCCTCAGGAACGCACGCCAGTGCGTGAAGGCGCGGAAATCGTCGACGCCGAAGGGAACATCATCGGCAGCGTGTGCAGCGGTGGCTTCGGTCCGACCCTCGGTGGTCCATTGGCGATGGGTTACCTCGATATCCAGCACTGCGCACTTGATACGCCAGTTGCAGCAATAGTACGTGGGAAAAAGGTGCCAATGCTTGTAAGCAAAATGCCATTCGTAGCCCAACGCTACTACCGAGGCTGAGGGACTGTTTCTATAAGTAACGCGGTTGCGTTAAAACTGCACTAATCTGTAACGCAACCGCCATAAAACAGTGCATATTTTTGCTACTGAACTCTACTTATAACCCCCGAAAACAATTGAACAACTCTATCGAATAAGCCCTGCCCGCTAGTTCCGCCAAACCTCGGCAAGCTGAGTAAAACCGGGGCTTCGCGGGGCTTGTTTTTTCTCCCGTAGTTGGCGTAGAGTTTCCCCACTGTGTTTGCATGGGTCGCTTGGAATCGTGACCTGGGCAGTAGCTAACAAGTTTGCTACAACCCGTTCGACGTCTCTTACTTTCCTGCAACCCAGCCCAGTACTCTTCCATGAGGAAGAGACTGTCATTAATTTTTTAGCGTCAAAGGAAATAAGAAATGTCCCAACGTCAGAGCGGTACCGTCAAGTGGTTTAACGACGAGAAAGGTTTTGGTTTTATCACTCCAGAAAGCGGTCCGGATCTGTTCGTACACTTCCGCGCCATTCAGGGCAACGGCTTCAAGAGCCTGAAAGAAGGCCAAAAAGTGACCTTCATCGCTGTGCAAGGCCAGAAAGGCATGCAAGCTGACGAAGTACAAGCAGAAGCTTAATCGTCTGTAACGAAAAAGCCCCTGATGCTGACATCAGGGGCTTTTTTGTGCGCGCAATTCCGTAAAATGGCTTCTTTTTTCAGTCGAGAGCCTGTCATGTCGAAACATCTGCTAAGCCCCCAAGGCGAGTTTCCCGCCGCCGGCCTGGGTCGTCGCCTGGCAGCGATGTTCTATGATTTTCTACTGTGCGTCGCCCTGCTGATCGTCACCGGCGGCATCTACAAACTGATCCAGATGCAGATCATCGGCGAAGCACGGATGCGTGCCTTGACCGAATCCGGCGCTCTGGATGGCGACCCGCTTTACTCCACCGTCCTGCTGTTTGTGCTATTCGGCTTCTTCGCCAAATTCTGGACCCATTCAGGGCAGACCCTGGGCATGCAGGTCTGGGGCATCCGCGTACAGAATGCCGACGGCAGCCGCATCAGCCTGTGGCAGGCATTGCTGCGCTTCATGGTGTCGATCGCGTCCTGGCTGTGTGCCGGCCTGGGCTTCTTCTGGGTGCTGGTGGACAAGCAGAAACGCAGCTGGCACGACATCTACTCCAACACCCAGCTGGTACGCATCCCTAAACAGAAGAAATAACCCGCCAGCAACAAAAACGCCCCGACAAGTCGGGGCGTTTGCATGACTACGGAATAAAGCCGCTCAGGCGTTACCCGCCAGTTTCATCCGCGCCGCCTGGGTGAAGTCCAGCATGCGCTTGAGTGGTCGAACGGCATTGGGGATCAGCGCCGGGTCCACCTGAATCTCGTTGCTGCCTTGTTGCAGGCACTGCAGGGTGCGCTCCAAGGTATTCATGGCCATCCACGGGCAATGAGCGCAACTGCGGCACGCTGCGCCGTTACCGGCCGTAGGCGCCTCGATGAACACCTTGTCCGGGCACAGCTGCTGCATCTTGTAGAAGATGCCGCGGTCGGTGGCGACGATGAAGGTCTTGTTCGGCAGACGCTGTGCGGCGGCAATCAGCTGACTGGTGGAACCGACCGCATCCGCCAGTTCGATCACCGAGCTCGGGGACTCCGGATGCACCAGGATGGCAGCCTCCGGGTACAGCGCCTTCATGTCTTCCAGTTGCTTGGACTTGAACTCTTCGTGAACGATGCAGGCACCGTCCCAGAGCAACATGTCGGCCCCGGTCTGGCGCTGGATGTAGGTGCCCAGGTGCTTGTCCGGCCCCCAGATGATTTTCTCACCGTTATCCATCAGGCTTTCGACGATCTCCAGCGCACAGCTGGAAGTCACCACCCAGTCGGCACGGGCCTTGACCGCCGCCGAGGTGTTGGCATAAACCACCACGGTGCGCTCGGGGTGCTTATCGCAGAAGGCCGAGAACTCGTCCACCGGGCAACCCAGGTCGAGCGAGCAAGTGGCCTCCAGAGTCGGCATCAGCACGCGTTTTTCAGGGTTGAGAATCTTCGCCGTCTCCCCCATGAAGCGCACCCCGGCAACCACCACGGTCTTGGCCGGATGAGCGTTGCCGAAACGGGCCATTTCCAGAGAGTCGGACACACAGCCACCGGTTTCTTCGGCCAGGGCCTGAATCACCGGATCACAATAGAAATGCGCAACCAGCACCGCGTCCTGAGCCTTGAGCTCTGCAGCGATGGCGGCACGAAAATGGGCCTCTTGCTCAGCACTCAAGGGTTTGGGCTGTTTGGCGTCGAGGTGGGCTTGAACCAGAAGGCGTTCGGAAATTTGCGTCATGTTCGCAAGACCTGCAGGCGCTTGGGCGCGAAAGTCGAGTATACCACCGGCTCCGGACCGCTTAGGGCCCCGCCGGGAGAGTGAGTTCATCAGGTACGGACAGCATTGGAGCCGCGCAAGGCTACAGAATATCCGGGGCATTCAAAAGCCAATTCTGCCCCGCGTCTAATCCTCCCGGCCCGGGTCGACCCGCGCAAACAACACCAAGACGCACAACCCGCTCCTGGCCTGTTCATCGGTGTAAGCGAAACGGATCTGGGCGCCGTAGCGCTCGGCGATCACCTTGACGATGGAAAGCCCCAATCCCGACCCCAGCTCCTCGCTCCCTAGACAGCGATAGAACGGGTCAAACACCCGATCACGCTCCTCTGGCGCAATACCAGGCCCCGTGTCGCAGACCTTAACCCCCACCTCACCGTGCTCCAGGCTTACCGACAAATCCACCTGCCCCCCCGGCGGGGTATAGCGAATAGCGTTATCCACCAGGTTCTTCACCACAACCAACAGGTCCACCTCGCTGATGCGTACCAGACCGTCCTGCCCGCCCTCCACGCCGATATCAATGGCCTTTTCTTCCGCCAGCGGCAGCAGGTCCTCCAGGACCTGCCGATAGACCGCGTGCACTGAAACCATGGCCACACCGGCACCAGCACCGGACTGTGCGGACGCCAGGCTCAACAACTGATCGATCAGCTTCTTGCTGCGCTCGATGCCCCGTCGCAACAACATCAGACGCTCCTGAGCCTGGCTCGACATTTCCACAGTGGCCAGCCGCTCGGCTTGCAAGGACAGGGCCGTCATCGGCGAACGCAACTCATGGGCTGCGTCGGCAACAAAACGTCGCTGCACGTCCATGGAGCGAGTCACCCGCGCCAGCAGTCGATTGATCGCCAGCACAAACGGGCGGACCTCCGTCGGCAAATGCCCTTCATCGATCGGATGCAGTTCCTGCTCGCCTCGCTGATCAATCTCCGCGGCCAAGACCTCGATCGGACGAAACAACGTGCGCACCAGATTGGCCAGCACCAGCAACAGCACGGGGAACAGAAACAAGAACGGAAGCAGGCTGCGCGCGGCACTCTCGCGTGCCTCTTTGTCCCGGGCGCCCATTTCCTGAGCCACGGCGATGCGCTGCCCCTGCGCGGTGGTCTTGACCAGTACCCGGAACGGCTCGTCCCCCACCGTCTGCGTCGACCAGCCATCGGCGAGCGTGGTCGGCAAGGGCAAAGGCGAGCTGTTGTCATCATCCCCGGCCGCCCTGGCGCCATCGGCCAGGTACTGTATGACCACTCTGGACTCCTCGTTGTCGCCTTCGATCGGCTGTTCATGCTCGGAGTAACTCAGGGTCATCTGCTGGCGCTCGAACAAGGCCGCAACCTGGCGCAGGGTGTTGTCCTGCATTTCCCGAGCCTCGTCGAATGCCGTAACAAAGGCGAAGACCGCCGCCAGCAGGGCAACGATCAGGATCGCCGTCGACAACACAATGGACAGGCGGAGCTGGACCGACTCGCTCAGACGTTTTTTGAAACCATCCATCCCATACCCCTGACGTTCTTGATCACCTGGCTTCCCAGCTTGCGGCGCAAGGCGTGGATCAGAAACTCCACCGCGTTGCTTTCCACTTCGTCCCCCCAACCATAGATGCGGTCCTCGAGTTCACTGCGCGAGAGAATCGCTCCGGGCCGGATCAACAGCGCCTGCAACAGGGCAAACTCCCGGTTCGACAGCTGCACATCAGCCTGCTGCGCGGTACTCGCCTGCTTCGAGACAGGGTCCAGCGACACCACGCCATTGCTCAACAGCGGCGCCGCACTTCCGCCCTTGCGGCGCATGACCGCACGCATGCGCGCCAACAGCTCGGCCATGGCAAAGGGCTTGGATAGGTAGTCATCCGCACCGCCGTCGAGGCCGCGCAAACGCTCATCCAGGCTGTCGCGGGCAGTGATGATCAGCAGCGGCACCGGGTTACCACCGCGTCGCAGGGTGTCGAGCACTTGCAGCCCGTCCTTGCCCGGCAATCCCAGATCCAGCAGCACCTGGTCATAATGCTGGGTGTCCAGAGCGGCGAGAGCGCTGCCCCCATTGCGCACCCAATCGACGGCATGGCCCGCGTCCTTGAGGGCCCCGACAATGGCCTCGCCGATCATGACATCGTCTTCCACCAGCAAGATCCGCATAGCACCTCCACAATGAATGAAGCGCGGCATCCCCCGGAGGGATACCGCGCCCAGCGTGCATCACCTTGGTCGGCAATCACGCGGCCTGTTACACACAGCGGCGCCCCGACCTCGCGGCAGATGGCCTCATTGCTTGCCCTGCAACGAGTTGAACGTCTTGAGCAGCTCATCCATGGCCAGTTTGCAGTCGGCCTGCCGTGGACTGCCGGCACGCAACGCGTCGAGTGCGCGATCGATCGCCTTGTCCAGCACGTGCCAGTCAGCGGCGGCACGGGGTTTCAATCCCGCTTCGGCGCTATCCCAGGAGAGCTCCAGATCCTTGATCCGGCTCTTGGCTGCGCTCAGATCGTTCTTGTCCACCAAGGTCGCCACCTCGGCACTGATGCCTTGGAATGCCGACAGATCCCCCAGCTTCGATACCGTGCCCTGGCCGGCCACAACCTGAGCTGACGCTGAGGACTTTTGTTCATCACCGGTCTTGGAGCATCCGGCGGCGCTCCCCAGCAGGACGATAGCGGAGAGGATCACGAGCTTACGAGTAGCAGAATGGAAAAGAGCCATCATTGATTCCTTGATTGAAAATGAGCGAATCACTCGGTAACACGCTGGCGATCAGCCACGCCGATCTGCGCAACAGTCACCAGCAGGAAAATCACGCAAAGGAAGATTCCGCTGGTCCAGGTCGCCCCCAGACCAAGGCCGCCGTATGTCTTGGCCTGAGTCAGAAGGTCGCCCAAGGAGGCGCCGAAAGGGCGCGTAAGGATGTAGGCGATCCAGAATGTCAGTACCGCATTGCCCCCCAATCGCCAGGCGGCAAAGGTCACGCCAATCAGTGCGGCAAAGATCACCACCCCCAGGGTGAACCCCAATCCCAGCGCCTCGGTGGCCAGATCACCGGCGGCGGTCCCCAGGGCAAAGGTGCACAGCACCGTCGCCCAGTAGAACAATTCGCGCCGAGGAGTCACGATCTGCCGGATCGAAAGACTGCGCTCAACGCCGTACCAGACAGCCAGGTTGGTCGCCAACAACAGTGCGAACAACGCCGTGCTGAGATACAGACTGACGCCCAACTGGTCGGTCAGCACATCGGTGACCTGGGTCCCGACAATGCTCACCAGCACCACGCTCAACCAGTAGACCCACGGCGTGTAGGCCCGGGTACGCAACTGCGTGAACAATGCCAGCGCCAGTAACAGCGCCATGCCGATGCTGGTCACCCCCTGCCCCAGGCCGGCATCGACAGCCAGATAATCGGCACAGGTTTCCCCGACCGTGGTGGACATGATCTTGATCACCCAGAAGGACAGCGTCACTTCGGGCACCTTGTTCAGCCAATTGGCCTGGATCAATGGCTTCATCTAGCACCTCTTCCTAACTGCGCCTGAATTGGCGCGGGACAGAGGTTACGAAGAAAAACTTAGCTGAAACTGAGCGGGCGTTGACGCGTCGGCCATGCCTCGGGAAATGCCCATCCGCCGTCCTTCCCAAGCATTTCGCGGGCTGTAGCAAAGCCAATGCTTGCACGGCTCGGTGGGCGCTCAGTGCATAGAGAGTTTTTTTTTACAATTAATAGCATTTTGAACTTTCTACGCTAACGTCAGATAACGAAACAGTTATCTGGGATCAGCAAGGAAAGGCCTATTTCAGAGTGCTCTGACGAATGATTCGTGGCGCCCGACTGTCCCGGCTGACCCTCCCAGCCAATCAAGGAAGCAGTAAATGAACAGTGATTGCTTGCAGATGCTCAGGCGAGTGACATGGACACTCATTTTCGCGGCTTTACCCACAGGAGTGACCCTGGCGGCAGCGAACAATTGTGCTGGGCTGGAACCACTACCGGCAGTGCTTGAAGTCAGCGAGGGCATGCAGACAGCCATACGCTCTCCCGTGGCCATCACCCGGCTGGCAGTGGGTGATCCGAAAATCGTCGACGTACACCTCAACGGCAATGATTCCTACTTGCTGACCGGCATTGCGCCCGGCGCCACCAGCTTGATGGTCTGGAGCGCCTGTTCCAGTTCGCCACGGCAAAGTATGGTCTTCGTCCAGGGCAAAGCCGCCCAGTCGCTGCTGGGCTCGCAGCTCCCCCCCTCTGAAAGCCCCTTGCTGCCCAGCCAGGTGCAGACCGACATCCGCTTTGTCGAAGTCAGCCGAACCAAGCTGAAAGAAGCCAGCACCTCGATCTTCGGCAAGAGCGGCAACTTTCTGTTTGGCTCGCCCGGATCGGTTCCCGGCGTCACAGTGACGCCCGGGCAGGTCGGCAACCTGGCACCCAATATCCCGCTGAATAATGGCAGCTTCAATATCGGCATTGGCGGCGGCAATGTGCTGGGGGTTATCAACGCACTTGAGGGCAGCGGCTTCGCCTATACCCTGGCTCGCCCCAGCCTTGTGGCCCTGAGCGGGCAGAGTGCGAGTTTCCTGGCCGGTGGCGAGGTGCCGATCCCGGTGCCAAGTTCGGGCAGCAACAACATTTCCATCGAATACAAGGAGTTCGGTATCCGCCTGACCCTGACCCCCACGGTCATCGGCAGCAACCGCATCGCCCTGAAAGTGGCGCCGGAAGTCAGCGAACTCGATTACAACAACGGCGTGATCATCTCCAGCACCCGAGTACCGGCACTGATCGTGCGGCGAACCGACACCAGCATTTCCCTGGCTGACGGCGAGAGTTTCGTGATCAGCGGCCTGATCAGCACCAACAACAGCTCCAACGTGCGCAAGCTGCCGGGCCTGGGCAACATTCCCATCATCGGCGCGTTCTTTCGCAACTCCACGATCAATCGTGAAGAGAAGGAACTGCTGATGGTGGTTACCCCCCATCTGGTGCAACCACTGGCCGCCAATGCCCAGTTGCCTTCACTACCGGGCGAGCCGTTGCGCAACTACGATCCGAACTGGTTCCGCATGTACTTCCTGGAAGACGGCGACTTTGATCGGCGCAGTGGACTATCACAATGAACCAGCACCTTGCCTCCTCCCAGGTGATGAAGTTGAGCAGTCCGGGGCTTGGCAGGCCGTGCCTGGAAGTCATGACCCGAGCATCGAGCGCTTTTCGGGAGCGGAAAATGAAAACCATGATAGTGGCGATAGGGCTGGCGATGCTCAGTGGCTGCGCCTCATCTGGAGGCGCATCCTGGTCGTCGCTGAGCGCTCCGCCAGAATGCGCCAAGATCAACTCCGACCAGGAATTGTCACTCAGCCTGGCAGACGAAATGATCAACAGCGGCAAACTGCATGCTGGCCTGGCCAACCTGCAACGCCTGCCCGATGACCTTCCGGCAGTGCGCCTGCGCAAGGCCAAGATCTACCGCCTGCTGGGACAACGCGAAGCCGAGCCACTGTACCGCAGCCTGCTCAGTGGTTGCCTGGCGGCAGAAGGCGAACATGGCCTGGGACAACTGGCTGCGGGGCGCGGCGATAACGAACAGGCGCTGGTGTACCTGCAACGCGCAGCCCGGCTTTCTCCCACTGACGAGAAGATCCGCAACGACCTGGGCGTGGTCTACCTCAATCAGCGACGCCTGAAAGAAGCCCGTTTCGAGTTCATCACCGCCATGGAGCTCAAGCAGTCGGATCAATTGGCGGCCCTGAATCTGGTGACCTTGCTGATCTATCAAGGGAACTGGAAACAAGCCTCGGAAGTGGTCAGCCGTGTCGGCCTGAGTCCGGGGCAAGTCACCGAAGCCAAGGCCCGCGCAGAAAAACTCAGGACCACGGCGCCCAATGATCGGGTAGCGACCGCCGGTGATCCGGCGCGACCCGAAGCCCCCCCCTCGACAACGCAGAGGTAGTGATGAAACACAACATGCTCAGTTGCCTGGGCCTCTTGCTGCTTCCCCTCGCGGCTCAGGCCATTCAACCCGGTCCATCCTCCCCACAGCAGCACATAACCGAAACCTGGTTGCAATTGCAGAACCGCAATCAGGTGGCGTCGAACACCCCGCAACCGGCGACCCCCGGTGAACGGGAGTTGAGCCTGCAACGCTGGATGGAGAGCTACAAACACGCGATCCCCGAGTACTACAAGGAATACTCGGGCAAGGGGAAATAAACCGTTACTGTCAGCGACCCGCCTCAAGCTCGGCGGCCATCGTTCGAGCCGACCTCCTGCACCTGCCCCATCCGCTGATGGAGCAGGCTGGCAGGCATCTACCGCGCCTCGCGTCCTTCATAACTTCCCGAAGACCTTGAATACGCCAATGATTGCCGGACCTATGGCCACCAGGAAAAAGCTCGGCCACAGGCAGAAAATCAGTGGAAAGATCAACTTGGTCCCGACTTTTGCAGCCTTTTCCTCCGCCAGCTGAGTACGCCGGTCGCGAAACTCCTCGGCATAGATCCGCAAGGTAGTCCCCACGCTCGTACCAAAGCGGATGCTCTGCGCCAGCAGGCTCACCAGGCCCCGAATGTCCTCCAGCCCGGTCCGATCCGCCAGGCGCTTGAGGGCTTCGGTGCTGGGAATACCGGCACGGATTTCAGAGTTGACCAGCGCCAGCTCCAGGGCCAGATCCGGTTGGCTGACGGCCATTTCCTCGGACACCCGCTCGATGGCCTGGGGCAAGGCCAGGCCGGACTCGACACAGACCACCATCAAATCAAGCGCATCCGGAAAGGCCACCAGCAAGCGGGTCGTGCGCGCCTGCCGCCGCGCACTGACATAGATCGCCGGAGCCAACCAGCCGATACCGGCCGCCAGAACCAGCAGGAAGATCCCCAGGAGCAGCGACAGCTTCGGAATCAGCGGCAGCACCAGGACCACCAGGCCCAGCATGAGCAACGGCGACAGCAAGCGCAGGGCCCAGTACATCTGCACCGCCGCAGGCGAGCGATACCCGGCGTGTATCAGCAGGGTCCGGGTCGCGGAGACCTGGTCCTGCTCTTGCGCTACAAAACGCTGGCCGACCTGTTCAAGCATCAACTGCAGGTTGCTCGGTGCCTCCCGGGTCACCGCGCCATGGCCACGCTTGATCAGCAACAGGCGACGCTGCACCGGGTCTTGCAGCCCCATCACCAGCAGCACCAGGGTCGCCACCGCGAACACCACGCTCAAGCCGATGGCCGCGGAGAACAGCAGGCGCGCGAGTGCTTCGTTGCCCACCACGCGATTGATCAGACTCAATAGATAATCCATGACCTCACCCCCTGCGAACGCCGATGTTCAAACCTGAATCCGGATGATTTTGCGTATCCAGAAAATGCCGATCAGCATCGCGATGAACGCCCCGATGACCAGCTTCTGGCCCAGCGGCTCCTGGAACAGCAAAGGTAGATAAGTCGGGCTCGAGAAGACGATCGCCGCCGCCAGTACGAAGGGCATCGACACCAGTATCCAGCCCGACATGCGCCCTTCGGCCGAGAGCGTCCGGACCTTGCGCTGAAAGCGAAAGCGCCCGCGGATCAGGCTGCTCAGGCGCTCCAGCACTTCCGTCAGATTGCCCCCCGTTTCACGGTGGATCAGCACAGTGGTCACCAGCATCATCACCGTCATGCTCGGCATGCGCTCCAGCAGGCCAAGCATCGCCCGGCGCACGTCATTGCCGTAGTTGATGTCGGAAAACGTCAGGCCGAATTCATGCGCGACCGGGCCCTTGTGCTCATCGGCGACCAGTTGCAGGGTTTCATTGAACGGGTGTCCGGCGCGCAGCGCCCGGCACACGGCATCCAGTGCATCCGGCAAGCCTTCTTCGAATTCGGCAAAACGCTTGCTGCGGTCGCGGGAGATCTTCAGCACCGGCAACCAGAACACCGCCATCGCCACCGGCAGCGCCACCCACCAGATTTGCAGAAGCACCCACAACAGCAAACCCACGGCACTCCCCAGCACCACACCGAGCAACAGCACCCGATAGGCACGGTACTCGTGACCGGACTGCTCGATCATCTGTGCCAGGCTTTCCATCACGGGCAATTGCTCCAGGCGAGCCTCCAGCGGTGACAGGCGACGCAAGTATTTCTGCCGCAGTATCGACTGCATGTTCGGCAGGTTGCTCGCGCGCTCCAGCAGATTGAGCCGGCCGCGAATACGCTTGCGCACCTTGCTCGCCTCACCGAACACCGGTATGACCAAGCCCTGGCTGAGAAGAAACATGGCGGTAAACACCATGCCGAGAAACGCTAGGATAAATTCGCTGGGGATCTGACTCATGGCTGGTCCTCCATCCATTCCGGCCGGAACAGGCTCAGCGGCAATTCAATGCCACGCTTGGCCAGCACGTTGCGAAACGCCGGCACCATTCCGGTGGGACGGAACTCGCCGACAACCTCGCCCTTCTCACCGATGCCACTGCGCACAAAGCTGAAGATCTCGGTCATGGTGATGATTTCACCCTCCATGCCGTTGATCTCCTGCACGCTGACCAGGCGCCGCGTACCGTCTTCCTGGCGCTCCAACTGGATCACCACACCTATGGCCGAGGCGATCTGCTGGCGCATGGCCTTGATCGGGAACGTCGCCCCCGTCATCGAAACCATGTTCTCGATCCGCCCCAGGGCATCACGCGCGGTGTTGGCGTGAATGGTGGTCAGCGACCCATCGTGTCCGGTGTTCATCGCGGTCAACATGTCCAGCGCTTCGGCACCCCGTACCTCACCGATCACGATGCGGTCCGGGCGCATCCGCAGGCTGTTGCGCACCAGTTCCCGCTGGCTCACCTCACCACGGCCCTCAATGTTCGATGGGCGGGTTTCCAGGCGCACCACATGGGGTTGCTGCAACTGCAGCTCGGCCGAGTCCTCGATGGTGACAATCCGCTCGTTATGCGGGATGAAGCTGGACAACACATTGAGCATGGTGGTCTTGCCACTGCCGGTCCCGCCGGAAATCAGCACATTGAGCCGACCACGGACGATGGCCTTGAGCATCAGCGCGATGGCCGGCGTCAGGGTGCCCATCTGCACCAGGCTCTCGGTATTGAGCAGGTCCACGGCAAAGCGGCGGATGGACATGCTCGGCCCGTCGATGGCCAGCGGCGGAATGATCGCGTTGACCCGCGAACCGTCCTTCAGGCGCGCGTCCACCAGGGGCGAAGACTCATCAATGCGCCGCCCCAGGCTGGAAACGATGCGATCGATGATGTTCAGCAGATGATGATCGTCACGAAAGTGCACATCGGTCCTCTGCAACTTGCCGAAGCGCTCCACGTACACCGAGGCATGGCCGTTGACCAGGATGTCGGACACCGTATGGTCGGCCAGCAGCGGCTCCAATGGCCCAAGCCCCAGCACCTCATCGGTGATCTGCTTGATGATCAGCTGACGGCTGCTGGCACTGACCGGCGCCGAGTGCTCGTCGAGCAGCCGCAGGCTGAGCTCGCGGATCTGCCGCCCGGCGTCGGCCGGTTCCAGCGTATCCAGCAAGGACAGGTCCATGACCTTGAGCAACTGCTGGTAGATCTTCTCCCGCCACTCGGTCTCCATCGAACTGAGTTTGGTCCGGGTCTCGTAGAGCACATCGGGCACGCTGGCTTCCCAGGCCATGAGCACGCTGACACAGTCCTCACTGCTGATGGCTGCGGCTGGCCCATCTGCCGGGGCTGGCTTGCTGGATTGCTGACGCAGGCGATTTCGAAAGTCGCTGAGCATGGCTTACCCTCCGAACAGACGGCTGAAAGTACGTTTGAGCAGACCCTGCTCCTCGGCCTGGATACCGATCAGGCGCTGACTCAAGTCGCGCAGGGCCGCGGTGATGCCGGCACGCGGCGCGTGCAGCTCCAGCGGCACGCCGGTGTTCTGGCTCTCGCCCACCACCGCATAGTCGTTGGGCAGTTTGTGCAGATCGGTGCAGCGCAATGCCTCGCCAATGTCCTTGAGGCTGACGGCCGAGGACTTGTCGTAGCGATTGACCACCACCTGCAGACGGTTGTTCTGCACCCCCAGGTCGTCGCGCAGAATGCGCAGCAGGTGGGTGCCGTCCTTCAGGTGGCTGAGACTCTGCTGCAGCACGATGAAGACGTGATCGGCATGCTCCAGGGTGATGCCGGTGAGATGGTCGATCTGCCTCGGCAGATCCACCACCACCCAGTCATAGGTGCTGCGCGCCAGGCGCAACAAGCCTTCGAGCTGTTCAATGCGGATGTCCTGAGCCAGGAACAGTTCCCCGGTACGCCCCCCCAGCACATGCAGGGTGGGGCTGAAATGGCTGCAATAGCCGCGCAAGGCAATACCATCCAGGCTCTCGACCTGTTGCAGCACCTCCACATGACTGTGGGTCGGCATGACATCAAAACAGTGGGTCACGCTGCCAAACTGCAGGTCCAGGTCCAGCAGCAGGGTTCGGCCACCCCGCTCGCTGAGCTGATGGGCCAGATTGCAGGCCAGCATGGAAGCGCCCGATCCGCCCTTGGCATTCATCACCGCAATCAACTTGCCCCCTGCCCCCTGTTCCGCATGGGCCTCCATCACCATGCGGCCCAGCGCCGCCTGCAACTCCTCGGCGGCGACCGGCTCCGGCAGAAAGTCACGGGCACCGGCCTGCATCGCCAGGCGCATGCCTTCACGCTCGTCCAGCGGGCCACAGACCAGAAGTGGCGGACGCTCCTTCACCGGATGCTGCAACAGCGCCGCCAGCTCCTCGCGCCACAGGTGGCTGACCCTCAACAACAGGAAGTCCGGCATCTGCTCCAACCCATACAACGGATCGGTATGACCATTGCTCACCAGGCGCGTACTGACCTGCAGGCCGGGCAGCTTCGAGCTCAGGGCTTTCAGATGACTCAAGGCCGACGCATCTCGCCCACTGATCAGCAGGCGCATGCCGGATCTGTCAGCCGCGGGGGTGGCGGGGGCTGCTCGGGTACTTAGCATGGTGTGATCTCCGGATTGACCGTCGCATCAGGCTGTCGACCCAGGCTTTCGCGCGGCACGGTGGACTTGAACATCGGCAAAATGAACGCCCCGCCAAACCCGGGGATCAGCAGGTTGAAACTGAAATTCGACACCTCCAGCCGGACATAGCGGATGGCGATAAAACCGGTGCTGCTGGTGAGGTCGTTGGGGTTGGCGACCACCGCGCCGTTTGCATCCAGGTAGACCAGTTTCAGATTGGCGCTGGTGAGGCTGGCGATCAGGCTGCTGGCGCCGGTATTGGTCGCCGAGTTGAACATCGCCCGCCGCAGAATGACCGGGTCCTTGATATCGCACACCGCCGCCAGGCGAGCGCCGCGGCGTACCGTTTCATTAAGGGTGTTGACGGTGAAATACAGCCGGCCGACCTCCAGGGCGCCGAACAGCAGGGTGAACAGCACCAGGCTGGCGATGGCAAATTCGACGATATACACCCCACGCATGTGCCGGACGTTCATCACAAGGCCCTCATCACGATAGTCGAGGTCAACGCCAGGCCCAGCGGCACGCTGCTGCCATAGAGAGCAGGCAGCGCGCTGCCGATCACCGGCACGAAGGTGTAGTTGATGCTGACCTGGACATGGTCGGTCCCGACCGTGCTGACCTGCACATTGCCGGTCGTCAGGCCGGAAACCACGGGGGGGTAGCCATTGGGATTGGCGGGGACGCCGTAAACCGCAACATTCTGGGTCTGGGAGATCAGCGAAGAACTCAGGCTGACCGTGCCAAGGGTGCCGTTCCAGGCCTGGGCGGCGGCAAAGCGCCCGGCGTCACGGCTGGCCTGCATCAGGCTGTTGTACTGGAACAACATGCGCCCGAATTCACCGAAGGTCAGCATCAGCAACGCCAGCAGCGGCAGGGTAATTGCCAGCTCCACCATCGCCATGCCGCTCTGGGCGGTCGGCAGTCTGTATCCACTGCGTCTCATCACTCCCTCCTACGAGTCGGTACTCGGCGTCTGGTTGTTGTCGATGTAGGTCTTGTACAACTGGATGATCTGCGGCCCGGAAGTGTTCGCCGGGTTGGGGCCCGGCACGTTGTCGCCTTCGCATTGACTGACGAACTGACCGAAGATCTGCGGATTTCGGAGCACCGTGACCGGCCGTTTCGGTTGATCGTGACCGGTCATTTCGCTAACGCGTGACCGCTCATTTCGGTAGCAACGTGACCGATTTTCCGCCTGTTCCGAAACAGGTGGTCACGGCTTACCGAAATCGCCGGTCACGACTTAGCGAAAGCCTTCCCCTTCGTTGCGCATGACCTGATGCGCCGCCATCCTCGACCGATTTCGGGAGAGGAAGATGGCGGCGCCGCGAGTAGCCATGCGAAACATCAAAGAATGTCTGCGCCTCAAGTTTGAGGCCGGCTTGTCCCACGAGAAGATTGCCCGTGCCTTGCAGCTGTCCAAGGGCGTGGTTAGCAAGTACATCGCGGCGGCGCGGGTGGCCGGGCTGGACTGGCCGGCGCTGGTGGCCATGGACGAGGCCGCGCTGGCGGCCGCCTTGTTTGCACCGACGTCGACGAACAAGCCGCGCGGTGAGCGAGTGCTGCCCGATGTGCTGAGCATCCACCGCGAGTTGCGACGCAAGGGCGTGACCTTGCAGCTGCTGTGGGAGGAATATCTCGCCGCGCATGCGGGCCAGCCGACCTACCGCTACACCCAGTTCGTCGAGCACTACCGGCGCTACGCCCAGACGCTCAAACGTTCGATGCGTCAGCTGCACCGTGCGGGCGAGAAGCTATTCATCGACTATGCCGGGCCGACGCTGCCGGTGGTCGACCCGGCCACCGGCGAAGTGCGCCGGGCGCACATCTTCGTCGCCGCCCTGGGCGCCTCGAATTACACCTATGCCTGCGCGACGCCAGGCGAAACCCAGGTGGACTGGCTGACCTCGCTGGGCCAGGCTCTGACCTACTTTGGCGGCGTGCCGGAAATGGTTGTGCCGGACAATCCGCGCGCCCTGGTCGCCCAGCCGGATCGCTACGAGCCGGGCCTGAACCGGGCCACGCTGGAGTGCGCGCGTCATTACCAGACGGTGATCCTGCCGGCACGGCCACGCAAGCCTCAGGACAAGGCCAAGGCCGAGGTGGCGGTGCAGGTGGTCGAGCGCTGGATCATGGCGCGGCTGCGCCATCGGCAGTTCTTCAGCCTGCATGCGCTTAACCAGGCCATCGCCGAGCTGCTGGAGGATCTGAATCGGCGCCCGTTCAAGCGGCTCGATGGCTGCCGGCGCGACTGGTTCGAGCGCCTGGATCGCCCGGCCTTGCGAGCGCTGCCGGTGCATCCCTACGAGGTCGCCACCTTCAAGCGCTGCAAGGTCAGCATCGACTACCACATCGAGGTCAATGGCAGCTTCTACAGCGTGCCCTCCGCCCTGGCCCGGCAGAACGTGGACGTGCGACTGACGGCACACACCCTGGAAGTGCTGCATGGCAACCGGCGGGTGGCCAGCCACCTGCTGCTGGGGCGACGCGGCGCTTACAGTACCCAGCGCGAGCACATGCCCGCGGCGCACCAGGCGCATCGCGAATGGACGCCACAACGCCTGCTCGACTGGGGCGCGCGGATCGGCCCCTACACGCGCCAACTGATCGATCACCAACTGACCCACAAGCCGCACCCGGAGATGGGCTACCGCGCCTGCCTCGGCCTGCTCTCGCTGGCCCGGCGCTATGGCAATGCACGCCTGGAAGCCGCTGCCGAACGTGCCGTACACCTGCGCGCCTTCACCGGGCGCAGCGTGCGCAACCTGCTCCAGCAAGGCCTGGATCAACAGCCGCTGCCCCAGCGTGCCGCCGAAACGACCTTACCCGGCGACCACGAGAACGTCCGTGGCGCCGACTACTACCAACCCCCGCAACAGGAGCTGTTCGATGATGCCGCAACACACCCTGAATCAACTGCACCAGCTACGCCTGGACGGCATGGCCCGCGCCCTGGAAGAGCAATGGACGCTGCCGGCCAGCCACAGCCTGAGCTTCGATGAACGCCTCGGCCTACTGCTCGACCGCGAACTGGCCTGGCGTGACAACCAGCGCCTGGTACGGCTGCGCAAGAAGGCCAAGCTCAAGTACGCCAACGCCTGCCTGGAAGATCTCGACCGCCGCACCGGACGCGCCCTGGACGAGCGTCTGATCGCCACCCTGGCCAGTGGCGACTGGATCCGCCAGCAGCACAACCTGCTGCTGACCGGCCCGACCGGTGCCGGCAAAACCTGGCTGGCCTGCGCCCTGGGCAACCAGGCCTGCCGCCAGGGCTATAGCACCCTGTACCTGCGCACCCCGCGCCTGCTGGAACAACTGCGCATCGCTCATGGCGACGGCAGCTTCGGCCGTACCCTGCAACAGCTGGCAAAGGTCGACGTCCTGGTGCTGGACGACTGGGCGCTAGCCCCGCTGGAGGAAGGAGCCCGGCATGACCTGCTGGAGGTGATCGACGACCGCGCTGGCAGCCGCTCCACCATCCTGACGAGCCAACTGCCCATCGAGCACTGGCACGGCTGGATCAACGACCCGACCCTGGCCGATGCCATCCTCGACCGCCTGGTGCACAACGCCTACCGACTGACGATGAAAGGCGAGTCGCTGCGCCGAAAAAAAGCCGAGGAACAAGCCGCATCGTGACCGATGCGATTACAATCCAGAACCCGCGCAACCGGGGTGGAAGCACCGGTCACGTATTAGCGAAACGCTCGGTCACGTTCACCGAAATCCGCAAAGATCTGCGCCGAATTGCCCTGTTGCGCCTCGGGCTGCAGCACGAAGTAGCAACCGAAACCGAGCACCGGAATTGACGAGGCGCCGTCGTTCTTGCCCGAGCAGTCGCCGATCACGATCTTCAGGATCCGCCGCTCGAACACGCCGTTGCTCTGGCAACCACCGCCGGTGCCGGCGACACAGCCTGCCGAGGCCTGAACCCAGTTGTTGTAGCCATACAAGGCACCACTGGGCGTGGACAGATTGCCGTTGCTCGAAGTGACCGCTTGCCCGTTGTACTGGATCTGCGCCGGAGAGCCGGTGTAAGTCAGCGACTTGGCGTTGACGGTAGTCACCAGGTCCGGTGGATAATCCGACGCGCTGAGGCCACCGCTGTACTGGTTGAAGCGGGTATTGAGCCCCTGGGCAGATGGCCCCACGGTGTTGCCCGGCTTGGTCAGGACAGTGGAACCCACGCTGTTGCACTGATTGATTCCACCCGCCAGCGCCTGCCTGACCGTATTGCCGCCAGAACCGAAGTCCAGCAGTTGAAAATTCCCCGGGCCGATTGCCGAGTTGTTGTTGGCCGCGGTTTTCAATACCTGCAGATCGCCGAACTTGTAGCCCCAGAACATGCCGGTGGCCGGGTTGTTCTTGCTGGGGTCGCCGCACACCAGCAACGGCGTCAGGTCGCACGGGCTGGTTGGGCTCGGGCCCGCAGTAGCCACGGCCGCCACCGACTTGTTGCCGCCATTGCCCAAGGCCTGGAACACGCCCCAGAAAAAGCTGCTCAAGGGATAGTTGGCTACCGTGACCCGGACATAGGTGGCATTGGCCGGCCCGGGGAAAGAGAAAGGTCCATACACGCTGGAGGCCAGTTCGACCTTGGCGAACCCCGAGGCGTTACCGCCAATGGCCTTGGCCAGCTCCTGGTTGCCGGAAGCATTGGCATTGAGGGTCAAGGTGGCCAACGCGGCGGTCTGGGTCAGGCTTGCGGCACCAGTCACGCCCGGCACCATGCTCAGGGTCTTGGCGCCACTCAATGCCGCCGCGTCCACGGCATTTTGCAGCCGTGTCTTGTTCAGCAGCATATGGCTGCCATCCAGGGCCAGGGCGCCCATCAACAGGAGCGAGGCCATGGCGATCACCACCAGGATGATCATCGCCCCGCGCTGACGGGACGGAAACGCGGTGAGCGGCGGCCGTATACACGATTTCATCTTCAAGCCCTCCCCTTCTCGCTCTGTCCCTGTCCAGCCCGAACCGCCTACAGAGCCTTGATGACATTGACCTCGACACCGCGGATTACCGTGATCCCAGCAGCCTCAGGAGCCGCGCGGCGGTGCACGAGCGGCTTGCTCACTACGGGTGCCGGCGCTTCCTGAACCATGGCCACCGGCTCGACGGGCAGAGGCCGCTTGTTGTTATCCAGCGGATTGCGCAGGGCCAGTTGCAGCTTGCCTGCCGTCATGCCCTTGACCAGCACTTCTGCCTGAACCGGCGTCATCTCCAGGGTCACTGCACGCACGACCACCGGCTGGGTCTTGTCGGTACTGGCGGTCTGGTCCACGGCCAGTACCCGCAGGTCCTCGAGGATGGTCTTGGATTCGGCATTGCCATCGTTGCCAGTCTGGCGAGTGGCCAGGACATCGACCCGATTGCCCGGGAGCAGGAACCCGCCGACGCCGACCACATCGTCCACCCGGACCGATATCGCACGTTTGTCCGGCTCGATCAGCGATGCCAGGGTGCTGCCCCCCAGGTGCTCGGCCAGGCGCGCAGCGCGCAGGATGTCGCCGCGCAGCATGGAGAATGTGGCGATCTTGCCCACCACCTTGTCGGTGGAGTCAAAGGCATCGTCCGGAACCGCATCCTTGGGCATGCGCACCACGCCCACCTGCTGGGCTTCTACCATCTGCCCGAAGGCAATCTCGACAGTGGCCACCACCACGTTGCGCTGGTTGTCGTCGGGACCGACATTGAGCCGTGCATTGAGCCAGTTGTTGGCCATCCATGCCGCGCCCAAGCCCAGGATCAGGGACAAGGCAATGAGGGTGAATGTGCGAGAGCTCATAGGAGTGTCTCCTTATCCAAGAAAGTCGAGCTGGACGAAGTAGTTGCGCCACGCCCACTCCAGCTCCCGGGTCGACAGCGGGCCAGAACCGCCCAGATAGCGCTGACGGTCGAGTGCCATGTTCAACAGATCGCGAGGGTGGCAAGGCACCAAAGGCATGTTTTCTGCGCCATAGAGTTCCTGAAGCACGTAGGCAAGCACCTGGGGGTCGTATGGCACGCCCAGCCGCTCGGTCTCTTGAATCCAGATGCGCCGGTACTCTTCGGGCTTCAGATAACCGAACTGCAGCTTGTAGCCGATGCGCCGCAGAAACGCTTCGTCCGCCAGCTCCAGGGGATTGATGTTGGTGGAGAACACCAGGATCAGGTCGAAGGGCAATTCACAATGCCGCCCACCGCCAAGATTGAGAAAGTCGCGTTTCTCTTCCATGGGCACGATCCAGCGGTTCAACAATTCTGCCGGGGCCATGCGCTGGCGCCCCATGTCGTCAATGATGAACAAGCCGTTGCTGGCCTTGAGCTGCAAGGGCGCCTGGTACTGGCGGGTGAAGGGGTCATAGCGAACGTCCAGCTGCTCCATGGTCAACTCGCCGCCCGTGATGATCAGCGGGCGCTCACAGTGCAACAGCCGGCGGTCGATCCCCTCATTGAGCAACAGGTTGTTCTGCTGTTGATCGTCATCCAGGCGCCGATGCACCTGGGGATCGAAGATCTCGATCACCGCCTCATTGATCGCAATGGCGTGCGGTACCCAGATGGATTCGGAAAACAGCCGGATCAGTCGGCTGCTGACATAGGTCTTGCCGGTGCCCGCGGGCCCGTAAATCATGATGGCGCGCCCGGAGTTCAGGGCAACACCCAGTTGGTCGAGCATGTCCTGAGCCAGCACCATCGCGCCGAAGGAGCGATGCATGTCATGGGCGCTGATCCGGCCATGGTGAATGGTCTGGACCTTGAGCAGGGAGCGATAGGCACTCACCGGAAACGGTGCGGCGCCAATGTAGCCGCTGCGCGCCAGGGCATCGCGAGCGGCAGCACGACCACGCTCCGTCAACCCGTAGCGCAATGTCTGGCCAGGAGCCTGGCCGAGTATCTCGACACGGCGGTCCTTGCGCAGGAAGGTAAGCACCTCTTCCAGTACAGCTCCGGTCAGCGCCAGGCGTTCCACCAGTCGCGACATGTCCAGAACACCAGCGTCGTAAAGATGTTTGCACACCAGATCGCCGAGAAAGTTGTCCGCCAGTCCGGTTTCAAGAATCGTGCATGGCTGTGGGGCCAGCCGCTGCACCGCTTCTCGTTCAGAGGAGGACACACGGCTATTACTCATGGCGTACATAGTGCTCTCCTGAACTAGTGACTGAATGGCAACCAGAAGATGCTGATCAACGTGCCGAGCAACACTGCAATCGAGTAAGGAAATGGCTTGCCTGCCACTTCATCGGCTGCAGGCGCGAAGTAAGCCCTGGCTCTGAGCATCAGCCAGTAACGCCCCACGGTCTGTTGGGCCTGACCACGTACCAGCACTATCAACACGCCACACAAGCCACCGGCAATCAGGCTGAGGAACGCAGCCCACAAG
Source organism: Pseudomonas saponiphila (assembly GCF_900105185.1). Classification (NCBI taxonomy): domain Bacteria; kingdom Pseudomonadati; phylum Pseudomonadota; class Gammaproteobacteria; order Pseudomonadales; family Pseudomonadaceae; genus Pseudomonas; species Pseudomonas saponiphila. The sequence continues at coordinate 1,362,202 of NZ_FNTJ01000001.1, read as the reverse complement.
GCACCATGCGGAGTCAGAAAAGTGCCGACCATGGCCATCAGCTTGACGTCTCCGGCAGCCATCCCCCCAAAGACATACATCGGGAGAAACACCGCGAAGCCGATCAACATGCCCAGCAATCCGTTTCCCAACCCGGTTAAACCTGCGGTGTAAGCCTGGCCAACCAGCCCCAGGCATACTCCAAGCAAGATCAGCACGTTGGGAATGCGGTGGCGGCGCAGATCGCCCACCACCGCCACACTCAACAGCCCCAGCAGCACCACCACAGTAATAAAGGGCTCCTTGTCCATGACCGCGATCCTCTGTGGAGTTGGCGCGGCTAGCAGGTCTTGCCTTGGACGGCACAGCCCAGGCTGGTGATGGCTGTTTTCACGTTGGTGCCCAAAGTGATGAACGCGGCGACAGCCCCCAGGGTTATCAACCCGCCGGCCACTGCATATTCCACGATGGTCAGGCCGTCTTCGTCTTTGATGAACTTCAGCACCGAGGTCTTGATCGATTGCAGTTTCATTTTGTTTGCCTCACTCAAGTGATTGACTTCAAGAGCAGTACTTTTCGCACTACCTGGGACAAACCTTAGTCAGGAGGAGATTGAGGGGGTTAGGAGTTTTTTGCTGATCGCTAGGACTTTATTGCAACTAAAACCGAAACAACTAAACCCAGCGCCAACTGCCTGATCAGCCAGTAAAAGTTTGAGTAGGGAACAATTCACAAACAACATGACCACGCATTCTCAGTCATTGAGAAATTGATCCTGATACAACCCTGCCGAGCGAAAACAGCGCTCGCCCCACGGTCACCGAATGGCGCATGGTCCAGAACGAACTAAGCTGGGTTTTGTATATCAGGATTAGATCTTCAGGCAGGCAGCACAGCAGCGATACTGCTGGACAGGGAAGAAAAACTGCGGGCCGGGTCTGACTCGAACAGCGCTTGCCCAGCGCTTTACGGTCACTCGGGATCGAGCAGGATCACAGCCAGGAGCCAGCCATACCGCCTATGCATACTGATCCCTACTACATGCTGGACCTCAGCCTGACGGAGAACGCTCCACGGCGTCCTGCCCCGCTACGCTGGTGGCACAGACGCAATGAACCGCTCCAGTACAGGACTGAGACCCCAGCGCAAGCACTTGGATCAACAGGTCTTGCCCTGTACTGCGCATCCCAGACTGGTAATGGCGGTACTGACGTTGCCGCCCAGGGTTACAAACGCAGCAACGGCCCCAAGGGTTATCAGCCCGCCAGCCACTGCATATTCCACAATGGTCAAGCCATCTTCATCCTTGATGAATGCCGCAACCGAGGTTTTGATCGATTTCAGATTCATCTTGCCACCTCATTTAAGGACTGTACTTCAAGCGGTTAGATGATCCACCGCTTGAAGGAATGCTAGTCAGGGGCAACCGGCAGGGTTAGGAGTTTATTGTCGATAGCTAGGACTTTTTTGCGCTGGTGAATAAGAACAAATATTCCCATGCACCCACCCGGCACAGAATCGAAAGGCTAAGGAGCAACTATGAACACATCTGATCTTCAATACACCGAGACTCGTCTCAGTCATCGTCAAGTGGTGAAAAAGCACTATCCCCGCAGATAGAGGCCGCGTAATAGCTGAAAGGAACAAGGCAATGAAACCAGAGGCGATCAAGAAACCATGCCTGCTATGGTTTGATCTCACTCGCAACCGATCTGCTGAAGAGCTGATCGGGCATTTTCGTTCTGCCTGTGACTGTCACCTGGCCAAGGGAGCCAACGTTTCCGCAATAGATACGCTGCCAATGCCAGACATGATCTGCATGCACTATGACCGCCCCGACATGCCGGGCCTCAACCTGCTGCTGGAGATCAAACGCAGGGTTCCCTCCGTTCCCATCGCCATGTTCACCGTGCAGCACTCAGAGGAGCTTGCCATCTGGGCGATGCGCTCGAGGGTCTGGGAGTACATGGTGTTGCCCCTTACCGGCCCGGAGACCGAGCGTTTCATGCACGCCCTGAGGCAGCTCTGCGAGCTGCGTCGTCACTCTGGCACTAGCAACAAGACGTTGCTGGTCGAGCATGGACCGTCCTTGCCGGACAGCATCCGCTTGACCGCAGAACACCAGAAACATCAGGCCCTGAGCAACGTGCTGCTGTACATCGACCAACACTTTCGCGACAGCGTCGATCAAAAGGAACTGGCCAAGCGCTGCGGCATGACGACATTCCGCTTCAGCCGCCTGTTCAAGGAAGTGAATGGCCTGGGCTTCATGGACTACATACTGAGCAAGCGCATGGATTGCGCCAAGGAGCTCCTGGACAACAGCCAGATGCCCGTCACCAGCAACGGCTATGAGGTCGGTTTCAAGGACCCTTCCTACTTCGCCCGGGCCTTCAAGCAGTTCACCGGTTGCACCCCCAGCGAATACCGCCAGGCACGCCGTACAACGCCCCCACAGGACGAGCCGCAAAACGAGCAACTGTCCCAGGTCATCGATAGCCTTCCAGAGCGCATCGAGCTTTGATACCTTCACGCCCGGGTTTATTGCAGGCAAAAAAAAACCCGGAAATCCTCACTTTCGTGGGCCTTCCAGATTTTCTAAACCGCCAGAATATGGTGGGTCGTGTGGGATTCGAACCTACGACCAATTGGTTAAAAGCCAACTGCTCTACCAACTGAGCTAACGACCCGCTGTGTGGTGGCGCGTATAATACTGATTTCTAACGGGAATTCAACACCCTAAATGAAAAAAATCAAAAATAAGCCGTTGGATCGCTGACACCGGCCGCGTCGAACCCTTCTGCACGCAGGCGGCAGCTGTCGCATTTGCCACATGCACGGCCATGGTCATCCGCCTGATAGCAGGAAACCGTCAGGCCATAATCGACTCCCAACCCCATACCGGCCTTGATGATTTCAGCCTTGCTGAGGTTCTGCAGGGGCGCCTGGATCCGGAAACCCTGCCCTTCGACGCCGGCCTTGGTGGCCAGGTTGGCCATACGCTCGAAGGCTTCGACGAACTCGGGGCGGCAATCTGGATAACCGGAGTAATCCACCGCATTGACGCCGATGAAGATATCCCGCGCTTGCAGCACTTCCGCCCAGCCCAGGGCCAGGGACAGAAACACGGTGTTGCGTGCCGGCACATACGTCACCGGAATTCCCTCACCGGGCGCTTCCGGCACATCGATGGAGCTGTCGGTCAGGGCCGATCCGCCAATGCCATTGAGATTCAGGCCGATCACCTTGTGCTCCACTACGCCCAGGTCCCGCGCCACGCGCTCGGCAGCGTGCAATTCAGCCCGATGGCGCTGGCCATAATCGAAGCTCATGGTGTAGCAGCGGTAGCCTTCGGCGCGGGCCATGGCCACTACGGTGGCCGAGTCCAGTCCACCGGAGAGCAGGATCACTGCACGTTTCTCGGTCGAAGATTGGTTCTGTGCTTGCTCAGTCATTTCAGCGCCCCGGCTCATCATTCCAAAGGTATTTATGCAGCTGCAGTTGCAGTCGCACCGGCAGGTTGTCAGCCACGATCCAGTCGGCCAGATCCCGTGCGCTGAGATCATGGTGGCTGGGCGAGAACAATACTTCGCCGGCACGCCGCTCAAGGCCGTACTGGATCAGTTTGGACACCGCCCAGTCGTAGTCCTCACGGGAACAGATGACAAACTTGACCTGGTCGTTGACCGTCAGCAGCTCGATGTTCTCGTAGCGATTGCGATGCGCTTCCTTGGAACCCGGGGTCTTGAGGTCAAGGACCCGGCTAACGCGCCGATCCACCTCGGAAATATCCAGCGCGCCACTGGTCTCCAGCGAGACTTCATAGCCGGCATCGCACAACTGCTTGAGCAAGGGAATGGCATTAGGTTGCGCCAACGGCTCGCCGCCGGTGACACAGACATAACGCGGACGGAAACCGGCAACCTGCTCCAGCAGGCTGTCGAGGGTACGCTGGGTGCCGCCGCTGAAAGCGTAGGCGCTGTCGCAGTATTGGCAACGCAACGGACATCCGGTCAGGCGCACGAAAACCGTGGGCAGCCCGGCAGTCCGAGTTTCCCCCTGCAACGAGTAGAAAACTTCGGTGATTCTCAATGTGTCTTGCATAGTCGCCACGGGCGTAACAGCTAAACAGGCTGTCCGCCTCCGTCAGGCACTTCAAGGAACCCCGCCATCGCGCAGATCCCAGGAAGCGTGTTTCAAAAAAAGGGGGTGAATTCTAACGAAAAAACCCGCGACAAGCGCGGGTTTCTTGTAACGGTCGCCAACGCGCTTACATGCGTTGCAGGTCCCGTTGCGCCAACTGAGCGGCGGAAGTGCCCGGATACTGGGCCACCACCTGCTGCAGAATGCCTTTGACCCGATCGGTATGGCCCAGGCGACGCTCTACGTCAGCCAGCTTGTACAACGAATCAGGCACCTTGGCGTGCTTGGGATACAGCTGGGAAACCTTGGCGAACGCCTGACCAGCGCCTTGCAAATCGCCCTTGGCCAGGTTCACTTCTCCCAACCAGTACTGGGCATTGCCGGCGTACTGGCTGTTGGGGTACTTGCGCAGGAATGCCGAGAAAGCCTGGCTGGCCTTGTCGAAGTCCTTAGCCTTGATCAGGTCGAAGGCAGCATCGTAATAGAGCTTTTCCTTGGCCGGATCACCTGGTTCGCTGCTGGCCGCTGGTGCTGGAGCAGCAGCTCCGGCTGTGGCACCGGCGGCACTGCTATCGCCACCGGCTGAAGAATTCTCAGGAGACGCGGCAGGTGCAACACCGCTTCCTATGCGCCGATCAAGATCCTGGTAACGCTCCAGGCTCTCTTGCTTCATGCGCGCTACATCGTTTTGCAGAACTTCGATCACACCCTGTTGCCGTGCGATCTGCTCCTGCATTTGCTGCAGTTGCTGGAACAGCTCGCCCTGTGCCGAGACAGGGGTCGAAACCCCTCCCCCGGCATAGGCGCCGTTCGTGCCATAACCCGCTGGCGGATAGCTGCTCCCGCTATTGTTATAGCCGGAGTTGTTATCGACCACAGGAACCGCAGACCACGCCGCTAGCGGCGTGAGACTGAGAGCCAAAATAGTTACAGCACGACGGCACGTTCGCATGACGAATTACTTACGCAGTTCGACGCGACGGTTTTGAGCCCAGGACTGCTCGTCGTGGCCAGTGGCAACTGGACGCTCTTTACCGTAGGAAACCAGCTCCAGCTGAGCAGGGGAAACGCCCTGCAGAACCAGGTAGCGCTGAACGGCTTTCGCACGACGCTCGCCCAGTGCCATGTTGTACTCACGAGTACCACGTTCGTCGGTGTTGCCTTCCAGAACAACGCGAGCGCCGTTTGCTTTCAGGTCTTTGGCGTGAACGTCCAGAGCGCGCATGGCTTCTGGCTTCAGGTCCGAGCTGTCGTATTCGAAGTAGAAGGTGGTGATTGCGCGCAGAGCAGCTTCTTCGCTCAGGGAGCCATCAACAGCACCAGTGTTAGCGCCGTAACCAGCGTTTGGATCAACAGCGCCTTCGCCGGCGTTGTCGCCACCTTTGGAGGAGCAACCTACAGCTACGGCCATGGCCAGAGCCAGCGCAGCAAACTTACCAAACTTCAACATTTCCATCGTGAAACTCCTAATGAACCCCAGTGTGTTAAGTGAAACTTTGTAGCGCCGCGTCAGTTCAGGTAAGGGGACCAGGACGGTTCTCTGACTTCGCCTTGAGCGGTAGGAAGCGGGAGCCTCACACGTCCATTAATGGACACGAGCATCAAGACTCCCCGGCCCTGCTGGCGGGTGGCGTAGATTACCATGGTGCCGTTGGGCGCAACAGTAGCTGACTCATCTAGGTTGGTGTCTGTAAGGATTTTTACGCTACCGCGCTGCAAATCCTGAGCCGCCACCCGGAAGTTGGTGAAACCATCCTGGCGGTGAATCATTACCAGGGTCTTTTCGTCAGCAGAAAGTTTTGGGTTGGCGTTGTAGTTACCAATAAAGGTCACACGCTCGGCGCCACCACCATTGATGTTGCTTTTATAGACCTGCGGCTTGCCGCCACGGTCGGAAGTGAAATAGATGGTGGAACCATCCTTGCCCCAGAACGGCTCGGTATTGATGCCCGGGCCACTGGTAACGCGGCTGATCTGGCGGGACGCCATGTTCATCACATAGATATCCGGGTTGCCATCCTTGGACAGCACGAATGCCAGGCGGGTGCCATCCGGCGACCAGGCAGGAGCACCGTTCAGGCCTTCGAAGTTGGTGATCTGCTCACGACGACCAGTGTCGATGTGTTGCACGAAGATCCGCGGACGCTTCTGTTCGAACGACACATAGGCAATGCGCTTGCCATCGGGTGCAAAGCGCGGCGACAGGATCGGCTCACGGGACTGCAACAGGGTAACCGCCCGAGCACCGTCGTAGTCCGAACGCTGCAGGGTGTAACGGGTGTTGTTCACCGAGAAGCGCTCAGCCGTCACGTACAGCAGGCGAGTCGAGAAAGCGCCCTTGATGCCGGTGAGCTTTTCAAAGGACTGGTCGGAAATGTAGTGCGACATATCCCGCAGTTGATCAACACTGCCCGACACGCTGCCGGTCAGCACTTGCTGCTCGGTAGCGACGTTGAACAGCGCGTATTGCACCTGCAGGCGCCCGCCCGCCGGAACAATGCTGCCGACCATCACGTACTGGGCGCCCAGGGCTTTCCAGTCGCGGAAAATGACTTCACTGGCCTGGGTCGGCAGGCTGATCATGTTCTGCTTGGGGATAGGTGCGTAGTACCCCGAGTTGCGCAGGTCGTCACCGATGATCTGCGCCATGTCGTCCGGCAGCACGCTGCCGCCTTGCCAACCGAATGGCACTACGGCGATGGGAGTTGCCCGGTCACTGCCACTGGTAACCAGAATGTTTTTTTCATCCGCTGCCGCTATCCCTGCCATACAGCAAATAACGACAAGCATTCCTCGAAGAAGGTTTCTCACAAGGCTAGATCCTCAGGTGTGAATGTCATCTTGAATGAACGATAGGGAGCAAAATCCTTCGGACTCAACCCCTGCATTTCTGTCAAACGCCCAATGTTCTTGACTGCCGCTACCGCCGAGGCATCGAACGGACCATCACCACTGGACTTGATCACGCTGACCGTGGTCACCGTGCCATCAGGCAACATGCCGATCCGCAGTTCCACTGTCATACCCTTGCGCGCCGAAGGAGGACGAGCCCAGCCTTCCGCTGCACGGATACGAATCAGGTCATCGAAACTGCCCGCGACACTGTCACCGACCTCATCCGACTTGGTCGCTTCACGCTCCGGCTTGTCGGACAACAAGTCCGCCAGGGCCTGAGCCTTCTTCTCTTCGGCAGATTTACGCGCTGCTTCCTGGGCCTTCTTCTTCGCGGCATCGGCAGCAGCTTTCTTCTTCGCGTCTTCGGCGATCTTTTTCTTCGCCTCTTCAGCTTCAGCTTTCTTCTTCGCGTCTTCCGCGGCTTTCTTCTTCGCGTCTTCGACGATCTTTTTCTTGGCTTCTTCAGCGGCCTTTTTCTTGGCCTCTTCTTCAGCGGCTTTCTTGGCTTCTTCTTCGGCTTTCTTCTTGGCTACATCAGCCAATTGCTTCTCTTCAGCCTTCTTGGCTTCCGCAGCTTTCTTGGCCTCATCAGCCTTCTTCGCCTCGTCAGCTTTCTTGGCCTCATCGGCCTTTTTCGCTTCCGCGGCCTTTTGAGCAGCCTCTTCTTTCTTTTGTTCCGCAGCCTTGATCTCTTCCTGCTCGACCTTCTTCTGCTCCAGTTGCTCGGCCTCGGTCTGACGCGCGGCGGATTTCTTCGCCTCACCCGCAATCTTGTGATTGGTCTGGGTGGTCGCCGGACTCTTGGATTTCAACTGATACAGGGTCGCCTGGACGATCGGCTTGGCCGGGGGCAATTCCGGGGTCATGGCGAAGCTGACAAACAGCATGCCAAACACCAGCACGTGCAGGGCAATCGCCCAGACACTAGGCCAGAAGTAGCTTTCCGAGGCGGACGGCTCTCGCTGTTGGTGCATCAGGGCGCCTCGGTAATCAAGCCAACGTTACCGACTCCGGCTTTCTGCAGGCCGCCCATGGCACCCATCACGGCGCCGTAGTCGACGGATTTATCACCGCGAATGAACACCTGGGTGTGTTTGCCGCCTTCGTTGCCGGCACGGATGATCTTGGTCACCGCGTCGGTCATCTGCGGCAAGGTCATCGCCTTGTCCTGTTGCTTTTCGGTGTCGACTTCACTGCCAAGGTTCCAGTAGTAGGTCTTGTCAGCCTTGATCGAAATGGTCAGTACCTGGGTGTTGTTGTCCTGGGGCAAGGCTTCGCTGGAAACCTTGGGCAGGTCAACTTTAACGCCCTGGTTGAGCATCGGTGCGGTCACCATGAAGATAACCAGCAGTACCAACATCACGTCGATGTAGGGCACCACGTTCATCTCGGCAACCGGCTTGCGTTTGTGGCGAACTCGGGCCATTGGGTCTACCTGCTCACTCTTCGCTGGTGTGCACTTTACGGTGCAGGATCGCCTGGAACTCGTCGGCGAAGGTGTAGTAACGGCTGATCAGCGTCTCGCCACGGGCGGAGAAACGGTTGTAGGCGATCACCGCCGGAATGGCCGCGAACAGGCCGATGGCCGTGGCGATCAGGGCTTCGGCGATACCCGGGGCAACGGTGGCCAGGGTCGCTTGCTGGGCCTGGGCCAAGCCGCGGAAGGAGTTCATGATCCCCCACACGGTACCGAACAGACCGATGTACGGGCTGACCGAACCGACGGTGGCAAGGAACGGCAGGCTCTGCTCGAGCTTCTCTTCCTCACGGGAGATAGCAACGCGCATGGCGCGGGCTACGCCTTCCATGACCGCTTCAGGGTCGACACCCGGTTGCTGGCGCAGACGGGAGAACTCCTTGAAGCCGGCACGGAAGATCTGCTCGACCCCGGAATCCGGGTCCGGGTTGCTGCCTGCCTGACGGTAGAGTTTGGACAGGTCGATGCCGGACCAGAAGCGCTCTTCGAAGCTCTCCAGGGCACGTCGACCGGCGCGCAGCAGGTTGCTGCGCTGAAAGATCATGATCCATGAAGTCACCGATGCGGCAACCAGGGTCAGCATTACCAACTGCACTACAACGCTGGCATTGCTGACCAGGCTCCACATGGAGGAATGGTCGACGACGTTAGCTTCCACGCTTTATCTCCTGCTCTGAGTGTGTACCCGCGCTGCTCTCGTCGACAAAGGCCGTACGCAGAGCGTCTGGAATGGCGCGGGGTTTGAAAGTGTCGGCGCGCACACAGGCCACCAGGAACTGCCCCTCACAGAGCAGCGCATTATCCGCGGCTCGCCTGACCTGCTGAGTGAAGCGCAGGCTGGCCCGGTTCAATTCGGTGACATGGGCACTGACCAGAAGCTCGTCGTCCAGTCGCGCCGGCGCGTGATAACGCGCTTCGCTGGAATGCACGACGAATAACAGGTTCTCCCCTGCCAGCTGCGATTGGGCAAAGCCCAGGTGTCGTAGCCGCTCGGTTCGAGCCCGCTCCATAAACTTAAGGTAATTAACGTAATACACGATGCCGCCGGCATCGGTGTCCTCGTAATAAACGCGACAACGATGTGCGAACGGCTCAAGCCCGTTTTGCGCGCGCATACTCTAGTGCTTACTCCTCAGGTTGCCAATCCGGCCAGGCAACTGTTTTTTCATTCTTGAACGACTTTTCATGCAGTTTGGGCAATGCCAGTCCCTAGGACAGCACAAACCCCGAATAAATCGACAAGCAGCGGGTGATTAATCGTCCACAGCATCGAGGAATTCGTCTACCACAGGCATGTCCCCCAATCGTGACGGAATGTTTAGACCGAAGTGCAGATACGCATGCCGGGTCACTACCCGCCCACGGGGAGTGCGCATGATGTAGCCCTGCTGGATCAGGTACGGCTCCAGCACGTCCTCAATGGTGTGACGCTCTTCGCTGATCGCCGCCGCCAGGCTGTCGACCCCCACCGGACCACCGTCGAACTTCTCGATCATGGTCAGCAACAGACGCCGGTCCTGGTGATCAAAGCCACGTTCGTCGACATCCAGCAGGTTCAGCGCCAAGTCGGCGATCGGCTTGGTGATATGCCCCTTGGCCCGGACTTCGGCGAAATCCCGCACTCGGCGCAACAGGCGGTTGGCGATCCGCGGGGTGCCTCGGGCACGCCGAGCCACTTCGAAGGCGCCTTCCGGATCCAGCGGCAAACCGAGGATCCCGGCGGAACGGCTGACAATGGTCGCCAGGTCCGCCGTGCTGTAGAACTCCAGGCGCTGGACGATGCCGAAGCGGTCGCGCAACGGGTTGGTCAGCATGCCCGCGCGCGTGGTGGCGCCCACCAGGGTGAACGGCGGCAGGTCCAGCTTGATTGAGCGCGCCGCGGGCCCCTCGCCGATCATGATGTCGAGCTGGAAGTCCTCCATGGCCGGGTACAGCACTTCCTCGACGATCGGCGACAGCCGGTGAATCTCGTCGATGAACAGCACGTCATGCGGCTCAAGGTTGGTCAGCAGCGCAGCCAGGTCGCCAGGGCGCTCCAGCACCGGGCCGGAAGTGCTCTTGATCGAGACGCCCATTTCCTCGGCGATGATGTTGGCCAGGGTGGTCTTGCCCAACCCCGGAGGACCAAAGATCAAGGTGTGATCCAGGGACTCGTTGCGCCCACGGGCAGCTTGGATGAACAGCTCCATCTGCTCGCGCACGCTGGGCTGGCCGATGTAGTCGGCCAGGCTGACCGGACGAATCGCCCGGTCCTGGATTTCCTCGCGCTCACGGGGCCCCGTGGCGGCGATCAGACGGTCAGCTTCAATCACTTAAATCATTCCCTTCAGGGCTCGGCGGATCATGTCTTCGCTGCTCAAGCCTTTGTCTTTGATCGCGGATACTGCCTTGCTGGCTTCCTGCGGCTTGTAGCCCAGGGAGATCAGCGCGCTGACCGCATCCGACTCGGCGCTGGCCACCGGCACCGGGGCATCCGGCTGGTTCGGCACCAGGGCGAACATGCTCGGTACGGCTTCCCAGGCCTTGAAGCGATCCTTGAGTTCCACCAGCAGGCGCTCGGCGGTCTTCTTGCCAACCCCCGGCACCTTGGTCAGGGCCGAGGTGTCCTGGGCCTGCACGCAACGCACCAGCTCATCCACCTCAAGGCTGGACATCAGCGCCAGAGCCAACTTGGGACCCACACCATTGAGACGGATCAACTCGCGAAAAAAGTCTCGCTCGCGCTTGCCGGCGAAGCCGTAGAGTAACTGCGCGTCCTCGCGGACGACCAAATGGGTGTGCAAGGTCAGGGGTTCGCCGACCGACGGCAGGCGATACAGGGTGGTCATGGGCACTTCGACTTCGTAGCCCAACCCGTTTACATCGAGAATCAGGTGCGGCGGCTGTTTCTCAGCCAGGGTGCCGCGCAAGCGTCCAATCACGTTTCAGATCCTTAGGCGATGGCCAGCTCGCAGCTGGCGACTCGTTGAGCGAACGCCGGCGCCGACTACCCAGGCGCACAGTGCTCCACTCCTAAAATGACTGCGCTGATGCTATCAGAGACGCAGGCGCCCGCCACGACTGCGTGCCGTTCCCAGACCATGGGGCAACAGGCTGGAGCGGGTGTGGGCATGACAGATGGCGATGGCCAGGGCATCCGAGGCATCGATCTGCGGCTTGGTGGTGAGTTTGAGCAAGTGCATGACCATCATTTGCACCTGGTCCTTGTTGGCACCGCCGGTCCCGGCCACGGCTTGCTTGACCTGAGTCGCCGTATACTCGGCGATCTCCAGGCCTTCCTCGGCCCCAGCGACAATCGCCGCCCCCCGGGCCTGGCCGAGCTTCAGCGCCGAATCGGCATTGCGGGCCATGAACACCTTCTCGATGCCCATGGTCACCGGACCGTAGGTCTGAATCACCTCACGCACACCGCGATAGACAATCTGCAAGCGCTCGGGCAACTCGCCGGCTCCGGTGCGAATACAGCCGGAGGCCACGTACACGCAGCCACGCCCGGTGTCTCGAACCACGCCATAACCGGTAATGCGTGAGCCGGGGTCGATGCCAAGAATAAGAGTCATAAAGCCTGCTGCTTGAGTAGGGAGACCGGCCGACCAGGACCGGAAACGCAAAAAGGCAGAAGCCGGAAGCGCCCTGCCGCACATTTATCGCGACGTGGCACGTCCGGCTTCAAGGGTAGTGCAAACGGATCAGCCGAGCTGCTCGGCTACCGACTCCGGAATATCCGCGTTGGAGTAGACGTTCTGCACATCATCCAGGTCTTCCAGCATGTCGATCAGCTTGAGGACCTTCTCCGCCCCCTCCAGATCCAGCTCGGCACTGGTGGTGGGCAGCATGACGATCTCTGCGTCCGCAGCGGTGAAGCCAGCCGCCTCCAGGGCATTACGCACACCATAGAAACCAGCGAACGAGGTGAACACGTCGATGGAACCGTCTTCGTTGCTCACCACATCGTCGGCATCGGCCTCCATCGCCGCTTCGATCAGCGCATCTTCGTCGACACCTTCGGCGAAAGTGATCTGGCCCTTGCGTTCAAACAGATAGGCCACCGAGCCGTCGGTGCCCAGGTTGCCACCGCACTTGCTGAAGGCATGACGAACCGCAGCCGCGGTGCGATTGCGGTTGTCGGTCATGCATTCGACCATCACCGCCACGCCATTGGGGCCGTAGCCTTCATAGGTCAGCTCGACCACGTCGTCGCTGCCGGCCGCGCCGGTGCCACGAGCGATGGCACGATCAATGATGTCGCGGCTCATGTTGGCGCCCAGGGCCTTGTCCAGGGCCAGGCGCAGACGTGGGTTGGAACCCGGCTCGCCACCGCCCTGACGGGCCGCAACGGTCAGTTCACGAATCCACTTGGTGAAGATCTTGCCTCTCTTGGCATCCTGACGCTCTTTGCGGTGCTTGATGTTCGCCCACTTGGAATGACCTGCCATAACTTGCTCCAAATTCTCTTTGAAACATTGCCCGCGCCACGTGGCGGGCGGGGCAACAAAACTCGACCCATAGAAAAAGCGCACCCGAAGGTGCGCCTTGTCGGGCCGGCTTATTCAGCCTTGGGCTGTTCGCGCAGGCGGATGTGCAGCTCGCGCAGAGCCTTGGCATCCACCAGACCCGGTGCCTGAGTCATGACGCAGGCCGCGCTCTGGGTTTTCGGGAAAGCGATCACTTCACGGATCGACTGGGCGCCGGTCATCAGCATCACCAGACGGTCCAGACCGAAGGCCAGGCCACCGTGCGGTGGTGCGCCGTACTTGAGGGCGTCCAGCAGGAAGCCGAACTTCTCTTCCTGTTCCGCTTCGCTGATGCCCAGCAGGCGGAATACCGCTTGCTGCATTTCCTTGCGGTGGATACGGATCGAACCGCCACCCAGCTCGGTGCCGTTCAGGACCATGTCGTAGGCGCGCGACAGAGCGCTAGCCGGGTTGGCCTCCAGCTCTTCAGGCGAGCATTTGGGCGCGGTGAACGGGTGGTGCAAGGCGGTGAAGCTGCCGTCGTCGTTCTCTTCGAACATCGGGAAGTCGACCACCCACATCGGAGCCCATTCGCAGGTCAGCAGGTTCAGGTCGTGACCGAGCTTGATCCGCAGCGCGCCCAGGGCCTCGCTGACGATCTTGGCCTTGTCGGCACCGAAGAACACGATGTCGCCGTCGACCGCACCCACGCGATCGAGGATCACGTTCAGGTTGGCTTCCGGGATGTTCTTGACGATCGGCGATTGCAGGCCTTCAACGCCCTTGGCGCGCTCGTTGACCTTGATGTAAGCCAGGCCCTTGGCGCCGTAGATGCCGACGAACTTGGTGTAATCGTCGATCTGCTTGCGCGGCATGCTCGCCCCGCCTGGAACGCGCAAGGCGGCGATACGGCATTTCGGATCGTTGGCCGGGCCGCTGAACACCTTGAATTCCACTTCTTTGAGCTGGTCGGCAACGTCCACCAGTTCCAGTGGGTTGCGCAGATCCGGCTTGTCGGAACCGTAGCGACGCATGGCTTCTTCGAAAGTCATGTGCGGGAATTCGCCGAATTCCAGATCCAGCACTTCCTTGAACAGGTTGCGGATCATGCCTTCGGTCAGGCCCATGATGTCTTTTTCGTCGAGGAAGCTGGTTTCGATGTCGATCTGAGTGAACTCAGGCTGACGGTCGGCACGCAGGTCTTCGTCACGGAAACACTTGGCGATCTGGTAGTAGCGATCGAAGCCGGCCACCATCAGCAGCTGCTTGAACAGCTGTGGCGACTGCGGCAAGGCGAAGAAGCTGCCGGCGTGGGTACGGCTTGGCACCAGATAGTCGCGAGCGCCTTCCGGGGTGGCGCGAGTGAGGATCGGGGTTTCCACGTCGAGGAAACCATTTTCGTCCAGGTAGCGGCGGATGCTGGTGGTCATGCGCGAACGCAGGCGCAGCTTTTCGGCCATTTCCGGACGGCGCAGATCGATGAAGCGATAGCGCAGACGGGTTTCTTCACCCACGTCGGAGTATTCGTTGAGCGGGAACGGCGGGGTTTCCGCTTCGTTCAGCACTTCCAGCTCGTAGCCCAGGACTTCGATCATGCCCGAAGCCATGTTGGCGTTGCCGGCACCGGCCGGGCGCAGGCGTACCTTACCGGTGATCTTGACTACGTATTCGCTGCGCACGCGGTCGGCGGCGGCGAAGGTTTCAGCGCGGTCCGGATCGAACACCACCTGGGCCAGACCTTCACGATCACGGATATCGAGGAAGATCACCCCGCCGTGGTCACGACGACGGTGGACCCATCCGCAAAGGGTTACTTCCTGACCTTCCAGGCTTTCGTTCAGTTGGCCGCAATAATGGCTGCGCATCATGGTAGTGGTTTCACTTCTCGTAATTCGAAATTCGATGGAGGCCTTGCGCACCATGAGGTGCCGGATAGTGCAAGAACTCGCGCGTGTCGTTCAACTTAGTCAGCTTTGTCGCCACCGGCCAGGTTCTTCTTGGAGCCGGTCTTGAAGTCGGTTTCATACCAGCCGGTGCCGCTTAGGCGAAATCCGGGCATGGACAGCATCTTTTTCAGTTCAGGTGCCTGGCAGGCAGGGCAGTCGACCAGCGGCGCAGCACTGATCTTTTGAATGGCTTCCAACTGATGACCACAGGAAGCGCACTGGTAATCGTACATGGGCATGGGGGCGTCTCGGCAATCCAGATTACTGCTTGAACTACAGCCAGAGCCCACGCCAAAGCCCGGGCTATCTAGCAAAGAGCGGGATTATATCCATTAAATCGGCCCTGTGCAGCCGTATGACCATATAGATGCCGGAGCTTGTCAAAAGGCGCGAATGGCGTCCGAGACGCCATCGGCCATGAGCGGCTTAACGATTTTCCAGCAGGGAACGCAGCATCCACGCGGTTTTCTCATGCACCTGCATGCGCTGGGTCAGCAGATCCGCCGTTGGCTCGTCGCTGACCTTGTCCAGCAACGGGAAGATGCCACGGGCGGTGCGGGTAACCGCTTCCTGGCCGGCTACCAACTGTTTGATCATTTCCTCTGCGGCCGGCACCCCTTCCTCTTCCTTGATCGAGGACAGTCGCGCATAGATGGAGTAGGCGCCTGGAGCCGGGAAGCCGAGGGCACGAATACGTTCGGCGATCAGGTCTACCGCAAGGGCCAGCTCGTTGTACTGCTCCTCGAACATCAGGTGCAGGGTGCGAAATTGCGGGCCGGTGACATTCCAATGGAAGTTATGGGTTTTCAGGTACAACACGTAGGTGTCCGAAAGCAGACGGGAAAGGCCGTCGACGATGGATTTACGATCTTCTTCGCTGATACCGATATCAATTGTCATGTTTCTCTCCGTTAACGGGATGGACTCACCCAATCATCTGCCGGACCACTCTAGCAAGAGAGCCGTGCTCCTGCCGCCGGGGATCGTCAATCAGCCTGCGGTGGATTGTCCCGCGGCCAGATTCGGGATGCGCCATGCCGAGTTGAGTCAGGTAAGACCGCCGGGAACAACCGACGTTCCAGGGAAAGCCCGCTGCCATATGTCTAGATCGGGCGTTTGCCCGATTGTCCAAATCCAGCCTGGAGCGCCCCACATCTACCCGCGCGAGCCGGACGGTGGCGCTGATTTGAGAAGGCCAGGGCTTTGCTGTTAAATAGAGCCCGTGTCGCTGTTGCCTATTTCTTCGGTCAGCGCGCATAGGCTGACACCGCGTACGTAACCACCGCCTCACCTATTTATTCAGAAGCGAACCGTGCGTGATCAGCTCTTCCTTGTGCTTCCTTCTTAACGTGAGTTAATCAAAATGTTGAAAATCGTCCACCTGCTGACAGGCATTGCAGCTTTGCTGCTGTCTTTGATTCCGAGTCTTAGATCTGACGCGGTTCCCTACCTGCAACAACCCGATGCTATCTATCTGGCCCTGTTCGGCCTGCTCAACCTGATCCTCGCTCCAGTTATCCCCCACTGGAACAAAGGTTCGCGCCATCACCTGCAAAACCTGGTCAGCGCCCTGCTGGTACTGGTTGTCGTCCTGCAAACCCTCACCTTGCTGGCGCCGATGCCGGTGATCGGTGGTCAACCGGCTGTCCTGGTGAGCTTGCTGACCGCACTGGTCGCCGTGGCTCTGCACCTGGGCATCAGCTTTTACAAGTCCTCGCCCGCTGCCTCCGCAGCTCCCAGCTACGACATGAGCAACCGCGATACCGGCACCGTGAAGTGGTTCAACACCTCCAAGGGTTTCGGTTTCATTTCCCGCGACTCCGGCGATGACATCTTCGTGCACTTTCGCGCCATCCGCGGAGAAGGTCACCGCGTATTGGTGGAAGGCCAGCGCGTGGAGTTCTCGGTCATGAACCGCGACAAAGGCCTGCAAGCCGAGGACGTGATCGCTGCGCTGCCACGCCGCTGATCGACACCATAAAAAAACCGCGCTCTGGCGCGGTTTTTTTGTGCAGCAAGAATGCCGCCCCTCCTTTAATAGTGCGGAGGTGGAGCCTCTTCCTCGAAAGACTCGAACTGCCCGACCATTTCTTCCTGACGCTTGAGCAAGGCACTCATCTGCAGTTGCAGGCGCTCCAGCACCTTCTGTTGCGATACCAGCTCATCGCTCAAGGCTTGAATGGTGTCATCCTGAAACGCCAGACGGCTTTCCAGATCAGTAATACGCGCTTCCAGACTCATGGCTCAAACCTCCAGAAAATGGAATTCATCGGTCAGCACCACCCGCAGCCGATTGCGAATCGCCGCGACTTCCTGCGCGGTGTAAGGCTTGGCGGGGTGCTTGCCCCAGACTGGCGCCGGCCAAGCGGCGTCATCCCGCTTACGCACGATCACATGCATGTGCAACTGACTGACCACGTTACCCAAGGTCGCCACATTCAGCTTATCGGCATCGAAGGAGTCCTTGAGCACTTCGGCCAATGCCGTGGTTTCCCGCCATAGCTGCAGTTGGTCGGTGACATCCAGTTGAAACAACTCGCTGATATCTTCACGACGGGGCACAAGGATGAACCAGGGATAGTTCGCGTCGTTGGACAGCAGCAACCGACAGAGGGGGAAATCCCCGATGGGCAATGTGTCTTGTTGCAGCCGTGAATCTAAAGTGAACACTGCATTTACTCCCGCTCAGCTCATTTCAGCCTGGCTCACAGCATCAGTGACACTGACCAGGCGACAGACGCGCAGCATACCTGCGAATGTCCCGGGCTTCATGAGCAAAGCGCTCCCCCCGGACATCGCCCGTTAATCAGCCGGCAAGGAGCCAGCCTCAATGCAGCCCAGATGCCCCGCGACAGTACATTTCTTGATGCCTTGCACCATTTATGCACAAGGCATCACCACCGCCCAGAATATGACTCGTTACACCATCATCGTCGCCGACCATAACCGCACATGACTGTATGAACCCTGCACAGCATTACAAAAGTTTTGCACCGAAATCGCACAGACGGTCTACGCTAAATTCCTCAAGCATCCGCCGTCTACTCACCTTGCAGTGTGAACCGGTAACATTTTGGCGCGCTGTGCGACTTATTGCACAGTGCTGCACCAGGACGGACTTGGCGTCAAGCCAAACAAAAAGACGCTTTGCATGGCGGTTTTATGCGGTTTTTACAGGTCGGCACGCCGCCCGGAAGAAAAAAGGCCAGACAACTTTGGTTTGTGCACGCTTGTTGCATTAGCCCCCGACATCGTCTGCGATGGAGTACCGGAAGTGGCTCGTCACAGACTCATAATAATAGTGGCAAGGCTGCCCGGCGGTGCTTTTTAGAGTGTGTACGTCGGGAGCTGAATTGCTCGTGATGTTCCTTCGAAGAACACGACCTAAGTTGTTGGTTCGGATACAGACTGGCTGCAAAATTGCGACACTGACCGAGCAAATTGCGACAGGGTCGTAAAGAAGCTGAAAGGATAGATAGGCAAGTATCGCCAACATTGTCAGCGTGATATAAGTTTGCGCCGACACAAAAAGAAAGAGCCGCCCAGATAAAAAAACAGGTGGGACGGCAGTACTCTTCTAAAAACCAAAGGAGCAAATCACGATGCGCGTGATGAAGTGGAGCATGATCGCCCTGGCTGTATCAGCAGGCACCTCGCAGTTCGCAATCGCGTCCTCCCAGGACGACGCAAAGGGCTTTATCGAAGATAGCACCCTGACCGCGAAAACCCGTCTCGAGTACATGAACCGTGACTTCAAGAACGGTGCAGGTAACCACAAGCAAGCAGACGGCACCTTCAAAAGCGGCTATCGCCAAGACACCGGCCTGAGTGAACTGCTGCAGTACAGTTCTGGCTTCACTCAAGGCACCGTAGGTGTAGGCGTTGACGCTTTCGCCATGGGCGTGGTCAAGCTGGACGGTGGTGCCGGTCGTTCCGGTAACGGCCTGGCAGCCAACAACAGCCTGGGCGAGCCTGAAAAAGACTCTTCCGCTGTAGGTGGCGCGGTCAAGTTCCGCATCTCCGATACCGTCCTGAAGTACGGCAACCAGATGGTTGCCAGCCCGGTATTCTCCACCGACGACAGCCGTCTGCTGCCTGAAGTCGCCACCGGTACCTTGATCACCAGCAACGAGATCAAAGGCCTGGAGCTGAATGCAGGTCACTTCACCGCACTGCGCTCGCAGACCGGTCAGTACAACGACAGCATCAACGGTCGTAACGGCGACACCGGCCTGAAAAACCCAGGCCTGACCTCTGCCGACTTCGCAGGTGCGACCTACAAGTTCACCGACAACTTCGTCGGCGGCGTGGCAGCGTCCAAGGTTGATGACTACTTCAAGAAGCAGTACATCATGCGGATTTCGGTGAACGTGACCGAGCGTTTCGCTAATACGTGACCGGTGCTTCCACCCCGGTTGCGCGGGTTCTGGATTGTAATCGCATCGGTCACGATGCGGCTTGTTCCTCGGCTTTTTTTCGGCGCAGCGACTCGCCTTTCATCGTCAGTCGGTAGGCGTTGTGCACCAGGCGGTCGAGGATGGCATCGGCCAGGGTCGGGTCGTTGATCCAGCCGTGCCAGTGCTCGATGGGCAGTTGGCTCGTCAGGATGGTGGAGCGGCTGCCAGCGCGGTCGTCGATCACCTCCAGCAGGTCATGCCGGGCTCCTTCCTCCAGCGGGGCTAGCGCCCAGTCGTCCAGCACCAGGACGTCGACCTTTGCCAGCTGTTGCAGGGTACGGCCGAAGCTGCCGTCGCCATGAGCGATGCGCAGTTGTTCCAGCAGGCGCGGGGTGCGCAGGTACAGGGTGCTATAGCCCTGGCGGCAGGCCTGGTTGCCCAGGGCGCAGGCCAGCCAGGTTTTGCCGGCACCGGTCGGGCCGGTCAGCAGCAGGTTGTGCTGCTGGCGGATCCAGTCGCCACTGGCCAGGGTGGCGATCAGACGCTCGTCCAGGGCGCGTCCGGTGCGGCGGTCGAGATCTTCCAGGCAGGCGTTGGCGTACTTGAGCTTGGCCTTCTTGCGCAGCCGTACCAGGCGCTGGTTGTCACGCCAGGCCAGTTCGCGGTCGAGCAGTAGGCCGAGGCGTTCATCGAAGCTCAGGCTGTGGCTGGCCGGCAGCGTCCATTGCTCTTCCAGGGCGCGGGCCATGCCGTCCAGGCGTAGCTGGTGCAGTTGATTCAGGGTGTGTTGCGGCATCATCGAACAGCTCCTGTTGCGGGGGTTGGTAGTAGTCGGCGCCACGGACGTTCTCGTGGTCGCCGGGTAAGGTCGTTTCGGCGGCACGCTGGGGCAGCGGCTGTTGATCCAGGCCTTGCTGGAGCAGGTTGCGCACGCTGCGCCCGGTGAAGGCGCGCAGGTGTACGGCACGTTCGGCAGCGGCTTCCAGGCGTGCATTGCCATAGCGCCGGGCCAGCGAGAGCAGGCCGAGGCAGGCGCGGTAGCCCATCTCCGGGTGCGGCTTGTGGGTCAGTTGGTGATCGATCAGTTGGCGCGTGTAGGGGCCGATCCGCGCGCCCCAGTCGAGCAGGCGTTGTGGCGTCCATTCGCGATGCGCCTGGTGCGCCGCGGGCATGTGCTCGCGCTGGGTACTGTAAGCGCCGCGTCGCCCCAGCAGCAGGTGGCTGGCCACCCGCCGGTTGCCATGCAGCACTTCCAGGGTGTGTGCCGTCAGTCGCACGTCCACGTTCTGCCGGGCCAGGGCGGAGGGCACGCTGTAGAAGCTGCCATTGACCTCGATGTGGTAGTCGATGCTGACCTTGCAGCGCTTGAAGGTGGCGACCTCGTAGGGATGCACCGGCAGCGCTCGCAAGGCCGGGCGATCCAGGCGCTCGAACCAGTCGCGCCGGCAGCCATCGAGCCGCTTGAACGGGCGCCGATTCAGATCCTCCAGCAGCTCGGCGATGGCCTGGTTAAGCGCATGCAGGCTGAAGAACTGCCGATGGCGCAGCCGCGCCATGATCCAGCGCTCGACCACCTGCACCGCCACCTCGGCCTTGGCCTTGTCCTGAGGCTTGCGTGGCCGTGCCGGCAGGATCACCGTCTGGTAATGACGCGCGCACTCCAGCGTGGCCCGGTTCAGGCCCGGCTCGTAGCGATCCGGCTGGGCGACCAGGGCGCGCGGATTGTCCGGCACAACCATTTCCGGCACGCCGCCAAAGTAGGTCAGAGCCTGGCCCAGCGAGGTCAGCCAGTCCACCTGGGTTTCGCCTGGCGTCGCGCAGGCATAGGTGTAATTCGAGGCGCCCAGGGCGGCGACGAAGATGTGCGCCCGGCGCACTTCGCCGGTGGCCGGGTCGACCACCGGCAGCGTCGGCCCGGCATAGTCGATGAATAGCTTCTCGCCCGCACGGTGCAGCTGACGCATCGAACGTTTGAGCGTCTGGGCGTAGCGCCGGTAGTGCTCGACGAACTGGGTGTAGCGGTAGGTCGGCTGGCCCGCATGCGCGGCGAGATATTCCTCCCACAGCAGCTGCAAGGTCACGCCCTTGCGTCGCAACTCGCGGTGGATGCTCAGCACATCGGGCAGCACTCGCTCACCGCGCGGCTTGTTCGTCGACGTCGGTGCAAACAAGGCGGCCGCCAGCGCGGCCTCGTCCATGGCCACCAGCGCCGGCCAGTCCAGCCCGGCCACCCGCGCCGCCGCGATGTACTTGCTAACCACGCCCTTGGACAGCTGCAAGGCACGGGCAATCTTCTCGTGGGACAAGCCGGCCTCAAACTTGAGGCGCAGACATTCTTTGATGTTTCGCATGGCTACTCGCGGCGCCGCCATCTTCCTCTCCCGAAATCGGTCGAGGATGGCGGCGCATCAGGTCATGCGCAACGAAGGGGAAGGCTTTCGCTAAGTCGTGACCGGCGATTTCGGTAAGCCGTGACCACCTGTTTCGGAACAGGCGGAAAATCGGTCACGTTGCTACCGAAATGAGCGGTCACGCGTTAGCGAAATGACCGGTCACGATCAACCGAAACGGCCGGTCACGGTGCTCCGAAATCCGCAACATCAACCTGAACTACACCTTCCCGATCGCCGATAGCCAGTCCCTGAACCTGGACTTCAACGGCTATCGCACCGAAGACGACGGCAAGAAGCTGTACGGCAAGCTGGACAACAAACTGTGGAGCCTGGCAGCTGCTTACAGCATCGGCCCGAACAAGTTCACCATTGCTCACCAGCGCTCCACCGGCGACACCAACTACCTGTACGGTGTGGACGGCAACGGCACCATCTTCGTCGCCAACTCCATCCAGATCTCCGACTTCATCGGTGAAGACGAGCGTTCCTGGCAGGCTCGCTACGACCTGAACATGGCGACCCTCGGCGTCCCTGGCCTGAGCTTCATGGCCCGTTACGTGAAGGGTGACAACATCACCACTTCGTCGAACACCGAAGGCAAGGAAAACGAGTTCAACTTCGAAACCAAATACGTGATGCAAGAAGGTCCAGCCAAGGACCTGTCGTTCCGCCTGCGTAGCGCCGTGTACCGTGCCAACGGTGCGTACAACAAGGACTACACTGCAGACAACAACGACGTTCGTATCATCGTAGAGTACCCACTGAGCATCTTGTAATTTCAATGCCCAGTTGATTGCGCCAACGCGCAACTCAAATAAAAGCCGCCGCCCTGGATCAGGTCGGCGGCTTTTTTGTGCGTGGCAACAATAACTCGTAGATGCAAAACTTAAATAGCAAGCTAACTAAAGAAGTTGCTTGTACTCGTTATGCCCCCGCTTTCGAATGGAACTTGATAGTTGCCAAGGAACCCTGAAAACAAACAAGGGGCTTAAAGCCCCTTGTCTTGACCAGCATTAGTTGACCGAATGGCCAAGTATTGAAAGCACCTTATGACACAGCCGCTTCCTGAACCACACGAATCACGCGCTGCGGAAAGGGAATATCGATTCCCGCCGCCTTCAAGCGATCGCGCGACAGTTCGTTGAACCGGAACATCACGTCCCAGTAATCCGCCGTCTTGACCCAAACCCGCAGAGACAAGGTGATAGCGCTGTCACCCAGGGTGGACACTACTGCCACCGGCGCAGGATCGGCCAGCACGCGCTCGTCTTTCGCCAGCTCCAGCAACACTTCACGAGCCTTCTGCAGGTCGGCGTCGTAGTCCACACCTACGTCGAACACCACCTTGCGAGTGGGTTGACGGTTGTAGTTGGTAATGATGCCGTTGGACAGGTTGCCGTTGGGCACGATCACCGTCTTGTTGTCACCGGTACGCAACACCGTGTGAAAGATCTGAATGCTGTCCACGCTACCGCTGATGCCCTGGGCTTCAATGAAGTCGCCAATACGAAATGGGCGGAACAGCAGGATCAGCACCCCGCCGGCGAAGTTCGCCAGGCTGCCTTGCAAGGCCAGGCCGATGGCCAGACCGGCAGCACCGATCGCGGCGACGAAAGAGGTGGTTTCGACACCAATCATCGAGGCCACGCTGACGATCAGCAGCACTTTGAGAATGATGTTGGCCAGGCTACTGATAAAGCCTTGCAACGCCAGGTCGGCATTACGCAACGCGAGTAATTGACCCACTTTGTGCGTCAACTTGTTGATCAGCCACCAGCCGATGGCCAGGGTGACCACTGCCAGCAGCACCCGGCTACCGTATTCCATGATCATCGGGATCCAGGCTTGGGAAGCCCGGACCAGGTTGTCTACTTCAGCGTTCAAATCCATCTATCTCTCCAGATTCCCCAAGGCGTTGGCATGCATGACTGACCGGCAGAACGACCGGCTCCGCTGGAGCGCAATCGTTTCTGCCATTGCTCCGGCCTCGGACGCCAAAAAGCTCTAGAGGTTCCGGAGACTGAGGGTCAGTCGCGGAAGTTGTTGAACTGCAGCGGCATGCCGAATTCTTTGGCACGCAGGGCGGCGATGGCCTCTTGCAGGTCATCACGCTTCTTGCCAGTGACCCGTACCTGCTCGCCCTGAATGGCGGCCTGCACTTTCAACTTGGCATCCTTGATATGGGCGACGATTTTCTTCGCCAACTCCTTATCGATACCTTCCTTGAGCACTGCTTCCTGCTTCATCACCTTGCCCGAGGCATAGGCGTCCTTGACCTCCAGGCACTGCACGTCGATCTTGCGCTTGACCAGGGCCAGCTTGAGAATTTCGATCATCGCTTCCAGCTGGAATTCAGCTTCCGCGGTCAGGTTGACGGTCAGTTCCTTGTCCTTGAACTCGAAGCTGCCCTTGCCCTTGAGGTCATAGCGGCGATCCAGTTCCTTGACGGCGTTTTCCACCGCGTTGGTGACTTCGTGCTTGTCCAGTTCGGATACCACGTCAAACGACGGCATGTAATCTCTCCAAATAAAAAGGGGCGCTGTTCAAAACATCGAACACGCCCGGCTTGCGGTTAAAATCCGCGCTCATTATAACGGGTCTTTCCCCTCCTTCACCGCGCGCCCTCCCCTGAGCGGCCAAACAGAGCGAAAAGCTGATGTCCACCACCTGGCATGTTCTCGGCGCCGGCAGCCTCGGCACTTTGTGGGCCACCCGCCTGGCCCGCGCCGGCTTGCCGGTGCGCCTGATCCTGCGCAATCAGGCCCGCTTGCAGGCGTATCAAGCGGCGGGCGGCCTGACCCTGGTGGAGCAGGGCCAAAGCAGCCTGCTGGCGATTCCCGGGGAAACCGTCGATAGCACGACGCCCATCAGTCGCCTGTTGTTGGCGTGCAAGGCCTATGACGCCGAAGCAGCGGTGTCCAGCATCGCCCCGCGCCTGATCCAGGACGCCGAGCTGATCCTGCTGCAGAACGGTCTTGGCAGCCAGGACGCCGTGGCCGCACGGGTGCCCCAGGCTCGCTGTATCGCCGCCTCCAGTACCGAAGGGGCCTTTCGCGACGGTGACTGGCGCGTGGTCTTCGCCGGCCATGGCTATACTTGGCTCGGCGACTCCAGCCACCCGACCCCGCCGATCTGGCTCGACGATCTGGTCACCAGCGGCATCCCCCACGAATGGAGCACCCAGATCCTCACCCGCCTGTGGCGCAAACTGGCACTCAACTGCGCGATCAATCCATTGACCGTGCTGCACGACTGCCGCAACGGAGACCTGCAGCTACACCAATGCGAAGTGGCCACTCTCTGCGCCGAACTGAGCGAACTGCTGCACTGCTGCGGACAACCGGCAGCCGCGCAAGACCTGCAACAGGAAGTGCAACGGGTGATCCAAGCCACCGCCGCCAACTACTCCTCCATGCACCAGGACGTGGCCAGTCAACGCCGCACCGAGATCAGCTACCTGCTCGGATATGCCTGCCAGGCGGCCGCCCGTCATCGCTTGCAACTGCCCCATCTGCAACAGTTGCAGCACCGCCTGGTCAGCCACCTGCAACGGCGCGGATTGCCCAGCGCCTGAGCAGCGGCTACGCTGCCCACTTGCTCATTTCCAGCGATATAGCCGATGCCATTGCGCCAGCGTCTCGAAAACCTGCCCGTGGGCCAAAAGCTCCTGGCCGCCCTGCTCGTCTTGCTGACCACCGTACTGCTGGTCGCCAACCTGACCTTTATCAGCGCCGCCTACTGGATCTCTCAGGAAAGCATGGCGCCCCAGGCCCTGCAGACCATTGGCCGACTGGTGTCCAATCCGATCCTGGCAACCCAGGCCCTCAACTCCCCCGAGGACGCACAAAAGCTGCTGGATGAACTCGACAGCTATTCCCCGCTGCGGGCCGCGGCCCTGTATGACGGCAAGGGTGTACGCCTGGCACAGTTGCAACACGGCCAACACCTCAAGCTGCCCGAACGTTACCGCCATGTCGAAGCCTGGCAATTGACCGAGTTTCGCAGCAACCAGGTCATCACCCTGCCACGCCCGGGCCAGGCCCCGGGACATCTGCTGCTGGTCGCCACCAGCGAACTGCCGATGGCGTTCTACACCGGCACCCTGACCGCCAGCCTGGGGATCCTGATATTCAGCGTCCTGCTCTGGCTGATCATCGCCCGCCAGATCAAGCGCCTGATCACCCAGCCGATCCACCAGCTCGAGGAACTGTCGCGCCAAGTGACTCGCGAGGAGAACTACTCATTGCGCGCCTCCCGCGGCAACCACGATGAAATCGGTAGCCTGGCGGAAGCCTTCAACACCATGCTGTCGCGCATCGAAGCACGGGAGCAGCAACTCAAGCGCGCGCGCGACGACTCCCAGGCGGCCTACGATCAGGCGCAGGGTCTGGCCGAAGAAACCCGCCACACCAACCGCAAGCTGGAGCTGGAAGTCCAGGTTCGCAGCAAGATCGAGAAGAAGCTCACCGGTTTTCAGAACTACCTCAACAGCATCATCGACTCCATGCCCTCGGCCCTGATCGCCCTGGACGAGCAACTGTATGTCACCCAGTGGAACCAGGAAGCCAGTGCCCTGTCCGGCACTCGCCTGGACGAAGCCCTGAACCAGCCGATCTTCCTCGCCTTCGAACCGCTCAAGCCGTTTTTGCCGCAACTCAAGGAAACCGTCGAGCAACACACAGTGACCAAGGTCGAACGGGTGACCTGGGTCAAGGATGATGAGGCCCGGCATTACGCCCTGACCTTCTACCCGCTGATGGGCGGCGCCGGCCGCGGCGTGGTGATCCGTATCGACGACATCACCCAGCGCCTGTCCCTGGAAGAGATGATGGTGCAGTCAGAGAAGATGCTCTCGGTGGGTGGCCTGGCTGCCGGCATGGCCCATGAGATCAACAACCCCTTGGGCGCCATCCTGCATAACGTGCAGAACATCCGCCGCCGGCTGTCCCCGGAATTGCCGAAGAACCTCGAACACGCACAACAGCTTGGTGTCGAACTGCAAACCGTCAACCGCTACCTGGAAAGCCGCGAGGTGCCGCAGTTGCTCGATGGCATTCAACAAGCCGGGGCCCGGGCCGCCAAGATCGTCACCCACATGCTCAGTTTCAGCCGCCGCAGCAATCGCCAGATGGCACCCTGCGACCTGCCGGCGCTGATCGATCAGGCGGTGGAAATCGCCAGCAATGACTTCGACCTGGCCATCGGCTTCGACTTCAAGGGGCAGGCGATCATCCGCCAGTTCGACCCGAACCTGGGGCCCGTGCCCGGCACCGCCAACGAACTGGAGCAAGTGCTGCTCAATCTGCTGAAGAACGCCGCCCAGGCCATTCACCAGCGCGAGGACGACAGCGAACCCGGTCGCATCATCCTGCGCACCAAGCTGAATCCGCCCTGGGCGGAAATCCAGGTGGAAGACAACGGCATCGGCATGAGCGAAAGCGTGCGCAAGCGCACCTTCGAGCCCTTCTTCACCACCAAGGAGATCGGCCAGGGCACCGGGCTCGGCCTTTCGGTGTCGTACTTCATCATCACCAACAACCACAAGGGGCAAATGGAAGTGCAATCGACCCGGGGCCAGGGCACCTGCTTCACCTTGCGCCTGCCCCTGGCCAGCAACCAGCCCCCGGTTCAAGAACCTCTAGCACTGGAGAACTAAGCATGGGTTTTCGCTTGTCGAAGATTTACACCCGCACCGGCGACAAAGGCGAAACCGGACTCGGAGACGGCCGCCGAGTCGCCAAGGATCATCCTCGAGTGGAAGCCATCGGTGAAGTCGACAGCTTGAACAGCCAGTTGGGACTGCTTCTGGCCGGCTTGGAGGAGCAGGTTGCTGCCTGTCCTGGCCTCAAGGACATCATCGAGGTGCTAGCTCCCTGCCAGCACCGGTTGTTCGATCTGGGGGGCGAACTGGCCATGCCGGTGTATCAGGCACTCGACGCGGCCGAGGTGGAGCGTCTTGAGGCGGCCATCGATGTTTGGAATGAGGAGCTGGGGCCTCTGGAGAACTTCATCCTGCCCGGCGGTTCGTCGCTGATCGCCCAAGCCCACGTTTGCCGCAGCCTGGCGCGCAGCGCCGAGCGTCGCTGCCAGCACCTGAATGCCGTGGAGCCCTTGCAGGGAGTGGGGCTGGCCTACATCAATCGCCTGTCGGACCTGCTGTTTGTCGCGGCACGGCTGATTGCCAAGCGCCAAGGCATCGCGGAAATCCTCTGGCAGGCCGCCACCAAGCCCACCCCCTCTGCGTAGGAGGCGGCTTGCCGGCGTGAGGATCCAAGAGTCTTGAGCAACGCCTGACGACGCCTTCGCTGGCACGCCAGCTCATAGAGCGCGGCTAGCCAGCGCTGACACCGCGGCGCTCTTCAGTCCTGCGGCCAGAAGGCACGGATTCCGGCAACGCCCTGGGCACCGACGTCCCAGGCTTGCTGACACTCGGCCGGCCCGACACCGCCCAGCAGATACACCGGTCTGTTGAAACCATTGATCAACTGCTGCGCCTGCTGCCAGCCCAGGGGCTGGGCGTCGGGGTGAGTCTGGGTCGGCTGCAACGGTGACAAGGTCACGAAGTCCACATCCATCTGCTGTGCCAGGGACAACTCCTCGGCGTTGTGGCACGAGGCCGCCAGCCAGCGGTCCTTGCCGAACGGGCGCCCGGCGCTGGCGTACTTGCGCAGCTGTGCCGAGGTGATATGCCAACCCGCCGAAGGGAAGTCCCCCAGCCACTCGAAGGGCCCCTTGAGCATCAACTGTGCCTTGCCGGCACACAGTCCCACCGCATCCACCGCCAGATCGCGGTATTGCGGGTCGTAGCCACCGGGAGCACGCAACTGGATCAGCTTGCTGCCCTGGGCAATGGCCTTCTGCATGCCCCGTAGCAACGCCGGGGTTTCCAGACCTTCCGGGGTGATCAGGTACTGGGCCGGCAGACGCGCGGCGGCGACGATCGGCTGATTGGCCGCGGGAAACTCATAGTCGGTCAACTCACGAGGGCTGACCCAGGCCAGGGGCTGGCCTTCGACACCGTGAGGCTCGCCGCTGAATGCCGACACTTCCCAGACATCCAGCAACACTTGTTTATCCGGGTAATCGTGCTGCACCTTGATCAGCGGGCGCGCCGCCTGCACGGCAATTCCCAACTCTTCCTGCAGCTCGCGGGCCAGTGCGGCATTGACCGCTTCGCCGACCTCGACCTTGCCTCCGGGAAACTCCCACAGGCCCCCTTGATGTTGAGTGTCGGCACGCCGGGCAATCAGGATCTTGCCGCTGGCATCCCGGATAACGGCCGCAGCCACATGGACTCGTTTCACCGCGCTGTTTCCTCTGATCAGGCATTGGGCCGAGCCCTTGCGGGCCGGGCACTGGATCTGCGCTTCGCCGGCAAGCCGGCTCCTACAGGGCGGGAGCGGGGTTGCCGGCGAGCTACTTAGGTGCGGTATTCCGCGTTGATCTTCACGTATTCGTGGGACAGATCGGTGGTCCAGATGGTTTCGCTGCAAGCACCACGACCCAGCTCGATGCGGATGGTGATTTCTTCCTGCTGCATCACCGCCGCCCCCTGGGCTTCGGTGTAGCTGGCAGCCCGCGCGCCACGGCTGGCGATGCAGACCTCGCCGAGGAACACATCGATCTTGCTGACGTCCAGGTCCGGCACGCCGGCACGGCCCACGGCCGCGAGGATGCGGCCCCAGTTCGGGTCGGAGGCGAACAGCGCGGTCTTGATCAGCGGCGAGTGCGCCACGGTGTAGCCCACGTCCAGGCATTCCTGGTGAGTAGCGCCGCCGTTGACTTCCACGGTGACGAACTTGGTCGCACCTTCGCCGTCACGGACGATGGCCTGGGCCACTTCCATGCACACCTCGAACACTGCCTGCTTCAGGGCAGCGAACAGCGGCCCCTCGGCCTGGGTGATTTCCGGCAGATTGGCCTGACCGGTGGCGATCAACATGCAGCAGTCGTTGGTGGAGGTATCGCCGTCGATGGTGATGCGGTTGAAGGACTTGTTGGCACCGTCCAGCAACAGGTTCTGCAGCACCTCGCGGGAGACTTTGGCGTCGGTGGCGATGTAGCCAAGCATGGTGGCCATGTTCGGACGGATCATCCCCGCGCCCTTGCTGATACCGGTCACGGTGACGGTCACGCCATCATGCTGGAACTGGCGGCTGGCGCCCTTGGGCAGGGTGTCGGTGGTCATGATCCCGGTGGCCGCGGCCGCCCAGTTATCCACGGACAGGTCATCCAGCGCGGCTTGCAGGGCGCCTTCGATTTTCTCTACCGGCAGCGGCTCGCCGATCACCCCAGTGGAGTACGGCAGCACGGCGCTGGCATCGACTCCGGTCAGCTCAGCCAGCTTGGCGCAAGTACGGGTCGCAGCGGCCAGGCCTGGCTCGCCGGTACCGGCGTTGGCATTGCCGGTATTGGTCAACAGATAGCGCACCGGCCCCTGCACCCGCTGCTTGGCCAGGATCACCGGCGCCGCGCAGAACGCATTGAGGGTGAACACACCGGCCACGGTGGAGCCTTCAACGCAGCGCATGACCACCACATCCTTGCGCCCCGGGCGCTTGATGCCAGCCGAAGCGATACCGAGTTCGAAGCCGGCAACCGGGTGCAACGTAGGCAAAGGACCAAGACCAACAGCCATGAATGCGCTCCTCTTTTCAGGTGTCTGCACCGTCGTCTCAAAAGACGGTGTCGCAAATGGAAAAACGCCGCGACGGCTGGTGCCGTCACGGCGTGGGTGTTTCAGTGTCTGGCGAGGATCTTAGTTGATCTGGCCGTGACAGTGTTTGTACTTCTTGCCCGAACCGCAGTAGCACAGCTCGTTGCGACCCAGCTTCTGCTCATTGCGCACTGGCGCGGTGGCCAGGGCGACGTCCACATCAACCCCTTCTTCCAGGGCTTCAGGCTGATCAAGACCCGGAGCTTCGGCGTGTTCGAACTGCATGCGCTGAGCCAGCGCCTCGGCTTCCTGACGCAGGCGCGCCTCTTCCTCGGCCGGGTCTTCGCGACGCACCTGGACGTGGGACAGTACGCGGATCGAGTCGCGCTTGATGGAGTCCAGCAACTCGGAGAACAGGGTGAAGGACTCGCGCTTGTACTCCTGCTTCGGGTTCTTCTGAGCATAACCGCGCAGGTGGATACCGTGACGCAGGTGATCCATGGTCGACAGGTGGTCTTTCCACAAGTCGTCCAGTACCCGCAGCACGATCTGCTTCTCGAAGGTGCGCAGCGCTTCGGCGCCGGCCTGATCTTCCTTCTCGTTGTATGCGGCGATCAGTTCGTTGAGCAGTTTCTCGCGCAGGGTTTCTTCGTAAAGATGGTCGTCTTCATCAAGCCATTGCTGAATCGGCAGACTGACCCCGAAACCACTCTGGATGGCGTCTTCCAGACCCGCCACATCCCACTGTTCCGGCAGGGATTGCGGTGGAATGTGCGCACTGACGGTGGCGTTGAGCACGTCCTGGCGGAAATCGGCGATGGTTTCGCCAATGTTGTCCGCAGCCAACAAGGTGTTGCGCATGTGATAGATCACTTTACGCTGCTCGTTGTTGACGTCGTCAAACTCCAGCAATTGCTTGCGGATGTCGAAGTTGCGGCCTTCAACCTTGCGCTGGGCCTTCTCGATGGCGTTGGTCACCATGCGGTGCTCGATCGCTTCACCGGACTGCATGCCCAGAGCCTTCATGAAGTTCTTCACCCGATCAGAGGCGAAGATGCGCATCAGGCTGTCTTCCAGGGACAGGTAGAAGCGGCTGGAGCCGGCGTCACCCTGACGACCGGCACGGCCACGCAGTTGGTTGTCGATACGACGCGATTCGTGGCGTTCGGAAGCGATCACCTGCAGGCCACCGGACTCCAACACTTGCTGGTGACGCTTCTGCCAGTCGGCCTTGATCTGGGCGATCTGCTCAGGGGTCGGGTTTTCCAGGGAAGCGACTTCCACTTCCCAGTTGCCGCCCAACAGGATGTCGGTACCACGACCGGCCATGTTGGTCGCGATGGTCAGTGCTCCCGGGCGACCGGCCTGGGCGATGATTTCCGCTTCCTTCTCGTGGAACTTGGCGTTCAGAACCTTGTGTTCGATGCCTTCCTTTTGCAGCAGGTTGGACATGTGCTCGGAGGTTTCGATGGTCGCGGTACCTACCAGCACCGGACGCCCCTGAGCCACGCACTCCTTGATGTCGTTGATGATCGCGGCGTACTTCTCGTCCGCGGTCAGGAACACCAGGTCGTTGTAGTCTTTACGGGCCAGCGGCTTGTTCGGTGGAATCACCATCACCTGCAGGCCGTAGATCTGATGGAATTCGAAAGCTTCGGTGTCAGCGGTACCGGTCATGCCGGACAGCTTGGTGTAGAGACGGAAGTAGTTCTGGAAAGTGGTCGATGCCAGGGTCTGGCTCTCGGCCTGGATGTTGAGGTTTTCCTTGGCCTCGATGGCCTGGTGCAGGCCTTCGGACAGACGACGACCCGGCATGGTACGGCCGGTGTGTTCGTCCACCAGAACCACTTGGCCATCCTGAACGATGTACTCGACGTTGCGGTTGAACAGCTTGTGCGCACGCAGACCGGCATAGACGTGCGTCAGCAAGCCCAGGTTGTGCGCCGAATACAGGCTTTCGCCTTCCGCCAGCAGGCCGACCTGAGTCAGCATCTCTTCGATGAACTGGTGACCGGCTTCGTTGAGCTCGACCTGACGGGTCTTCTCGTCGACGGTGAAGTGACCGGCCTTGGTGACCTGGCCTTCCACTTCCTCGATGTGCTGTTCCAGACGCGGGATCAGCTTGTTGATTTCGGTGTACAGGCGGGAACTGTCTTCAGCCTGACCGGAAATGATCAACGGGGTACGCGCTTCGTCGATCAGGATCGAGTCGACTTCGTCGATCACGGCAAAATTGAGCTCGCGCTGGAACTTGTCTTCCATGCTGAAAGCCATGTTGTCGCGCAGGTAGTCGAAACCGAATTCGTTGTTGGTGCCGTAGGTGATATCGGCGGCGTAGGCGGCACGCTTCTCTTCAGGCGGCTGGAACGGCGTGACCACGCCGACAGTCAGGCCGAGGAATTCGTACAGCGGGCGCATCCAGTTGGCGTCACGGCGAGCCAGGTAGTCGTTCACCGTCACTACGTGTACGCCCTTGCCGGACAGTGCGTTGAGGTAGACGCCCAGGGTTGCCACCAGGGTCTTGCCTTCACCGGTGCGCATTTCGGCGATTTTGCCTTCATGCAAGGTCATGCCACCGATCAACTGCACGTCGAAGTGACGCATTCCCATGACGCGCTTGCCGGCTTCACGGGCGACCGCGAAGGCTTCGGGAAGCAGTTTGTCGAGGGTTTCACCCTTGGCGATACGAGCCTTGAACTCGGCGGTCTTGGCACGCAATTGATCGTCCGAAAGGGCCACCATTTGCTCTTCGAAGGCATTGACGATCTGTACCGTCTTGAGCATGCGTTTGACTTCACGCTCGTTCTTGCTTCCAAAAAGTTTCTTTAACAAAGGCGCAAACATATCGGCAGGATCTTCCACACATAGGGTTGGAGGGCGGCCCCGTGAGTCGCCCGAGCAGCCCTCATGGCCGCATGCGAACGAGCATTCTACCCGGAAACGATGGTGAGGAAAGTGGCGTTATTCCACGATGCTGGCACAGCGCTGTGACGGGGCTCACCTAAAATAAGGGCTTTTTGCCGAACTTCAAGCCCATTCCCCCCTGAAGTTAATGATTACGATCAGCAAAGGGCGAGAAAGTCGTCAGAGTACGAAAAAGCGATGAGCCCG
The DNA here is from genome assembly GCF_900105185.1 of Pseudomonas saponiphila. Classification (NCBI taxonomy): domain Bacteria; kingdom Pseudomonadati; phylum Pseudomonadota; class Gammaproteobacteria; order Pseudomonadales; family Pseudomonadaceae; genus Pseudomonas; species Pseudomonas saponiphila. The sequence goes on along the minus strand of NZ_FNTJ01000001.1, from coordinate 1,328,751 downwards.
GCGGCCCGGGCGGTTTCTGCTACCATGGCGCCTCTGTAACTTCAGGTGTCTGATCATGGCATTTCGCCCCCTTACGGCACGCGCGCCCGCCGTTCTTCTTCGCGAAGCCAAGCCTCTGAAAGCCATACTCGGCCACGCTCAGCGCTTGGCGCACCTGCAGCGCCTGCTGGAGAGCCAGTTGCAACCGGCGGCTCGCGAACACTGCCATGTCGCCTCATGGCGCGACGGCAGCCTGTTGCTGATCGTCACCGACGGTCACTGGGCCACGCGCCTGCGCTATCAACAAAAGCGCCTGCAGCGCCAGTTGCAGGCCTTCAACGAGTTCAGCAACCTGACGCGCATTCTGTTCAAGGTTCAGCCGCCCACAGTCCAACAGGGCGCGGTGGGGCACACCATGGATCTGTCGAACAATGCCGCCGAAACCATCCAAGCCACCGCCGAAGGCATAAGCGATCCCAACCTGCGCGCCGCCCTGGAGCGCCTGGCCAGCCACGCCAAGCCACGCCAAGCCACGCGGCTGACCCGGACGCCAGGCCTCAGCGCCGCTTGCTGCCGCCCAGCAACGAGCCCATCAGCCCCCTGACCAATTGCCGCCCCAACTGATTGGCCGCCTGACGCATGGCCGACTTCAAGGCCTGCCCGGCCGCGGTGCCGAGAAACTCACCAGCGCGATCCGCCAGACTCGGCTCCTGCTCTCCCGGCTTGTCTGCCGTTGCGGACTCCTCGGGCGCCAGATTCTTGCGCCCCATGAGCACTTCATAAGCCGACTCACGATCGATCGGCTGGTCATAACGCCCCTGCAGCGGCGAGCTGGCAATCAAGGCCTGGCGCTCGTCGGCGGTCAGCGGCCCGATCCGTGATTGCGGCGGCGCCACCAGCACACGCTGGACCACTTCCGGAGTTCCCTTGTCCTGCAGGGTGCCCACCAACGCCTCGCCGATGCCCAGCTCGGTCAGCACCGACAGCGCGTCAAACGCCGGATTGGGACGAAAACCATCGGCCACCGCACGCAACGACTTCTGCTCCTTGGCGGTGAAGGCCCGCAAGCCGTGTTGAATCCGCAGGCCCAACTGCGCCAGCACATCGTCCGGCAAATCCCCGGGCGACTGAGTCACGAAATACACCCCCACGCCTTTGGAACGAATCAGCCGCACCACCTGCTCCAGGCGGTCCTGCAGCGCCTTGGGTGTACCGGAAAACAACAAGTGTGCCTCGTCAAAAAACAGCGCAAGCAGAGGTTTTTCCCCATCCCCGCGCTCCGGCAGTTGCTCGAACAGTTCGGCCAGCAGCCATAAAAGGAAGGTGGCATAGACCTTCGGTGCTTCATGCACCAGACGACTGGCATCCAGCAGGTGAATGCGCCCGCGACCATCGGCAGCCGGTTGCAGGATGTCATTGAGTTGCAGCGCCGGCTCGCCGAACAACGCCTCTGCGCCCTGCTGCTCCAAGATTGCCAAACGCCGTAACAACGCCTGGCTGGAGCCGCTGGTCATCAGCGCGGCATCGTCTCCCAACAACTGCGGATTGTCCCTGAGGTGATTGAGCAGCGCCTTCAGATCCTTCAGGTCCAGCAGCAACAGCCCCTCACGGTCGGCCACCTTGAATGCCGCATACAGCGCCGACTGCTGGCTGTCGGTCAGTTCCAGCAAGCTTCCCAGCAACAGCGGCCCCATTTCGCTCAACGTGGTACGCAGGGGATGACCGGATTGCCCCTGGATATCCCACAGCGTTACTGGATAAGCCTGAGGCCGATGCTTGAGCCACGGCATCTCGGCAATTCGCGCGGCGACCTTGCCTTGGGGATCCCCCGCGGCGCCCAGCCCGCACAGGTCGCCCTTGATATCCGCAGCGAACACCGCGACCCCGGCGTCACTGAACGCTTCTGCCAGGCGCTGCAGGGTCACGGTCTTGCCGGTACCGGTAGCGCCGGCCACCAGCCCGTGGCGGTTGGCCAGGCGCATGGCCTGGGCGACCGGCTGGCCACCGAGATCGGCACCGATAATCAGTTGCAAAGAGTCAGGCATTTTGTCACCTCAGGTTAATCTTTGGCCTTAAACGGTCGATATGAAAAATGATGGATCAGAAGTATCTGAAATAAAGGTCAGGTAATTCCTTTGGGATAGACGGAGATATCAGCTTACTTACTACACCGCCCTTTTCACGCGCTTTTCCAACCCGATGCCCTGGACTCAAAGACCTTAGCGGACTCCCCAAGCCATGAACAAAAATCTGCGCTTCAGCCACAAGATCCTGCTTGCCGCCTCGCTGATCGTCATAGCTGCCTTTGCACTATTCACGCTCTACAACGATTACCTGCAACGCAACGCCATTCGCAATAATCTGGACAACTATCTTCAGGAAATGGGCGACGTCACGGCAAAAAATATTCAGACCTGGCTTGCCGGCCGCGCCTTGCTGATCGAAAACATCTCCCAGTCGGTGGCCCTCAACCCCGATCCGACCAATGTCAGCAACCTGCTGGAACAGAAGTCGGTGAGCTCGACCTTCATGGGGGCTTACCTGGGCAACAAGGACGGCACCTTCATCATCCGCCCGGACAGCAAGATGCCGGACGGCTACGACCCGCGCGCGCGTCCCTGGTACAAGAGCGCCGAGAGCAGCAACGGCTCGGCCCTGACCGAACCCTATATCGACCTGGCTTCCGGCCAGCTGGTCATTTCCATCGTCGACAGCGTAATCAAGGCTGGCCAGCGCATAGGCGTGGTCGGCGGCGACCTGAGCCTGCAAGTCATTGCCGACAGCATCAACGCTCTGGACTTCGACGGCATGGGCTATGCGTTCCTGATCAGCGCCGACGGCAAGATCCTGGTGCACCCGGACAAGAACCTGGTGATGAAGACGCTCAAGGACGTCTATCCCCAGGACACCCCGCGCATCAGCAATGAACTCAGCGAGATCAGCGTCGACGGCAAAACCCGCATCGTCACCTTCACCCCGATCAAGGGCCTGTCTTCGGTGAACTGGTACATCGGTCTGTCGGTGGACAAGGACAAGGCATTCGCCATGCTCAGCGAGTTCCGCACCTCGGCCCTGATCGCCACCCTGACCGCCGTGGCCCTGACCATTGCCCTGCTGGGCCTGCTGATCCGCCTGCTGATGCAGCCCTTGCATGTGATGACCCGGGCGATGCAGGACATCGCCGACGGCGAAGGCGACCTGACCCGCCGCCTGAAGATCCACAACCAGGACGAATTCGGCATTCTCGGCACTGCCTTCAACCGTTTCGTCGAACGCATCCACGGTTCGATCCGCGAGGTCTCCTCGGCCACCGAGCACGTCAACGAAGTGGCCCTGCGGGTGGTCAGCGCCTCCAATTCGTCGATGCTCAATTCCGATGAACAGGCCAGCCGCACCAACAGCGTCGCCGCCGCCATCAATCAACTGGGGGCCGCGGCCCAGGAAATCGCCCGCAATGCCGCCCAGGCCTCACAACAGGCCAGCGACGCTCGCAACCTGGCCGAAGACGGCCAGCAAGTGGTGGATCGCAGCATCCAGGCGATGAACCAGCTGTCGGAGATGATCAGTGCCTCCAGCAGCAACATCGAAACCCTCAACAGCAAGACTGTGAACATCGGGCAGATTCTCGAAGTCATCACCAGCATTTCCCAGCAGACCAACCTGCTGGCGCTCAACGCTGCCATCGAAGCGGCCCGTGCCGGCGAGGCCGGCCGTGGATTCGCCGTAGTGGCCGATGAAGTACGCAACCTGGCGCACCGCACCCAAGAATCGGCCCAGCAAGTGCAAACCATGATCGAGGAGTTGCAAGTGGGCGCCCGGGAATCGGTCAGCACCATGAGCAACAGTCAGCGCCACAGCCAGGACAGCGTGGAGATCGCCAACCAGGCCGGGGAGCGGCTGAGCAGCGTGACCCAGCGCATTGGCGAGATCGACGGCATGAACCAGTCGGTGGCCACCGCCACGGAAGAACAGACCTCGGTGGTCGAATCCATCAACATGGACATCACCGAAATCAACACGCTGAATCAGGAAGGCGTTGAAAACCTGCAGGCGACCCTGCGGGCCTGCTCGGATCTGGAACAGCAATCGGCGCGCTTGAAGCACCTGGTAGGCAGCTTCAGGATTTGACGAAGGGCCTCAGGGCCCTTTCACCGGCAAATCGACGCCTACGGACGCAGGTAGCGAGGGCTCCTGCTGCAACTGCTCCCACAATTGGGCGGCACCGGGAAACTCGGTGCCGTCTTCAGCATCCAGCTCATCCGGGTCATAACGGCTCAGGCAGCCCTCGCCGAGGGTGGCGGGGGCCTTGGAAGTGGCTTTATCCAGTGGATCGGTCATCGGGCTGAGCTCTCGATGTGAACAACCAGGACCGGGAGCTTGAACCCGGCTCCTGGTTTTTTTTCGATCAGAACACCACGGTCTTGTTGCCGTGCACCAGCACCCGGTCTTCCAGGTGGTAGCGCAGGCCGCGGGCCAGGACCATCTTCTCCACATCACGACCGAAACGCACCATGTCCTCGATGCTGTCGCTGTGGCTGACCCGCACCACGTCCTGCTCGATGATCGGACCGGCGTCCAGCTCTTCGGTGACGTAGTGGCAAGTGGCGCCAATCAGCTTCACCCCACGCAGGGACGCCTGGTGGTAAGGCTTGGCGCCGACGAAGGACGGCAGGAAGCTGTGGTGGATGTTGATCACCTTGTGCGCATATTCGCGGCACAGCTCAGGCGGCAGGATCTGCATGTAGCGCGCCAGCACCACCACCTCGGCATCGTGCTGCTTGACCAGACGCGACACCTCGGCAAACGCCGGCTCCTTGTCCTGAGGATTGACCGGCACATGGTAGTAAGGAATGCCATGCCACTCGACCATGCTGCGCAGGTCGTCGTGGTTGGAGATCACACAGGCGATTTCGCAATCGAGCTCATCGCTGTGCCAGCGGTGCAACAGATCCGCCAGGCAATGGGACTCGCGGCTGGCCATCAGCACGACGCGCTTTTTCTCGGCGGTATCGGTGATGCGCCAGTCCATCGAGAACTCTTCGGCGATCGGCGCAAAGGCCTGGCGAAAAGCCTCCAGGCCAAAAGGCAGGGAGTCGGCACGAATCTCGTGACGCATGAAGAACCAGCCACTGAGATTGTCCGAGTGGTGGCTCGCTTCGGTGATCCAACCGTTATGGGAGGCCAGAAAGTTACTGACTTTGGCAACGATGCCAACGCGGTCAGGGCAAGAAATCACCAACCGAAAGGTGCGCATGAGGGGAAAACTCCAGAACTTCGCAAAGGCCGCCATTCTAGCCATTACGCGACAAAACTGCAGTATTCATTGCGCCGCAAGCCCGGATTAGATTGGCAACAGCGCCCTGATTGAGTCTTATCGAGCACCACTGCAAGCACTGCCGCAGACACTTGCCAATAGCGCCAAACTAATTTTCGTATAGCGCAATCGAGTCCTTCGATCTATTAAATAGCGAAATGACTTTTGCGCCTAAACACACTAAGAGCGACGAATAAAGCAGCGTTATTATGTTTACTTGCACAAACTCCCTGACTATTATTGCGACACTGTCACCCAGTCACTCAGCGCTCAATAAGGTAGTCCTCATGTCCCTGATCAACGAATACCGTGCTACAGAAGAAGCCATTAAAGAACTGCAAGCACGTTTGAAGAACCTGTCCCAGGACGACAAACTGAAAACCGAACTGGAATTCGAAGGCAAACTGCGCAGCCTGATGGGCGAGTACTCCAAGTCCCTGCGCGACATCATTGCCCTGCTGGATCCGGAGTCGAAAGTTAAAGCGCCTCGCGCTGCTGTAAAAACCACTGGCACCAAGCGTGCCCGCAAAGTTAAACAGTACAAGAACCCGCACAACGGTGAAGTCATCGAAACCAAAGGCGGCAACCACAAGACTCTGAAAGAGTGGAAAGCCAAGTGGGGCGGCGACGTGGTCGAAGGCTGGGCAACCCTGCTGGGCTAAGTCTCGCCAGTGAGCGCCCGGGCCTTACCGCCGCAATGAAAAAACGCCAGCATGCTGGCGTTTTTTTATGTCCGGGCTTAATGCCCAAGGGGCTGGCTCCGCTCTCAAAGAGCCAGGCGCCCGCTCAGGTCCTGAACATGGGCCTGCCATTCATCCAGCACCTGACGTTGCCGGGGATCTGCACTTAACAACGATTGTTCAAGCCCCTGGGCAAAACTTTCCAGGGTATTGGGCGCGCCGAGTTTCGGCTCTAGCAAACGCTGGCGGCAAAATGCCCGCCAACGCTCTTGCTCGGCTTCATCCAATGTTTCCGGAAAGTTGCGAGCGCGGTAGCGAAAGAGCAATTCCGGCAAGCGCTCATCATCAAAGGGCCACTGTTGCCGAGCCAAATGCAGCGGATCGGCTTCACGTACTTGCTCACACAATCGCCGGTCGCGATCGCCAATAAAGCCGTCGTACAACTGTTGCTCCGGATCCTCGCTGGCCGCGAACTCATCGGGAGCATAAATCAGCGAAAGTTTATCCCGCCAAACTTCCTGAGTTTCCGTCAAAAGCCCGGCCCGGCGCTGGTACTGCTCCATATCCAAGTGCAATCGCTGTTGATCCTCGCCCCGCAAGACATTCAAGGGCGCCACTACCGGGCAGCGATTGATATGGATGAGTTTCAACGGCACCGGCAACTCGCCGTCCGCCAGATCATCACGCCGGGTATATAAACGCTGGCGCAAGGTTTCAGCGTCCAGGTCCAGCAATCCCTGAGGATCCAGATGCAAGTCACAGACAATCAGCGCATTGCGATTGCGCGGATGCCAGGCCAGGGGCAACACCACGCCGAGGTAGTGGCGCGCAGCGGAAAAGCGCCCGGAAATATGCACCAGAGGCTGCAACAGGCGAATCTGATCCATCACCCGCTGTTTGCTGCGCAGCTGGAACAGCCAGTCATAGAGCTTGGGTTGCCGGTCACGAATCAATCGCGCCAGGGCTATGGTCGCTCGAACATCGGACAGCGCATCGTGGGCCTGGCCATGATCGATGCCGTTGGCCGCGGTCAGCCGTTCCAGCCTGAGGGTCACCTGCCCTTGCTCCTCGGGCCAGACGATGCCTTCGGGACGCAAGGCATAGGCGGTGCGCACCACATCGATCAGATCCCAGCGACTGTTGCCGCCCTGCCACTCGCGGGCATAGGGATCGAAGAAATTGCGATACAGGCTGTAGCGGGTCACCTCATCGTCAAAGCGCAGGGTGTTGTAGCCCACGCCACAGGTGCCCGGGCGCGCCAACTGGGCGTGCACCCGGGTCATGAAGTCCGCCTCGCTCAAGCCCTGGGCCGCCAGGCGACCGGGGGTGATGCCGGTGATCATGCAGGCCGCCGGGTGCGGCAGGATGTCGTCGCTGGGCTGGCAATAGAGGTTGACCGGCTCGTCGATCTCGTTGAGCGCCAGGTCGGTGCGAATACCGGCCACTTGCAACGGGCGATCGCAGCGCGGATTGATGCCGGTGGTTTCGTAGTCGTACCAAAAGAGGGAAGTCACGGCCTGTTCCTGAACTGAAAGACCGCCGCAGTCTAGGCGCTCAAGCGTCACCAGGGCCAGCCGCGTGAACGGGCGGCGAGCAGAGCAGCGTGCTGAAATCGTAGTTAATGATGTCGTTTGCCCCTCGGACACTGCTAGCATCTGCGCTGGATTTTTCTCTACCAGGCCAAGCCTCTAAGTTGCCCATGCTTGAGACGACAGCAACGCCAAGGAACGCATCGCTGCACCCGCCACTGGATACGCGGTATCAGGTCGAAACCCCCGAGGGTATCGATCTGCCGCTGCGACCGGCGGGGTTGCTGGTGCGTACCCTGGCGTTTGCCCTCGACCTGGGCATTCGCGGGCTGGTGTTGGGCCTGCTGTTCATCGTGCTGGGCTTTTTCGGCGAGATCGGCATCGGCCTCGGCTCGATCCTGCTGTTCCTGATCAGCTGGTGGTACATGGTGCTGTTCGAGGTGCTGAACCAGGGCCGCTCGCCCGGCAAGCAGCTGATGGGACTGCGCGTGGTTCAGGACGATGGCACGCCCATTGGCTGGAGCGCCTCCCTGACCCGCAACCTGCTGCGCTTTGCCGACATGTTGCCGTTCGGCTACTTCCTCGGCGCCATCAGTTGCCTGCAGCATCCAACCTTCAAGCGCCTCGGCGACCTGGCCGCCGGCACCCTGGTGATCTACCGCGAGCAATCCCTGAGCCGACCGCAACTGCCCGACGCCACGCCCCGCTCCGCGCCCTTCGCCCTGAGCCTGAATGAACAGCGGGCGATCCTCGGCTTTGCCGAACGCCAGGGCCAGCTGTCCGCCGAACGAACCCGGGAACTGGCAGGCATCCTCGCGCAACCGCTGCACCTGCCCGCAGCCCAGGCGACAGCCGAACTTAATGGCATAGCCCGCGGCTTTCTGGGATCCACATGAAACAGAGCCTTTTCGAAAGCCGCCACCAGGCGCAATGGCAGCAGTTCGAGCAACTGCTCGAGCAGCTTGAGCGGGGTCGCACCCGGGGCGAAGACTGCCAGACCTTCGTCCAGGACTACCGCCGCCTGTGCCAGCACCTGGCCCTGGCCCAGGAACGCGGCTACAGCAGTTACCTGATCGATCCATTGCAGCAACTGGCGTTGCGCGGCCACCAGCAACTGTACCGGCAGCGCACCGCCATCAGCGCCAATGTCCTGGGTTTCATACTGGCCGGCTTTCCACGCCTGGTGCGCCAGGAATGGCGCCTGGTTCTGATCGCCAGCCTGCTGTTCTTCGGCAGCCTGCTGGGTATCGGCCTGTTGGTGTACCTCTACCCCGAACTGGTCTACAGCCTGGTGAGCGCGCAGCAGGTATCGGAAATGCAGAGCATGTACGACCCCAGCGGCGCACGCCTGGGACGGGTCGCCGAGCGCGCCTCCAGCGAAGACTGGGTGATGTTCGGCTACTACATCATGCACAACATCGGCATCGCCTTTCAGACCTTCGCCAGCGGTCTGCTGTTTGGCCTGGGCAGTGTGTTCTTCCTGTTGTTCAACGGCCTGATGATCGGCGCCATCGCCGGCCACCTGACCCAGATCGGCTTCGGCCAGACCTTCTGGCCCTTCGTCATCGGCCATGGTGCCTTCGAACTGAGCGCCATTGCCCTGTCCGGTGCGGCCGGGCTGAAGCTGGGCTGGGCGCTGATCGCCCCCGGGCGCCTGAGGCGCGGCGACGCGCTGTTGCAGGCCGCGCGGATCAGCGTGCAACTGATCTACGGGGTGATTGTGTTTCTGCTGATCGCTGCCTTTATAGAAGCCTACTGGTCCTCCATGACCTGGCCCGCGGCCTGGATCAAATACAGCGTCGGCGCCGGCCTGTGGGGCCTGATGCTGGCGTACCTGACCCTGGCCGGACGAGCACCCCATGCGCCTGAGTGATGCCAGTGTGGTGATCCGCCCCCGCACGACCTGGGAAGCCATGGACCTGGGCGTGCTCCTGAGCCAGCGCCACCGGCGCTTGCTGATGACCAGCTGGGCCATCGTCAGCCTGCCGGTGTTCGCCCTGCTGAGCCTGCTGCTGTGGCAGTCGCCCTCCCTGGCGGTGCTGTTGTTCTGGTGGCTCAAGCCAGCCTTCGAGCCCTTGCCGCTATTTATCCTGTCCAAGGCTTTGTTCGGTGAAACCCCGAGCCTCGGCCAGGCCCTGCGCCAGTGGCCGCGCCTGCTCAAATCGCAATTGCTGGCCAGCCTGACCTGGCGCCGCTTCAGCCTGAGCCGCAGCTTCGTCCTGCCGGTGGTACAACTGGAAGGCCTCGGCGGCGAGGCCCGGCAGCAGCGCCTGGGCGTGCTGTTGCAACGCAACGCCGGGGCTGCGCGCTGGCTGACGCTGATCGGCATGCACCTGGAGGGCGCCTTGTGGATCGGCCTGCTGGTGCTGTTCTACCTGCTGTTGCCACAACAGGTCGAGCTGGACTGGAACTGGCAGAGCCTGGTCGTCGCCGCCCAGCAGGACTGGCTGTGGCTGGAACACCTGACTAACGCCTTCTACGCCCTGGTGCTGGTGATCTGGGAGCCGATCTACGTGGCCTGCGGCTTCAGCCTGTACCTCAATCGCCGCACCGAGCTCGAGGCCTGGGACATCGAGCTGGTGTTTCGCCGCCTGCGTCAGCGCCTGAGCGGCGTGGCGGCGCTGCTGCTGGTGAGCGGCCTGCTGCTGGCGATGCCGGGCCAGGCGCCGTGGGCGGCCAACCCCAACAGTTCCGTGGCCGGCCCCGAAGCGCCCCGGTTGTTGCAGCAACCCCTGACCAGCAAGGCGGCGAAGGACAGCATCCAGGGCATCCTGGATAAACCGCCGTTCAAGAATCAGGAATCGGTCACCCGCTACCGCTTCGGCGAAGAGCAGACCGCGAAAAAGGACGCCAAGGGCAAGCCTCCGGGCTGGCTCAAGAGTCTGCTGGACAACCTCGACCAGAATCGCTTCGGCAACTTCGCCAAGGGCCTGGAAATCCTCCTCTGGGGCTTGCTGCTCAGTGCTCTGGGCTGGTTGCTGTGGCGCTACCGCGACTGGCTGCGGGCCTTTGTCAGCCGCCGTCCGCTGCCGCGCAAAAAACGCCCGGCGGCGATCCCCCAGCAACTGTTCGGCCTGGACGTCAGCAGCCAATCCCTGCCCGCCGATGTCGCCGCCCACGCCCAGGAACTGTGGGCCAGCCAGCCTCGGGAAGCACTGGGTCTGTTGTATCGGGCCTTGCTCTGCCGCTTGCTGGAGGACTTTCAACTGCCTCTGAGCGTGGCCGACACCGAAGGTCAGGTGCTGGAACGGATCAAGGCGCTGCAGCAACCGTCCCTGGAAGCCTTCAGCCGCGAATTGACCACCCACTGGCAGAACATGGCCTACGGTCATCGCGTGCCCGGCGCCGACCTGCAAGCACAACTGTGTGATGGCTGGCGCAGCCTGTTCGGTCCGGGAGCCTGCGCATGAAACGCTACCTGTGGGGCGGCCTGGCGCTGTTGCTGATCCTGGTACTGGGCGCTGCCGGCTACTCCCTGTACCACCACGCCACGCCCTATCAGGAACTGGTCGATCACGGCCCGTCTCCCGAGGCCCGGGCCAATCCCTATCTGGCTGCCGAGATGTTTTTGCGCGAGCGCGGCCTCAAGGTCGACCATGCCAACAGCCTGGAAGTACTGGCCAGCCTCAAGCCGGTCGGCAACAGCCTGTTGCTGCTCGGCGAGCGTTCCAACATGAGTCCGCGCCAGGTCGATCAGGTGCTGGACTGGGCCCGTGCCGGCGGCCGGCTGATCTTTGTCGCCGAAGCCCTGTGGGACGAAGACACCGAGCAAAGCGGCGATTTGCTGCTGGACCGGGTGCAGATCCATCAGCAGCTCAGCGAGGATCAGGAGCCGCCGGTACAACAGGATGCCGACGAGGCCTTTCCGAAGCTGACCAAGATCTACCTGGAAGACGAACAGGCCCCGGCCTACGTCGGCTTCGATACCGCCTTTGATCTGTCCGACCCGGACAACCTGGCCCAGTCCTGGGCCAACAGCGCCACGGCCACCCACATGGTCCAGCTCGATTATGGCCAGGGCTCGGTCACCGTACTGACCGATGCCGACATCTGGAAAACCCCGAGTATCGGTCTGTACGACAACGCCTGGCTGCTGTGGTACCTGAATACCGATACGGCGGTGACCCTGCTGTTCAACACCGACCACCCGAGCCTGTGGCAATTGCTCTGGCGCTATTTTCCCCAGGCGCTGGTAGCCCTGGCACTGTTGATCGGCCTGTGGCTGTGGCAGGCCGGCAGCCGCCAGGGTCCGTTGCAGGCACCGGCTCCCAAGGCCCGGCGTCAACTGCGCGAACACCTGCGGGCCAGCGCCGACTTTCTCCTGCGCCATGGCGGCCAGGCGCCATTGCTGCAGGCGCTGCACCTGGATATCCGGCGTCGGGCGCGCCGCCGCCATCCGGGCTTCGAGCAATTGCCCACTGAAGCCCAGTGGGAGGTCCTCGCCCTGCTCAGCCGACAGCCTGTCAGCACGGTGCAACAGGCCCTGCAACCCTTGTCCGGGCAGCGCCTTTCCAGCGCTGATTTCAGCCACCAGGTCGCCCACCTGCAAACACTCAGGAATGCCCTATGAGCGAACAACCCGTCGAATCCCAAGACACCTCCGAGGCTCCACCGCCCCAGGAGCATGCCGTCCAGCAGCGCCAGCGCGCCAGCCAGCTGGCCCAGGCCGTACGCCAAGAACTGCAGAAAGTGCTGATTGGCCAGACAGCGGTGATCGATGACGTGCTGACCGCCCTGATCGCCGGCGGCCACGTGTTGCTCGAAGGTGTTCCTGGCCTCGGCAAGACCCTGCTGGTGCGGGCCCTGGCCCGTTGTTTCGGCGGTGACTTCGCGCGGATCCAGTTCACCCCGGACCTGATGCCCAGCGATGTCACCGGCCACGCGGTGTACGACCTGCAGAGCGAACAGTTCAAGCTGCGCAAGGGGCCGCTGTTCACCAACCTGCTGCTGGCGGACGAGATCAACCGCGCCCCGGCCAAGACCCAGGCCGCCCTGCTGGAAGCCATGCAGGAACGCCAGGTCACCCTGGAAGGCCGAGCCCTGCCCATTGCCCAGCCGTTCATGGTCCTGGCCACCCAGAACCCCATCGAACAGGAAGGTACCTACCCACTGCCGGAAGCCGAGCTGGACCGTTTCATGCTCAAACTGCGCATGGACTACCCGGATGCCGACGAAGAGCTGGAGATGGTCCGCCAGGTCGCGCGTTCGACCCGCGCCGACATGCTCGATGTACAGCCCCTGCGCACGGTGCTCCAGGCCAAGGACGTGCTGGCCCTGCAGCGCATCGCCAGTGACCTGCCTCTGGACGATCAGGTGCTCGACTATGCCGTGCGACTGGCCCGGGCCACCCGCAGCTGGCCGGGCCTGAGCCTCGGCGCCGGGCCCCGGGCCTCGATTGCCCTGGTCCGCGGTGCTCGGGCCCGGGCCTTGTTGCGTGGCGGCGAATTCGTGGTTCCGGATGACATCAAGGGCTGCGCCATGGCCGTGCTGCGCCACCGGGTGCGGATCGCCCCGGAGCTGGATATCGAAGGGCTGTCGGTGGAGCAGGTGCTCAAGCAGATGCTCGAACAGATCCCGGCTCCGCGCTTGTGAGCCGTACAGCACGATGAAACCGACCCGTCTGTTGCTCATCTGGCTGGGTACTCTGACCGGCCTGGACCTGCTCCTGGGCGCCATGCGCGCGCTGGGCATCCAGGCCATGCCGCGCCTGGACTCGATCGCCTGGGGACTGTTGCTGGCGCTGGTGCTGCTGGCCCTGCTCGATGCCCTGCGCCTGTCGCGCCTGGCCTCGCCCGAGGTCCGGCGCCAGTTGCCCGGCAGCCTGCCCCTGGGGCGCTGGAGCGACGTGCAGTTGGAGATCCGCCATCCCTACGGTCAGGCGCTGCACGTGCAACTGTTCGATCATCCGCCTCAGGGCCTGAGCTTCGAGCATCTGCCGCAATCCGTCAGCCTGGAGCCCGGCCAGGTCAGCAAGGTCGGCTACAGCGTGCGGCCGCTGCAACGGGGGCATTTCGACTTCGACCAGTGTGAGGTGGCGCTGCCCAGCCCTCTGGGCCTGTGGAGCGCCAGGCGTTTGCTCAAGGTGCATGGCAGCACCCGGGTCTATCCGGACTTCGCGCGCCTGTACGGTGCGCAATTGCTGGCGGTGGACAACTGGCTCAGCCAGCTCGGGGTGCGCCAGTTGCAACGTCGGGGGCTGGGCCTGGAGTTCAATCAGCTGCGGGAGTTTCGCGAGGGCGACAGCCTGCGGCAGATCGACTGGAAAGCTACCGCCCGCCAACGCACGCCCATCGCCCGGGAGTATCAGGACGAACGCGACCAGCAGATCATTTTCATGCTCGACTGCGGACGCCGCATGCGCAGCCAGGACGACGAACTGGCGCATTTCGACCATGCCCTCAACGCCAGCCTGCTGCTCAGTTACGTGGCCCTGCGCCAGGGAGATGCCGTAGGCCTGTACGCCTTCGCCGGGGAGCGCTCGCGCTACGTGGCGCCGATCAAGGGGCAGGCCCATCTGAATGTGCTGCTCAACGGCGTCTACGATCTGCACACCAGCCAGCGTCCCGCCGACTACCAGGCCGCCGCCAGCGAGCTGCTGGCACGGCAGAAGCGTCGGGCCCTGGTGGTGCTGGTCACCAATCTGCGGGACGAAGACGATGAGGAACTGCTGACCGCGGTCAAGCGCATCGGTCGCCAGCATCGGGTGCTGGTGGCCAGCCTGCGCGAGGAAGTGCTCGACCAACTGCGCCAGAACCCGGTGCAGACCTTGCCCGAAGCGCTGCTCTACAGCTCGGCAGTGAATTACCTGAACGGTCGCGCCGAACTTCACGAACGACTGAGCGCACACGGCATCGCCCTGCTCGACGCTCGCCCTGGAGAGCTTGGCGCGGATCTGGTCAGCCGTTATCTGAGCTGGAAGAAGGCCGGTAGCCTGTAGCGGCAATCGGGCCTGTCAGGCCGATGTCTGCAAGGGGTGAAAGCTGAAGTAGTGCCGTAGGGCCTGCTGCAGTTCGGCGAAGCCGTCGTTCGCTCGCAACAGGCTGAAGCCGCTGTCGTACTGGTGTGGGGTCAGGTCCTCGCGGCACCACAGGCACCAGGCGCTGAAGTCGATGAACTGCAGTTGTCCATCACCGCCGGGGACTTTGATCCGCAACTCGAACGCGGCGCCGATCAGCATCGGCAACGAGCTGATCAGCATCAGCCCGTCTGCGGAGATGTTGCCCAGGAAACCGACAGGCTTGTCGGTAAACCGATTGAAGACTCTCAAGTAGGACGGCAGTTGATGCCGCTCGATCCGCGGTTCAGTGAACATGCTGGGTATCGCTATGAAAGGCCATTAAGCATGACCGCACTAGTGCATCGGAACGGACCTGCAAGAGCGGCTCGTTCGCCCGGATTCGAGGTGCGAGGAAAATCGTCTGGAGGATTTCAACGCCACCGCCCAGGCAGGAACCGGGCAGTGTTCGAACAACCTGTACAAATGTTAGCTCAAGCGCGAGGGGCAATTACACTGCCCCGAAGCGCTGTGACTTACAACGCAGTGCGACGAACTTGCGCTGCACCGTTTGCCGGGTAGTGACCCAGTTGCTGCAAGGTGTCCAGGCGCGCACGAGCGCGGTAGGCGTACTCGCTGCTGGGGTACTGGGTAATGATGAACTGATAAGTCTGCGCTGCATCGACGAACAACTTCTGCCGCTCCAGGCATTGCCCGCGCAGCATCGATACTTCCGGCTGGATATAGCGCCGCGCACGGCTGTCACGGTCGACCTGGCTCAACTCGAGCATCACGCTCTCGCAATTGCCGCGGTCATAGGCGCGATAGGCGTTGTTCAAATGATGGTTCATGGACCAGCGGGTGCAGCCGACAACACTGACGGCCAGGATAGCAATGAGTACGAATCGCATGGGGTATCTCCTGTCTTGTGCAGTGTATCGACTCATCGGCAAAAATCTTCAAGGTTGTTGCGCTAAACAAACAAAGCATTAAGTAGTGCAAACGAACAATGACTACAACTTCGGAGCATAGTAGCCTCTCGTTGCGCTTGAACTCAGGAGTCCGTGCATGTCCGTTCGTCGTACCAAAATCGTTGCCACCCTTGGCCCGGCCAGTAACTCGCCGGAAGTTCTCGAACAGTTGATTCTTGCAGGCCTGGATGTCGCCCGCCTGAACTTCTCCCACGGCACGCCGGACGAGCACAAGGCTCGCGCCCAACTGGTCCGCGACCTGGCAGCCAAGCACGGCCGCTTCGTGGCCATCCTCGGCGACCTGCAAGGCCCGAAGATCCGTATCGCCAAATTTGCCAACAAGCGCATTGAACTGAAGATCGGTGACAAGTTCACCTTCTCCACCGTGCACCCGCTGACCGAGGGCACCCAGGACATCGTCGGCATCGACTACCCGGACCTGGTCAAGGATTGCGGCGTCAATGACGAACTGCTGCTGGACGATGGCCGCGTGGTAATGCGCGTGGAAACCGCCACCGCCACCGAGCTGCACTGCGTGGTGACCGTCGGTGGCCCGCTGTCCGACCACAAAGGCATCAACCGTCGTGGTGGCGGCCTGACCGCTCCAGCCCTGACCGAAAAAGACAAGGCCGACATCAAGCTCGCCGCCGAAATGCAGGTCGACTACCTGGCCGTGTCCTTCCCACGTGACGCCGCTGATATGGAATACGCGCGCAAACTGCGTGACGAATCCGGTGGCACCGCCTGGCTGGTGGCGAAGATCGAACGCGCCGAAGCCGTGGCCGACGACGAAACCCTCGACGGCCTGATCAACGCCAGCGACGCGGTGATGGTGGCCCGTGGCGACCTGGGCGTGGAAATCGGCGACGCCGAGCTGGTGGGCATCCAGAAGAAAATCATTCTTCACGCCCGTCGCCACAACAAGGCAGTGATCGTCGCGACCCAGATGATGGAGTCGATGATCCAGAACCCGATGCCGACCCGCGCCGAAGTGTCCGACGTGGCCAACGCCGTGCTCGACTACACCGATGCGGTGATGCTCTCGGCGGAAAGCGCCGCCGGCGCCTACCCACTGGAAGCGGTGCAGGCCATGGCGCGGATCTGTGTCGGTGCGGAAAAGCACCCCACCAGCAAGACCTCCAGCCACCGCATGGGCAAGGTGTTCGAAAGCTGCGACCAGAGCATCGCCCTGGCCGCCATGTACACCGCCAACCACTTCCCCGGCGTCAAGGCGATCATCGCTCTGACCGAAAGTGGCTACACCCCGTTGATCATGTCGCGTATCCGTTCTTCGGTGCCGATCTACGCCTACTCCCCGCACCGTGAAACCCAGGCCCGCGCGGCCATGTTCCGGGGCGTCTACACCATCCCGTTCGACCCGGCCTCCCTGCCGCCCGAGCAGGTCAGCCAGGCGGCGATCGATGAGCTGCTCAAGCGCGGCGTAGTGGAGAAAGGCGACTGGGTGATCCTCACCAAGGGCGACAGCTACCACACCACCGGTGGCACCAACGGCATGAAGATCCTGCACGTCGGCGACCCGATGGTCTGAGTACCGACCCGCAGCACAAAAAGCCCCGGCGCCGAAAACGCCGGGGCTTTTTCATCTCCGCAGGGAACAGATGTCGCCGTCCTCAAGCCTTGGCGAGAAACCCGGACAACGCGGCAATCGCTTCCGGCGACTGCAGGCGCCGAGTGAATTCCACCCCTTCCTGCTCGATGACCTGGCGCAATAGCTCAAGGTCCGGCGCCCGCATCAGACGCTTGCTGACCTGCACCGCGTCGGGCGCCAGCTGACTGAAACGCAAGGCCGCTTCCCGGGCCTTGGCCAAGGTCGCTGCGCCATCGCCCAAAGCCGCGGTGGCAATGCCCCAGGCTGCAGCCTGTTCACCACTGAAGCCTTCGCCGAGCAGCAGCAACTCGGCGGCCTTGGCCCGCCCCAGCAGGCGCGGCAGGATAAGGCTCGAACCGAACTCCGGACACAGCCCAAGGTTGACGAACGGCATGCGCAAGCGCGCGTCACGACTGACATAGACCAGATCGCAATGCAGCAGCAAGGTGGTACCAATGCCCACCGCCGCCCCCGCGACCGCAGCCACCACCGGCTTGCGGCAATCGAGCAGGTTGCGCATGAACTGGAACACCGGGCTGTCGAGGTCCTTGGGGGGCTGCTCCAGGAAGTCGGCGATGTCGTTGCCGGCGGTAAAGCATTCGCTGCTGCCGCAGATCAGCAAGGCATTGATTTGCGGATCGGCGTCCGCCTCGGCCAGGGCTTGGGCCAGGCGACTGTACATGGCACGAGTCAGGGCGTTTTTCTTGTCGGGGCGGTTCAAGCGCAGGGTCAGCAGCCCACCTTCGCGGTGCAGCTCGATGGCATCGGTCATGGAGATCTCGCTTTGGAAAAGTCAGCGCTCAACCACGGGGCAGGAACACATCGGCCAGCAGTTGATTGCGCGGCAACCCCGCCAGGTACAGACGCCGGGCAAAGGCTTCGACGCTGTCGGGGTGCCCGCAGAGTAAGGCCAGGGTTTGCCGTGAAACAAGCCGCAGTTGCGCCAAAGCCGCCGTCAGCTCAGCCCCCTGCCACAGCTCGACACTCAGTTGCGGGCGGTTCGCCGCCAGCGCAGCCAAGGGTTTGGCCAGGTAATGCTCGGAACTGTCATGGGCCAGGTGAATGAGACGGATAGGGCCTTGGTGATCCTGCCGCAAGGCCTCGCGCAAAATGCCAAA
Organism: Pseudomonas saponiphila; assembly: GCF_900105185.1. Lineage (NCBI taxonomy): Bacteria > Pseudomonadati > Pseudomonadota > Gammaproteobacteria > Pseudomonadales > Pseudomonadaceae > Pseudomonas > Pseudomonas saponiphila. Next base: position 1,310,557 of record NZ_FNTJ01000001.1, on the reverse strand, counting down.
CAGTGGCGCCAGCCCGGTGCCCGCCGCCAACAGCCAGAGGGGCCGTTGCTGCCAGTCCGGGTCGTAGTGCAAGGCGCCACCGCGCAACTCGCCCAACGAGAGGGTATCGCCCACCTGCAGCTGGCGCGCCGCATCGCTGAATTGCCCCGGGTGCCGGCAGTCCAGGTGAAACTCCAGAAAGCGATCTTCTTCCGGCAGGCTGGCCAGGGAGTATGGCCGGGCTACCTGAGTGGCCGTCCACAACACCAGATGCTGGCCGGCGCGGTAACGCAACGGCCGCTCAGGTTGCAGGCGCAGACGCAGGACCGAGGGAGACAGCCAGTCCAGCCCGATCACCCTGGCCGGCTGGCCATCGCGCTGCGGATCGAACGTCTCGACCTGCAGATCCTCCACCACCTGGCACTGACAGGCCAGGCGCCAGCCGCGACGGCGCTGCTCATCGCTCAGGGCATCCGGCCGACTGTCGCTGGGCAGTCCCTGGACACACTGCACCAGGCACGCGTGACAACTGCCGGCGCGGCAGCTGTAGGGCACCGCCACACCGGCCTGGTTCAAGGCATCCAGCAGATTGCTGGCCGGCGCCACCGACCAGCGCCGGCTACCGACGGTCAATTCAGGCATCGAGGTTTTCCCAGGCCGCCGAGCAACGATTGCGACCATCGCGCTTGGCCCGGTACAGCGCCTGGTCGGCCCGTTGCAGCGCCATGTCCAGGTCATCGCCGGCCTGCAGCAGGGTCATCCCCGCGGACAGGCTCAGGTCACGCACATTCAAGCCCACCAGTTGCACCTCCATGAAGGCCAGGCGCAGCCGTTCACAGCAGGAGGTCAGGCGCTCGGCATCACACTCGGGCAGCAGGACCACGAACTCCTCACCGCCGTAGCGTGCCAGTACATCGCCGTCCCGCAGGCAGGCGCTGGCCACCCCGGCGAACGCCTGCAACACCTGATCCCCCGCCGCATGACCGTGCAGATCGTTGATGCGCTTGAAATGATCCAGATCGATCAGCGCCAACCCATGCACCTGCTCCTGGTCCATGGCCTGCAGTTCACGGCTGGCGTTGCGCAGGAAGTGCCGGCGGTTAAACAGGCCGGTGAGTTCGTCGGTGGCCACCAAGTCCTCCAGTTGCCGCATCATTCCCCGCAGCGTGTCCTGGTGGGCCTGCAAGGCAAAACGCCGCTGCCGCATGCGTGAGCGCGAAGCTTGCACATAGGCGGCGTACAGGCACATCCACACCAGCATCACCAGCAACACACAGACTTGCAGCGCCGCCAGTTGCGGGTCCTCGAGGACAAAACGAAAACCGTCCCACAGATTGACCCCGGCAAAGCAGAAGAAGATCAGCGCCGCGCAGCGCAGGTAGGCACGCCGGGACAAATGAAACAGACCGAACAGCAGCGGCAGGATATAGAACACCAGGAAAGCGCTGCGGGCCTGATCCAGATGGGCAATCAGCCAGGTCTGCCAGGCAATGCCCAACACCACCTGGACCTCGGTCAGGCTGGGGTCGGCAAAGCGCAGGTTGCGCCCACTGGTGAAGACCCAGTACAGCACCCCCTGGCTGGCCACCACCAATGCGCTGCCCAACAGTGCACTGCTGATGGAGGCGCGATAGTGCCCCGTAAGAACCGCCAGCCAGAACAGCAGCAGGATCAGTCCGTACGTGCCAGCGGCAATGCTGAAGCGCTTGAACAACAAGCTCTGGATGGCGTTATGGGTCAATCGTCGATTCACCGTGAGAAAGGAGGCTTAAAGAGTGTCCTACCCTGCAGGCCAGTTGCCACTTTAGTGCTGCGCCCTGCAAATGACTATCCAAATTTTAAGCCGTGTCCTGCGGTTTCGCCGCCGATCCAGGCAAGAACAGTGCCCATCCGATAGGCGACTTTCGTTTGCCCGGCTGGCGGGTGTGCCGGGCCCCCAGGCGCGGTATACTGCCGCGCCTTTTTAGCGTCGCGCCAGTTGTCTGTCCGGCGTGCCTTCGAAGGTGCCTGCAACCGACCGATGTACCCCGCTGCAGCCACCTTATTAAATGTTCCCGTCTTTTAGAGGAGCGCGACTCATGACCGTGATCAAGCAAGACGACCTGATTCAGAGCGTTGCCGACGCCCTGCAGTTCATTTCCTACTACCACCCCGTGGACTTCATCCAGGCGATGCACGAGGCCTACCTGCGCGAAGAATCGCCGGCCGCCCGTGATTCCATGGCGCAGATCCTGATCAACTCGCGCATGTGCGCCACCGGCCACCGGCCGATCTGCCAGGACACCGGCATCGTCACCGTGTTCGTTCGCGTGGGCATGGACGTGCGCTGGGACGGCGCCACCATGAGCCTGGACGACATGATCAACGAAGGCGTGCGTCGCGCCTACAACCTGCCGGAAAACGTCCTGCGCGCCTCCATCCTCGCCGACCCGGCAGGTGCCCGGAAGAACACCAAGGACAACACCCCAGCGGTCATTCACTACTCCATCGTCCCGGGCAACACCGTGGAAGTGGACGTGGCGGCCAAGGGCGGCGGCTCCGAGAACAAATCGAAGATGGCCATGCTCAACCCGTCCGACTCGATCGTCGACTGGGTCCTGAAGACCGTGCCGACCATGGGTGCTGGCTGGTGCCCACCGGGCATGCTGGGCATCGGCATCGGCGGCACCGCCGAGAAAGCCGCGGTGATGGCCAAGGAAGTGTTGATGGAATCCATCGACATCCACGAGCTCAAGGCTCGCGGCCCGTCCAACCGCATCGAAGAAATGCGCCTGGAGCTGTTCGAGAAGGTCAACCAGCTGGGCATCGGCGCCCAGGGCCTGGGCGGCCTGACCACCGTGCTCGACGTGAAGATCATGGACTACCCGACCCACGCCGCGTCCCTGCCGGTGTGCATGATCCCCAACTGCGCCGCCACCCGCCACGCGCACTTCGTGCTCGACGGTTCGGGCCCGGCCGCACTGGAGGCACCGCCTCTGGACGCCTACCCGGAAATCGTCTGGGAAGCCGGTCCGTCGGCGCGTCGGGTCAACCTCGACACCCTGACCCCGGAAGAAGTACAGAGCTGGAAACCGGGCGAAACCGTGCTGCTCAACGGCAAGATGCTCACCGGCCGCGACGCTGCGCACAAGCGCATGGTCGAGATGCTGAACAAGGGCGAAACCCTGCCGGTGGATCTGAAAGGCCGCTTCATCTACTACGTCGGCCCGGTTGATCCGGTAGGCGACGAAGTGGTGGGCCCGGCCGGTCCGACCACCGCCACGCGGATGGACAAGTTCACCCGGCAGATCCTCGAGCAGACCGGCCTGCTGGGCATGATCGGCAAGTCCGAGCGTGGCCCGACCGCGATCGAGGCGATCAAGGACAGCAAGGCCGTGTACCTGATGGCCGTCGGCGGCGCCGCCTACCTGGTGGCCCAGGCGATCAAGAAGTCCAAGGTCCTGGCCTTTGCCGAACTGGGCATGGAAGCGATCTACGAGTTCGAGGTCAAGGACATGCCGGTCACTGTCGCCGTGGACAGCAAAGGCGAGTCGGTGCACATCACCGGTCCTGCCATCTGGCAGAAAAAGATCAGTGACAGCCTGGCGGTAGAAGTGCAGTAAGCCCTTCTCCGGTTTGGCCAAAGCGGCGGCGCTGTTGAGACAACGGCCCGCCGCTTTTTTTATGCCGCGCCCTTTCGCGACACTGTCGGCGATCAACGTTACACCCGGCGCTCATGCTATCGTTCCCGCCCCCATTGCAGCCTGCCCCGACTCATGGCCCAGATCTCTCGCCCTCTACGCTTGACGTTCTACATCCTGGTGATTCTCGCCGGCACCGTAATCAGCGCCGGCCTGGCCATGCGCCACGCCGAGCGCCTGGCACTGGTGGAAGAGGCGGCTCGCGCCAACGAGCAGTTGGGACTCTACGCCAACTCCCTGCACACCCTGATCGAGCGCTATCGCGCGCTGCCGGCGGTGCTGGCCCTGGACCCGGAACTGCGTGCGGCGCTGCAGGGGCCGGTCACGGCACAGACCCAGGATGAGCTGAACCGCAAGCTGGAAAAGATCAACGGCGCCGCCCGCTCCTCGACCCTGGAGTTGCTCAACCATGAAGGCCTGGCGGTGGCCGCCAGCAACTGGCAGTTGCCCAGCAGCTACGTGGGCCACAACTACGGTTTCCGCCCCTACTTCAAGCAGACCCGCAGCCAGGGCAGCGGACGCTTCTACGCGGTGGGCGTGACCAGCGGGATTCCCGGGTATTTCCTCTCCAGCGCGGTCAAGGCCGACAACGATGACTTCCTCGGGGCCATGGTGGTCAAGCTGGAGTTTCCCGAGCTGGAACACGAATGGAGCCAGGGCAATGACACCCTCCTGGTCAGCGACTCGCGAGGCATCATCTTTATCGCCAACCAGCCCGGCTGGCGCTATCGGCAGTTGCAGCCGCTGTCCGAAAACGATCTGGCGGACATCCGGCTGACCCGCCAGTACGACAAGCAACCCCTGACCCCGCTGCAACACACGGCCCTGCAACGGTTCGATGCCAACAGCAGCCTGGCCCGGGTCGACGGCCCCGACGGTGTCGCCAATTACCTGTGGGAATCCCTGCCGCTGAGCGCCGAAGGCTGGACCCTGCACCTGCTGCGCAAACCGGCGAGCGTCTTCGAGGAAAGCCGCAACGCCGGCCTCGCCGCCGCCGGCGCCTGGCTGACCCTGGTGTTCCTGCTGCTGTTCTTGAGCCAGCGCTGGCGCCTGGGGAAAATCCGCCAGCGCAATCGCCAGGAGCTGGAACAACTGGTGGAAGAACGCACCCGGGACCTGCGCACCGCCCAGGAAGGCCTGGTGCAATCGGCCAAGCTGGCAGCCCTGGGGCAGATGTCCGCGGCCCTGGCCCATGAAATCAACCAGCCCCTGACCGCCCAGCGCATGCAACTGGCCACGCTGCGGCTGCTGCTGGAACACGGCCGGGTGGATGAAGCCTACAAGGCCCTGCGGCCCCTGGACGACATGCTGACGCGCATGGCCGCCCTCACCAGTCATCTCAAGACCTTTGCCCGCAAGAGCCCCAGCGGCCTGCGCGAACGCCTGGATCTGGACGCGGTGGTGGACCAGTCGCTGCATCTGCTGGAAACCCGGCTGCGCGGCGAAAACATCCAGGTCGAGCTGCACCTGACCCGCCCGGCCTGGGTACGCGGCGATGCCATCCGCCTGGAGCAGGTGCTGATCAACCTGCTGCGCAACGCACTCGACGCCATGCAGGACAAGCCCGAAAAACACCTGCAGATCAGCCTCGAAGCCGAGGACCAGCTGTGGCAACTGCGGGTGGCCGACAACGGCGGCGGGATCGCCGAAGAACACCTGCTGAGTGTGTTCGACCCGTTCTTCACCACCAAGCCGGTGGGCGATGGCCTGGGCCTGGGCCTGGCGGTGTCCTACGCCATCGTCCATGAACTGGGGGGCCGCTTGAGCGCCGCCAACCGCGATCAGGGCGCCGTGTTCACCCTGAGCCTGCCCATCGACCTGGAGGCCCATATCCAATGCTGAACTCGGTGATGGTGGTGGATGACGAAGCCAGTATCCGCAGCGCCGTCGAGCAGTGGCTGAGCCTCTCGGGGTTCAGCGTCCAGCTGTTCAGCCGTGGCGAGGACTGCCTGGCGCACCTGCCGAAGAACTTTCCCGGGGTGATCCTCAGCGACGTGCGCATGCCCGGTATCAGTGGCCTGGAACTGCTGACCCAGGTCCAGCGCCTGGACCCTGACCTGCCGATCATCCTGCTCACCGGCCACGGTGATGTACCCATGGCGGTGGAGGCCATGCGCGACGGCGCCTATGACTTCCTGGAAAAACCCTTCAGCCCCGATACCCTGCTCAGCAGCCTGCGCCGGGCCCTGGACAAGCGCCGCCTGGTGCTGGAGAACCGCCATCTGCACCAGCAGGCCGACAGCCGGGCCAAGCTCGACGCCACCTTGCTCGGCGCGTCCCGGGCCCTGCAGACCCTGCGCCGCCAAGTGCTGGACCTGGCCGCCCTGCCGGTGAACGTGCTGATCCGCGGCGAAACCGGCAGTGGCAAGGAACTGGTTGCCCGTTGCCTGCATGATTTCGGCCCCCGGGCCGGCAAACCCTTCGTGGCCCTGAACTGCGCGGCGATCCCCGAGCAGCTGTTCGAAGCCGAACTGTTCGGCCATGAAAGCGGTGCCTTCACCGGCGCCCAGGGCAAGCGCATCGGCAAGCTGGAATACGCCGACGGCGGCACGTTGTTTCTCGACGAGATCGAAAGCATGCCCCTGGCCCAGCAGGTCAAGCTGCTGCGGGTGTTGCAGGAACAGAAGCTGGAACGCCTGGGGGCCAACCAGAGCATCAAGGTCGACCTGCGGGTGATCGCCGCCACCAAGCCCGACCTGCTAGAGGAAGCCCGAGCCGGACGTTTCCGCGAAGACCTGGCCTATCGCCTGACCGTGGCCGAACTGCGCCTGCCGCCCTTGCGCGAGCGTCGCGAAGACATTCCACAGCTCTACGAGCACTTCGCCCGGGCCGCCGCCGAGCGCCTGGGGCGCAGCGTCGCGCCCTTGAACGGTCCGCAGTTGAGTCGCCTGCTCAGCCATGACTGGCCGGGCAACGTGCGCGAACTGGCCAACGCCGCCGAGCGTCAGGTGCTGGGCCTCGGTGAGCCGCAGGCCGACGTCCTCGAAGCCGGCCCCTCCCTGGCCGCGCAGCAGGAAGCTTTCGAGGCCCAATGCCTGCGCGCCGCCCTGACCCGCCACAAGGGCGAGATCAAGGCCGTACTCAACGAACTGCAACTGCCACGCCGGACCCTGAATGAAAAAATGCAGCGTCACGGCCTGACCCGGGAAATGTTCCTCAAAGACGAATAACCCCCGCCTGTAGGAGCCGGCTTGCCGGCGAACAGGCCCACAAGCCAGGTGCAGCCCCACCCGCAAACGGCACGCCTGCCGAACGCGCCTCCCAGGGGCCACGTTCATTTCGGCAATTTCCCGCCTACCCGACAGGCCTCCATAGGCGGATTTCCGCTCATCACCACCGATCAAACCCCTCTATTCCGGGCATTTCACCCTTGGCACAGGTCCTGCTACAGCCCCTGCAGGCTGCGCTTGCGCGCGCTCCACAAAAACAATGAATAGAAGGATCCGTCATGGATATCTCTAATACCCTGCCTGCTGGGTCGGCGGCTGCGCCCGCCACAGAAAAGACCACCGCCAGCCGTCTGAAATCGATCTTCAGCGGCTCCGTGGGCAACATGGTCGAGTGGTACGACTGGTACGTCTACGCCGCTTTCTCGCTGTACTTCGCCAAGGTCTTCTTCCCCAAGGGCGACACCACCGCGCAACTGTTGAACACCGCAGCGATCTTCGCCGTGGGCTTCCTGATGCGCCCGATCGGTGGCTGGCTGATGGGCCTGTACGCCGACCGCAAAGGCCGCAAGGCCGCGTTGATGGCGTCGGTGCTGCTGATGTGCTTCGGCTCGCTGATCATCGCCCTGACCCCGGGTTACGAAACCATCGGCGTCGGCGCCCCGATCCTGCTGGTGCTGGCGCGCCTGATGCAGGGCCTGTCGGTAGGCGGTGAATACGGCACCTCGGCCACCTACCTCAGCGAGATGGCGACCAAGGAACGTCGCGGCTTCTTCTCCAGCTTCCAGTACGTGACCCTGATCTCCGGCCAGCTCATCGCCCTGGGGGTACTGATCGTGCTGCAGAACATCCTGACCACCGAGGAGCTGCAATCCTGGGGCTGGCGGATTCCGTTCGGCATCGGCGCCCTGTGTGCCGTGGTAGCGCTGTACCTGCGTCGCGGCATGGAAGAAACCGAGTCCTTCACCAAGAAGAAGGAAAAGCCGAAAGAAAGCCTGATGCGCACCCTGCTGCGTCATCCCAAGGAGTTGATGACCGTGGTCGGCCTGACCATGGGCGGCACCCTGGCCTTCTACACCTACACCACCTACATGCAGAAATACCTGGTGAACACCGTCGGCATGAGCATCTCCGACTCCACCACCATTTCTGCCGCCACGTTGTTCCTGTTCATGTGCCTGCAGCCGGTGATCGGTGCGCTCTCGGACAAGGTCGGCCGGCGGCCGATCCTGATCGCCTTCGGCATCCTCGGCACCCTGTTCACCGTGCCGATCCTCACCACCCTGCACACCATCCAGACCTGGTGGGGCGCGTTCTTCCTGATCATGGCGGCGCTGATCATCGTCAGCGGCTATACCTCGATCAACGCGGTCGTGAAGGCCGAGCTGTTCCCCACGGAAATCCGCGCCCTGGGCGTGGGCCTGCCCTATGCACTGACCGTGTCGATCTTCGGCGGCACCGCCGAATACATCGCCCTGTGGTTCAAGAGCATCGGCATGGAAACCGGCTACTACTGGTACGTCACCGCCTGCATCGCCTGTTCGCTGCTGGTCTACGCCACCATGAAAGACACTCGCAAGCATTCACGGATCGAGACCGACTGAAAACAACAGCGCCCGGGTGCAAGGCCCGGGCGCTTTTTCGCGTTTTGTGGGGAAGCTTTCGCCGGCAAGCCGGCTCCTACAAAGGCTGGACAGATCAGGACAGTTCGGCAGCGCCTTGGCGCGCGTAGCGGTTCTGCGCCCAGGATGCGCCGACGATCATCACCAGCAGAATCCCCGCCAGTACCGCCGACGAGCCGATGGTGCCGAAATCCAGGCCGCCCTTTTCATGGGACTTGGTGAGGAAGTCGCCCAGGGTCGCGCCGAACGGCCGGGTCAGCACGAAGGCCACCCAGAACAGCAACACCGACGAGAGCCTGGTGCAGTACTTGAGCAGGACCACCACGGCAATGGTCGAGCCGATCAGCAACGCCCCGCCGGCAAAGCCCAGCCCCGAATCGTCCGCCAGGTAATCGCCCAGTGCGGTGCCCAGGGTGTTGGAAAACAGGATCGCCATCCAATAGAACAGCTCGCCGCGAAAGGTCTGGATCTTGTTGACGTTCAGCGAATCGCCACTCAGGCGCCAGGCGGCGAAGATCGCCAGCAGAATCCCGATCAGGATCAGCGAACCACTGGCATAGCCCAGGCCCAGGGTACGGTCCATGAAGTCCGACATGGTGGTGCCGGCGGTGCTGGTGGAGAGAATCACGATCCAGTACAGCACCGGGTTGTAGGTCTTGGACCACAGCTGGGTGATCAGGGTCAGCAGGAATACGCTGATCAGGATCATCGAGCTGATGGCGTATCCGACATTCAGGGTCATCGACAGCAGGTCACCGGCGGTTTCCCCCAAGGTTGTCGCGCAGATTTTCATGACCCAGAAGGCCAGGGTGATCTGGGGAAGTTTGTTCATTGATCAAGGAGCTCCAAGGGTCGCATTCGAAATGGCCTGTCGTGGATTGCAGACCTGCGCGAAGGCTGAAGGCTCGGGGGTGAAAAATAGGTCGGGGCCGAATGAAAAAACCGTTGATGGTTTCTTTTAATCCTTTCCTGCCCGTGGACTGAGCCATTAACGATCAGTTAATGCCGATTTCTTAGTCTGCTACTGAATCCAAGTTGCGACTTGGTCCGTATCTGTAGTGAGGCCTGAATGCGCTGATCGGCGGTGAGTGACGCCCCTACACGCATCGATAAATTCGATTTTAATAAGCATTTATTTGCGCTTTTTAATCAAATTTACCGGAGTAGGATTCACATCAAGCCCAACGCAAACACCTCAACGAACCCGGAGACACTGCCATGAAAACCAAACTGATCCTCGCCCTGACCCTGTCGGTACTGGCTGCCAACACCTTCGCAGCCGATGGCTACGACCGCACTGGTTCCGCCACCCTCGCTGCCGATGGTTACGACCGCACTGGTTCCGCCACCTTCGCTGCCGATGGTTACGACCGCACCGGTTCCGCCACCCTCGCTGAAGACGGCTACGACCGCACCGGTTCCGCCACCTTCGCTGAAGACGGCTACGATCGCACCGGTTCCGCCACCTTCGCTGCCGATGGTTACGATCGCACTGGTTCCGCCACCCTCGCTGAAGACGGCTACGACCGCACCGGTTCCGCCACCTTCGCTGCCGATGGTTACGACCGCACCGGTTCCGCCACCCTCGCTGAAGACGGCTACGACCGCACCGGTTCCGCCACCTTCGCTGCCGATGGCTACGACCGTACCGGTTCCGCCACCATCAGTTGATCGATTCACCTGACATCACAGCCCGGCTTCGGCCGGGCTTAGTCTTTTGTGCTGCGCAAAGATCCTCCATCAGCGGTCCGAGCCGGGGGTTGGAACGCTGGAATTCGAGCAGTGCTCACTGCACTATGGCGCCCTTCACTCGCCCCACAGCAGGAACCTTGAGCCATGTCCGACGATATCCACTTCTACCAACCCGCCCTGGGCCATGGTCTGCCCCATGACCCGTTCAATGCCATCGTCGGCCCGCGTCCCATCGGCTGGATCTCCTCCCAGGATGCACAAGGCCGGCTGAACCTAGCGCCCTACAGCTTCTTCAATGCCTTCAACTACATTCCGCCGATCATCGGGTTCTCCAGCGTCGGGCGCAAAGACAGCCTGAACAACATCGAGGCCACCGGTGAATTCGCCTGGAACCTGGCCACCCGGCCACTGGCCGAGCAGATGAACCAGAGCTGCGCCGCGGTTGCCCCCGAGGTCGACGAGTTCGCCCTGTCCGGCCTGACGCCCGTGGCGTCGAAGGTCATCAGTGTGCCGCGGGTAGCCGAGAGCCCGGTGTCCTTCGAGTGCAAGGTCACCCAGATCATTCAATTGCAGCGGGCGGACAAGGAGCTGGTGCCAAGCTGGCTGATCCTCGGCGAGGTGGTCGCCGTGCACATCGCCAAGTGGCTGCTCAAGGACGGGATTTACGACACCGCCGCGGCAGAGCCGATTCTGCGCGGCGGCGGGCCGGCGGATTACTTCCAGCTGGGGCCGGAAGCATTGTTCAAGATGCACCGCCCGGGGGCGGTCAAGTAGCGCGGCGAATCAGTCGGCTTTCCAGCTCAATTCGCCGTCCTGATCGACGTCGGCCAACTGTTCGAGTTGTTGCGCGGCAGCCTGGTCGGCGTCATGGGCGGTCTTGAACTTCTGCTGATCCAGGACCTTGTGAAAACGCGGGGCGCCCGATGCTCCGAGGGCTTTGACGGCGATGGCGGCGCTGTATCCGCCCTCCCCGGGAACCACAGCGGAAACAGCTTCGTAGTGTGCAAACTCTTTGCGTGCCATGTTGCAAGTCCTGGCCAATGAAAAGTCGGCCATTCTAAACCTTCAACTGGCCAGCTTGTGCAGCGGTGCATGCTGCAGTTGGGCGTATTCGCCATGGGCTTGCAGCGCCGACACCGTGCTGAAGGTATGAAAATCCAGGCTGTTGACCACCAGCTCCTGCACCAGCTCGGTAAAGATCGCCATGGCCGGAGAGCTGAAATAGGCGGTCATCGCCTGCTGGCTGCTCCAGAAGCCTGATACCAGCCACAGGTCGGCATCGCACTGCGAATGCTGCAGGGCAAAGTGCAGGCAACCGCTGGCCTGGCGCGAGGGCTCGATCAGGCTGCTCAAGCGTGCGCCCAGTTCCTTGGAGCGCCCGGCCCGAGCTCGGACAAAGACCATGTGACTGAGCGGAATATGCGTGGACATGTACGACCCTCCCAGGGTGTTGTCGAGGCAGCCAGGGACGGGCTGCGACAGGATCAACGATACGGGGCGGGCCCTTTCGCGCGTTAGTCGATTTCTGCTGTTGATTTGCCCAATCCTGCGACAAGCAGCTTCCTGCATCGCTTGGGCGGCGGAAGGGGGCAAAAGCGTTACACCGGTGTTTCAAGCAAGTGACGCGCCCGAGCGTCGGCGCATTTTGCCTATCGCGCGGGCAAGCAGCAGGATCAGGCAAGTTTTACGCAGGATTCGCCTACCCGCGACTCTTGCACAAATTTAAGCTGTGCCGACTGCAAACACCCCGAGGCGCCCCATGTCATCACTGGATACCCTGCCGCCGCCCCTGGCTCCGGAGATGGAGCGCCAGCGCGTGGAACTGGCCGCGATCATCGCGCGCAACACCGTCGAAGACGGCAGCTACGCCACCGCCATCGACTCGCTGTTCGTCTCGCGCCACAGCAGCTCCCATCACTTCGGCTCGGTGTTGGCACAACCGGCGCTATGCATCATGGCCCAGGGCCGCAAGGAAGTGCGCCTGGCCGATGAAAGCTACAACTACGACCCGCTCAATTACCTGGTGGTCTCGGTTTCCGTGCCACTGAGCGGCAAGGTGGCAATCGTCTCGCCGCAGGAGCCGATCCTGGCCCTGCGCCTGGACATCGACCCCGGCGAAATCAATGCGCTGATCGCCGACGCCGGCCCCCTGGGCGTACCCACCCGCCCCACCGGGCGCGGCCTGTACGTGGAACGTCTGGACCCGGCGATGCTCGACGCGGTGCTGCGCCTGACCCGCCTGCTGGACACCCCGAAAGACATCGCCATGCTCGCGCCCCTGGTGCGCCGGGAGATTCTCTATCGCCTGCTGCGCAGTCCCCAGGGCCACCGCCTGTATGAGATTGCCACCGCCAACAGCCAGGGCCACCGGGTCAACCAGGCCATCAAGTGGCTCAACGGCAATTTCGTCCACCCGTTGCGCATCGATGACCTGGCCCGGGAAGTCAACCTGAGCGTCTCGACCCTGCACCATCGCTTCAAGGCCATGACCGCCATGAGCCCGTTGCAGTACCAGAAACAGCTGCGCCTGCAGGAAGCCCGGCGCCTGATGCTGGCCGAAGGGTTGGAGGCTTCGGCGGCGGGTTATCGGGTCGGCTATGAAAGCCCGTCGCAGTTCAGCCGCGAGTACAGTCGGCTGTTCGGCGCGCCGCCATTGCGGGACATGGCGCGCCTGCGGGTTGGCGGGTAACCCGGGTTCGCCGGCAGCCGGCTCCTACAGGGCGCGGATGACGTGTTTGAGCTCCTGGAAGGCTTGCAAGCCCCAGGGGCCCAGTTCGCGGCCGATGCTGCTCTGCTTGTAGCCGCCCCAGGCAGTCTGGGGAAAGATCACCTGGGGCGCGTTGATCCACACCAGGCCGGCCTGCAGGGCATTGGCGACCCGTTCGGCATTGTCCAGGTCCGCCCCCACCACACTGGCCACTAGGCCAAACTCGCTGTCATTGGCCAGCGCGACCGCCTCTTGTTCACTGCTGAAACTGCGCACACACAGCACCGGGCCGAAGATCTCTTCGCGCCACAGGGCGCTGTCCAGCGACACTTCGGTGAACACCGTGGGCTGGATGAAAAAACCCTGGGTCAATCCCGCCGGACGGCCGCCGCCACACACCAGCCTGGCGCCGACATTCAAGCCGCGCTCGATGTGCGCCAGCACGCGCCGGTATTGCGCCTGATTGACCAGGGGTCCCATGGCCACCTCCGGGTCGCACGGGTCGCCAACCCGAATAGCCTCGGCCCGGGCCTTGAGCCGCAAGAGGAAATCATCGGCCAGCTCGTCGGCGACCAACACCCGGCTGGTGGCCGAGCACATCTGCCCGGCATTGAAGAAGCCGCCGCCACAGGCCAGCTCTACCGCCAGGTCCAGGTCGGCATCGGCCAGCACCAGCAGCGATGACTTGCCGCCCAGTTCCAGGCTCACGCCCTTGACGGTTTCTGCCGCCCGCTGCATGACCTGGACCCCCACTGCGTTGCTGCCGGTGAACGAGATCTTCGCTACTCGCGGGTCCGCCGCCAAGGGTGCGCCCACCGCCAGGCCGGTGCCGCACACCAGATTGAACACGCCATCGGGCAATCCGCTGTCGGCAATGATCGCCGCCAGCTCCAGCTCCGCCAGCGGGGTCACTTCCGAAGGCTTGAGCACCACGCAACAGCCCGCCGCCAGAGCGGGCGCGAGCTTCCAGGCGGTGGTGACCATGGGAAAGTTCCACGGCACGATCAACCCGACCACGCCACAGGGCTCGCGTCGCAAGCGGGCGCCGAAGTCGGCGCTGGGCAGCGCCACCTCGGCGTCTTGAGCTTGATCCTGGCCCTCGGCCAGCCCGGCGTAATAGTCAAAGGTGGCAATCACATCGTCCACGTCCATCGCGGCTTCGAACTGCGGCTTGCCGTTGTTGCTCGACTGCAAGTGCATCAGGCGCTCACGGCGCTCGGCCACGCCACGGGCAATCCTGCGCAGCACCACGGCGCGCTCGGCACCGCTGCTGTGCGACCAGCGCGCAAAACTTCTGGTGGCAGCCCGCAGGGCCTGATCCACGGCCTCGGCACCGCCCCCCGCCACCTGCGCCAACGAGGCCTCGGTAACGGGGCTGATGACCTGCAACAGCGCGTCGCCCGCGGACCATTGGCCGTCGATGTACAGCCCGTTCAACGCCGCTTGCGCGCTCATGCCGAGACTCCCTGGGTCCAGCGCTTCTGGTCGATTTCAATCAGGGTCGGGCCCTGGCGATCCACCGCCATGCGCAACGCGGCACGCAGTTGCTCGGCGGTGTCGATACGCTCGGCAGCGCACCCCAGGCCCTGGGCCACGGCGATGAAATCCGGAGTGTAGATGTCGACGCCTACCGGTTCGATGGCGCGGTTGACCATGTATTTCTTGATCTCTTCATAGCCCTGGTTATTCCACAGCAGGACGATGACCGGGGTCCGCGCCTCCACCGCGCAGGCCAGTTCCGCAAGGGTGAACTGCAAGCCTCCGTCGCCGATCAGGCAGGCCACCGGCCGGCGCTGGCTGGGCTGCGCGCCGCCGCCGAGCCAGGCGCCAATCGCCGCCGGCAAGGCATAACCCAGGGTGCCGTAGCCGGTGGAAGCGTTGAACCAGCGCCGCGGCTGCTCGGGATTGAAGGTCAGGTTGCCGCTGTACACCGGCTGGGTGGAATCGCCCACCACGACGATCTCCGGCAACTCCTCGAGCACGGTTTCCAGCAACCGGGTCTGGGCTCGGGTCGGAGCATCCCAGAGGCGCTCAAGTTCGCTGCGCAGGGCCGCTGCCCGAACCGAGCCCCAGTCGGCGTCCCGGGTACTCAAGGGCTGTAGGGACAATTCTGCCAGCAGCGCTTGGGCGGCCATCTGCGCATCGGCCACCAGTGCCACTTTCGGCGGGTAGTTGCGCACGGTCTGATCGGGGTCGATATCGATGCGCAGCAAGGCGCCGGGAATTTCAAAGCCACCGGCGAAGGTCACGTCGTAGTCGGTTTCCGCCAGTTCGGTGCCGATGGCCAGCACCACGTCGGCCTCTGCCACCAGGGCCCGGGTCGCCACCAGCGACTGGGTGGAGCCGATCAGCAGCGGGTGCGCCGACGGCAGCAGGCCCTTGGCGTTGATGGTCAAGGCCACCGGCGCCTGCAGCAACTCGGCCAGCAGGGTCAGGGATTGCGCCGCCTCGATGGCACCGCCGCCGGCGAGTATCAGCGGGCGCTTGGCGTTGGCCAGCATCTGGCTCATGTGCGCGACAGCCGCTGGAGCGGCCCCGGCACGGGCGATCTGCACCGGCTCGCTGGCCAGCAGGTGATCGGCGGGTTGTACCAGTACATCCAGGGGAATCTCGATGTGCACCGGCCGGGGACGCCCGGCCTGGAACAGGGCAAAGGCCCGGGCCAGCACCGCCGGCAGCTCATCGGCGCTCATCAGGGTATGGGAAAACGCCGCCACGCCACCCACCAGCGCACTCTGGTTGGGCAACTCGTGCAGCTTGCCGCGCCCGCCACCCAGCTGGCTGCGGGTCTGCACGCTGGAGATCACCAGCATGGGGATCGAGTCGGCGTAGGCCTGGCCCATGGCCGTGGTGATGTTGGTCATGCCGGGACCGGTGATGATGAAACACACGCCGGGCTTGCCACTGGTGCGGGCGTAGCCATCGGCCATGAAACCGGCCCCCTGTTCGTGCCGCGGGGTGACGTGATTGATCGGCGAACGGGCCAGGCCGCGGTACAGCTCGACCGTATGCACCCCCGGAATGCCGAACACCTGTTCGACGCCATAGCCCTCGAGTAACTTGACCAGCACTTCACCGCACGTCGCCATCTCATCGCCCTTCTTATTGATTGGGTACCCGGCGGGCGCTACTGCCGGGCGCCGGGAGAGGGCTATTGGAACGGCGCGCCGGTAGCCGCAACAATGGATAAAAAGTCATACTAGCCATGTCCCCACGTCATGCCTTGGCTCCCCATGAAACGCCTGCCTCCCCTGCCCGCCCTGCATACCTTTCTGGTCACCGCCCAGTGCTTCAACTTCACCCGCGCCGCCGAGCAGTTGCACATCACGCAAGGCGCCGTGAGCCGGCAGATCGCCGGGCTGGAAAGTCACCTGGGTTATCCGCTGTTCCAGCGTCAGGCTCGCGGCCTGAGCCTGACGGCCGAGGGTCAGGAATGGCTGCCGCGGGTGCAGCAGGTGTTCGAATTGATCAATGGCGCGGTGGACGAGATCGGCGGGCGCAATCGCCACCTGCGCCTCAAGGCTCCGACCTGCGTGATGCGCTGGCTGCTGCCGCGCTTGTTGCAGTGGCAGAAGGAACGCCCCGAGGTGCCGGTGCAACTGACCACGACCATTGCCCACGGGGTGGATTTCGGCCGCGAGCCGTTTGACGCGGCGGTGATGTATGGCGCGCCGCCGCCCCCGACCCTGGGCTCGCGGCACCTGTTCAATGAACAGCTGACCCCGGTCTGCTCGCGGCCGCTGCTGGAGGGCGCGGTGCCACTCAAAAGCCCCGCCGACCTGCAACAGCACCTGCTGTTGCACCCATCCCACGACCAACGGGACTGGCAGACCTGGCTCAAGGCCGCGGGCACGCCGCTGGACACACTGGGCAAGGGCCAGCACTTCGAAACCCTGGACCTGGCCATGTCGGTGGCGTCCCAGGGCACAGGCGTGGCGATTGGCGATTGGGCGCTGATTGGCGACGACCTGAGTGCCGGGCGGCTGGTCATGCCCTTTGAATTGAAGGTGCCCACGGGGCAGGCGTATTACCTGGTGTACCCGGAGCGCCCGGGCCCTTCGGCGGCCTTGCAGGAACTGCTGGACTGGCTGGTGGAGCAGGCCCGACAGCGCTGAACGAGAAAAACCTGATGCCGGTAGACAGCAAAAAGGCCCGCGAGGGGCCTCCAGCTTTTGCCGCAATACTCCGCTAGCCGCCTACAACTGGCGGCTAGCGGGGCAATCGGCGGTTGATCAGTAACCGACAGTGAAGCGCTGGCGGCGATGAGCCGGTTTTTCCACCTCATCGAGCATGGCAATCGCGTAGTCGGCAAAGCTGATCCAGCTGCGGCCTTCGGCGCTGACCAGCAGATCGTCCTGGCCCAGGCGGAAGTGCCCGGTACGCTCACCTTCGACGAATTCCGCCGACGGCGAGAGGAAGGTCCAGTCCAGCTCCTGCTCCTGCTCCTTGCGCAAGGTGTCCAGGTACACGCCACCGGCGCTGGCCTCGGCCTTGTATTCCTCCGGGAAGCCCGGGCTGTCGATGACCTTGATGCCGCCGGGCAGCAGCAGCGAACCGGCCCCGCCGACCACCAGCAGACGCTTGACCCCGGCCTTTTTCACCGGGTCGATGATCGCGCTGGCCGGGATGGTGGAAAAATGCGCGGCACTGATCACCACGTCGTGACCGGCCACTGCCGCCTGCAGCGCAGCACTGTCGGCCACATCCACTTCGCGGGTGACCACACCGGCACGCTGGCCGATCTTCGCCGTGTTGCGAGCGATGGCGGTGACGCTATGGCCGCGACGCAGGGCTTCTTCCAGCAGTTGGCTACCGGCACGGCCGGTGGCGCCAATGATTGCGATGTTGCTCATGATGTGTCTCCAGTTGGCTAAGAGAGTACAGAGGCATCCGCTCCCGAAAGGGAGCGGGTCAAACCGGTTTCACCACTTCATTTCGCCCTTGGCGACCTTGGCGCTCAGCTCCAGGGAGCTGTCTTCGCCCAGGTCCGGGTAACGCTTTTTCATGGCCGCGATCAGCTCGGCGGAATCCTTGGCCTTGGTGGTTTCCTCGTCGAAGGCCTTGATGTAGTCCGCGGTGAAGTGCACCGGGGCCAGGGTCCGCGCGCTGTCACCCAGGAAGTGCCCAGGGATCACGGTCTTGGGCTGCAAGCCCTCGATGGTCTTCAGGGTGCTCAGCCAGTCCGCATGGGATTGCGGAGTCTGAGTATCGGCCATCCACACGTGGATGTTTTCCGCGACCACCACACCACCGACAACGGCCTTGATCGAAGGAATCCAGACAAAGCTGCGGTCCGGTTGCTTGCCGTCCAGGCCGATAACGTCGAGTTTCTGCCCTTCCAGGGTCAGGCTGTGGCCCTTGAGCACGCCCGGCACTATGGTCTTGGCCGGCACGTCAGCGCCCATTTTCGGGCCCCAGAACGCCAGCTTGCCGTCCACCGTGGCCTTGATGTGATCCACGGTCGGCTGCGAAGCCACGACCTTGGCGTCGGGGAAGGCGGCGGTCAGGGTGTCGAGGCCGAAGTAGTAGTCCGGGTCACCGTGGCTGATGTAGATGGTGGTCAGGTGTTTGCCGCTGGCGCGAATCTTCTCCACCAGCTGCTGGGCCTGGGACTTGCCGAACTGGGCATCCACCAGGATCGCGTCCTTCTTGCCGCTGACCAGCACCGAAGTCACCGGGAAGATGGCATTGGCGCCCGGGTTGTAGACATCCAGCTTCAGGCTGGGCTCGGCGGCTGCGGCATGGGCGGCGAAACCCAGGGTGGCGGTGGCCAGCAGCAGGCGTTTGAATGAGGTGAATCCGATCATGAAGGCAGCTCCGGCATCAGTGGACTGGGTGAGAAGTGGACAAAGCTTAGTTGCCAGACTCGTTACAAAAAATGCGATGCTTGAACATAGTTTGTTTCTGAAAGCGGGCAAATCATGGATCGTCTCCAAGCAATGCGGGTCTTCGTCACCGTCGTCGACCTGGGCAGCCAGTCGGCTGCCGCCGACCACCTGGACCTGTCGCGTCCCGTGGTTTCACGTTATCTGGCGGAACTGGAAGACTGGGTCGGTGCCCGGTTGATGCACCGCACCACGCGCAAGCTGAGCCTGACCGCCGCCGGTGGCGAGATCCTGCCCCGCTGCCGACAGATGCTGGAGCTGTCCCACGACATGCAGGCGGCGGTCGGCGAGCCTGACGACGCGCCCCGCGGGCTGCTGCGCATCAGCGTCAGTACCTCGTTCGGCCAATCGCAACTGGCCGATGCCATGGCCGACTACGTCAAACGCTATCCGGGCGTGAGCATCGACCTGCAGATGCTCGACCGCACGGTGAACCTGGTGGATGAGCGCATCGACCTGGCCATTCGCACCAGCAATGACCTGGACCCGAACCTGATCGCCCGCCGCCTGACCGTCTGCCGCTCGGTGATCTGCGCGTCCCCGGCCTATCTGCGCGAACACCCGGCGCCGCAACGGGTGGAAGAGTTGAGCCGGCACAACTGCCTGACCCACTCCTACTTCGGCAAGAGCCTGTGGCATTTCGAACAGGACGGCGAGCAGGTGTCAGTGCCGGTACAGGGCAACATCAGCGCCAACGAAGCCAGCACCCTGCTGCGCGCCACCATGGCCGGCGCCGGTATCGCCATGCTCCCCAGCTATCAGGCCGGGGAGCACATCAAGCGCGCGGAGCTGGTGCGCCTGCTGCCCCATGCCGAACCGCGCAAGATGAACATGTACGCGGTCTACGCCTCGCGCAAACACATGCCCGCCACCCTGCGCAGCATGCTGGACTTCCTGGTCTTGAGATTCCCCCAGGAACCGCTCTGGGACGTGGGGCTTTAGCCATGCAATCGATCGGCTGAATACCTCGCCAATCAGACCGGCCAGCGGTCTGGCAGGCACCGGCAACTGACCTATGCTGATAACAGTACCCCCTAAAATCACGGGGGTATTGCTTCAGAGGTCTTCGCCATGAACGTCAAGACAAGAAGGTACCTGGCCATCTTCATGACCTGCACCGTGACTCTGGCGCTGTACGGTACCGCGGCCTATCGCGTCGAGCAGGCCCGCATGCAGCCGCGCAACTATGCCAGTTGCAACCTGGAACGCTGCATCCCCCACAACGCCACCCTGAACGCCCTCAGGTGAGCGGCGGGGCCAGGTCGTCTCCGGCCTGATCGGCCTTGAGCCGATCACGGAACACCTTGGGCGAGATGCCTTCGCGGCGGCGGAACAGCCGGGTGAAGTTGGTGGGATCGGAAAACCCCAGCTCATCGGAGATCTCGTAGATGGTCATCCCGGTGTAGGTCAGCAGGCGCTTGGCTTCCAGCAACTGGCGCTGGTGGATGATCTGCAGCGCCGGTTGCCCGGCCAGCTCACGACAGGTGCCATTGAGGTGCGACACCGAGATGCCGAGTTTCTGCGCCAGATCCTCGACCTTCAGATGCTCGCGGTAGTGGGCCTCGACCAACTGGATGAAGCCGTTGAAATATTCCCGGGCGCGCTGCGGACGCTGACTGGCGCTGCTGCACTGCAGAGCGCGGCGCCCGACCCAGACCACTATCGTGCTCACCAGCGCATGCATGAGCATTTCCCGGGCAGGTTGCTGTCCCTGGTATTCGTTCTGCAGGGCGGCGAACTGGACGTTCAGGTAGTGCGCATCCTCCCCGGCCGGATAGCTGCCCGACTTCGCCAGGGCGGTTGCCGAGGGCCCCAGTTGAGCTTGCAAATGGCTGACCAACGGCGCGGCCAGGGTCACGACAAAGCCCTCGATGTCTTCGGAAAAACGAAAGCCGTGCACCGACAGCGGCGGCAACACCTGGACCAGCGGCTCGTCCAGCAGCCTGTGCTGGCCTTCGACCTGCAATTGCGCCTGCCCGCGACTGATAAACAGCAACTGGCAGAGGTCGGCGTGTCGATGGGGTTTTATTTCCCAATGGTGCTCGCGACTGCGCTGGCTGATGGGTTCGCAATGAAGCAGGTCCGGGGTGGGCCAGCCCAGGCTTTCACCATAGAGTTTGAACACGGGAATGGGCGCAAGGGCAGGCTTGTTCATCACTACAGTCCAGGCCTCAGAGTAACGGGGGGACATTTGCACCGATGGGCGAAATGCTCGGGGTAACTGCCAGGTTGCACCGATCAGTTGACAGGTTCACCCAGGAAAAATGCAAGCACCGCAAACACCAACGAACGTTCGTACAGTCAAGGTTCAGGCGGCCGGCACAGGGCCAACACTATACAGAATGCGTCCCATTACCCGGCATCAGCAAGTACCACAAAGCTTTTCCGAAACCTCGCGGCCGAGACTGTCTGACGCGATACCCCGAGTTGAAAAAACCTGCATGAAAATCACCGGGGACCTGGCTTGCCGAGCTATCCGATAGCTCCCTATCGAGTACACTGACGCCTATCCCCGCCGGCTGTGCCGCACCGGGTCAATTACCGCCCGCAGGTTCTTTCGTGACTCATTTCCAACAACCCGTCCCGACCAAACCGGCCATCCGCAGCGTGCTGATCGCCCTGATGCTGGCGATCTTTCTCGGCGCCCTGGACCAGACCATCGTCGCTGTCTCCATGCCGGCGATTTCCGCCCAATTCAAGGATGTCAGCCTGCTGGCCTGGGTCATCTCCGGCTACATGGTGGCGATGACCGTGGCCGTGCCGATCTACGGCAAGCTCGGCGATCTCTATGGCCGGCGACGGCTGATGCTGTTCGGCATGGGCCTGTTCACCCTGGCTTCGCTGTTTTGCGGCCTGGCGCAGAACATGGAGCAACTGGTGCTGGCGCGGATCTTCCAGGGCATCGGTGCCGGCGGCATGATCTCGGTAAGTCAGGCGATCATCGGCGACATAGTCCCGCCCCGGGAGCGCGGTCGCTACCAGGGCTACTTCAGCAGCATGTACGCGGTGGCCAGCGTCGCCGGCCCGGTACTGGGCGGCTACATGACTGAGTTTCTCTCCTGGCGCTGGGTGTTTCTGATCAACCTGCCCCTGGGCCTGGGCGCCTGGTGGGTGGCCCATCGCACCCTGGTCGGGCTGCCGGTGCCCCAGCGCAAACCGATCATCGACTACCTCGGCACCGTGCTGCTGATCATCGGCCTCAGCGCCCTGCTGCTGGGCATCACCCAGGTGGGCCAGGGCCACTCCTGGCGCAGTGCCGAGGTGCTCGACCTGCTGGCCCTCGCCGTCATCGTCCTGGCCCTGTTCGTCTGGCATGAACGGCGGGCTCGGGAACCCCTGCTGCCAATGCACCTGTTCGCCAACCGCAATGCGCTGCTGTGCTGGTGCACGATCTTCTTCACCAGCTTCCAGGCCATCTCGCTGATTGTGCTGATGCCGCTGCGCTTCCAGAGCATCACCGGGGCCGGAGCCGACAGCGCCGCCCTGCATCTGCTGCCCTTGGCCATGGGCCTGCCCATGGGCGCCTACTGCGCCGGCCGCCTGACCTCAGTGACCGGCCGCTATAAACCCATGATCTTAGGTGGTGCGCTGCTGATGCCGGTGGCGATTCTCGGCATGGCCCTGGTGCCGCCCCAGGCGCTGCTGCCGAGCAGCCTGTGCATGTTGCTCTGCGGAATCGCCAGCGGCATGCAGTTCCCCACCTCCCTGGTGGGCAGCCAGAATTCGGTGGAGCAGCGGGACATCGGCGTCGCCACCAGCACCACCAACCTGTTTCGCGCCCTGGGCGGTGCGGTGGGCGTGGCGCTGATGTCGGCGCTGCTGCTGGCCTTGCTGCAAGACTCCAGCCTGGCCCATTTAAGCGGCGCCGGGCTGATGGGCGAGGGCTCATCCGGCAACGCCCTGCTGGAAGGTCTGAATGCCGCCCCCGGCCCCGCGCGGGAGGCCTTGCGCAGCGAACTGCTGCTGACCTTCCGGCATCTGCTGCTGGTCAGCGCCGGGGTTTCCCTGCTGGGTCTGGCGGCGGCCATTGCCATGCCCAACCGGCTGTTGCGCGGGCGTGAAGACAAGGCCTGAGGGATCACCCGCAGCCAGCCGCCAGAGCAAAGCGGCTGGCGGCCCGGAACCGCGACTCAGGGGCTGTAGTACCCCACCGCCACCAGCAACCGGCCCACCTTGCGCAGAAAGGCGTGCTTGTCTTCGACCTTGCCGGTCACCGGATTCTTCCAGCGGTACTGGTATTCCCCCTGGTCCTGGCGAGCCATGAGCGCCAGGATCGGTTCCCCCACCGGCTTGCCCTCGGGATCCCTGACCTTGGCGAAATCGGTGTTGAGCAGCCGCAGGTTGGTGCCGTGGGCCAGATAGCGCCGGCTGTCGAGGTCGACCACGAACACATACAAATCGTCTTCGAGAAACCCGCCCCGCAGATCATTGATGGCTTTGAGGGTGCCCGCGCGATCGCGTTCCAAGGCCGTGGCCGCCCGCTCCAGCAAGGCCTTGGCCTGGTCGGCCGAGGCCCGTGGCAGGTAGTACCCCACCGCCAGGATGCGCTCGCCGATACGCTGGAAATACACATGCTTGCGCTCGATCTTGCCGTCGGCCCAGTTCTGCCAGCGGTATTCGGCCTGCTGGATGCCATTGGCCTCGGGAATCTTCAGCGCGTCCTTGAACGCCTTGCGCAGGTCCGGCCCCAGTACCTCGGAGACATCACGGCCAATCAGCGCCGACGAAGGGCCACCGCTGGCCAGCATCACGCCCCGGGTATCGACCACGAACACATAGCGATCACGATCGACGAACTCACCCTGACGACTGAACGCCGCGAACGCCTTGTCACCCTGGTCGTGGTAATGGCGCAGGGCCTTTTCCAGCAACGCGCGGGCCGCCACTCCATCATCGGCCGCCGGTACCGCCGCCTGCAGCGATCCGATGCATAGGCACAACAGCCATCCCAGCCAGGTAGTTTTCCTCACTCGCCTCATCGCTCGCTCCTCGTTCACGTTGGCGTGTGAAGAGCGTAGACGGCGGCAGGATATGGTCGAGTATTCAGCAAACCCTGGCTGGCCCTCCCCGACGCCACGGGCAACGGGAGGGCTGAGCCTTCAAGGGCGGTTGTTGATCTGCTGCTGCAGGTTCTGAATCTGGCTTTGCAGGGTATTGATGTTGCGGGTGACCTGACCACGGAAGGCATCGAACTCGGCAGTACTGGCGCCGTTCTGCGCGGCGGCGGGACGATTGTCCTGTTCACTCTTGAGCACCACCAGCTCCTGCTCCAGGCGCTCGATGGCGGCGCTCGGGTTGCCCTGTTTTTTCAGCGCAGCCAGATCGGCATTCAGACTCTTGAGCTGGGCATCGAGCTTGCCGGCATCGCCCTGGGCGCCCTTGAGGCTCGCCAGCTCAGCACTCAGGGCTTTTACCTGGGCCTGCAACTGGCTGTTGGCCGCCTGCTGTTCGCTGGTCTGGGCACTCATCTGTGCCAGGCGCTTGTCCAGGTCGGTAGCCTGGCCCGCCACCCCCTGCTGCTGTCGGCTCTGGTCCTGCAAGCGGTTTTCCAACTGCTTGATCTGCAGTTTCAACGCTTCGCTGTCAGTGGTGACATTGGTCTGGCTGGCCACCACCTTGCCGGAAATGTCCTGCAAGCGGCCGGCGGCCTCTTCGCTGATCCTGGCGAAGCTTTCCTGGGTCGCCACCAGTTGCTGCTCCATCAACGAGATCTGCTGGAAGCTCCACCAGGCCAGACCGATGAAGGCAAAGAACAGCGCACCGACCAGTGCCCACAAAGGACCAGTGCTGGGACTCTTGACCTTGACCACCGGGGTGCTGCGCGAATGCACGGTGGTGCGTTCGCGGGCAGCATGGGTGGTGGGGAAGACATCGTCGTCGAGGGGATCGGCGCGCAGACTTGGAACGTCATCGAAGTCATCGTGTGCATCGTTACGCATGGGGCAACCTTTATGGACCGCGGTGATGGCTGAGTGCGGCGAGTATAAACCGCTAATCAGCCCGGCCAATGGACCGGACCGGGCAAACAGGGTTCAGTCTTTGATTTCAGCTTATGTCCTGAGCCTTCCACCAGGTGCAGAACTCATCCAGGGCGGCCCAAAGACTGACCTTGGGCTCATACCCCAGATAATGCCGGGCACGACTGATGTCCAGGGTGAAGTTCTTGTCCATGACCTGCATGCCCAGGCGCGACAGCGTGGGCTCCGGGCGCCCGGGCCAGAGTTTGCAGAACCCCTCGTTGAGCGCCGCGACGCTGTAGGCCAGGCCAAAGGAGCGATAGCGGGTGACTTGCGGCACCTGCATCTGGCGCATCACGTAGTTGACCACGTCCCACAGCGGCACCGGCGCGCCGTTGCTGATGTTGTAGACCTTGCCCAGGGCCGAGCCGCCGACCTGCAGGCTGCTGAACAGGGCCTCGTTAAGGTTGTGCACGCTGGTGAAGTCGACCTTGTTCAGGCCATTGCCGACGATGGCCAGGCGACCTTTGCGCTGCATCTTCAACAGCCGCGGAAAGATACTCATGTCGCCGGCACCCGTGACAAAGCGCGGGCGCAAGGCAATCACCTCCAGGCCGAACTCCTGGGCGCCGAAGACCTTCTGCTCGGCCAGGTACTTGGTGGCCGCATACGGGTGCTTGAAGCGCTTGGGCACCTGTTCCTCGGTCAGCCCCAGATGATCGCGACCATCAAAATAGACCGACGGCGAAGACAGGTGCACCAGGCGTTGCACCCGCTGTTTGAGGCAGGCTTCGACCACGTTCTCGGTGACCAGCACATTGCCCAGGTGGAAGTCCTGATAGCGCCCCCACAGGCCCACGGCACCGGCGCAATGCACCACGGTATCAACGTCGCGGCACAACTCGCGGACCAGATCGGCATCGCTCAAGTCGCCCGGGATGAACTGCGCGCCACGGCGCACCAGATGCTCCACCGCTTCGGCACGCCGGCCATTGACCCGCACCTCCAGGCCCTGCTCAAGGGCAAAGCGAGCAAAGCGCCCGCCGATAAAGCCGCTTGCGCCGGTAACCAGAATCTTCATGAAATCTTCCTAAGAAAGCAGTGACGAGCCCGGAGCTACAGGCTGCAAGTTAAAAATCAGTGCGCAAGCTGTCTACTTGCGGCTTGTCGCTTGACGCTTATGGCTGCTCCCAGGGCACCAGCCATTGCGCAGATAGACGGGCCAGGTGCTCGGTCAACAACCCGAGCAGTTGCCCGCCGTTGCGCCAATGATGCCAGTACAACGGCACATCGATGGGTTTATCCGGCAAAAGCTCCACCAGCGAACCGCGCTGCAGTTGCTCGCGAACCTGCAGCTCGGGCACCAGGCCCCAGCCTAGACCGGCTTCGGTGAGGCGGATGAACCCCTCGGATGACGGGCACAGATGATGCTCGAAACCGCCGTTGACGCCCAGGGAAGCGAGGTAGCGATGCTGCAGGAAGTCGTCGGGACCGAACACCAGCGCCGGGGTCCGGGCCAGTTGCTCGGCACGCACGCCCAGGGGAAAGTGCCGGGCAATAAATGCCGGGCTGGCCAGGGCCCGGTAGCGCATGGCCCCCAGCAGCAGGCTGCGGGCACCCGCCACTGGACGCTCGCTGGCGCAGACACAGGCGGCCACTTCCCCGGCCCGCATGCGCTTGAGGCCCACGGTCTGGTCCTCCACCACCAGGTCCAGCAGCAGGTGCTGCTCGGCGCAGAAGTCCCCCACGGCCTGGGCCCACCAGGTGGCCAGGCTGTCGGCGTTGAGGGCAATGCGCAAGCGCTCCGGTAACCCTTCTTCATCCAGGGTCGGCACCAGGCTTTGCAGGTCCCGCTCCAGCAGACGCACTTGCTGCACATGGTTGAGCAGGCGCCGGCCGATTTCCGTGGGCGCCGGCGGTGTCGCCCGCACCAGCACCGGCTGCCCGACCCGGGCCTCCAGCAGCTTGATGCGCTGGGAAATCGCCGACTGCGACAGCCCCAGCACCTGGGCCGCCCGCTCGAAACCTGCCTGTTCGATCACCGCAGCCAGGGCAGAAAGCAGCTTGTAGTCGAACATCATTTTTCCTAATGAGTGATCAGCAATATTGGTTTTTCTTATACGGCATGCAACCGGAAAATAGCCAGCCTCAAGCCTCGGTAATACCTCTTAGTTCAAGGATTTTTGTTCATGGCCGGTGAAACTTCCCTCACAACCCTGCTGCGCAGCATGAGCCCGCAGCTCAACGACGGCGAATACGTGTTCTGTAGCCTCGCTGACCACAGCCTGCTGCAGGGCGCCGAGGTGCTGGGCAGCTTTCGCGAACAGGAAGGCCTGACGGTGATCATCCAGCGGCAGGAGGCCGAACGCCTGGGACTGGTCTTCGATTATGTCGCCGCCTGGATCACCCTCAATGTGCATTCGGCACTCGAAGCGGTGGGCCTGACCGCCGCCTTTGCCGGCGCTCTGGGCCGGGCCGGGATCAGTTGCAACGTGATCGCCGGCTACTACCACGATCACCTGTTTGTCGGCCAGGCCGATGCCCGGCGGGCCATGCAGGTGCTGCAGCAACTGGCCGCCGGCGAGGAGCAGTAATCATGTGGCAAAGCTATGTCAACGGCCTGTTGGTGGCCGCCGGCCTGATCATGGCCATCGGTACGCAAAACGCTTTCGTCCTGGCCCAGAGTCTGCGCCGTGAGCACCACCTGCCGGTAGCGGCACTGTGCGTCACCTGCGATGCCCTGCTGGTGGCCGCCGGCGTATTCGGCCTAGCCACGGTGCTCGCCCAGAGCCCGATGCTGCTGGCCGTGGCGCGCTGGGGCGGCGCGGCGTTCCTGATCTGGTATGGGGCCCAGGCGCTGCGCCGGGCCTGCGCCAGGCAAAGCCTGCAGCAGGGCGAAGGCCAGACTGCGCGCTCCCTGCGGGCAGTGATGCTCAGCGCCCTGGCGGTAACCCTGCTCAACCCCCACGTGTACCTGGACACCGTGCTGCTGATCGGCTCGCTGGGGGCTCAGCAGACCGAACCGGGCGCCTATGTGGTCGGCGCTGCCAGCGCTTCGCTGCTGTGGTTCTTCACCCTGGCCCTGGGTGCTGCCTGGCTGGCTCCCTGGCTCGCCCGACCGAGCACCTGGAGGGTGCTCGACCTGCTGGTAGCGGTGATGATGTTCAGCGTGGCGTTGCAATTGATCAGCGCTGCATGACTTATTGCAAAAGGCTCTGGAACCTCTATCCCACACAGTTGTTGCGTGGTTAAGCCGCACCCCCGGTGCTATGATCCGATCCCTGCGCCGCAAAGAGTACAAACTCCCCGGCGCATGTCCGGCCGCCCGTGATCGGCCTTGCGCTCACCGCAACTGACCTGATTAGGAGAATCATCATGGCTTTCGAATTGCCGCCGCTGCCTTATGCACACGACGCCCTGCAGCCGCACATTTCCAAGGAAACCCTGGAATACCACCACGACAAGCACCACAACACCTATGTCGTGAACCTGAACAACCTGGTGCCAGGCACCGAGTTCGAAGGCAAGACTCTGGAAGAGATCGTCAAAACCTCTTCGGGCGGCATTTTCAACAACGCAGCCCAGGTCTGGAACCACACTTTCTACTGGAACTGCCTGGCGCCAAACGCCGGCGGCCAACCAACCGGCGCCCTGGCTGATGCCATCAACGCGGCATTCGGTTCGTTCGACAAGTTCAAAGAAGAATTCACCAAGACTTCGGTTGGCACTTTCGGTTCCGGCTGGGGCTGGCTGGTGAAAAAAGCCGACGGTTCCCTGGCCCTGGCCAGCACCATCGGCGCCGGCAACCCGCTGACCAGCGGCGACACCCCGCTGCTGACCTGCGACGTCTGGGAACACGCCTACTACATCGACTACCGCAACGTTCGTCCCAAGTACGTCGAAGCGTTCTGGAACCTGGTCAACTGGAAATTCGTGGCTGAGCAGTTCGAAGGCAAGAACTTCGTCGCTTAAGTCCGTTTGCAGTACAAAAAACCCGGCCTGGCCGGGTTTTTTTTGCCTCTGACAAAGCTGGCATCTTGTCCCGCCCAGCCGAGACGCTAAGATTAATCTGATGCAAAAAACAACGCCGCCCCTCAAGTTGCAAGGCGTCGCTACCGACACACTATCCACAGCTGGCGCAATCCTGAATCTGATCACCCGGGCCCGGCCCGCAGACGTCCTGTTTTCGGCGCTGATGTCACTTTGACGGCTATCACGGGATTGCCAATACTCATGGCAACTTGACGCTACACGCACGGAACAAGGAATAGCCCTTTGAAGCTGGAACTCAAAAACAGCTTGTCGGTGAAGTTGCTCCGGGTTGTGCTGCTGTCGGCACTCATCGTCGGCGTGGTTCTGAGCTGCGCCCAGATCGTCTTCGACGCCTACAAGACCCGGCAGGCGGTCGCTAACGATGCCCAGCGCATTCTCGACATGTTTCGCGACCCATCGACACAGGCTGTCTACAGCCTGGATCGGGAAATGGGCATGCAAGTCATTGAAGGCCTGTTCCAGGATGACGCGGTGCGCATGGCCTCCATTGGCCACCCCAACGAAACCATGCTGGCGGAGAAAACCCGCGAACTGCAGCATTCCCCCAGTCGCTGGCTGACGGATCTGATCCTTGGCCAGGAACGTACCTTCACCACCCAACTGGTTGGCCGTGGGCCCTACAGCGAGTATTACGGCGACCTGAGCATTACCCTGGACACCGCCACCTATGGCCAGGATTTCATCATCAGTTCGGTGATCATCTTTGTCTCAGGAGTACTGCGCGCCCTGGCCATGGGCCTGGTGCTGTATCTGGTCTATCACTGGTTGCTGACCAAGCCGCTGTCACGAATCATCGAGCACCTGACCAACATCAATCCCGACCGCCCCAGTGAACACCAGTTGCCCCTGCTCAAGGGCCACGAAAAGAACGAGCTGGGCATCTGGATCAACACCGCCAACCAGTTGCTGGCCTCCATCGAGCGCAACACCCATTTGCGCCACGAAGCGGAAAACAGCCTGTTGCGCATGGCCCAATACGACTTCCTCACCGGCCTGCCCAATCGCCAGCAACTGCAACAGCAACTGGACAAGATCCTGGTGGACGCCGGCCGCCTGCAACGCAGGGTCGCCGTGCTCTGTGTCGGTCTGGACGACTTCAAGGGCATCAATGAACAGTTCAGTTACCAGACCGGCGACCAATTGCTGCTGGCCCTGGCCGACCGCCTGCGGGGTCACAGCGGCCGTCTCGGCGCCCTGGCACGTTTGGGCGGCGACCAGTTCGCCCTGGTCCAGGCCGATATCGAACAGCCCTATGAAGCGGCGGAACTGGCACAAAGCATCCTCGACGACCTGGAAGCCACCTTTGCTCTGGATCATCAGGAAATCCGCCTGCGCGCCACCATTGGCATCACCCTGTTCCCGGAAGACGGCGACAGCACGGAAAAACTCCTTCAGAAAGCCGAACAGACCATGACCCTGGCCAAGAGCCGCTCACGCAACCGTTATCAGTTCTACATCGCCAGCGTCGACAGCGAGATGCGCCGGCGCCGGGAACTGGAAAAGGACCTGCGCGAGGCCCTGGTCCGGGAACAGTTCTTTCTGGTCTATCAGCCGCAGATCAGCTATCGCGACCATCGGGTAGTGGGGGTCGAGGCCCTGATCCGCTGGCAGCACCCCGAGCACGGCATGGTGCCGCCGGACCTGTTCATCCCCCTGGCGGAACAGAACGGCACCATCATCGCCATCGGTGAATGGGTGCTGGACCAGGCCTGTCGCCAACTGCGGGAATGGCACGACATGGGCTTCACCGACCTGCGCATGGCAGTCAACCTGTCCACGGTGCAACTGCACCACGCCGAACTGCCGCGGGTGGTCAACAACCTGCTGCAGATCTACCGCCTGCCGCCCCGCAGCCTGGAACTGGAAGTGACCGAAACCGGCCTGATGGAAGACATCAGCACCGCCGCCCAGCACCTGCTGAGCCTGCGCCGCTCCGGGGCGCTGATCGCCATCGATGACTTCGGCACCGGCTATTCGTCCCTGAGCTACCTAAAAAGCCTGCCCCTGGACAAGATCAAGATCGACAAGAGCTTCGTGCAGGACCTGCTGGATGACGACGACGATGCCACCATCGTGCGCGCCATCATCCAACTGGGCAAAAGCCTGGGCATGCAAGTGATTGCCGAAGGCGTGGAAACCGCCGAACAGGAGGCCTACATCATCTCCGAAGGCTGTCATGAAGGTCAGGGCTACCACTACAGCAAACCCCTGCCAGCCCGGGAGTTGAGTGCCTACCTGAAACAGGCGCAGCGCAGTAACGCGGCCATCCTCTGAACAGGGCATTGCGCCGGTCCCCGGGCTGACGCAATCCCGCGCTGAATAAGAAATATTTACAGGCACGACCCTTTACACATAATGCAAATCTTTCGCATTATGTCGCAGTTTTGCGCGCCCCACGCGCCGTCCACTCCCCCTCTCGAAGCAGGATGTTCGCCATGATTCGTATGCCTCTGGCTACCGCCAGTCTGTTGGCCATCGCTATTTCCCTCGCCGGCTGTGGCGAAGGCAAAGACGACAAGGCTGCCGCTCAAGCGCCGACCCCGGCTGCCAGCACCGCCACCCCGGCCAACGACGCCGCCGGCAAGGTCGACGAAGCCGCAGCCAAGGCCGTGGTCGCGCATTACGCCGACATGGTTTTTGCCGTCTACAGCGATGCCGAATCCACCGCGAAAACCCTGCAGAGCGCCATCGATGCCTTCCTCGCCAAGCCCAACGACGAAACCCTGAAGGCCGCCAAGGCCGCCTGGGTGGCTGCTCGCGTGCCTTACCTGCAGAGCGAAGTGTTCCGCTTCGGCAACACCATCATTGATGACTGGGAAGGCCAGGTGAACGCCTGGCCGCTGGACGAAGGCCTGATCGACTACGTCGACAAGAGCTATGAACACGCCCTGGGCAACCCCGGCGCCACCGCCAACATCATCGCCAACACCCAGATCCAGGTCGGCGAAGACAAGATCGACGTGAAGGACATCACCCCGGAAACCCTGGCCAGCCTGAACGAGCTGGGCGGTGCCGAGGCCAACGTCGCCACCGGTTACCACGCCATCGAATTCCTGCTTTGGGGCCAGGACCTGAACGGCACCGGTCCCGGCGCCGGCGCGCGTCCGGCGTCCGACTATCTGGAAGGCGCAGGTGCTACCGGCGGCCACAACGATCGTCGTCGCGCCTATCTGAAAGCCGTGACCCAACTGCTGGTCAACGACCTGGAAGAAATGGTCGGCAACTGGAAACCGGACGTGGCCGACAACTACCGCGCCACCCTGGAAGCGGAACCGGCCGAAACCGGCCTGCGCAAGATGCTCTTCGGCATGGGCAGCTTGTCCCTGGGCGAATTGGCCGGCGAGCGGATGAAAGTGTCCCTGGAAGCCAACTCGCCTGAAGACGAACAGGACTGCTTCAGCGACAACACCCACAATTCGCACTTCTACGACGCCAAGGGCATCCGCAACGTCTACCTGGGCGAATACACCCGTGTCGACGGCACCAAGATGACCGGCGCCAGCCTGTCGTCCCTGGTGGCCAAGGCCGACCCCGCAGCCGACGCCGCCCTGAAAGCCGATCTGGCCGCTACCGAAGCCAAGATCCAGATCATGGTCGACCACGCCAACAAGGGTGAGCACTACGACCAACTGATCGCCGCAGGCAACGAGTCCGGCAACCAGATCGTGCGCGACGCCATCGCCGCCCTGGTCAAGCAGACCGGTTCGATCGAACAGGCCGCCGGCAAACTGGGCATCAGCGACCTGAACCCGGACAACGCCGATCACGAGTTCTGATCAGCGCCGCATGAGCCAAAAAGGCGACCTTCGGGTCGCCTTTTTTGTCGCAGCGAGACTGCAGCGCCTTGGGTGAGCCGTCCCTCGGCAAGCTTGTCCTGCGTCAAACCAAACGATAATTCCTCTTATTCAAACTTCAGCAGCCTGTTAGACTTTGCGCCCTTGTTTTGCTCGTCTTGCAGGATGTCCGATGCCTTCGTCGCAGCTTCGCTGGTTCGCTCTGATCATGGCCCTGGGCCTGAGTGCCTGCGATGACGCTCCACGCTTTACCCGGGCCGAACCCGGTGAAGCCCGCGCCGGCGGCGCCACCACGGTCAACAAGGCGGATCGCAACGCGTTTTCCCTGCCCTCGGCCAATCTGCCGGCCACCCGACGCCTGGACTTCAGCGTGGGCAACAGTTTCTTTCGCAACCCCTGGGTCATCGCCCCCTCCACCACCACCGCCCGCGACGGCCTGGGCCCGCTGTTCAACACCAATGCCTGCCAGAACTGCCACATCAAGGACGGCCGCGGCCATCCGCCCGCGCCGGATGCCCTGAACGCGGTGTCCATGCTGGTGCGCCTGTCGATCCCGGATGCCCCGGCCTACGCCAAGGTCATCGAACAGCTCGGCGTGGTGCCCGAACCGGTATACGGCGGCCAGTTGCAGGACATGGCGATTCCCGGCGTCGCTCCCGAAGGCCGGGTCCGGGTCGATTACGACAGCGTGCCGGTACGGTTCAAGGACGGCACCCAGGTGGAGCTGCGCAAGCCCAGGCTGCAGATCACCGACCTGGGTTACGGCCCGATGCACCCCGAGACGCAGTTCTCCGCCCGAGTGGCGCCGCCGATGATCGGCCTGGGGCTGCTGGAAGCCATTCCCGAAGCGGCGATCCTCGCCAACGCCCAACCAGCTGCCGGCAACCGGGCCATCGCCGGGCGCCCCAACTGGGTCTGGGATGACGCCCAGCAAAAGACCGTGCTCGGGCGCTTTGGCTGGAAAGCCGGACAACCCAATCTCAATCAACAAAATGTTCATGCGTTTTCCGGCGACATGGGCCTGACCACGAGTCTGCGGCCCTTCGACGACTGCACCGAGGCGCAAACCGCGTGCAAGCAGGCGCCCAACGGCAACGGCCCGGACGGCGAGCCGGAGGTCAGTGACAACATCCTGCGCCTGGTGCTGTTCTATACCCGCAACCTGGCGGTACCGGCGCGCCGCGACGTCGACTCGCCCCAGGTCCTGGCCGGCAAGAGCCTGTTCTTCCAGGCCGGTTGCCAGTCCTGCCACACCCCGAGTTTCACCACGGCAGCCGATGCCGCCGAACCCGAATTGGCCAACCAGGTCATACGCCCCTATAGCGACCTGCTGCTGCATGACATGGGTGAAGGCCTGGCCGACCAGCGCACGGAGTTCAAGGCCAGTGGCCGCGACTGGCGCACCGCCCCCCTGTGGGGCATTGGCCTGACTGAAACCGTCAGTGGCCACACCCAGTTCCTGCATGACGGCCGTGCCCGCAACCTGATGGAAGCAGTGCTCTGGCATGGCGGCGAGGCCGAAGGCGCGAAGCAACAGGTGCTCGCGTTCAACGCCGAGCAGCGCGCCGCGCTGCTGGCCTTCCTGAATTCTCTATAACGCTCGACTCAACCGTTTTTCCACAATAAAGGGAGCCCGAACATGTTCCGCCCCAAACTGCTGTTCACCAGCCTGGCTGCACTCGCTCTGGGCGCCTGCGCCCCCCAGGATCCACAAGCCGTGACCTCGGCGGCCATCGCCAAGCAGGTCATCCTGCCGACCTACAGCCGCTGGGTCGATGCCGACCGCCAGCTGGCCATCAGCGCCCTGGCGTTCTGTGAAGGCAAGCAAAGCCTGGACACCGCCCGTGCCGATTTCCTCCACGCGCAGAAGGCCTGGGCCGAGCTGCAGCCGCTGCTGATCGGTCCGCTGGCCGAAGGCAACCGCTCCTGGCAGGTGCAGTTCTGGCCGGACAAGAAGAATCTGGTGGGCCGTCAGGTCGAGCAACTGGTCAGCGCCACCCCGCAGATCGATGCCGCGGCCCTGGCTGCGGATTTCGGTGAACGTGACCGAGCGTTTCGCTAATACGTGACCGGTGCTTCCACCCCGGTTGCGCGGGTTCTGGATTGTAATCGCATCGGTCACGATGCGGCTTGTTCCTCGGCTTTTTTTCGGCGCAGCGACTCGCCTTTCATCGTCAGTCGGTAGGCGTTGTGCACCAGGCGGTCGAGGATGGCATCGGCCAGGGTCGGGTCGTTGATCCAGCCGTGCCAGTGCTCGATGGGCAGTTGGCTCGTCAGGATGGTGGAGCGGCTGCCAGCGCGGTCGTCGATCACCTCCAGCAGGTCATGCCGGGCTCCTTCCTCCAGCGGGGCTAGCGCCCAGTCGTCCAGCACCAGGACGTCGACCTTTGCCAGCTGTTGCAGGGTACGGCCGAAGCTGCCGTCGCCATGAGCGATGCGCAGTTGTTCCAGCAGGCGCGGGGTGCGCAGGTACAGGGTGCTATAGCCCTGGCGGCAGGCCTGGTTGCCCAGGGCGCAGGCCAGCCAGGTTTTGCCGGCACCGGTCGGGCCGGTCAGCAGCAGGTTGTGCTGCTGGCGGATCCAGTCGCCACTGGCCAGGGTGGCGATCAGACGCTCGTCCAGGGCGCGTCCGGTGCGGCGGTCGAGATCTTCCAGGCAGGCGTTGGCGTACTTGAGCTTGGCCTTCTTGCGCAGCCGTACCAGGCGCTGGTTGTCACGCCAGGCCAGTTCGCGGTCGAGCAGTAGGCCGAGGCGTTCATCGAAGCTCAGGCTGTGGCTGGCCGGCAGCGTCCATTGCTCTTCCAGGGCGCGGGCCATGCCGTCCAGGCGTAGCTGGTGCAGTTGATTCAGGGTGTGTTGCGGCATCATCGAACAGCTCCTGTTGCGGGGGTTGGTAGTAGTCGGCGCCACGGACGTTCTCGTGGTCGCCGGGTAAGGTCGTTTCGGCGGCACGCTGGGGCAGCGGCTGTTGATCCAGGCCTTGCTGGAGCAGGTTGCGCACGCTGCGCCCGGTGAAGGCGCGCAGGTGTACGGCACGTTCGGCAGCGGCTTCCAGGCGTGCATTGCCATAGCGCCGGGCCAGCGAGAGCAGGCCGAGGCAGGCGCGGTAGCCCATCTCCGGGTGCGGCTTGTGGGTCAGTTGGTGATCGATCAGTTGGCGCGTGTAGGGGCCGATCCGCGCGCCCCAGTCGAGCAGGCGTTGTGGCGTCCATTCGCGATGCGCCTGGTGCGCCGCGGGCATGTGCTCGCGCTGGGTACTGTAAGCGCCGCGTCGCCCCAGCAGCAGGTGGCTGGCCACCCGCCGGTTGCCATGCAGCACTTCCAGGGTGTGTGCCGTCAGTCGCACGTCCACGTTCTGCCGGGCCAGGGCGGAGGGCACGCTGTAGAAGCTGCCATTGACCTCGATGTGGTAGTCGATGCTGACCTTGCAGCGCTTGAAGGTGGCGACCTCGTAGGGATGCACCGGCAGCGCTCGCAAGGCCGGGCGATCCAGGCGCTCGAACCAGTCGCGCCGGCAGCCATCGAGCCGCTTGAACGGGCGCCGATTCAGATCCTCCAGCAGCTCGGCGATGGCCTGGTTAAGCGCATGCAGGCTGAAGAACTGCCGATGGCGCAGCCGCGCCATGATCCAGCGCTCGACCACCTGCACCGCCACCTCGGCCTTGGCCTTGTCCTGAGGCTTGCGTGGCCGTGCCGGCAGGATCACCGTCTGGTAATGACGCGCGCACTCCAGCGTGGCCCGGTTCAGGCCCGGCTCGTAGCGATCCGGCTGGGCGACCAGGGCGCGCGGATTGTCCGGCACAACCATTTCCGGCACGCCGCCAAAGTAGGTCAGAGCCTGGCCCAGCGAGGTCAGCCAGTCCACCTGGGTTTCGCCTGGCGTCGCGCAGGCATAGGTGTAATTCGAGGCGCCCAGGGCGGCGACGAAGATGTGCGCCCGGCGCACTTCGCCGGTGGCCGGGTCGACCACCGGCAGCGTCGGCCCGGCATAGTCGATGAATAGCTTCTCGCCCGCACGGTGCAGCTGACGCATCGAACGTTTGAGCGTCTGGGCGTAGCGCCGGTAGTGCTCGACGAACTGGGTGTAGCGGTAGGTCGGCTGGCCCGCATGCGCGGCGAGATATTCCTCCCACAGCAGCTGCAAGGTCACGCCCTTGCGTCGCAACTCGCGGTGGATGCTCAGCACATCGGGCAGCACTCGCTCACCGCGCGGCTTGTTCGTCGACGTCGGTGCAAACAAGGCGGCCGCCAGCGCGGCCTCGTCCATGGCCACCAGCGCCGGCCAGTCCAGCCCGGCCACCCGCGCCGCCGCGATGTACTTGCTAACCACGCCCTTGGACAGCTGCAAGGCACGGGCAATCTTCTCGTGGGACAAGCCGGCCTCAAACTTGAGGCGCAGACATTCTTTGATGTTTCGCATGGCTACTCGCGGCGCCGCCATCTTCCTCTCCCGAAATCGGTCGAGGATGGCGGCGCATCAGGTCATGCGCAACGAAGGGGAAGGCTTTCGCTAAGTCGTGACCGGCGATTTCGGTAAGCCGTGACCACCTGTTTCGGAACAGGCGGAAAATCGGTCACGTTGCTACCGAAATGAGCGGTCACGCGTTAGCGAAATGACCGGTCACGATCAACCGAAACGGCCGGTCACGGTGCTCCGAAATCCGCACCTGGCCAAGTCCAGCGTGGTGGTACAAGGCCTGTCGGCCTACGAATACATCCTCTTCGACAGCAAGATCGACATGGCCGACAGCGCGCAGAAAGCCCGCTACTGCCCGCTGCTGACCGCCATCGGTGAACGCCAGAAACAACTGGCCGAAGAGATCCTGTCGAGTTGGAACACCAACGACGGCATGCTCGCGCAGATGAGCAAGTTCCCCAACCAGCGCTACGCCGACTCCCACGAGGCCATCGCCGACCTGCTGCGGGTTCAGGTCACCGCCCTGGATACCCTGAAGAAGAAACTCGGCACGCCGATGGGCCGCCAGACCAAGGGCATCCCCCAGCCGTTCCAAGCCGACGCCTGGCGTAGCCAATCGTCCCTGCAGGGCCTGGAAGCCAGCCTCAGCGCCGCCCAGACCGTCTGGGCCGGGGTCGACAACAAGGGCCTGCGGGGCCTGCTACCTGCCGAGCAGAAGCCATTGGCCGACAAGATCGACGCCGCCTACGCCGCCTCGCTGAAACTCTTTGCCAGCACCCAGCGCTCGCTCACTGAAATGCTCAATGACGACGCCGGGCGCCAGCAACTCAACGATCTGTACGACAGCCTCAACGTGGTCCACCGCTTGCACGAAGGCGAACTGGCCAAGGCGCTGGGCATCCAACTGGGCTTCAACGCCAACGACGGTGACTGATGATGCTGCGACGTCAGGCTTTGGCACTGGGCAGCCTGCTGCTCAGTGCGGTGACCTTGGGTGGCTGGACGCTGTTCAAGCAAAAGGACAAGCAGCCACTGCTGCTGTCGGCCAGGGACGATGGTGACGGCAAGCACTACGCCGTCGGTTATCAGCTGGACGGTAAACAGGTGTTTGCCACCCAGGTCGGCCAGCGTTGCCATGACATCATCAACCACCCACAACTGCCGATCGCGCTGTTCGTGGCCCGGCGTCCGGGCACCGAGAGCTACCTGATCGACCTGCGGGACGGCACCCTGCTGCAAACCCTGAGTTCGCAGCCCGACCGGCATTTCTACGGCCACGCGGTGATCCACAAGGACGGCCAGTGGCTGTACGCCACCGAGAACGACACCCGTGATCCGGGGCGCGGCCTGCTGGGGGTCTACCGTTTTGAAGGCGAACGCCTGGTGCACAGCGGCGAGTTGTCCACCCATGGCATCGGCCCGCACCAGGTGTCCTGGATGCCCGACGGCGAAACCCTGGTGGTGGCCAACGGTGGTATCCGCACCGAGGCCGAAAGCCGGGTGGAGATGAACCTCGACGCCATGGAGCCGAGCCTGGTGCTGATGCAGCGTGATGGCACCCTGCTGAGCAAGGAAACCCTGGCCCAGCAGATGAACAGCGTGCGCCACATGGGCATCGCCAGCGACGGCACGATTGTCACCGGTCAGCAATTCATGGGCGCCGCCCACGAATCCTCGGAGCTGCTGGCGATCAAGCGCCCGGGCCAGCCCTTTGCGCCTTTCCCGGTCCCCGAACAGCAGCTGCAGGCCATGGGGCACTACACCGCCAGCGTCGCCGTGCACAGCGACCTGCGACTGGTGGCCCTGACCGCCCCGAGGGGCAATCGCTTCTTCATCTGGGATCTGGACACTGGCGCGGTGCGGGTCGATGCGCCTCTGCCGGACTGCGCCGGGGTCGGCGCCGTGGCCGATGGCTTCGTGGTGACCTCGGGCCAAGGCCGCTGCCGCTTCTATGACTGTCGTCAGCAGCAGATTGTGGCAAAGCCCCTGGAACTGCCTGCCGGGCTCTGGGACAACCATTTGCATCTGGTCTGAAAAGCCCCCGCGGGCCGGCACCAAAGCCTGAGCCCCAGACAAGCCAAAGGCCTCGCATGGCGAGGCCTTTGGCTGGGCAGGAGAAGATCTTCAGCTCTGGGGTTTCAAGCCCTGGCTCATGCCGAACATGAACAACAGCAGGTCATGATCGGGCCGGGCGGCGGTTGTCGATTTGGCAACCCGCGGCAAAGGGCAATGTTCCCCTTGAACGGCACTGAGCACCTGCGTTCGCGGCTGCTCCCAGACAACCAGGGCCAAGGAAGCAACTGCCAAGGCTCCTGCCAGGAAAACACCTCGTGCAATTTCTAGCTTCATAGCTATAAACCTTTGATGGGGCTGCCAAACGCCGTTTTGTAAAAGTAGTAGAGCTTTTGCCAATCCGTGTCGTTCCACGACGAATGGCGGCGCAGTTGCTTGAGGTCGTGGGCGGCTGCTCGCTGGCTGCTCAAACGCTGCCGGCACTTCTCGAAATCCAGCAAGGCGATCTGTGGCCGGGCCTGCTCGCCCTCGCCCACCACCCGCACGAAAATATGCTTGGCGTACAGGCAGCCATGCTGCCAGCGCCCCTTGTGCATGCGCGCCAGGGTCCCCGCCAGTGCCTCCAGCAACCGCTCATGGAACGCTTCACCATGGCGCTCACGCTCACCGGCGGCGTACCAGTTGTCGATTTCAACATAGCCATCGAGCGCCGCCGTCACCAGCAAGGCTTGCCAGCGATTCTGCGGATCGCGCCGAGCGCCGCAGAACACCAGTTCCGGAACCCCCACATCGAGCAGCCGCAGGCCTTGCAACGCGGCGAGTTCACGCAAGACGGTCGGTCGCCCGAAAGGATGCAGCACGCTGCGATAGGTGTGTCCGATCTGTCGCTTGGCATAGAGCAGACGGCCGCTGCTGCTCACAATGCGCTGTACCCCGCTTTCACCGCCTCGACGCTGATTGGGTTCCTCGACCCATTCACCTTGCCTGTTCCAGAAATCATCGAAGCGATCCGAGGGTGCAACATCCATTTGCGAAGCAGACTCAACAGCCATCCGTTACCTCTTGCGTAATACGTACACTCGCCACATGGCGTAGAGCGGAACAAAATCCAGGTGCTCCTGGACACGAAAACCGGCTTGCCTGAACTCTTTTTCGACGGTGGCGGCCGGTAACACGAAGCGATTCTGGTAAGCCTCTGGCCCCGATTCGGACAAACGCTTGCGCTCCAGGCGCTTGCGTTTCCAGGCCTTGAA
The DNA here is from genome assembly GCF_900105185.1 of Pseudomonas saponiphila. Taxonomy (NCBI): domain Bacteria; kingdom Pseudomonadati; phylum Pseudomonadota; class Gammaproteobacteria; order Pseudomonadales; family Pseudomonadaceae; genus Pseudomonas; species Pseudomonas saponiphila. The sequence continues at coordinate 1,270,338 of NZ_FNTJ01000001.1, read as the reverse complement.
ATTGCCATCAACCCACAGCGAGATAATCACGCTGTCGCGGGTCACTCGTTGAAACTCCCGTAACAGCGCCATACGATGCTCGGCCTGGCCCACATGGTGCAACAGCCGCATGGAAAAAATGCAGTCCACGGCGTTGTCCGGCAAATCGATGGCAAAGGCGGACGTTTGCAAAGGCCGTACCCGACTCACCACGTCGGCGGGCTGGGCCGCCATGGCGGTGCTCAGCATAGCCGAAGAATTGTCCGCGCCAATGATGACCCGGTTGGCCTTCTGCGCCAGCAACGGCCAGAAGCGCCCCGCACCACAGGGCAGGTCCAGCACCAGCCCGGGCTCGCCAGCAGCGGCCAGGGCCGCGCGGGCCAGGTGTTCATCACGCCAATGGGACAAACGACGGGCCAGGCCATCCTGATGTTTCTGCAGGTATTCCTGGGCGTGTTGGGCATCGTACTTGTCGGAAAATTCCAGCTTGATCGGCTTGGCCATCATCAAGGTCTCCTGTAGCTGATGACGCCACCTTAAGCAGCGGCATGTCAGCGACAGGTCATCCCGGTGTGAAAACTTCGTACCGTCCGACGGGAAGATATTTCAGGTTTTTACAGGCTGCCGGCAATGGCCTAGGGCCACAGAGGAACAAAAAACGACAAGTGACAGGCCCTGCATGGCAGGGCCGGATCAGGAAATTCAGCTATTGGCTGGTTGCAGCCGCACGTGAAAACGACAGCCATTGGGGATCATGGTGGTGAGGCTGACGCTCCAGCCCTGGTTCTCACAGATGCGTTGAACCAGGGACAACCCCAAGCCCAAGCCTTCACCACGCTTTTCATCGCCGCGCACGAAGGGCTGGAACATCGCCTCGCGCTTCTCTTCGGGAATGCCCACCCCACTGTCTTCCACCACAAACCCACCCGGCTCAAGGCTCAGGCGAATAAAGCCCTGCTCGGTGTAGTGCAAGGCGTTGCGCAGAAGATTGCCCATCACCGCATGCAGGAAGGTGGCGTTATAGCGATTGTCGCCGGGCTGCCCGGGCTCGAAGATCAACTCGATGCCTTTGCCCTCGATGGACTCGCGCCACAAGCCGATCAAATCGGTGGCCGCTTGCGTCAGGGTCAGTTGCGGCGACATACCGGCGTCTTCTCGCTGGGCACGCGCGAGCATCAGGAAGGTCTGCACCAGCTCGCGCATCTCCTCGCAGGCCCGGGCAATCCGTTCCACCTGAGCCCGTCCGCGCTGGTCCAGCCCGGGGTTTTCCAGGAGCAGCTCACAGGAGGTGGCCAACACCATCAACGGCGTGCGCAATTCATGGCTGACGTCACTGGTGAACAGCCGTTCGCGACTCAAGGCCTGACGCAAGCGCCCCAGGGTGGCGTCGAAGGCGATGGCCAATTCGCCCACCTCATCCGCGGCATAATCCGGCGCCAACGGCGGCGCCAGCCCCAGTAACTGATCACGATGCCGTACCTGGCGGGCCAGACGCACCACAGGCGCCATCACCCGGCGCGCCAGGATCCAGCCCAGGAACACCGCCAGCGCCAGGCTCAGGACAAACCCCACCAGTACCACGGCGAACAGCACCCGCTCACGCTCTTCGAAATCGCTCTGATCCTGCAGCAGCACGTAACGCCGGCCATCCACCACCTCGACCATGGCGTGGTAGGACAGCTGCTCGCGGAACACTTCATGGAAGCCCGGGTCGAGATGGCGCAGGTCCTTGGGCAACTCGAAATCGCCGCGACCGCCGCTGTAGTAGAACAGTTGGTCGGGCTCGGGACGGTGGCTCCAGTCCGCTACGTTGTCCATCAGCAACAAGCGTTGCAGGTCGCCCCCGAGGCCGGCGGAGATGAGTTTTTCCTCCACCAGATGCACGGTCGCCACGATGCCCATGGCAAAGGCCCCTGCCACCAATGCGCTCATCAAGGCAAAGGCGATGATGATGCGCTGGGCCAGGCTTTGCTTAAACTCCATCACGGCCCTCGGCCAGCCGGTAGCCGACACCGTGCACGGTATGCAGCAGCGGCTTGGCGAATGGCTTGTCGATCACCTGACGCAGTTGGTGAACATGGCTGCGCAGGCTGTCACTGTCCGGGCAATCATCGCCCCACAGGGCCTCTTCGAGAATTTCCCGGCGCAAGACATGGGGGCTTTTCTGCATCAACACCGCCAACAGCTTGAGGCCCACCGGGTTGAGCTTGAGCAGACGCCCTTCGCGGGTGACTTCGAGGGTGTCGAGGTCATAACTGAGGTCACCGACCTGCAGCGCTCGACGACCACCGCCCTGGGTACGGCGCATCACCGCCTCGATTCGCGCTGCCAGTTCCGAGAGGGCAAAAGGCTTGAGCAAGTAGTCGTCGGCACCGGACTTGAAGCCCTGCAGCCGGTCATCCAGCTGGTCGCGGGCGGTGAGCATGATCACCGGGGTGTCGCGCCGGGCATCTTCACGCAGGCGCTTGCACAGGGTGTAGCCATCGATTCCCGGCAGCATGATGTCGAGCACGATCAGGTCGTAGTGCTCGGTGGCCGCCAGGTGCAGGCCGGACAGACCATCCTGGGCGCAGTCCACGGTGTAGCCCTTGAGCCCCAGGTAGTCAGCCAGGTTGGCGAGAATATCGCGGTTGTCTTCAACCAGTAGAATTCGCATCGGAACTCTCTCCCTACACAGTTACGGCCGTCTTGGCCCGCGCAGCTTAAGGCCAAGTCCGACTCGCCGCCAGCCCTGTCTGACCGCTGCCGCAGACCTGTTGCCCGATCAATGCCTTGACGAGTTTTTCACTGTGGGCTCACAACCTGACTACAGGGACAACCTCAGACTACGGACCGTTTGCCCACAAGGAACCCCCCCTCGATGGACCTTCTCAAGACCGCGCCCGCGCGCCTGGTACTGCTACTGACCGGCACCTGGCTGGCGATTTTCCTGCTGACCCGCAGCATTCTCCTGCTGACCCACCTCAACGAAGCCGGTAGCGGCTGGCTGCCGGTGTTCGGCATCGGCCTGCTCTATGACCTGGGCTTCCTGGCCTACGCCGCCCTGCCTCTGGGGCTGGGCCTGTTGCTGTGCCCGACAAGCCTCTGGCGCCGACGCGGCCTGCGCTGGCTGATACAGGGCCTGTTCAGCATCAGCTTGTTCGCCATGCTCTTCACCGCCGTGGCGGAATGGTTGTTCTGGGACGAGTTCGGCGTGCGTTTCAACTTCATCGCCGTCGACTACCTGGTGTATTCCGACGAGGTCATGAACAACATCCTCGAGTCCTACCCCATCGGCCTGCTAATGGGCCTGCTGGCCCTGGCGGCGGTGATCCTCAGCCTGGTCCTGCGCAGGCCACTGCAGGCCGCGCTGAACGCGCCTTTGCCGTCCCTGCGCGGTCGCCTGCTCAGCACCCTGAGCCTGCTGCTGGTGGCCGCTGCCAGTCTGCAACTGCTCAGCCAGGACAGTCCGCGAGCCCAGGGCGGCAACGCCTATCAGAATGAGCTGGCGAGCAACGGCCCCTATCAATTCTTTGCGGCCTTTCGCAACAACGAACTGGACTATTCACAGTTCTATCGCAGCCTGCCCGCCGACATCGTCGCGCGGCAGATGCGCGCCGAGCTGAACGAGCCCAATGCCCGCTTCATTGGCCAGGACCCGCTGGATATCCGCCGCGCCATCGATAACCCGGGCACACCGCGCACGCCGAATATCGTCCTGGTGACCCTCGAGAGTTTCAGTGCCAAGTACATGGGCAGCAATGGTGACGAGCGCAACCTGACCCCCAACCTCGATGCCTTGCGCCGGCAGAGCCTGTACTTCAACAATTTCTACGCCACCGGGACCCGCACCGACCGCGGCCTGGAAGCCATTACCCTGGCGATCCCGCCCACTCCCGGGCGTTCGATCGTCAAACGCATCGGCCGTGAAAGCGGCTTCGCCAGCTTGGGCCAGCAACTGCGCGCCGTGGGCTACGACAGCGTGTTCGTGTACGGCGGGCGCGGCTATTTCGACAACATGAATGCCTTTTTCAGCGGCAACGGCTACCGGGTGGTGGACCAGAGCAGCGTCGAGGAATCCGAAATCCACTTCAAGAACGCCTGGGGCATGGCTGACGAAGACCTCTATAGCCAGACCCTGAAGCTGGCCGATGCCGACTACGGGCAACAGCGGCCGTTCCTGCTGCAACTGATGACCACCTCCAACCATCGGCCGTACACCTACCCCGATGGGCGGATCGACATCAAGTCCGGCAATGGCCGTGATGGCGCGGTGAAATACACCGACTACGCCATCGGCGAGTTCCTCAAGGCTGCACGGCAAAAGCCCTGGTTCGACAACACGATCTTCGTGTTCGTCGCCGACCACACGGCGGGCAGCGCGGGCAAGGAAGACCTGCCCATCAGCAACTATCAGATTCCGCTGTTCATCTATTCACCCAAGCTGGTTCCAGCACAGGAAAGTGCACAGCTGGCCAGTCAGATCGACCTGGCGCCAACCCTGCTGGGCTTGTTGAACCTGGACTACGAATCGACCTTTTTCGGCCGCAACCTGCTGCAGGACAACCCGCTAGCGCCTCGGGTGCTGGTGGGCAACTACCAGCACCTGGGACTGTTCGACGGACAGGACCTGGCGATTCTCAGCCCGCGCCAGGGTCTGCGCCGCCATGACCAGGCGCTGGGCGCCAGCCGGGAATCCCGAGTGCCGGACAGCGACCCGCTGATCCAGCGCGGGATCAGTTACTACCAGAGCGCCAGTTATGGCTTCAAGCAGCAGTTGCTGGGCTGGAAGGCGCCCAAGGCAGCGGCGGATGAGCTGAGCCTGCGCTGAAGCCGTTCGCGGGCCAGCCCGCTCCTACAGAGGTCCATCGTTGTAGGAGCGGGCTGGCCCGCGAAGATTCAGGTACCCCATATCCCGGGCATAAAAAAGCCCCGCCGGCTTTCACCGGCGGGGCTTTTTCAGTACAGGGGTAAGGCTGGCTTACATCATGCCGCCCATGCCACCCATGCCGCCCATGTCTGGCATGCCGCCAGCTGCAGGCTTGTCTTCCACGATTTCAGCAACAGCGGCTTCGGTGGTCAGGATCAGACCGCCGATGGACGATGCGGCTTGCAGCGCGGAACGGGTCACCTTGGTTGGATCCAGGATGCCCATTTCGATCATGTCGCCGTATTCGCTGGTAGCAGCGTTGTAGCCGAAGTTGCCGGCGCCTTGCTTGACCTTGTCCACCACCACGCTTGGCTCGTCGCCGGAGTTGGCAACGATCTGGCGCAGCGGCGCTTCGATAGCGCGACGCAGTACAGCGATACCCACGTCCTGATCGGCGTTGTCGCCTTTCAGTTCGCTGATGCCTTGCAGAGCACGGATCAGGGCTACGCCACCGCCAGGTACCACGCCTTCTTCAACGGCTGCGCGGGTAGCGTGCAGGGCGTCTTCAACGCGGGCTTTCTTCTCTTTCATTTCAACTTCGGAGCCAGCGCCAACCTTGATCACTGCAACGCCGCCGGACAGCTTGGCCAGACGCTCTTGCAGTTTTTCACGGTCGTAGTCGGACGAAGTGTCGGCCACTTGTTGACGGATCTGAGTCACACGAGCCTGGATGTCCGCTTCAACGCCAGCACCGTCGATGATGGTGGTGTTTTCTTTGGACAGGATCACGCGCTTGGCGTTACCCAGGTGCTCCAGGGTGGTGCTTTCCAGGCTCAGGCCGATCTCTTCGGAGATCACGGTACCGCCGGTCAGAACGGCGATGTCCTGCAGCATGGCCTTGCGACGGTCGCCGAAGCCTGGTGCCTTGACGGCAGCGACTTTGACGATGCCACGCATGTTGTTCACAACCAGAGTCGCCAGGGCTTCGCCTTCAACGTCTTCAGCCACGATCAGCAGTGGGCGGCCGGCTTTGGCAACGGCTTCCAGCACTGGCAGCATTTCGCGGATGTTGGAGATCTTCTTGTCCACCAGCAGGATCAGCGGGCCGTCGAGTTCGGCGACCATGGTGTCCGGCTTGTTGATGAAGTAAGGGGACAGGTAGCCACGGTCGAACTGCATGCCTTCAACAACCGACAGTTCGTTTTCCAGGCCCGAGCCTTCTTCAACGGTGATCACGCCTTCTTTGCCGACTTTTTCCATGGCTTCGGCAATGATGTCGCCGATGGAGTTGTCGGAGTTGGCGGAGATGGTGCCAACCTGGGCGATGGCGCGGGAATCAGCGCAAGGCTTGGACAGACCCTTCAGCTCTTTGACGATGGCGATGGTGGCCTTGTCGATACCGCGCTTCAGGTCCATCGGGTTCATGCCGGCAGCGACGGCTTTCAGGCCTTCGTTGACGATCGACTGAGCCAGAACGGTAGCGGTGGTGGTGCCGTCGCCAGCGTCATCGTTGGCACGGGAGGCAACGTCTTTGACCAGCTGCGCGCCCATGTTTTCGAAGCGATCTTTCAGCTCGATTTCTTTGGCAACGGAAACGCCGTCCTTGGTGATGGTCGGAGCGCCGAAGCTCTTCTCGATGATCACGTTACGGCCTTTCGGGCCCAGGGTCGCTTTTACCGCGTCAGCCAGAACGTTGACACCGGTGAGCATTTTCTTGCGGGCGGAATCGCCGAATTTAACTTCTTTAGCAGCCATGATCGATATTCCTTAAATACTGTGTAGTAGCGGGAAAATACGCGGGAAATCAGCCTTCGATAACAGCGAGAATCTCGTTCTCGGCCATTACCAGCAGATCTTCGCCATCGACTTTCACGGTGTTGCTGCCGGAGTAAGGGCCAAACACCACTTTGTCACCCACTTTCACGGCCAGCGCACGTACTTCACCGTTGTCCAGCACACGGCCGGTACCTACAGCGACGATTTCGCCGCGGTTAGGTTTTTCAGCAGCCGAACCAGGCAGAACGATGCCGCCGGCAGTTTTCGATTCTTCTTCGCTGCGACGGATGACGACGCGGTCATGCAGAGGACGAAGCTTCATTGTCGATCTCTCCTAATTGTGGTTTTCAACGGCCGGTGTCGATACCGGCGGGTTAACAAATCCGGCTGTGCCGGGTGCGACTCGACAAGCGAGCCGCGGAAGTCTGTCTGGTGTCAGCACCAGAAACCTTGCGGTGACCGTTACATAAGGGCGCATAAGGTTATTACAAGGGCTGGCTGATGAATTTTTTTACATTGCCCGCGCCAAAACGAACACGGCACCCGAAGGTGCCGTGCTTTAAGGCTGAAAACTCATGAATCGCGGTGCTCGAACTCACCTTCGATGACATTGGGCTCGCGACCCAACGGCTGTTGCGGCGCGGGGCCGCCACGGGCCGCGCGCATGTCGTCGGCGAAGGCGCGTTGGCGCAGGGCCTGTTCCTCGGCGCGCTGGCGCATCTTGTTGGCCAGCAAGCGGCGGCTGATCGGCAGCAGCATCAACAGACCGAACACATCACTGATGAAGCCGGGCAGGATCAGCAGGCCGCCGCCCAGGGCCAGCATCAGCCCTTCAAGCATCTGCTGGGCCGGCAGTTCACCGCGGTTGAGACTTTCACGGGCACGCAGTGCCGTGGCCAGGCCAGCCACGCGCAACACCAGCACACCGAGCATCGAACCGAGAATGATCAGCAGCAGCGCCGGGAAGAACCCGATGGCCGCGCTGACCTTGACGAAGACGAACAGCTCCAGCACCGGGAACAGTAAAAAGAGCAACAGAAAAGGGCGCATCAAATGGTTTCCTCTGCGGAAGAATGCCTTCCAGTAGACCGTAAATGACGTCGCCAATTCGTGAATTCAAGCGCCAACGGCCGGATTTTTCGGCCATTGATCGGCGTGAGCCAGGAAAACCAGGGCTTCGCGTACTTGTGTCGGCGTATTGCAAGGCGCCTGGAACGGCAGCCAATACAACGCTTGGCCAATGCGCAGGTGCATGCCCTCGGTGTCGATTCCAGCCAGTTGCGCCGGCTCGCTGTGCGGCAGCCCGCTCAGCTCGACGTAATGGGCGATGGCCTTGGCATGATCGCTGTTCATGTGATCCACCATGCTCGACTCGGCCTTGCCGGCGAACGGGTTGGCCAGGGTCACCTGATCAATCCAGTGGATCGCGCCAAAGCCGCCGATGTAGCGATGCCGGACGGGCTTAAGTACCCAGAAGTCGAAATCGTGAGCCTTGTGATAGTTCTGCGATTCGGGGAAGTAGCGGTAGTAACGCTCGGCGGCGGCCTCGATGGCTGCATCGTCTTCAAGCTTCTCGGCTTCGGCCAGGTAGGTCAGGCGCCCGACCGCCTGCACATCGTCGGCGTCGCGCTCACCCACCAGCAACGAACACTTGGAGTCCTTCTGCAGATTATGGGTGTGCTGGGCAATGCGACTGATCAGAATCAGTGGCCGCCCCTCGGCATCCAGGCAGTAGGGCACCACGGAGCCAAAAGGAAAACCCGGCATGGCCTTGGAGTGCGTCGACAACACGCCGCGGTATTCCTTGAGCAGCAATTCTCGTGCATTCTTCGCAGCTTCAACGCTCACTTTATGACTCCTTCTGTAAAATCCGTCGAAAACGGACGGGCGCCTGGGGCATTGTTCCAGCTACGCCAGTGGGGCAATTCTCGTCTGCAGCCAGGCCAGGCCCGGCAGTCGGTCGAGGCTCTGCCAAAAGGACAACCTCTCAAGACCTGCTAGCGGGACATGCGAATGCAACTCACTGACAAAGTAATCATTATCACCGGCGGTTGCCAAGGTCTGGGCCGCTCCATGGCCGAGTATTTCGCGGCCAAGGGCGCGCGACTGGCCCTGGTCGACCTCAACCAGGAAAAACTCGACCAGGCGGTTGCCGCCTGCCAGGCCCTCGGCGTCGAGGCCCGCGCCTATCTGTGCAACGTCGCCAATGAAGAACAGGTGAGCCACACGGTGGCCCAGGTGGCCGAGGACTTCGGCGCCATCCACGGCCTGATCAACAATGCCGGGATCCTGCGCGACGGCCTGCTGGTCAAGGTCAAGGACGGCGAGATGACCAAGATGAGCCTGGCCCAGTGGCAAGCGGTGATCGACGTCAACCTGACCGGGGTCTTCCTCTGCACCCGTGAGGTGGCGGCGAAAATGATCGAGCTGAACAACAGCGGCGCGATCATCAACATCTCGTCGATCTCCCGCGCCGGCAATATCGGCCAGACCAACTATTCCGCGGCCAAGGCCGGGGTCGCGGCGGCCACCGTGACCTGGGCCAAGGAACTGGCGCGCTATGGCATCCGCGTGGCCGGCATTGCCCCGGGCTTCATCGAAACCGAGATGACCTTGGGGATGAAGCCCGAAGCCCTGGAGAAAATGACCTCGGGGATTCCCCTCAAGCGCATGGGCAAGCCGCAAGAGATCGCCCACTCGGCGGCGTACATCTTCGAGAACGACTACTACACCGGACGCATCCTGGAGTTGGACGGCGGCCTGCGGGTCTGATCCTGTCATCGCAACGGTAGGAGCCGGCTTGTCGGCGAAAGCGATCTTGAGGGCGCCTTCGCCGGCAAGCCGGCTCCTACATGACGCCGGGGTTTCAGTCGTCGCTGATGGTGATGTTGGGCATCGCCGGCGCTGCGGCTTCCTGCAATACGATGCGCGCGCCGACGTGCCGCGCCAGTTCCTGATAGACCATGGCGATCTGGCTTTCCGGCTCGGCGATCACCGTCGGCTTGCCACCGTCGGCCTGCTCGCGGATCAGCATCGACAGCGGCAGCGAGGCCAGCAGCTCGACACCGTACTGGCTGGCCAGCTTCTCACCGCCGCCCTCACCGAACAGATGCTCGGCATGACCGCAGTTGGAGCAGATGTGCACCGCCATGTTTTCCACCACGCCCAACACCGGGATGTTGACCTTGCGGAACATCTCCACGCCCTTGCGTGCATCCAGCAGGGCCAGGTCCTGGGGCGTGGTGACGATCACCGCGCCGGCCACCGGGACTTTCTGCGCCAGGGTCAGCTGGATGTCGCCGGTGCCTGGCGGCATGTCGATCACCAGGTAGTCGAGGTTGCCCCAGTCGGTCTGGGTCACCAGTTGCAGCAGGGCCCCGGAAACCATCGGCCCGCGCCAGACCATCGGCGTGTTGTCGTCGGTCAGAAAGGCCATGGACATGACCTCGACCCCGTGGGACTCGATCGGCACGAACCACTTCTGGTCCTTGATCTTCGGCCGGGTGCCTTCGGCGATGCCGAACATGATGCCCTGGCTCGGCCCATAGATATCGGCATCGAGAATCCCCACCTTGGCGCCTTCGCGGGCCAGGGCCAGGGCCAGGTTTGCGGCGGTGGTGGACTTGCCCACGCCGCCCTTGCCGGACGCCACCGCCACCACGTTCTTGACGTTGGCCAGGCCGGGGATCTGCGCCTGGGCCTTGTGTGCGGCGATCACGCTGGTGATTTCGACCTTGGCCGAGCTCACGCCATCCAGGCCTTCGATGGCCAGTTGCAGCATCTGCGCCCAGCCGCTCTTGAACAGACCGGCGGCATAACCCAGTTCCATGCGGACCGTGACCCGCTCGCCCTGGACGTCGATATCCCGCACACAGCCGGCGCTGACCGGGTCCTGGTTCAGGTAAGGGTCGGTGTACTGGCGAAGGACGGCTTCCACCGCTGCGCGATTGACGGCGCTCATGGGCAACTCCGATAACAAGACTGGAAAATCAGGCGGCTATCCTACCTGTTCCGTGGCGCGGGCGGGATGCCAAAACAACATGCGGGGCCCTCGTCACTGGCCACGACAGCCGTGGAAAACCGGGCTCACAGGGTGAAATATATTTCTCGGCGCTTTATAGTGGCCGACCTCCGTTTCATCAAGTAGCCGAGCCCCATGTCCGAGCCACGCAAGATCCTCGTCACCAGCGCCCTGCCCTATGCCAATGGTTCCATCCACCTTGGCCACATGCTTGAGTACATCCAGACCGACATGTGGGTGCGCTTCCAGAAGCATCGCGGCAATCAATGCATCTATGTCTGCGCCGACGACGCACACGGCTCGGCCATCATGTTGCGCGCGGAAAAGGAAGGCATCACCCCGGAACAGTTGATCGCCAACGTCCAGGCCGAACACAGCGCCGACTTTGCCGACTTCCTGGTGGACTTCGACAACTTCCACTCGACCCACGCCGAAGAAAACCGCGAGCTGTCGAGCCAGATCTACCTCAAGCTGCGCGACGCCGGGCACATCGCCACTCGCTCCATCACCCAGTATTTCGACCCGGAAAAGAAAATGTTCCTGGCCGACCGCTTCATCAAGGGCACCTGCCCGAAATGCGGCACTGAGGACCAGTACGGCGACAACTGCGAAAAATGCGGCGCCACCTACGCCCCCACCGATCTGAAGGATCCGAAGTCGGCGATCTCCGGCGCCACCCCGGTGCTCAAGGATTCCCAGCACTTCTTCTTCAAGCTGCCGGACTTCCAGCAGATGCTGCAAAGCTGGACTCGCAGCGGCACCTTGCAGGACGCCGTGGCCAACAAGATTGCCGAATGGCTGGATGCCGGCCTGCAGCAGTGGGACATCTCCCGCGACGCGCCGTACTTCGGCTTCGAGATCCCGGGCGAGCCGGGCAAATACTTCTACGTGTGGCTGGATGCGCCAATCGGCTACATGGCCAGCTTCAAGAACCTCTGCGACCGTCGTCCGGAGCTGGATTTCGACGCGTTCTGGGGCAAGGACTCCACCGCCGAGCTGTACCACTTCATCGGCAAGGACATCGTCAACTTCCACGCCCTGTTCTGGCCCGCGATGCTGGAAGGCGCCGGCTACCGCAAGCCGACCGGCATCAACGTCCACGGCTACCTGACCGTCAATGGCCAGAAGATGTCCAAGTCCCGCGGCACCTTCATCAAGGCCCGCACCTACCTGGAGCACCTGTCGCCGGAATACCTGCGCTACTACTACGCCTCCAAGCTGGGCCGTGGCGTCGACGACCTGGACCTGAACCTCGAAGACTTCGTGCAGAAGGTCAACTCCGACCTGGTAGGCAAGGTGGTCAACATTGCCAGCCGTTGCGCCGGTTTCATCCACAAGGGCAACGCCGGGTTGATGGTCGACAGCAATGCCGCCCCCGAGCTGACCGAGGCTTTCCTGGCCGCCGCGCCCAGCATCGCCGACGCCTATGAGGCCCGCGACTTCGCCCGCGCCATGCGCGAAATCATGGCCCTGGCCGACCGCGCCAATGCCTGGATCGCCGACAAGGCCCCATGGTCGTTGAACAAGCAGGAAGGCAAGCAGGCCGAGGTCCAGGCCATCTGCGCCACCGGCATCAACCTGTTCCGCCAACTGGTGATCTTCCTCAAGCCGGTGCTGCCACTGCTGGCCGCCGATGCCGAGGCCTTCCTCAACGTCGCGCCGCTGACCTGGAACGACCACCAGCACCTGCTGGCCAACCATCAGCTCAACGAATTCAAGCCGCTGATGACGCGGATCGACCCGGTAAAAGTCCAAGCCATGACCGACGCCTCGAAAGAAGACCTGACCGCCAGCCAGACCGACACCGGCGCCGCCGCGCCAGCCGGCAACGGCGAACTGGCCAAGGATCCGCTGTCGCCGGAAATCGACTTCGACACCTTCGCCGCCGTCGACCTGCGCGTCGCCCTGATCGTCAAGGCCGAAGCCGTGGAAGGTGCCGACAAGCTGCTGCGCCTGACCCTGGATATCGGTGATGAGCAACGCAACGTGTTCTCCGGAATCAAGAGCGCCTACCCGGACCCATCCAAGCTCGATGGGCGCCTGACCATGATGATCGCCAACCTCAAGCCGCGGAAAATGAAGTTCGGCATTTCCGAGGGCATGGTGATGGCTGCCGGCCCTGGCGGCGAAGAGATCTACCTGCTGAGCCCGGACAGCGGCGCCAAGCCCGGCCAGCGGATCAAGTAAGCCTCCACGCTGCCCCCATCCCCCCGTCGTGCCCAGGCGCAACGGGGGGATTTGCATATCTGGCGCCCCTGCGTGCGCGCAGAGTTTGCCTACTCTTGAGGGATAGCCTGCCCGTACCGGCCGCCACCATGACCCACTTCCTGCTCGCCCTGTTCAGCACCGCCCTGATCAACAACTTCGTGTTGCAATGGCCGCTGGGCGTCGATCCGCTGTTGCAGGCCGACGCTAGCAACCGACAACGGGTTCATGCGCTGGGGCTGGCGACCACGGGGTTGATGCTGCTCAGCAGCGTGCTGGGGCATGTCCTTTATCGTGGGCTGCTGCAGCCCTGGGGGTTGGCGGCGCTGCAATTGTTCATCTGGCTGCCATTGAGCCTGTTGCTGATCAAGCCGCTGCTGAGGCTGCTGTCCCGCGTCCTGCCGCGCTTGCCGTTCGAAGGCCTCTGGCCCTTGCTGCTGGGCAATGCCGGCATGCTCGGCCTGCTGCTGATCGGCGCCCGGGACGATCTGGACCTGGCCACCCTCAGCGCCATGAGCCTGGGGGCCGGACTGGGTTTCTGGCTGGTGCTGAGCCTGTTCAGCGACCTGCGCCAGCGTATTTCCACCAACGATATTCCCCTGCCCTGGCGCGGCCTGCCGATCGACCTGATCAGCGCCGGCCTCATGGCAGTGGCGTTTTTCGGCTTCAACGGACTGATCAAAACATGAGTCTGATTCAACGCATCGATGCCCTCCTGCCCCAGACCCAATGCGGCAAGTGCGGCCATCCAGGATGCAAGCCCTACGCCCAGGGCATCGCCAACGGCGAGGCCATCAACAAGTGCCCGCCCGGCGGCCAGGAAACCATTGCCGGCCTGGCGCAACTGTTGCAATTGCCGGTGTTGGAGCTGGACCGCAGCCGCGGCGAAGCGCCGGCACAGATCGCCCATATCCGCGAGGCAGAGTGCATTGGCTGCACCAAGTGCATCCAGGCCTGCCCTGTGGACGCCATCGTCGGCGCGGCCAAATTCATGCACAGCGTGCTGATCGACGAATGTACCGGTTGCGACCTGTGCGTGGCGCCTTGTCCGGTGGACTGCATCGACATGCTGCCGCTCCCAGAAGCCAAGGTGGTACCGATTGTTGGCGGCCTGGCCACCAGCCCCGAGCAACTGCAGGCCCGCAACAGCAAGCGCGAGCAGGCGCGTCGGCGCTTCGAACAACGCAACGAGCGCTTGCAACGGCAAGAAGCCCGGCGCCTGGCCGAGCGTCAGGCGCGTGCGCAGAAAGCCGCACAGGCTGTCGACGACAGCCAGAATCCGCTGCAGGCCGCCATCGAGCGGGTCCGCGCGCAGAAAGCCGCGGCCGCCGACGCGGCGCTGAAAAAAGCCAAGATCGAGCTGGCCATGAGCCGGGCTCAATTGCACAAATCCCTCAAGGCCTTCGGCCATCCACCGACCTTCGAGCAGCAAACGCAGCTCATCGTTCTGCAGCGTCAGTTCGAAGCCGCCGAACAGGCCCTGGCGCAGCTGGAGCCGGCAGCTCCAGCGGCGGCTACCGCGGCCCCAGTGGCCAAGGACGCCGAACTCAAGCGGGCAAAGATCCAGCTGGCCACCCGCCGCGCCGAACTGAAAAAGGCCCAGGCCGCGCACGCCTCCGACGCCGAGCTACAAGCCTTGAGCGCCGCCCTGGCGGCCGCCGAACAGGCGCTGCACGCCGCCGAGGACGCCAGCGGCAAACCGGCCCCAGTCCTGGTGCGTGTCGAAAAGCGCCCGATCGATCCCCAACTGCGGCAACTGAAAACCGAACTGGCCTACGCCCGCGCCGAACTGCACAAACTGCAGCGCCAGCCTGGCACCCATGCCGAGCAACTGGCCGAGGCTCAGGCACGCTTGCACGAAGCCGAACGCCAGGTGAAGGCCCATGCTGACCGCTGACGGCGTCGACCCGCGCCTGCGCCAGGCCATGCAACGCGTGCTGCTGGCCACGCTGCCCGGGCTGCTGGTATTGCTGTGGTGGTTCGGCTGGGGCGTGCTGCTCAACCTGTTGCTGGCGGCATGCGGCGCCCTGGCCATGGAAGCCCTGGCGCTGTTCCTGAGAAAGCGTGCGCTGTCAGCCGGCCTTGGCGATGGCAGCGCCTTGGTCAGCGCCACATTGCTGGCCCTGGCGTTGCCACCTTACTGCCCCTGGTGGCTGCCGCTCAGCGCCGCGGCAGCTGCCATTGCCCTGGGCAAGCAGGTGTACGGCGGAGTCGGCCAGAACCCGTTCAATCCGGCGATGCTCGGTTACGCCCTGGCCTTGCTGTGCTTTCCCCAGTCGATGACCCATTGGCCCGCGCCGCACGCCATGGACCTGCTCGCGGGACTGCAACAGGTGTTCGGCCTCTCTGACGGCCTGCAAGTGGATGCCTGGGCCCAAGCCACGGCGCTGGACAGTTTGCGCGTCAACAAGAGCCTGACCCTCGACGAACTCTTTGCCAGCAACCCCGCCTTCGGCCATTTCGGCGGTCGTGCCGCGCAATGGATCAACCTGGGATTTCTTGCCGGAGGCCTGTTTCTGCTGCAGCAGCGGGTCATCGGCTGGCAGGCGCCGGCGGGCATGCTGGGCAGCCTCCTGGTCATCAGCCTGGTGTGCTGGAACGGTACGGGCTCGGACTCCCACGGTTCACCGCTGTTTCATCTGCTCAGCGGCGCCAGCATGCTCGGCGCATTCTTTATCGTCACCGAACCGGTATCGGGACCCAAGACGGAAAAAGCCCGGCTGCTGTTTGGCGTCGGCGTCGGCCTGCTGACTTACCTGATCCGGACATGGGGCGGCTACCCCGACGGCGTCGCCTTCGCCGTGCTGCTGATGAATCTGACAGTGCCGGGACTGGAACGCCTGTGCGCGGCAAAACGGGAGAACGCTTGAGCATGAAAAAATCCGGCGGTCTGCTCCTGCTGGCCCTGATCGGTTTCGTGGGGGTGGCGGCGACCTTGTGGCTACATGGGGTTGCGGCGCCACGTATCGCCGCTGAACAACGGGCGCAGCAGGCGCGCAAGTTGCTCGACCTGCTGCCCGTCGCTCGCTACGACAACCAGCCCCTGGAGCAGCCACTGCCTCTTGAGGATGTGCAACTGGACAACAGCCGCTTGTTGCAGGGCTACCTGGCCACTCTTCAGGGCCACCCCAGCGCCGTGCTGTTGCGCAGTCAGGTGAGCGGCTACGCCGGCCCCATCGAGCTTTTGATCGCCATTGACAGCCAGGGCCGGCTGCTGGGCAGCAAGACCCTGAGACAGGATGAAACCCCCGGCCTGGGCGCCAGGATCGCTGATCAGCCCAACCCCTGGTTGCAGGGTTTTTCCGGCAAGTCCCGCAGTGATCCGGGCGATGCCGCCTGGGCCCTGAAGAAGGACGGCGGCCAGTTCGATCAGATCGCCGGCGCCACCATCACCTCCCGCGCGGTCATCAGTGCCCTACACGATGCCTTGCGCTACTTCGACGAACATCGCCAGCAACTGCTCCCGGAGGCCGCCCATGAATAAGCCGCTGACATTGCCGGGCCTGCTGATGCTGACGCCGTTGATCGGGGCCACTGATTCCTGGGTCAAGGCCCTGGGCCTGGCCCTGGCATCCGGGCTGCTGCTGAGCTTGTTCGGAGCCGGCATGGGTCTATTGCGGGCACAGTTGCAACGCCAGCAGCAGTGGTTCGCCAGCCTGCTGCTCGGAGCGTCCCTCGGCAGTTGCCTGTGGCTGGCGCTGCAAGCATTAAGTTATGAACTGCACCAGCAGTTGAGCCTGTACCTGGGCCTGCTGCCCCTGCAATGCGTGATGCTGGAACAGGCGGGCTTCTTCCAGCACCGCAATCGGTTGCGCCTGGCCGCCGGCTTCTGTGGCGCCCTGGCACTGCTGGGCGCACTGCGCGAACTGCTGGGTACAGGCGCCTTGGGCAGCCATCTGGGCTGGCTTGTCGGCCTGAGCGGCGACAGCACCGGCTGGGTGCTGCTGCCCCAGGGCGGCTTGCGCCTGCTGACTCTGGTCCCCGGGGGCTTTATCCTGCTGGGCCTGTTGTTGGCGGCAAAGCGGGCCTGGACCGCCTCATCGCCCTTCAACCGACAGTCTTCAAGGAAATGAACCACCCATGAATGCCGCCAAACGCCTGGAAATATTTCGCCGACTTCATGAAGACAACCCCGAGCCCAAGACCGAACTGGCCTATTCCTCGCCGTTCGAATTGCTGATCGCGGTGATTCTTTCGGCGCAATCGACCGACGTCGGGGTCAACAAGGCGACCGCCAAACTCTTCCCCGTGGCCAATACACCCGCGACGATCCATGCCCTGGGAGTCGAAGGCCTGTCCGAGTACATCAAGACCATCGGCCTGTACAACAGCAAGGCCAAGAACGTCATCGAAACCTGCCGCCTGCTGGTGGAACGCCACAACGGCGAAGTGCCACAGACCCGGGAGGAACTGGAAGCCTTGCCCGGCGTCGGGCGCAAGACCGCCAACGTGGTCCTCAACACCGCCTTCCGGCAGTTGACCATGGCGGTGGACACCCACATTTTCCGGGTCAGCAACCGCACCGGTCTGGCCCCGGGCAAGAACGTGGTGGAAGTGGAGAAAAAGCTGCTCAAGTTCGTGCCCAAGGAGTTCCTGCTGGACTCCCATCACTGGCTGATCCTGCATGGACGCTATGTCTGCCTGGCCCGCAAGCCACGTTGCGGCAGCTGTCGAATAGAAGACCTGTGCGAATACAAGCAGAAGACTTCCGACGATTGAGGAAGCATTGATTTTGCCGATGAATCGATTGAAAAAATCTTTTTTACCCGCCAGGAGAATATCGATATAAGGGGCGCCAATGGCAGTCTTAGCCTGGAGTTGACCTTATGAGCACTGGCAAAGAACAACTGGACGTAGAAGAAGACTTCATCGCCGCGGAAACAGACGATGTCGAACCGGTGGTCGAAGTGGCGAAAACCAATCTGAGCAAGCGCCGCACCATCGACAATCTTCTGGAAGAGCGGCGTCTGCAGAAACAACTGGCCGATTACGACTTTGACCTTTAGTCGCAAAAGAACCTCCATACGGAGGTTTTTTTGTGCCTGTCTTGCCGTCATGTCCGGCCGGTCAGCCTCCCGGCATGACCGGCCCGATCCGTACTTTCAGGCCTGACAGTCCAGCACCATCTCGGACGACAAGACTCAGACCAACTGATGGCGCTGGGCAAACTCGATCAGGTCAACCAGTGAGCGCGCATTGAGCTTGGCCAATAACCGTCGCTTGTAAGTACTGACCGTCTTGTTGCTCAGGCACAGGCCTTCAGCGATCTCCTTGTTACTCATGCCGTTGGTGAGCTGCTTCAATACGATCAACTCACGTCCGGAAAGAAGCTCGATCATTTCTTCCTCACTGCTGATGCCCTGGCTGGAACGAAAAGTGTGCAACGCCTCGTTGGGAAAGTAGCTGTAGCCCGCCAGTACCGCCCGTACCGCACTGATCAGCTCGGTAATGTCCTGCTGCTTGCACACGTAACCGGCGGCGCCGGCCTGCATGCAGCGCATGGAAAAGGGCCCTGGCGCTTGCAGCGTCAACACCAGGATCTTGATCGGCAAACTTCTGAACATGAGGCGAGCTATAACTTCAAGTCCATCAAGTTGCGGTATGCCAATATCCAGAATCAAGATATCGGGAAGATATTCAAGAGCCAGCTTTAATGCGTCCGTGCCGTTATCTGCTTCGGCTACTACTTCAAAACCATGACGTTCCATCAGCATGCGAACAGCGAGGCGAACAACAGGATGATCGTCCACGATCAATACTCTTTTCATAGGTCCATCCAGGTACTTAGAGTTTTTTAGAGCCCGCACAATACCCCAGAGAATTGACTCTGACACCGTGCCAAAAGGGGCTACGACCCTACGAGGACGATCCTTACAAACAATACCGATTTACCTTACAAAATAAATTAGATAAAGGTCGTTCAAGGGAAAAGGCGCTTAGGATTAATCTTCAAATCAGCTACTTTTCGTACTAAAAATTCGCAAACCCAACCCTCTTTTTCAGCGACAAGCGTGGCCAAGTCCGCCATCACTAACTTCATTCTGTTCAATCAACTTCTCTATCAAACCGCTGGCCTACAGCAACACGCCGCTGACTTAATCGAAGGCAAGAAAAAGCCCCGCATATAGCGGGGCTCTTTCTCAACAACTCGGGATCAGATCAGAGTCCGTCCCTTGTTGGCGGCAATACGCATGCGCAGGGCGTTGAGCTTGATGAAGCCAGCTGCGTCCGCCTGGTTGTAAGCACCGCCGTCTTCTTCGAAGGTGGCGATGTTGGCGTCGAACAGCGACTCATCGGACTTGCGACCAGTCACGATCACGTTGCCCTTGTACAGCTTCAGGCGCACTACACCGTTCACGTGAGCCTGGGAAGCGTCGATCATCTGTTGCAGCATCAGGCGCTCAGGGCTCCACCAGTAGCCGGTGTAGATCAGGCTGGCGTACTTGGGCATCAACTCGTCTTTGAGGTGAGCCACTTCGCGGTCCAGGGTGATGGACTCGATCGCGCGGTGGGCACGCAGCATGATGGTGCCGCCCGGAGTCTCGTAGCAGCCACGGGACTTCATGCCGACGTAACGGTTCTCGACGATGTCCAGACGACCGATGCCGTGTTCGCCACCAATGCGGTTCAAGGTCGCCAGCACGGTAGCCGGGGTCATTTCCACGCCGTCGATGGCGACGATGTCACCGTTGCGGTAGGTCAGTTCCAGGTACTGCGGGGTATCAGGAGCCTTCTCCGGGGAGACGGTCCAGCGCCACATGTCTTCTTCGTGCTCGGTCCAGGTGTCTTCCAGCACGCCGCCTTCATAGGAGATGTGCAGCAGGTTGGCGTCCATCGAGTACGGCGACTTCTTCTTGCCGTGACGCTCGATTGGAATGCCATGCTTCTCGGCGTAATCCATCAGCTTCTCGCGGGACAGCAGGTCCCACTCGCGCCAGGGAGCGATCACTTTCACGCCCGGCTTGAGGGCATAGGCGCCCAGCTCGAAACGCACCTGGTCATTGCCCTTGCCGGTAGCACCATGGGAAATGGCGTCGGCGCCGGTTTCGTTGGCGATCTCGATCAGACGCTTGGCGATCAACGGACGAGCGATGGAAGTACCCAGCAGGTACTCGCCTTCGTAGACGGTGTTGGCGCGGAACATCGGGAAGACGAAATCACGCACGAACTCTTCGCGCAGATCGTCGATGTAGATCTCTTTGACGCCCATGGCTTGCGCCTTGGCGCGGGCCGGCTCGACCTCTTCGCCTTGGCCCAGGTCAGCAGTGAAAGTCACTACTTCACAGTTGTAAGTATCCTGCAGCCACTTGAGGATCACCGAAGTGTCCAGGCCGCCCGAATACGCCAGAACGACCTTGTTAACGTCCGCCATGCCATCACTCCACGGGGTTGTACGGAAAGCCGCCAAGTCTACCGATCCACGCGGATAATTTACAGTGGCGCGACAGCTTATGACGACCAAGCGACAGATTATGTCGAGCGCGCGACGATGACAGCCGTATCAGGAGGTCGCAGCAGCGCTGGAGCCAGAGGCGGCCTGGGGCGCTGGAGCCGGCTTCTCGGTGGGTGCTACCCGCTCCAGATGCACGTTGACCCGACGGTTCTTCGCCCGGTTGGCGGCATTGGTGTTGGGCGCCAGAGGGTAACGCTCGCCATGGAAGCGCACCACGATCTGGTTTTCCGCCAGGCCGTTGGCCTTGAAGAACTCCATTACCGCCAGGGCACGACGACGGGACAGGTCACGGTTGGTCAAGCGATTGCCGCTGTTGTCCGAGTGGCCATCGAGTTCAACGTGGTTGACCGTCGGGTCGGCCTTGATGAAGTCCACCATCACCTGCAGCTTGGCCTTGGCCCGGGCATCGAGCTCGATACCCCCTCCCGGGAAACCGATCTCGCCCTGTTTCACCTGCTCGTAGTTCATCGGCAGCAGCTTGGCCATGCAGCTTTGATAGTCGCCATACGCCTTGCTGAACTTCACCGGCAACAGGCGCACTTCGGACACTCCGCCCTCGCGGGAATAATTGCGCACCACAGGGCTGCGCCCCTCCAGCAGCCCGATGATCAAGCGCCCGGCCTGCATCTGGTTGCTGTTGAACAGCACTCCATCGGTGCCGGCCTTGACCGCTCCGAGGTTGATGTCGCCCCGTCCCGGCTGCCAGGGCGCCGCCGCCGCCAGTAGAGTCGCCGAGCCCCCCGCCTGCATCGGGTTGAAGCTCTTGAGACGGAAGATCGCCTGCTCGCCGGCGCGGCGAACGAACTCGCCGGAACCGAAATCGGTCACTGGTTGGATCAGGCGGCACTCGAATTTGTCACCTTCGACCGTCCACTCAATGCTCTCCAGACGGGTCTGGAAAGTGAGAGCCATCGCGGGCAGGCTGGCAAACACACTGAGCAAGGCTAGATAACGCTGGCGCACGGGAGGCTCCACTGACGTGTACAACAGAAAAATCGACAGGCGTTAATACGCCATACCTTCGGGATATCGGTTGCTCGTCGCAAAACTTGATAGCGAGTGCCTGGAAGAGTCTTTTCCGGTAGCATTCCCCCCGAGTTTTACCCGCCTGGAACCTCCCATGTCCGACCGCCTGACCCTGCTGCGTCCCGACGACTGGCATATTCATCTTCGCGATGGTGCCGTGTTGCCCAATACAGTCGCAGATGTCGCGCGCACCTTTGGCCGCGCCATCATCATGCCCAACCTGGTACCTCCGGTGCGCAACGCCGTGGAAGCCGACGCCTATCGCCAGCGCATTCTCGCTGCGCGCCCGGCCGGCAGCCGCTTCGAGCCGCTGATGGTGCTCTACCTGACCGACCGCACTCAGCCGGACGAGATCCGCGCGGCCAAGGCCTGTGGCTTCGTGCACGCCGCCAAGCTGTATCCGGCCGGTGCGACCACCAACTCGGATTCGGGCGTGACCAGCATCGACAAGATCTTCCCGGTGCTCGAAACCATGGCCGAAGTCGGCCTGCCGCTGCTGATCCACGGTGAGGTGACCCGTGGCGAGGTCGACGTCTTCGACCGCGAGAAAATCTTCATCGACGAGCACATGCGTCGTGTGGTCGAGCGCTTCCCCAGCCTGAAAGTGGTATTCGAGCACATCACCACCGGTGAAGCCGTGCAGTTCGTCAACGAGGCTTCGGCCAACGTCGGCGCCACCATCACCGCGCACCACCTGCTGTACAACCGCAACCACATGCTGGTGGGCGGTATTCGTCCGCACTTCTATTGCCTGCCGATCCTCAAGCGCAACACCCACCAGGAAGCCCTGCTGGATGCGGCCACCAGCGGCAGCCAGAAATTCTTCCTCGGCACCGACTCCGCGCCCCACGCCCAGCATGCCAAGGAAGCCGCTTGCGGTTGTGCCGGCTGCTACAGCGCCTACGCCGCGATCGAGCTGTATGCCGAAGCGTTCGAACAGCGCAATGCCCTGGACAAGCTGGAAGCCTTTGCCAGCCTCAACGGTCCGCGCTTCTACGGCCTGCCGGCCAACACCGATAGCATTACCCTGGTTCGTGAAGAATGGACCGCCCCCGCCAGCCTGCCGTTCGGCGAGCTGACTGTCATTCCGCTGCGCGCCGGTGAAAAACTGCGCTGGCGCCTGCAGGAGGATCACTCGTGAGTGACGACCATTTCGACGACGAACAAGACGGCAGCAGTGGCGGCCCCCGCCATCCGATGGCGGCGCGCTTTCGCGGTTACCTGCCGGTAGTCGTCGACGTAGAAACCGGGGGGTTCAACTCGGCCACCGACGCCCTGCTGGAGATTGCCGCGACCACCATCGGCATGGACGAAAAGGGTTTTGTGTTCCCCGAACACACCTATTTCTTCCGTGTCGAGCCTTTTGAAGGCGCGAACATTGAAGCAGCGGCCCTGGAGTTCACCGGGATCAAGCTCGACCATCCGCTGCGCATGGCCGTCAGCGAAGAAGCCGCCCTCACCGATATTTTCCGCGGCGTGCGCAAGGCGCTGAAAGCCAATGGCTGCAAACGCGCGATCCTGGTGGGCCACAACAGCAGCTTCGACCTGGGCTTCCTCAACGCCGCCGTGGCACGCCTGGACATGAAGCGCAACCCGTTCCACCCGTTCTCCAGCTTCGACACCGCCACCCTGGCGGGCCTGGCTTACGGCCAGACCGTTCTGGCCAAGGCCTGTCAGAGCGCCGGCATCGACTTCGACGGTCGCGAGGCCCACTCGGCCCGCTACGACACCGAGAAAACCGCCGAGCTGTTCTGCGGCATCGTCAACCGCTGGAAGCAAATGGGCGGCTGGCAGGATTTCGACGACTGATCGTTCCCTGGTCGAGTTGAATCGCCCGCATAAAAAAACCGGCCCTGAGGCCGGTTTTTTTATGCGTGACGCCAAGCCTTACAGCTTGCCGGCGTTCTCGCTCAGGTAAGCAGCAACGCCTTCTGGCGAAGCGGTCATGCCCTTGTCGCCTTTCTTCCAGTTGGCAGGGCAGACTTCGCCGTGCTCTTCGTGGAATTGCAGAGCGTCGACCAGACGGATCAGCTCTTCCATGTTGCGGCCCAGCGGCAGGTCGTTGACGATCTGCGAACGGACAACACCTTTGTCGTCGATCAGGAATGCGCCACGGAACGCCACGCCGCCTTCGGACTCGACGTCGTAGGCCTTGGCGATGTCATGCTTCATGTCAGCGGCCATGATGTATTGAACCTGACCGATGCCACCGGCATTGATCGGGGTGTTGCGCCAGGCGTTGTGGGTGAAGTGCGAGTCGATGGAAACAGCGATCACTTCTACGTTGCGAGCCTTGAAGTCGGCCATGCGGTGGTCCAGAGCGATCAGCTCGGACGGGCAAACGAAGGTGAAGTCCAGTGGGTAGAAGAACACCAGGCCGTATTTGCCTTTGATGGCCGAGGACAGGGTGAAGCTGTCGACGATTTCGCCATTGCCGAGAACGGCCGGTACGGTGAAGTCAGGGGCTTGTTTGCCTACGAGTACGCTCATTGGATATCTCCTGGTGTGGACGTAGTAATGAAGAAGGGGATTGGCCTTGAGTCTGCCACGCAGATGCGACAGCTCTGTGACCCGACCCCGCTTCGCAAGGACCGACCATCATACACCGCGTCTTTGAGCTGTCCTTAACGGTTTTTCGTCAGCCCGGCTCACAAAGCGGAAAATGCGAATCATCTGTCACCATCGCTAACAAAACCGTTCGTCACCCCGGGATGAAACGACCGCAAAGGCGGCCGAAACCACTTTGACAATCATTCTCGTTAACATTAAGATCCATCGCAATTGAGCCCTAACCAGCGACGGTTCTCATCCTATGTATGTCTGCCTCTGCACCGGTGTCACCGACGGACAAATTCGCGAAGCGATCTACGAAGGTTGCTGCAGCTACCGTGAAGTGCGCCAGGCCACCGGCGTCGCCAGCCAATGCGGCAAATGCGCGTGCCTGGCCAAACAAGTGGTTCGCGAAACCCTGACCGAATTGCAGAGCAGCCAAGCAGCCATTCCCTACCCCGTGGAATTTAATGTTGCTTGATGTGCCGAATAAATAGCCGCATTTGAAACAACCGGACCTAGCGTCCGGTTTTTTTATGTCTGTAATTCAATCGCTTAGGTGCAAAACGCGGAACACAAACATTCTTATTCCGATTAATTTTCATATATTATTCAATAACTTAGGTTTGACAGTAATGTTTGTGCGGCTCAGACTCTGCTCTTATTTCACTAATTAAAGGGCAGGACCCCAACATGAAAGGCGACATTACAGTCATCCAGCATCTCAATAAAATCCTTGCCAATGAACTGGTCGCGATCAATCAGTACTTCCTGCATGCACGCATGTATGAAGACTGGGGCCTGAACAAGCTGGGCAAGCACGAGTACCACGAATCCATCGACGAGATGAAGCATGCGGACAAGCTGATCAAGCGCATCCTGTTCCTCGAAGGCCTGCCCAACGTTCAGGACCTGGGCAAGTTGCACATCGGCGAACACACCAAGGAAATGCTCGAGTGCGACCTGCGCATCGAACGCACCGGCCACGCCGACCTCAAGGTCGCCATCGCTCATTGTGAGTCGGTTGGCGACTTCGGCAGCCGTGAACTGCTGGAAGACATTCTGGAATCCGAAGAAGAACACATCGACTGGCTGGAAACCCAATTGGGCCTGATCGACAAAGTGGGTATCGAGAACTACCTGCAATCGCAAATGGGCGACGAGTAACCAACGCCCAAGCAATAAAAAAGCCCCGCCCTCGTAAGAGAGGCGGGGCTTTTTATTGAACGCGAATAAGCAGTTCGCGTCAGGCTTCGGTCTTGGCAGCCGCTTTTTCGGCAGCAGCCTTGATCAGGCTCTGCAGCTCACCATTGGCAAACATTTCAGCCATGATGTCGCTACCGCCGACCAACTCACCGGCCACCCACAGTTGTGGGAAAGTTGGCCAGTTGGCGTACTTGGGCAGGTTGGCGCGAATCTCTGGGTTTTGCAGGATGTCCACGTAAGCGAACTTCTCACCACAGCCCATTACGGCCTGAGCGGCTTTTGCGGAGAAGCCGCACTGCGGGGCATTCGGCGAGCCTTTCATGTAGAGCAGAATGGTGTTGTTGGCAATCTGCTCTTTAATAGTTTCGATGATATCCATGGAACACCTCGGCTGAACTTTCCGACTCTGTTGTCGGCACGGTGGCGCATTGTAACGGAATCCTGAGCGCCCTGCTCGGCCTCTCCGACAGACACCTCAGGCCGCCTCCACAGTCACCGGCACCCCATTCAACGCCGCATTCCCGGACAACGCATCGAGCTGACGCTCATCGGTCAGGTCATTGGCGCTACATCCAGGCTGCTCCATGGCAATGCTCATCTGCACACCAGGACGCCTGTGCCCCCAGCCATGGGGCAGACTTACCACGCCCGGCATCATCTCGCTGCTGGCCAGCACTTCCACCTCCACCGCGCCCACCCGGGACCTGACTCGCACCCGCTGGCCATCACTCAGGCCTCGCTGGGCCAGATCATCGGGATTCATCAATAACTGATGGCGAGGCTTGCCCTTCACCAGGCGGTGATAGTTATGCATCCAGGAGTTATTGCTGCGCACATGCCGACGCCCAATCAGCAACAACTCGCCCAAAGGTGGCGCACTCAGCGCGGCAAAGCGCTGCAGATCGGCCATGATCGGCGCCGGTGCGGCCTGGATCCGCCGATTCTCGGTTTTCAAGCGAGCCGCCAGGTTCGGCTGCAGCGCCCCCAGATCAATACCGTGGGGGTGCTGGTCCAGCGTCGCCAGGGACAGCTTGAGCGGCGAGGCATCGCCGTAAGGCCCGGCGCGCAAGCCCAAGTCAATCATCTGTGCAGGTGCCAGGGTCGGCTTCAACGGGCTGGCGGTCTGCGCGGCAAATGCCTTGGCCAGGCCGACGAAGATCTCCCAGTCATGCAGCGCCCCTTCAGGCTTGGGCAGGATCGCTCGATTGAAGCGACTGACATTGCGCACCGCGAACAGATTGAACGTGGTGTCGTAGTGATCATTCTCCAGAGCCGAGGTGGACGGCAGGATCAGGTCGGCATAACGGGTGGTTTCATTGATATACAGATCGATGCTCAGCATGAACTCCAGCCCGTCCAAGGCCTGCTCCAGCTGCCGGCCATTGGGCGTGGACAACACCGGATTGCCGGCCACGGTGATCAAGGCCCGCACCTGACCTTCACCCTCGGTGAGCATCTCTTCGGCCAGGGCCGATACCGGCAGCTCGCCGCCATACTCCGGAAGCCCGGAAACCCGACTCTGCCAGACATTGAAATGACCACCCGAAGTCGCCGCCACCAGGTCCACCGCCGGCTGGGTACATAAGGCACCACCGACCCGGTCCAGGTTGCCGGTGACCAGATTGAGCAACTGCAGCAACCAGTGGCACAGCGTGCCGAAGGCCTGGGTCGACACCCCCATGCGCCCGTAACAGACCGCCTTGTCCGCCGAGGCGAAATCCCGCGCCAGCTGACGAATCTGCGCAGCCGGAATGGCGCACAACGGGCTCATGGCTTCGGCAGTGAACCGCGAAATCGCCTGGCGCACCTCGGCCAGCCCATCCACCGGCAAATGGCTGTCGCGGGTCAGCCCCGCGTCGAAAATGCTGTTGAGCAGACCGAACAGCAGCGCCACATCGCCCCCCGGCCGGATAAACAGGTGCTGATCGGCCATCGCTGCGGTTTCACTGCGCCGGGGATCGACCACCACCACTTTGCCGCCACGGGCCTGAATGGCCCTGAGGCGCTTCTCCACATCCGGCACGGTCATGATGCTGCCGTTGGATGCCAGGGGATTGCCGCCCAGGATCAGCATGAAATCGGTGTGATCGATATCCGGAATCGGCAATAGCAGGCCGTGGCCGTACATCAGGTAACTGGTCAGGTGCTGGGGCAACTGATCGACCGATGTGGCCGAGAAACGATTGCGGGTCTTGAGCTGGCCGAGAAAGTAATTGCTGTGGGTCATCAGCCCATAGTTGTGCACGCTGGGATTGCCCTGGTAGGTCGCCACGGCGTTGTTGCCATGGCGCTGCTGGATGCTCGCCAGCCGCTCGGCCACCAGGGCAAAGGCCTCGTCCCACTCGATGGGCTGCCATTGGTTGCCCACACGACGCACCGGCTGGCGCAGGCGATCGGGATCATTCTGGATATCCTGCAGGGCCACGGCCTTGGGGCAGACATGGCCACGGCTGAAACTGTCCAGGGGGTCGCCCTTGATCGAGCTAATGCGTGGAGCGCTGCCCGGCTCTTCGGTGATTTCCAGGGTCAGGCCGCAGATGGCTTCGCACAGGTGGCAGGCACGGTGATGGAGAGTCTTGGTCATGGCCAGTCTCTTTTGTTTGAAGGCGCCCCGCACAGGGCCGCAGGAAGCCAAAACTATGGCGGCTGGCCTCGGCCGACACCAGCGACGTTCGCCCCATGAATTCAGGACCATCAGCCTGGGCCATGATCAGGGCCGTCAGTTCGGCGGTAAGCGCGGCGGCCCATCCACGGAGATTTGCGGGGGGACGTCCATGGGCCCCTGTTCGGCATGGACACCCGACAACTCGGCCAGCAGTCGCCAATGCTCATCCAGCCCGGCACTGAGGGTCATCATCAGATCGATCATCTTGCGCGCGGCGGCGCGGGTCAGCGGATCCTCGCTGCGTAGCAGCTCGAAAGAAAAGGCCGTCACCGAGGCGGTCATATCCGTAAGCGCCCGGGCCGTGAGCCCCAACAGCGTCATCAGTTGTTGCTCCCTGGATTCCATCGCACACCTATCCTTGCCGCAGATTCGCCTTTATAAACTCAGCACTTTGCATTAGGAAATGTTTCAAGTTGCCAAGCCGCGGATTCCCCCCGCAGCGAACCTCGGCCGACAGGTCAGAAAACGACCGCAGCCGCACAGCCGGCGCCACACTCGATTGCCAAGCCGCGCCGGGGCAGTGTACAAATGCCCGGCTGCTGTCTGAAAACCGGTCTCAAAAGCGCCAGCGCAATCGCGTCCTGGCCTCTCTGAATGCCCATGAACGCCGTAGCACTATTGGTAAGACGCGACATTTAATTATAAGATCGCGCCTTCCCCTATTTCGTCGCCCCGTGCGGCTTTCGCCGCAGGTCCAGCCCGTTGTTCGATTAAACAAGGCTTTGAGAATCTGCGGTCCGTTGCAAAAAAGGTAGTTAATGATGAGCGCAAGGCACTTTCTCTCCCTGATGGATTGCACGCCCGAAGAGCTGGTCAGTGTGATTCGTCGAGGCATCGAGCTGAAGGACCTGCGTAACCGCGGCGTACTCTTCGAGCCTTTGAAAAATCGTGTACTCGGCATGATTTTCGAGAAGTCGTCGACCCGTACCCGACTGTCTTTCGAAGCCGGCATGATCCAGCTGGGCGGCCAGGCCATCTTCCTTTCGCCACGGGACACTCAGCTGGGTCGCGGCGAACCGATCGGCGACTGCGCCATCGTCATGTCGCGCATGCTCGACGCGGTGATGATCCGCACCTTTGCCCACAGCACCCTGACCGAGTTCGCGGCCAATTCCCGGGTGCCGGTGATCAACGGCCTGTCCGACGAC
The DNA here is from genome assembly GCF_900105185.1 of Pseudomonas saponiphila. NCBI lineage: Bacteria > Pseudomonadati > Pseudomonadota > Gammaproteobacteria > Pseudomonadales > Pseudomonadaceae > Pseudomonas > Pseudomonas saponiphila. The sequence continues at coordinate 1,241,460 of NZ_FNTJ01000001.1, read as the reverse complement.
CTGCACCCCTGCCAGTTGCTGGCGGACATGCAGACCTTCCTCGAACACCGCGGTTCGATCCAGGGCAAGACCGTGGCCTGGATCGGTGACGGCAACAACATGTGCAACAGCTATATAGAAGCGGCCATCCAGTTCGACTTCCAGCTGCGCATCGCCTGTCCCGAAGGCTACGAGCCCAACGCAGAATTTGTCGCCAAGGCCGGCGATCGCGTGACCATCGTCCGTGATCCTCGCGAGGCCGTGATCGGCGCCCATCTGGTGAGCACCGACGTCTGGACCTCCATGGGCCAGGAAGAAGAAACCGCCAAGCGTCTTCAGCTGTTTGCCCCCTTCCAGGTCAGCCGCGCGCTGCTCGACCTGGCCGCCCCGGACGTAGTGTTCATGCACTGCCTGCCCGCCCACCGTGGCGAGGAAATCAGCCTCGACCTGCTGGACGACCCTCGCTCAGTGGCTTGGGACCAGGCGGAAAACCGTCTGCACGCGCAAAAGGCCCTGCTCGAGTTCCTTGTCGAGCCGGCGTACCACCACGCATGAGCCAGCCATTACTGCTGAACCTGCGCAACCTGGCTTGCGGCTACCAGGACCAACGCGTGGTGCAGGACCTCAATCTGCACCTCAACGCCGGGGACATCGGCTGCCTGCTGGGCTCATCCGGATGTGGCAAGACCACCACCCTGCGCGCCATTGCCGGGTTCGAGCCGGTGCACGCAGGCGAGATCCAACTGGCTGGCGAAACCATATCCAGCGCCGGTTTCACCCTGGCCCCGGAGAAACGCCGGATCGGCATGGTGTTTCAGGACTATGCCCTGTTCCCGCACCTGAGCGTGGCGGACAACATTGCTTTCGGCATTCGCAAGCACCCGCAGAGAGAACGAGTGATCGCCGAACTGCTGGAGCTGGTCAACCTGAAGAACCTCGGCCAGCGCTTTCCCCACGAACTGTCCGGCGGCCAGCAGCAGCGAGTCGCGCTGGCTCGCGCCCTGGCGCCAGAGCCGCAATTGCTGCTGCTGGACGAGCCCTTCTCCAACCTGGACGGCGAACTGCGGCGCAAGCTCAGCCATGAGGTGCGCGACATCCTCAAGGCCCGCGGCACCAGCGCGATCCTGGTCACCCACGATCAGGAAGAAGCCTTCGCCGTGAGCGATCAGGTCGGGGTATTCAAGGAAGGTCGCCTGGAGCAGTGGGACACTCCCTACAACCTCTATCACGAACCACAGACGCCCTTTGTCGCCAGCTTCATTGGCCAGGGCTACTTCATTCGCGGCCAACTGAACACGCCGGAATCGGTGCAGACCGAACTGGGTGTACTGCAGGGCAACCGGGCCTATACCTGGCCGACAGGTGGCGCGGTGGACGTCCTGCTGCGCCCGGACGACATCGTCCACGCGCCGGACAGCGACTTGAAAGCCCGGGTGGTCGGCAAGACCTTCCTTGGCGCCTCGACCCTATATCGCCTGCAATTGCCTACCGGCAGCCAACTGGAATCGATCTTCCCCAGTCACGCCGACCATCAGGTCGGAGCGGATGTCGGCATTCGGGTCGCGGCGGAACACCTGGTGCTGTTCCAGGCCTCAGGCAGCACGGCGGCGCAGATGCCCCATAGCGACTCCGGGGTACGGCGCTACAGTAGCGCTCACTGAGCCGCCTGCGCCAGCAAGCCAGCGCCTACAACAGCACACTGTAGGAGCCGGCTTGCCGGCGAAACCACCACCGCGCAGTCATTCCAGGTGCAAATGCCCGCTGGCAATCAGCCGTGCATGGCCACCGATCTTCACCCGTTCTCCCTCCAAGCGACAGAACAACGCCCCACCTCGCGCCGAACACTGATACGCGCTCAACTGCTGTTTATCCAATTGCTGCGCCCAGTAAGGCGTCAGGCAGCAATGGGTCGAGCCGGTCACCGGATCCTCGTCGATGCCGATGGCCGGAGCAAAATACCGCGAGACAAAGTCATGCCGCTCGCCCCGCGCGGTGACAATCACCCCCGGCCAGGGCAACTTGGCCAGTGCCGCCAGATCAGGCCGACAATCGCGGACCGCCTGCTCCGATTCCAGCACCGCCAACAGCTCATTGGCACCTTGCAGATCGACGACCCTGGCGCCGAGTATCTGCGCCACCTGCTCCGCATCGGCCTGGCGACGAGGGCTGCGCAGAGGGAAGTCCAGCCACAACAGGCCACCCTCACGGGTAACGCTCAAGGGCCCCGAGCGGCTGAGAAACTCAAGGCGCTGCCCCGGCTCGCCATACACCTCGAACAGCACGTAGGCACTGGCCAGAGTCGCATGCCCGCACAGGGGCACCTCGGTGGCGGGGGTGAACCAGCGAATCCGCCAGCCTTGGGTTTCGCGCACCACAAACGCGGTTTCCGCCAGATTGTGCTCGGCGGCGATCTGCTGCATCAGTGCGTCGTCAAGCCATGCATCAAGCCGGTAGACCATGGCCGGATTGCCGGCAAAGGGTTGATCACTGAATGCATCGATCTGTTGAAACTCAAGCTGCATAGCTCTTCTCCTTGATCCGTCGGCGGCCAGCATGGCCTGCGTGACCGGGAGCGCGACAGACACAGACGAGAAGATTTTCCGGCATACAGCAGCGGCCTGTTCAACCGCCGACGCCTGGACTCAAGGGCGACCGATGTCGGCAAACCTGGCCTGGGTATGCTCGGCCAGCACCGCTGCCGACAGCTCCACTTCCAGTCCGCGACGACCGGCACTGACAAAAATACTGGCCAAAGGCTGAGCACTGCTGTCGATGAAGGTCCGCAGACGCTTCTTCTGCCCCAGCGGGCTGATCCCCCCAAGAGGTAGCCAGTGGCACGCTGGGCAGCGGCCGGATCGGCCATTTCGGCTTTTTTCACCCCGGCCGCGTGGGCCAGGGCCTTCAGGTCGAGGCTGCCGGCGACCGGCACCACGGCCACCAGCAATTCGCCCTTCTCGCTGCTGGCCAGCAGCGTCTTGAACACTTGCGCCGGGTCGAGACTGAGCTTCTCCGCCGCCTCCAGACCATAGGAAGCTGCCTTGGGATCATGTTCGTAACTGTGAACACGATGTTCGGCGCGAACTTTTTTTAGCAGATCCAATGCAGGGGTCATGGCAGCTCCAAGGGGGACGAAAAGGCAAAACCGAGCGCGCGGATTTTAGGCCATTAATCGACAAAAGGCTCTATTCCAGGCCTCGATCAGCACTGGCCACGGACACCAGCGCAGCACCACCTGTCACTCCCGGGACTGTAGCCCTGGATCATTCATTTGATTGATATCTATAAAATGACCAGCCGTTCACTTTCGACCTTTGACAGCGGTGTTTCTTGTCTATATTTTTTCGTTTCTGAATATCATGCGGTAGATACAAGGTTGTACCCAGCAGCAAGACGAAGCCGGAATGGGGATTCCGTCTTCGTTGGAAGTCGCGCTCCATGCCTTTTGCAGCAGCGCCAGACAACAACAAAAATCGAGGTTCACATGACAACTGCTCTGCAACAACCGTCGCTATCGGGCCAATGCATCGCCGAGTTTCTGGGTACTGCACTGCTGATCTTCTTCGGCACCGGCTGTGTCGCCGCGCTCAAGGTCGCGGGGGCCAGCTTTGGCCTATGGGAAATCAGCATCATTTGGGGGGTCGGCGTGAGCATGGCGATCTACCTGACCGCCGGAGTTTCCGGCGCCCACCTGAACCCGGCCGTAAGCATCGCCCTGTGCCTGTTCGCCGATTTTGAAAAACGCAAACTGCCGTTCTACATCCTGGCCCAGGTCGCGGGCGCCTTCTGCGCGGCGCTGTTGGTTTACACGCTGTACAGCAACCTGTTCTTCGATTTCGAACAAGCTCACCAGATGATCCGTGGTTCCCAGGCCAGCCTGGAACTGGCCTCGGTCTTCTCCACCTTCCCCAACCCGGCGCTGTCCACGGCCCAGGCGTTCCTGGTGGAAGTGGTGATCACCGCGATTCTCATGGGCGTGATCATGGCCTTGACCGATGACAACAATGGCCTGCCTCGCGGCGCCATGGCGCCTCTGCTGATCGGCCTGCTGATTGCCGTGATCGGCAGCTCCATGGGCCCGCTGACCGGCTTTGCGATGAACCCGGCGCGGGACTTCGGACCTAAACTGATGACGTTCGTCACTGGCTGGGGTGAAATTTCCTTCACCGGCGGCCGTGATATTCCGTATTTCCTGGTACCGATCTTCGCGCCGATCCTGGGTGCCTGCCTCGGTGCAGCGGCCTATCGCGGATTGATCGCGCGCCACCTGCCTAATGCGGCGCCAGCCCCTGAGGCCGAACAGGCCGCCGACGGCAAGATCAAAGTTTCCTGAATCCAGCGGCGCGTGATCCTGCCCGAATCGATCCCGCGCCAGTTCTCTCTCCCTTATTTCGTCCAAGGCAATCGACATGACCGACATTCAGAATAAGAACTACATCATTGCCCTCGATCAGGGTACGACCAGCTCCCGGGCGATCATTTTCGACCGCGACGCCAACGTGGTGTGCACCGCCCAGCGCGAGTTCGCCCAGCACTATCCGCAAGCCGGCTGGGTCGAACATGACCCCATGGAAATCTTCGCCACCCAGAGCGCGGTGATGGTCGAGGCCCTGGCACAAGCTGGCCTGCATCACGACCAGGTGGCTGCCATCGGCATCACCAACCAGCGGGAAACCACCGTGGTCTGGGACAAGACCACCGGCCGGCCGATCTACAACGCCATCGTCTGGCAATGCCGCCGCAGCACCGAAATCTGCCAGCAGCTCAAGCGCGACGGCCTGGAAGACTACATTCGCGAAACCACCGGCCTGGTCACCGACCCCTATTTCTCCGGCACCAAGCTCAAGTGGATCCTCGACAACGTCGAAGGCAGCCGCGAGCGCGCCCGCAGCGGCGAGCTGCTGTTCGGCACCATCGACAGCTGGCTGATCTGGAAATTCACCGGTGGCAAGACCCACGTCACCGATTACACCAACGCCTCGCGCACCATGCTCTTCAACATCCACACCCTGGAGTGGGACGCGAAGATGCTGGAGGTACTGGACATCCCGCGGGAAATGCTTCCAGAAGTGAAGTCCTCGTCGGAAATCTACGGCCGGACCAAAAGCGGCATCGCCATTGGCGGCATCGCCGGCGACCAGCAAGCCGCGCTGTTCGGCCAGATGTGCGTCGAGCCGGGCCAGGCCAAGAACACCTACGGCACCGGCTGCTTCCTGCTGATGAACACCGGCGACAAGGCGGTCAAATCCCAGCACGGCATGCTCACCACCATCGCTTGCGGCCCACGAGGCGAAGTGGCCTACGCCCTGGAAGGCGCAGTTTTCAACGGTGGCTCCACCGTGCAGTGGCTGCGTGACGAGCTGAAGATCATCAACGACGCCCACGACACCGAATACTTCGCCAACAAGGTCAAGGACAGCAATGGCGTGTACCTGGTGCCGGCCTTCACCGGCCTCGGCGCGCCCTACTGGGACCCCTATGCCCGTGGCGCATTGTTCGGCCTGACCCGTGGCGTGCGCGTGGACCACATCATCCGCGCCGCCCTGGAATCCATCGCCTACCAGACCCGCGACGTGCTTGACGCCATGCAGCAGGATTCCGGCGAACGCCTCAAAGCCCTGCGCGTGGACGGCGGCGCCGTAGCCAACAACTTCCTCATGCAGTTCCAGGCCGACATCCTCGGCACCCAGGTTGAGCGCCCGCAAATGCGCGAAACCACGGCCCTGGGCGCCGCCTACCTGGCCGGCCTGGCCTGCGGATTCTGGGGCAGCCTGGAAGAACTGCGGGGCAAGGCGGTGATCGAGCGCGAGTTCGAACCACAACTGGGCGAAGCGGAAAAAGAAGGCCTGTACGCAGGCTGGAAGAAGGCGGTCAGCCGCACCCGCGACTGGGAACCTCACGAAGAGGCCAAATAAGCCAAGCCGTGGATAGGTAACCGCTTGTAACTGGTCGGGAGGGGATTCCTGCGGCATCATGGGCAAATTTTGCACGGCAGCCCAAAGGAAGCCCCATGAATCTGCCTCCCCGTCAGCAGCAAATCCTCGATCTGGTCCGCGAACGCGGCTACGTCAGCATCGAGGAATTGGCCCAGCTGTTCGTTGTGACACCGCAAACCATCCGCCGCGATATCAACCAACTGGCGGAAGCCAATCTGCTGCGTCGCTACCACGGCGGCGCGGCCTATGACTCCAGCGTAGAAAACACCGCCTACGCCATGCGCGCCGACCAGATGCGCGACGAAAAGCAGCGCATCGGCGAAGCCGTTGCCGCGCAGATCCCCGATCACGCCTCGCTGTTCATCAACATCGGCACCACCACCGAATCCATCGCCCGCGCCCTGCTCAACCACAGCCACCTGAAGATCATCACCAACAACCTGCACGTGGCCTCGATGCTCAGTGCCAAGGATGATTTCGACGTGCTGCTCACCGGCGGCAATGTGCGCCGTGACGGCGGCGTGGTAGGCCAGGCCAGCGTCGACTTCATCAACCAGTTCAAGGTCGACTTCGCCCTGGTGGGCATCAGCGGCATCGACGAGGACGGCAGCCTGCTGGACTTCGACTACCAGGAAGTGCGGGTGTCCCAGGCGATCATCGCCAATGCCCGGCAAGTGATCCTGGCCGCCGACTCCAGCAAGTTCGGGCGCAACGCCATGATCCGCCTCGGCCCCATCAGCCTGATTGATTGCCTGGTCACCGATCAGCAACCGGTCCCGGCCCTGAGCCAACTGCTCAACCAGCACAAGATCCGCCTCGAAGTGGTCTGAGCTCCCCTCCCGCAAGGCGAAGCAGGCCGGATTCCAGCGCCGGCCCATAGCGCGGCGCTACAGCCCTCCCTGCCCCGCGCACCTGCCTGGTGCGCTCCAAGCCTTCGGGCGTGCCGCAACCGCGGCATCCATCGCCTGACAATGTTCGAAAACCATCTTCCAAAGCCGCTTCGATCAGTTTTTTCAATCGAAACACGCTGGATGCAGGGTTCTTTATGCGCTAGTATTTTCGAAAATGAACATTAATGTTCGAATTCAAATATCAAAGCAACACGAGGCCCGTCGATGCCCACTTCTACCTTGCCCGCGCGCCCTCTCTCCGAGGTTTACGATATCGCCGTCATCGGCGGTGGGATCAATGGTGTTGGAATTGCCGCGGATGCGGCAGGTCGCGGCTTGTCCGTGTTCCTTTGCGAAAAGGACGATCTGGCCAGCCACACGTCGTCGGCCAGCAGCAAGCTGATCCACGGCGGCCTGCGCTACCTCGAACATTACGAATTCCGCCTGGTACGCGAAGCCCTGGCCGAACGCGAAGTACTGCTGGCCAAGGCGCCACATATCGTCAAACCCATGCGTTTTGTCCTGCCGCACCGGCCACACCTGCGCCCGGCATGGATGATTCGCGCCGGCCTGTTCCTGTATGACCACCTGGGCAAGCGGGAAAAACTCGCCGGTTCGCGCAGCCTGAAGTTCGGCGCCGACAGCGCGCTGAAGGCCGAGATCAGCAAAGGCTTCGAATACTCCGACTGCTGGGTCGACGATGCCCGCCTGGTGGTGCTCAACGCCATGGCCGCCCGCGAACACGGCGCCCACGTGCATACCCAGACCCGTTGCGTCAGCGCCCGGCGCAGCAAGGGCCTGTGGCAACTGGAACTGGAACGGGCCGACGGCAGCCGGTTCTCCATCACCGCCAAGGCCCTGGTGAACGCGGCCGGCCCCTGGGTCGCCAAGTTCATCAAGGATGACCTGAAGCTGGAATCGCCTTACGGCATCCGCCTGATCCAGGGCAGCCACCTGATCGTGCCCCGGCTGTACGAGGGCGAGCACGCGCACATCCTGCAGAACGAAGACCAGCGCATTGTCTTCACCATTCCCTACCTCGATCAGTTCACCCTGATCGGCACCACCGACCGGGAATACACCGGCGACCCGGCCAAGGTCGCAATCACCGAAGGCGAAACCGACTACCTGCTGCAGGTGGTCAACGCGCACTTCAAGAAGCAGCTGAGCCGCAGCGATATCCTGCACAGCTACTCCGGTGTTCGCCCGCTATGCAATGACGAATCCGACAACCCTTCGGCGGTGACTCGCGACTACACCCTGGCCCTTTCCGGCACTGGCGAAGAAGCTCCGCTGCTCTCGGTGTTCGGCGGCAAACTGACCACCTACCGCAAGCTGGCAGAATCGGCCATGGCGCAACTGGCTCCCTACTTCAAGCAGGCCAAGCCGAGCTGGACCGCTCAGGCCACCCTGCCCGGCGGCGAGCAGATGAGCACGCCGCAAGCCCTGGCGGAAGCCATCCGCAAGAAATTCGACTGGGTGCCCAGCCAGATCGCCCGCCGCTGGGCCACCACCTATGGCAGCCGCACCTGGCGCCTGCTGGAAGGCGTGCACAACCTCAACGACCTGGGTGAACACCTGGGGGGCGGCCTGTACACCCGCGAAGTGGATTATCTGTGCGCCGAGGAATGGGCGCTCAAGGCCGAGGATATTCTCTGGCGCCGGAGCAAGCTGGGCTTGTTCACCACCGCTGCCGAACAACAGCAGTTGCGGGATTATCTGCAAAAGGTCGAGGACAATCGCGGCAAGATCAAGGCAGCCTGAACGCCACGGATCAAGCCAAGCCCCTGCGCCGGAAGGCCCAGGGGCTTTTTTGTGCCCCACCCTGGCCAGCCGCTCGCGTCGGCCGGCGCCGACCGCAGAGTACCGCGTTCGGTTTTCCGAATGGCCAACCGAAAGGGATTCGGATAACCGGATGGAAGCGCGGAAATTTATACCAGAAAAATATTTAATATCCTTGTAAATCAAAGACTTGATCATGATCAATGGGTCTGGCACGACTCATGCTCTACACTGTGCGACGAATGCCTGTCGCGCCAACACTTCAGGAGCCGTCAAGGCATTCGCTGTATATAAGAGCCGTCGAACTGGCTTCATAAAAAAAACAAATGTCGAGGAAATATTGATGCGCATCGTTCCCCATCTGTTGGGCGCAGCTATCGCTGCCGCTCTGATTAGCACTCCAGTTTTCGCTGCCGAGCTCACCGGCACACTGAAGAAAATCAAAGAATCCGGCACCATCACCCTCGGACATCGCGACGCTTCCATCCCGTTTTCCTACATCGCTGACGCTTCCGGCGTGCCAGTGGGCTACTCCCACGACATCCAGCTGAAAATCGTCGAAGCGATCAAGAAAGACCTCGACATGCCTGACCTGAAGGTCAAGTACAACCTGGTGACCTCCCAGACCCGTATCCCGCTGGTGCAGAACGGCACCGTGGACGTCGAGTGCGGCTCCACCACCAACAACGTCGAGCGCCAGCAACAGGTCGACTTCTCGGTCGGCATCTTTGAAATCGGTACCCGTCTGCTGTCCAAAAAGGACTCGACCTACAAGGACTTCCCTGACCTGAAAGGCAAGAACGTGGTGACCACCGCCGGTACCACTTCCGAGCGCATTCTCAAGGCCATGAACGCCGACAAGCAGATGGGCATGAACGTGATCTCCGCCAAGGACCACGGTGAGTCGTTCCAGATGCTGGAATCGGGCCGCGCCGTTGCCTTCATGATGGACGACGCGTTGCTGGCCGGTGAGATGGCCAAGGCCAAGAAGCCGACCGACTGGGCCGTGACCGGTACTCCACAGTCCTACGAAATCTACGGCTGCATGGTCCGCAAGGGCGATGCCCCGTTCAAGAAAGCCGTGGATGACGCCATCGTCGCTACCTACAAATCGGGCGAGATCAACAAGATCTACGACAAATGGTTCCAATCGCCGATCCCACCAAAAGGCCTGAACCTGATGTTCCCGATGAGCGACGAGCTCAAGGCCCTGATCGCCAACCCGACCGACAAAGCGGCTGACGATAAAAAGTCCTGATTCCTGACTAACCTTATCTCCCGAAGGGGCGCCGCCCCTTCAGGAGTCTGTCACTACCTGCTGGCATTTTTTTTGGAAACACTCGAACCGGTGGTTGTCGAGCCGATCGCGTGTGCCTGGCCGTCCTGGCCGGGTGGGAACGGACGTCCCCAGGCGGGTGCTTGTACATCGAACGATCTGAGGGGTAACCCTAATGAATTACAACTGGGACTGGGGCGTGTTCTTCAAGTCCACCGGCGTGGGCAGCGAGACCTATCTCGACTGGTTCATCAGCGGCCTGGGCTGGACCATCGCCATCGCCGTGGTGGCCTGGATCATCGCGCTGCTGCTGGGGTCGATCCTGGGCGTCATGCGCACCGTGCCAAATCGCCTGGTGTCGGGCATCGCCACCGTCTACGTGGAGATCTTCCGTAACGTGCCGCTGCTGGTGCAGCTGTTCATCTGGTACTTCCTGGTGCCCGATCTGCTGCCGGCCAACCTTCAGGAGTGGTACAAGCAGGACCTCAACCCGACCACCTCGGCCTACCTGAGCGTTGTCGTGTGCCTGGGCCTGTTCACCGCCGCCCGGGTCTGCGAACAGGTCCGTACCGGCATCCAGGCGCTGCCCCGCGGCCAGGAATCCGCCGCTCGCGCCATGGGCTTCTCGCTGCCGCAGATCTACTGGAACGTGCTGCTGCCCCAGGCCTACCGGATCATCATTCCGCCGCTCACCTCGGAATTCCTCAACGTCTTCAAGAACTCCTCCGTGGCGTCCCTGATCGGCCTGATGGAACTGCTGGCCCAGACCAAGCAGACCGCCGAGTTCTCGGCCAACCTGTTCGAAGCCTTCACCCTGGCCACCCTGATCTACTTCACCCTGAACATGAGCCTGATGCTGCTGATGCGCCTGGTGGAGAAGAAAGTTTCGGTCCCCGGCCTGATCTCCGTGGGAGGTAAATAATGGAATTCGACTTCTCGGGCATCGTCCCGGCCATTCCCGGTCTGTGGAACGGCATGCTGATGACCCTCAAGCTGATGGTCATGGGCGTGGTCGGCGGGATCATCCTCGGCACCTTGCTGGCCCTGATGCGCTTGTCCCACAACAAGCTGCTGTCGAACCTGGCCGGCGCCTACGTCAACTACTTCCGCTCGATCCCGCTGCTGCTGGTGATCACCTGGTTCTACCTGGCGGTGCCTTTCGTGCTGCGCTGGATCACTGGCGAAGACACCCCGATCGGCGCATTCACCTCGTGCATCGTGGCCTTCATGATGTTCGAAGCGGCGTACTTCTGCGAAATCGTCCGCGCCGGCGTGCAGTCCATTCCCAAGGGCCAGATGGGCGCTGCCCAGGCACTGGGCATGAGCTATGGCCAGACCATGCGCCTGATCATCCTGCCCCAGGCGTTCCGCAAGATGACCCCTTTGCTGCTGCAGCAGAGCATCATCCTGTTCCAGGACACCTCCCTGGTGTACACCGTGGGCCTGGTGGACTTCCTTAACGCCTCGCGTTCTAGCGGCGACATCATCGGCCGCTCCAATGAATTCCTGATCATCGCTGGTCTGGTCTATTTCACAATCAGCTTTGCCGCCTCGCTGCTGGTCAAGCGTCTGCAAAAAAGGTTCGCCGTATGATCTCTATCAAGAACATCAACAAGTGGTATGGGGACTTCCAGGTGCTGACCGATTGCAGCACCGAGGTCAAGAAGGGTGAAGTGGTGGTGGTCTGCGGGCCGTCCGGCTCGGGCAAATCGACCCTGATCAAGTGCGTCAACGCACTGGAACCCTTCCAGAAGGGCGACATCGTGGTGGACGGCACCTCCATCGCCGACCCGAAGACCAACCTGCCGAAGCTGCGTTCTCGGGTGGGCATGGTGTTCCAGCACTTCGAACTGTTCCCGCACCTGACCATCACCGAAAACCTGACCATCGCGCAGATCAAGGTCCTGGGTCGCAGCAAGGAAGAGGCCACCAAGAAAGGCCTGCAACTGCTGGACCGCGTCGGCCTCGCCGCCCATGCCCACAAGCACCCGGGCCAGCTGTCCGGCGGCCAGCAACAGCGCGTGGCCATCGCCCGCGCCCTGGCCATGGATCCGATCGTCATGCTGTTCGACGAACCGACCTCGGCCCTGGACCCGGAAATGGTCAATGAAGTACTGGACGTCATGGTGCAACTGGCCCAGGAAGGCATGACCATGATGTGCGTGACCCACGAAATGGGCTTTGCCCGCAAAGTGGCCAACCGCGTGATCTTCATGGACAAGGGCCAGATCATCGAAGACTGCCAGAAAGAGGAATTCTTCGGCGACATCAGCGCCCGCTCCGAACGTGCCCAGCACTTCCTCGAGAAGATCCTGCAGCACTAAAACCCGCGTTCCTGTAGGCGCCGGCTTGCCTGCGATGGGACGGCATCTGACTCCCCTATCGTCAGCGCCGCCCTTATCGCCGGCAAGCCGGCGCCTACAGACACTGCGCAGTGGTTGACCCAAGGCATCTGTGATGAAATGCGACCCCACTCTCTATCGCGCCGCGCCGCCATCACTTGCCGTGAAACCCCGTCTGATCCGCCAGCTGTTCCTGCCGCCCCTGGTCATCCTGCTGATGATCGGCCTGGGCTACATCGGCTTCTGGGTCAGCGAACACAACGGTATCCGCACCCTCGGCGAAAATGGCGAACGCCAGCTGGAACTGCACGCCCGCGCCGTAGAAAGCGAGATCAGCAAATACACCTATCTGCCCAGCCTGCTGGAACTGGAATCCAGTGTCTCGCGTTTGCTGGACGATCCCTCGCCGGAACACCGGCAGACCGTCAATCAATACCTCGAAGGCCTCAACCGCCGCAGTCGCAGCCGGGCCATCTATGTCCTGGACACCACCGGCCGGGTACTGGCCACCAGCAACTGGCGCGACGTCGACAGCTACCTGGGTGAGGACCTGTCGTTTCGCGCCTACTTCCAGAACGCCGTGCGCGGCCAGCCCGGACGCTTCTACGGCATCGGCAGCACCAACGGCGAACCCGGCTACTACCTGGCCCACGGCCTGGAAGAGCACGGCAAGATCATTGGCGTGGCGGTGGTCAAGGTGCGCCTGGAAGCCCTGGAAGAACGCTGGCAGCGCGCCCGCCTGGAGGCCTTCGTCAGCGACGAGAACGGCATCATCATTCTCTCCAGCGACCCGGCGCGTCGCCTCAAGTCGGTCCGCCCCCTGAGCGACGACACCAAGGAGCGCCTGGCCCGCAGCCTGCAGTACTACTGGTTTCCGCTCAATGAACTCGAACCCCTGGCCCGGGAGCGCCTGGCCGAAGGCGTGGAGAAACTGACCTTCCCCGCCAACACCGAGCTCGAATCCGACGGCAAGGCCATCAGCTACCTGTCCCAGACCCGTCCCCTGAGCGACACGCCGTGGAATTTCACCCTGCTCACGCCCCTGCAGGACCTGCGCCGCGAAGCCATCAACCAGGGCATCCTGGTGGCCGTGGCGTTTGCCCTGGTGGCCTTCTTGCTGATCGCCTGGAACGAGCGACGCAAGGTCATCGCCACCCGCCTGGCCGCCCGTGAAGCCCTGCAGGAAGCCAACAGCCAGCTGGAACGGCGGATCGCCGAACGCACCGCCGACCTGCGGGCCAGCAACGAGCGGCTCAAGGGCCAGATCCGCGAACGCCGCCAAGCCGAGGAAACCCTGCGCCGGGCCCAGGACGAGCTGGTCCAGGCCGGCAAGCTGGCGGCCATCGGCCAGATGTCCACCAGCATTGCCCACGAACTCAACCAGCCCCTGGCGGCGCTGCGCACCCTGTCCGGCAACACCGTGCGCTTCCTCGAACGCGGTGCCCTGGACACCGCCAGCGCCAACCTCAAGACCATCAACGAACTGATCGACCGCATGGGCCGCATCACCGCCAGCCTGCGCTCCTTCGCCCGCCGCGGCGACGACCAGGGCCAGGCCAGCCTGGACAAGGCGGTGGACGCCGCCCTGCAGATTCTCAACGCCCGCATCGAACCCCTGCCCCTGCAGCTGCACCGCGACTTCAGTGAACAGACCCTGCAGATCGACCAGACCCGCCTGGAGCAGATCCTGATCAACCTGATCGGCAATGCCCTGGACGCCATGCAGGCGCAGCCGGCGCCGGAACTGTGGCTGGAAGGCGAACCCGGCGACGGCAAATACCGCCTGCGGGTGCGCGACAACGGCCACGGCATCGATCTTGAGGCGCGCAAGCACCTGTTCGAACCCTTCTTCACCACCAAACCCGGCGAGCAGGGCCTGGGCCTGGGCCTGACCCTGTCCGCCAGCCTGGCCGCCGCCACCGGCGGCAGCCTGGGGGTGGAGCACCCGACAAGCGGCGGCACCGCCTTTGTCCTCTGCTTGCCACTGGCAAGCCCCACTCAAGCCGAGTCGATATGAACAACGAGCTGACCGTGCTGATCGTCGAAGACGACCCCCATGTCCTGCTGGGTTGCCAGCAGGCCCTGGCCCTGGAAGACATCCCCTGCATTGGCGTGGGCAGCGCCGAGGAGGCCCTGGCCCAGGTTGGCGACAACTTCCCCGGCATCGTGGTCAGTGACATCCGCCTGCCGGGCATCGACGGCCTGGAACTGCTGAGCCGCCTCAAAGAGCGCGATCGCAGCCTGCCGGTGGTGCTGATCACCGGCCACGGCGACATCTCCATGGCCGTCGGCGCGATGCAGAAAGGCGCCTACGACTTCATGGAAAAACCCTTCTCCCCCGAGCGCCTGGTGGACGTGGCCCGCCGTGCCCTGGAACAACGGGGCCTGGCCCGGGAAGTGACTTCGCTACGCCGCCAACTGGCCGAGCGCAATTCCCTGGAAGGCCGGATCATCGGTCGCTCGCCGGCCATGCAGAACCTGCGGGAGCTGATCGCCAACGTCGCCGATACCTCGGCCAACGTGCTGATCGAAGGCGAAACCGGCACCGGCAAGGAGCTGGTCGCCCGCTGCCTGCATGACTTCAGCCGCCGCCATTCGCAACAGTTCGTCGCCCTGAACTGCGGCGGCTTGCCGGAGAACCTGTTCGAAAGTGAAATCTTTGGCCACGAGGCCAACGCCTTCACCGGTGCCGGCAAGCGGCGCATCGGCAAGATCGAGCACGCCCACCAGGGCACCTTGTTCCTCGATGAAGTGGAAAGCATGCCGATCAACCTGCAGATCAAGCTGCTGCGGGTATTGCAGGAGCGGACCCTGGAACGCCTGGGGTCGAACCAGAGCGTGGCCGTGGATTGTCGGGTGATCGCCGCCACCAAGTCGGACCTGGACGAGCTGAGCCGGGCCAAGGCCTTTCGCAGCGACCTGTACTACCGCCTCAACGTGGTGACCCTGGAACTGCCGCCCCTGCGCGAGCGCCGCGAGGACATCCTGCAACTGTTCGAACACTTCCTGCAGCAGTCATCCCTGCGTTTCGACCGGGCCGTGCCGGAACTGGACAACCAGACCCTGTCGAGCCTGATGAGCCACGACTGGCCGGGCAACGTGCGCGAACTGCGCAACGTCGCCGAGCGCTTCGCCCTGGGCCTGCCGGCGTTCAAGAAGACCGGCGCCAGCCCAGCCCAGGGCCTGGGTTTTGCCGAGGCGGTGGAAGCCTTCGAACGCAACCTGCTCAACGATGCCTTGCAGCGCAGCGGCGGCAACCTGACCCAGGCCAGCCAGGAGCTGGGCATGGCCAAGACCACCCTGTTCGACAAGGTCAAGAAATACGGCCTGAGCCATTAACCCAAGGCGCGAGTATCCATGGATCTTTTGTTGAAGGCCGCCCTGGGCGCGGCGGTGGTGGTGATTCTGGCGGCCCTGGCCAAGACCCGGAACTACTACATCGCTGGCCTTGTGCCGCTGTTCCCGACCTTTGCCCTGATCGCCCACTACATCGTCGGCAAGGGCCGTTCGCTCGACGACCTGAAGACCACCATCCTGTTCGGCATGTGGTCGATCATTCCCTACTTCGTCTACCTGGCGACCCTGTATGTGATGGTCGACCGCCTGCGCCTGGAAGCCTCCCTGGCGGTGGCGGCCGTGGCCTGGCTGATTGCCGCAACGATCCTGGTCAGCGTCTGGGTGCGCCTCCACGCCTGAGACCCCGCCCTTTTCTGTAGGAGCGAGCTTGCTCGCGAAGCCGGCGCCGCGGTCTGTCGCCGGCCACCCTGGCCCAACCCTTGCATTTACCCGCTAAAGCCCGTCCAGCCTGCGTTTGCGCGTTATCACGCAGTTTCTGGAGGGCGCTGCCATGGGTAAAGAACACCTTGAATATCTTAGATCTCGACCACAGCCTGACCGCCCAGGAGCCGATCATGCGGCGCCTGAATAGCGGCCAGGCGCGACGCCTTGACCTGCTGGACCTAGGCCCCAAGCTGCGCCTCTGGTCCACCGAACGCACCTACCGCCATTTTCGCGAGCGCCTGGGCCAACGTCCCCGGCACAGCGGCCCGCAGCCGGAAATCTTCTTCGTCGGCTCCGGTGACTATCACCACCTGACCCCAGCCTTTCTGTACGACCTCAAAGAGCCGGTGAGCCTGATCCACTTCGACAACCACCCCGACTGGGTACGCTTCGCCCCGCGCCGGCACTGCGGCTCCTGGGTCAACCGGGCGCTGCAGTTGCCGAACATCCAGCGCATCGTCACCCTCGGCCCTTGCAGCGAAGACCTGCACAACCCGCAACTGCGCGGCGGCAACCTCGGCGCCCTGAAGCACGGCAAACTGCAGCTGTTTCCCTGGCAACACGCGCCGTCCAAGGTCTGGGGCCGGGTCGGCGACGGCGCCGGGCATCAGCAGCAGGAAAACCACCTGCACTGGCGCAACCTGGCGGACCTGGACTGGGCCAGCTTCCTTTCGCAGATGATCGACAGCCTGCCCACCGAAGCGGTGTGGATCACCATCGACAAGGACGTGCTGGCCAGCGAAGACGCCGCCACCAACTGGGACCAGGGCGGCATGCGCCTGACCCACCTGCTGCAGGCGCTGCGCGAACTGGCGGCGCGCAAGCGCATCCTGGGCATCGACGTCTGTGGCGAGTTCGCCCAGCCGGCCTTCAGCAACGCCTTCAAACGCTGGGAGGCCAAGTCCGACCAGCCCCCGGCCGAGCGCTGGAGCCAGGACGACCTGCTGCGCAACTCAGTAACCAATGAAGCCCTGATTTCGCTGTTCGAGGAGCTGTTCCCGTGACCCTGACCGTTGTTCTACTGGTGGCCTTTTCGATCCTCCTGGACGTGATCGGCCAACTCTGTTTCAAGCTCGGCCTCGACCGCCTGCCGGAGCTGGAAGGCGGCTTTCGCCTGAATGCCTTCTGGGGCCAGGTGTTCAACGCGCCCCTGCTGTGGTGCGGCATCGGCGCCTACGCCATCGAGTTCTTCGTCTGGCTCGAAGCCCTGTCCCGGGCGCCCCTGAGCCTGTTGTTCCCGGCAGCGGCCCTGGCCTATTGCGGCGTGGTACTGGCGGGCAAGGTGGTGCTGGGCGAGGTCGTCAGCCGCCGACGCTGGCTCGGCACCCTGGTGATCACCGCCGGGGTGATGCTGGTGTGCGTGGCCAGTACCTGAGCCTCATTCAACGAATAGAAGGAAACGCTTCATGAGTTCGAACACCTCCCACGGCTGGCTGCACGAGCGTCTGGGCACCATCGTGCTCTGGGCCCTGCTGATCGGCTTCGAGAGCGCCGGGCAGATCGCCACCAAGGTCGGCGGCGACCAGTTGGGGCAGATGGACTTCAACCTGCAATGGCTGGCAGCGGTTGCGGTCAATCCCGGCGTGTTGATGGCAATTGCCTGCTACATCGGCGCTTTTTTCGTTTGGATGCTGATCCTGCGCCGCAGCAGCCTGTCCCTGGCCTTCCCCCTGAGCTCCCTGGTGTTCGTGGTGGTCCTGCTGGGGTCGTGGCTGGGCCTGGGTGAGCAGATCAGCCTGCTGCACTGGATCGGCGTCTTCGTGATCATCGGCGGGATTGCCCTGCTGGCGGAGGGTGAAGAGGCCTGAGGGCCCCTTCGCTGGCAAGCCAGCTCCTACGGTGGGGGATTGGCGTGACGTCCTGGCCGGCGAAAGGCGGTCTTGCGGTCAGGCTTTGCGGTGGGATAGCAGGAAGCCCAGGCCGTGGGACAGCGGAATCACTTTTACCCCCGCCGCCCGCTGCTGCTCGCGAATCTCGCGGTGGAAGGCCTTGACCTTGGTCCAGTGCATCTTCGGCCGGTAGTGATGCTCGGCGTGGTAGCCGTTGTTCATCCAGATCAGGTTGTACAGCGGGCTGTAGGAACTCACGCCCCAGGCAATCGGCAGGTCGGGATTGCCCCCCAGGTGCTCGTAGTAGCCATTGAGGGACGACAGCGATTGTCCCAGGTACCAGAACGGCAGCAGCACCAGCACCGCGTGCCAGTCATACAGCGCCAGGGCCAGGTAGAAGGCCACGGTGACGCCGATTTCCACCTTCACCCAGCGCGCATCGTCAGGCCGCTTGCGCTGCATTTCCTGGTAGATCTCCTTGGGGTCGTCGCGAAAGAAGCTCAGGAAGGTGTAGGCCCAGGGGTTGTCCGGCTGGCCATTCTTGCCGTGCAGGTAGATCGACAGCGGGTCCACGGTCTTGCCCTGGGCATCGGGTCGATCGGAGTTGCCACGGTGGTGACGGTTGTGGATGTCGCGGTACAGGGTCTGGGAAAAGCCGATGGTCACCGACAACAGCAGGTCGAAGGCGCGGTTCATCCACCCCGGGGTGAAGTAGGCGTTATGGATCTGATTGTGGGAAATGCTGTTGATGCTCCACGACAGGCTGACCGCATACAGCAGCGCCGCCGGGAGAATGACCCACCAGGACAGGGCGTGAAAGTCCAGCACCAGCCACAGGACAAAGGCGAAATGCGCCAGGGCCATGACAATCGGGATCAGGTCCCAGAGGGAATGGGCAAGCAGACGGTAGGCGGGTCGAGCCATGAAGAACTTCCTGAGAAATTGAATTCATGACCGCCTTTGCAAAGGCCAGACCAGTTTTCACCGGAGCCAGCGCAGGCCGGGTCGCGGCCGGCGCTGGCGCGCTTCAGAACTTGTAGCTGATGGCGGTCTGTACCTGGCCCTGGTTGACCTCGCCCCGATCACGAACGATGGAGCTGTCCGCGGCGGAATTGGCCAGACGGATCCAGCTGGCGCTGGCCACCAGCGACCAGTTGTCCCCCAGGGGGAACTGGAAACTCTGGCTCAGGGTGAAGTTCTGCAGGCCACCGCCGGCGTTGTAGCGGTCGATACCGGAGGCCAGGGAGTCTTTGCTGCTGACGCCATAGAAGGTATTGGCCTGGCGGTCGTCGGCAAAGTGCAGGGTCAGTTCGTTGCTGCCAATGATGCCCATGCCCAGGGGATAACCGATCTCGCCACCGAGCTTGCCCAGCAGGCCGCCCTGGCCGCCGGCACCGCCAACCGCCTGGCCCAGGGTGGCGAATAGCCGCCAGAAGTCATCCGGAGCGTATTCAATGAAACCGCCGATATCGGCCATGTCGCGCACGTCCCGCAAGCCGCGCAGCTTGCCGTCGGAGTTGCGCCCCTGCAGGTAGTTGACGTAGGGACCGACACTCAAGCCATTGCCCTTGAAGGCACTCCAGGTCAGGCCGTCATCGGTGCTCAGGCTGACATCGCCCCACTCCAGATCCATATATGGCAGCGGCACCGTGTCGTAGCTGCTGCCGGTCGGGTCGTGGGGCTGGTAGCCGAGGCCAAGTCCCAGTTCACCGGTGATGCCGGAGTCGGCGGCGGCGCCCATTGCCGCGCCCAGCGACAGCAGGCCGGCCAGGATGGCGGAGAAAGAAAGCCTAGGCATGAGTGAGTTTCCTTGTCTGAACAGCCGCGCATCAATCACCAGAGCGGCCCATGGATGCAAGCACTGATGTTGGTTGTAGCAAGCTACAAAAATTGTAGCCAGAAAGCTACAAATCCCCTCCCAACCCAGCCAGAGCCCCGGCCCTGCTGGGTTTTCGCCACTTGGCACAGTCCCTGCTGTACCCCTGCCGCAAGCGCAAACAGCGCTCTTATTCAACAGGTAACAGCAGATGATGCACTGGCATATCGTATGTGACTTCGACGGGACCATCTCCCGCGCCGACGTGATCGATAACGTTCTCCAACGCTTCGCCGACCCGAGCTGGGAAGGTATCGAGCAGGAATGGCTGGACGGTCACATCGGCTCCCGAGAATGCCTCAGCCGCCAACTGGCCCTGGTCAAGGCTTCGCCCGCCGAACTGCTGGGCTACTTCGACAGCGTCGAAATCGACCCTGACTTCCCCGACTTCGTCGATCACGTGATCGGCCTGGGCGCTTCCATCGAAGTGGTCAGCGACGGCATCGAACAGGGCATCGCCCGGATCCTGGCACGCAACTACGTGACCCTGCTGCCGATCCTCGCCAACCGCCTGCGCCAGGTCGACCACAACAGCTGGCGCATCGACTTCCCCTATGCCAGCGACGCCTGCCGCGCCGCTTCCGGCAATTGCAAGTGCAAGTCCACCCCACGGGGCAAGCGCGTGCTGGTGATCGGCGACGGTCAGTCGGACATGTGCGTGGCTTCCACCGCCGACTTCGTGTTCGCCAAGGACCGCCTGGCCGACTACTGCGAACGCAACAAGATTCCTCATGCGCGGTTCGACTCCTTCGCCGAACTGCCGGCGCTGCTGGCCAAGCTGCCGAACAACGCCGCCAACGCGACCAATTTCTCTCTTGAAACCCAGGAACTCTTCCACCATGTCTGATATCCGCATCGCTACCGCCGAAGACCAGATCCTTCTGGAAAAAGAAGCCAAGTACTGCTCCTACGGCGATACCGTTCACTACATCGAGCCGCCGCGCATTTTCAGCCGCTGCGAAGGCTCCTATGTCTGGGACACCAGCGACCAGGCTTACCTCGACCTGCAGATGTGGTACTCGGCGGTGAACTTCGGCTACGCCAACCCGCGCCTGAACAACGCCCTCAAGCAACAGATCGACACCCTGCCGCAGATCGCCAGCCAGTACCTGCACAAGGGCAAGATCGAGCTGTCGGAAATGATCGCCGTGGACGCCAAGAAGAAGTTCGGCCTCGATGGTCGCGTGCACTTCAACGTCGGCGGTTCGCAGTCGGTCGAGGACTCGCTGAAAGTGGTGCGTAACGCCACCAACGGCAAAAGCCTGATGTTCGCCTTCGAGGGCGGCTACCACGGTCGTACCCTGGGCGCCTCGTCGATCACCTCCAGCTACCGCTACCGTCGCCGCTACGGCCACTTCGGCGAGCGCGCGCAGTTCATCCCGTTCCCGTACCACTTCCGTGGCCCTAAAGGCATGACCAAGGAAGAGTACGGCAGCCACTGCGTGAAGCAGTTCGCCCGCCTGTTCGAAACCGAATACAACGGTGTGTGGGACCCGAAAGTCGGCCAGAGCGAATACGCCGCCTTCTACGCCGAGCCGATCCAGGGCACCGGCGGCTACGTGATCCCGCCGATGAACTTCTACAGCGAGCTCAAGCAGGTCCTGGACCAGCACGGCATCCTGCTGGTAGTGGACGAAATCCAGATGGGCTTCTACCGCACCGGCAAGCTGTGGTCGATCGAGCACTTCGACGTCCAACCCGACGTGATCGTGTTCGGCAAGGCGCTGACCAACGGCCTCAACCCACTGGGCGGCATCTGGGCCCGTGAAGAGCTGATCAACCCGGGCGTGTTCCCGCCAGGTTCGACTCACTCCACCTTCGCCTCCAACCCACTGGGCACCGCCGTGGGCCTGGAAATGTTCAAGATGACCAGCGAGATCGACTACGGCGCGATGGTCATGGAAAAGGGCAAGTACTTCCTCGAAGGCCTCAAGGACCTGCAGAAGCGCTACCCGATCATCGGCGACGTCGACGGCCTGGGCCTGGCCCTGCGCTGCGAAATCTGCACCACCGACGGCTTCACCCCGGACAAGGCGACCCTGGACTTCATGGTCGAGGAAGGCAT
The DNA here is from genome assembly GCF_900105185.1 of Pseudomonas saponiphila. Lineage (NCBI taxonomy): Bacteria > Pseudomonadati > Pseudomonadota > Gammaproteobacteria > Pseudomonadales > Pseudomonadaceae > Pseudomonas > Pseudomonas saponiphila. Next base: position 1,219,708 of record NZ_FNTJ01000001.1, on the reverse strand, counting down.
GAAGGGCGACATCGAAATCGACGGCCAGCGCCTGGGCCTGATCCTCGATGTGGGCGGCTACTACAAGAACGTCATCACCCTGGCCCCGTCGCTGGAAATCAGCTACGCGGAAATCGATCTGGGCATCGCACTGCTGGACCGCCTGCTGGATCGGGCCATGAAGCGATGAGCCAGGCTGAGATCGATCTGGGCGAAGGCGACGCCGGCTTCGTTCTCGGCACGGGTCCGGTCGGGGTCTTGTTGATCCACGGCCTGACCGGCACCCCGACGGAACTCCGTCGGGTGGCCCAGGGCCTGGCCAAGGACGGAACGTGCACCGTGTACGTTCCGACCCTGCCCGGGCACTGCGGGGACAACAGCGACCTGCAGGCCACCGGCTGGCAGGACTGGTACGAGGGCGTGCGCAAGACCTTTGTCGGCGTGCAGCAGCGTCACGAGCAGGTGTTCGTCGGCGGCTTGTCGATGGGCGCGGTGATGTCCATGTACCTGGCCTCCGAGCATCCGGGGCGGATCAGCGGCCTGCTGATGTACTCCACCACCCTCAAGTACGACGGCTGGAGCATCAACAAGCTGGCGTTCCTCACGCCGTTGCTGATGAAGATCCCCTTTGGCGTGCACATCTGCCGTTTCGAAGAGAAGCCGCCCTACGGCATCAAGAACGAACGGCTGCGGGCCATTGTCGAGAAGCAGATGAAAGCCGGCGAAAGCAGCAATGCCGGACTCCTGACCATGGAGGGCGTGACGGTGCGCGAGTTGCATCGGATGAACGCCGTGGTCAAGAAACGCATGCCTTCGATCATGACCCCGGCCCTGGTGCTGCACTCCAGCGAGGACGACATCACCAGCCCCTGGAACGCCGACTACGTGGAGCGCAAGCTCGGCGGCCCGGTGACCAAGATCCTCCTCGACAACTGCTATCACATGATCACCGTTGACCTGCAGTACCTGCGGGTGATCGAGCTGAGCGTCGACTTCATCCAGCAACGAGTGACCCAGCCCGCCGAACGTGAAGACTACCGACAGCTGGCGTGACTTAAGGAAGAGACGTGATTACCGCCCGAGCCTTTTCAACCATACAGGCCATCGAACGCAGCGCCTGGAATGACTGTTTTCCAGAGGCCCTGGAGGATTGGGATTACTACCTGGCCGTGGAAAAAGCCGCCATTGCCGACTTTCAGTGGCGCTACCTGGCGGTCTTCGAGGGCTCGACCCTGGTGGCGGTGGCTCCGGCCTTCACCACCCAGTACCGGCTCGACACCACCGTTTCGGGACTGGCCAAACGCTTTACCGAGCGCCTGGAGCGCCAGTGGCCCGGTGTCCTGCAACTGCGCCTGTACGCCATCGGCTCGCCGGTGGCCGAACAGTGCAATGCCGGCACCGCCAGCCATGTCCCGCCCCAGCGTCGCCAGGCCTTGCTCGAAGAACTGCTGAAACTGGCCCGGCGCGACGCCGACAGCTTTGGCATCGGCCTGTTGGCGGTCAAGGATGCCCCCAGCCACGATCAGCAATGGGCCGACAGCTGCCTGGCCGCCGGCCTGCAAGCCATGCCCAGCCTGCCCACCGCGTTGTTGCCCGTGCCCTTCGCCTCGATCGACGCGTACCTGGGCACCCTGGGCAAATCCACCCGCAAGGACCTGCGCCGCAAACTCCGGGCGCCGGGACCGCGCATCGAATGGCGCCGGCAGATCGACGATGTGCTGCCGGACATCATGCGCCTGTACGAAGCGACCCTGAACCGCAGCGACCTGCAGTTCGAACGCCTGCCGGCGGACTACTTCACGGCGATCCTGGAGCAGTTGGGCGACCGCGCCGCCTGCGTCCTGTACTGGGTCGGCGAGCAGTTGGTGGCGTTCAACCTGATCCTCATCGACCAGCATCGGCTGATCGACAAGTTCTTCGCCCACGACCTCAATGTCAGTCGCGAGCACAACCTGTATTTCCGCAGCTGGCTGGCCAATGTCGACTACTGCATCCAGCAACGAATTCCGCTCTACGAGTGCGGCCAGGCGGGCTATGCCAGCAAACTGCGTCTGGGTTGCCGCTTCACCGGTAACATGCTGTTTTTCCGCCACCGCAATCCGTTGCTCAATGCCCTGCTCAAAGTGATAAAACGCTTTGTTCGCCCGGATCGCTCCGACCCCGCCATGGCTGCTGCAATAAGCGAAAGTACATGACCAGAAAAGATCGTCGCCCGCCCCGCCCCTTCGCCATCTCCCGCTGGAGCCTGCAGCGCAAGCTGGTGCTGGCATTCTGGCTGGTCAGTGTGATCCCCACCATGATCGCGGCTGAGCTGGCGGCCACCACGCTGTCGGAAATCTTCGACAGCAACGTGCGGATCTGGCTGCAGGAGTCGACCAAGATCGTCGAGGACGAGATCACCGAGATCCTGCGTGACAACGCTCGGATCGCCCAGCTGTTCCTGCGCTACACCCGCCCGCCCACCGATCGCAATGCGGCCAAGCACGACAAGCTCACCGCCGACATCGCCGACTCCATGGGCATCGACGTGGTGGCGCTGATCCGCAAGAGCGACCACAAGGTGATGTTCACCACCGCCGCCGATGACGTGGTGGGGCAGATCAGTACCGCCTCCAATGCCGTGCTGCAGACCATCCAGGTTGGCGGGGTGGCCACCGGGGCGGTGGTTTCGACCTTCCAGACCCAGCTGGACGGCGTCGACTATCAGCTGTTGATCGCCACCTACCTGGACGCCAGCTTCCTCACCAGCGTGGCCGATGTGCACTCCCTGGACCTGCGCCTGTACCTGGCCAAGGCCGATGACTTCTCCGAGATTTTCGCCACCCAGCGCTTTGAGGATCACCCGCCGCGGGTGCCGCACAAGATCGAAGACATCCTGCGCGCGACGCGCCAGCCCACCGAACAGTTCACCAGCCGCTACAGCGGCCTGTACCGCCCGATCTTCAATGACAGCGGCGACCTGGTGGGGGTGATTTTCAGCGGCTTGCTGCGCCACAGCAGCCTGGTGGGCCTGGTCAACCAGAGCAACCTGTTCATCCTGATCTTTCTCCTCAGCTCGGCGGCCTCGCTGTGTGTCGGCTGGCTGGTGTCGCAACGCTTGACCCGGCCGCTGCGGGGCCTGTCCAAGGGCGTCCAGGCGGTGATTGCCGGCGACTACCGGCAACGGGTGCCGGTGATCGGTGGCGACGAACTGGCGGAACTGAGCAGCACCTTCAACCACATGACCGAACGCCTCGGCGAACTGCAGCACCTGGAATCCCAGTTGCGTCGCCGGGACCGCCTGCACGCCCTGGGCGAAGTGGCCATGGGCCTGGCCCACGAGATCCGCAATCCCCTGGGCATCATCAAGACCGCCACCCAACTGCTGCACCGCCGGGCCAACCTGCCGGAAAACGACAAGCGCCACCTGGAATACGTGATCAGCGAAGTCAGCCGGATCAATGACCTGATCACCGAATTCCTCGACTTCGCCAAGCCCAGCGCGCCGATCCGCGCCACGCAGCCGGCGCGCCCTTTGCTGGAAGAGTTGCTGGGCTTCTGCGCCCCGGAACTGGCGACCCACAACATCGATGCACGCATCGACGACCAGGCCCCCGGCGCGACCATCCACGCCGATGCCCGGCAGCTCAAGCAGGCCTGCCTGAACCTGATCCTCAACGCCATCGACGCCATGCCCGAGGGCGGCCGCCTGACCCTGGGCATTGCCCAGCAGGAAAACGAAACCGTCATCAGCGTCAGCGACACCGGCCAGGGCATCGAGCCGGACATGCTGGAGCGCATTTTCACCCCATTCGTCACCACCAAGGCCTCGGGCACCGGCCTGGGATTGGCTAAAGTCTTCTCGATCATGGAAAGCCATGACGGCCATATCGAGTGCGCCAGCGAAAAAGATGCCGGCGCCACCTTCAGCCTGTACATTCCGGCCAACGGTGAAGAGGACGACGAGGACAGTGATGACGCATAACCTGCTGGTGGTCGACGACGAACCGAAACTCTGCGACCTGCTGTCCTCGGCCCTGAGCCAGGACGGCATTCAGGTGTTCACCGCCAGCAACGGCCTGCATGCCCTCAAGGTGCTGGAGCAGGAGGACATCGACCTGGTGATCAGCGACTGGCGCATGCCGGGCATGGACGGGCCGCAGTTGCTGGGTGAAATCAAGCAGCGCTACCCGAACCTGCCGGTGATCGTGATGACCGCCTACAGCACGGTAAAGAACGCCGTGCAGTCCATGCGCAACGGCGCCTACGACTACATCGCCAAGCCGTTCGATATCGACGAGCTGGACATCACCGTCAGCAAGGCCCTGCAGTTTCGCGACATTCTCAAAGACAACCAGCGCATGCGCGCCGAACTCGACGAACACCAGCAGTTCGACAGTCTGGTGGGCGACAGCCCGACCTTTCGCCAGGTGCTGCAGGCGGTGGACTCAGTACGCGACAGCAATGCCACCATCCTCCTGACCGGAGAAAGCGGCACCGGCAAGGAAATGGTCGCCAGGGCCATCCACAAGCATGGCAATCGCGCCGACAAGCCGTTTGTCGCGGTCAACTGCGCGGCGATTCCCGAGGGCCTGCTGGAGAGCGAGATGTTCGGCCATCGCAAGGGCGCCTTCACCGGTGCCGTGGCCGACCGCATCGGGCGCTTTCAGCAGGCCGACAAGGGCACCCTGTTCCTCGATGAAGTGGGCGACATGCCCCTGGCCCTGCAGGCCAAGATCCTGCGCGCCCTGCAGGAGCGGGTGATCGAGCCGGTGGGCGATCCCCGGGAGCGCAAGGTCGACGTGCGGGTGATTGCCGCGACCAACAAGAACCTGCTGGAGGCGGTGGCCAACAAGGAATTCCGCGAAGACCTGTACTACCGCCTCAATGTGTTTCCCATTCCCCTGCCGGCGCTGCGCGAACGGGTCGAAGACATCGCTCCGCTGGCCCGCCACTTCGCCCACAGCCTGGGCGCCGCCGCGGGCAAGCGCATCACCGGCTTCAGCCCGCAGGCGCTGCAGGCCATGGCCAGCTACAACTGGCCGGGCAACATTCGCGAACTGCAGAACTGCGTGGAGCGCGCCACCATCGTCGCGCGCGCCTCGGTCATCGAAGAGAGCGACCTGCCGGGCTATCTGTTCGACACCCAGCCTGCGGGAGTCGAAGGCAGCCCCCTTCCCAGCGTCAGTGCGCCTGTGCCCAGCGACCTGGACGCAGCCCTGGCGGAGGTGGAACGCAGCTACATCCTCGCGGCCCTTCAACAGAGCAACGGCGTCCAGGCGGCGGCGCAGATGATCGGCATTTCCGAGCGCAGCTTCTGGTATCGCCTGAAAAAACTCGGCATTCAGGTGGACAAGATTGTCCGCTGACGCGGACAGCTCTCAGCGGCAAGCTTCAAGCGGCAAGAAAAACCAGCCCGTAGGAGCTGGCTTGCCAGCGAACAGCCTCACGCCGGCGCTCGGCTCGCCTAAAGCACATTGCTATTGTCCACGGGTTCGATCTGCGCCCAGTGGGAGCTGTCTTCGCGATGGCTTTGCAGGTACGGCAGCACCGCCGCCAGCAAGGGTGCCTTGAAGGCTTCCTGGAAGCGATGGGCCAGGCCCGGGATCAGTTTCAACTGGCTGCCCTGGATCTGCGCCGCCAGGTGCACCCCGTGCATCACCGGCAACAGCGGATCGGCGGTGCCGTGCACCACCAGGGTCGGCACCCGCAGTTGCTTGAGCAGCGCCACCCGGCTCGGTTCGGCGAGGATCGCCATGATCTGGCGCTGAACCCCTTGCGGGTTGAACGCCCGGTCATAGGCCTGGGCCGCCTGATGCAGCAGGACCCGACGATCATCCGCGACCTTGGGGCTGCCCAGCGCCGCCAACAGGTCGGCCTGTTGCTCCAGGGCCACTTCGCGGTTCGGCGCATTGCGCCGGGACAGTAACTGCACCAGGGCCGCGTTGGGTGCCGGCAGGCCTTCGGCGCCGGAGCTGGTCATGATCAGGGTCAGGCTCTCGACCCGCTGTGGCGCCATGGCCGCCAAGTGCTGGGCAATCATCCCGCCCATGCTCGCCCCCAGCACATGGAACTGCTCGACGTGCAGGGCATTCATCAGCCCCAGGGCATCGTCGGCCATGTCGGTCAGGGTGTAGGGCGCCGACACCGGCAGGCCCAGCTTGTAGCGCAGCACCTCGAAGGTCAGGTTGGCGCTGTCCGGCGTCTGCCGCCAGGTGGACAGGCCGACGTCGCGATTGTCATAGCGAATCACCCGAAAGCCCTGCTGACACAAGGCCATGACCACCTCGTCCGGCCAGTGGATCAATTGCCCGCCCAGGCCCATGACCAGCAACAGCGCCGGATCGGAAGTACGGCCAATGCTCTGATAGGCCAGGCTCACCTGTGGCAGGTCGACCCGTTGCGTGGGTACGTTGATATCGCAGCGCGCGGCCGCAAAGGACAGCTGGCCGAGCAATAGCCCGGCCAGCAGGATGACAGTGGAAAACAATCTTGCCCGCATGGAAAACACCGAAACGCAGAACCCCAGTGGAGCGCGAGTCTGATGAACTTCGATGATTCGCGCTGCCACAGTTGCGTGACAGTTTGATGAAGATTGCCCAGCGGTCATCACTGGGGAGACGGTCGGACGGCGCTTGCCTGGCCGACGAAGAGCGATGATCGCCTTCGCCGGCCAGGGGCTCAGGCCAGCTGGCTGCGCAACTGCCGGGCGGCGGCCACCATGTTCACCAGGGCCGCTTCGGTTTCCGGCCAGGCGCGGGTCTTCAGGCCACAGTCGGGGTTGACCCATAGGCGCTCGGCGGGAATGCGCCGGGCGGCCTTGCTGATCAGCTTGACCATCTCGGCGGTATCCGGCACCCGTGGCGAATGGATGTCGTACACCCCAGGGCCGATGTTGTTGGGATAATCGAAGGCCTCGAAGGCTTGCAGCAACTCCATGTCCGAGCGGGAAGTCTCGATGGTGATCACGTCGGCATCCATGGCGGCGATGGCGTCGATCACGTCGTTGAACTCGCTGTAGCACATGTGGGTATGGATCTGGGTTTCGTCCTTCACTCCAGAGGCGCTCAGGCGGAAGGCCTGCACCGCCCAATCCAGGTACTCCTGCCATTGCGCCCGGCGCAGGGGCAGGCCTTCGCGGAACGCCGCCTCGTCGATCTGCACGATCTTGATCCCGGCCTGCTCCAGGTCCTGCACTTCATCGCGCAGGGCCAGGGCCAACTGCTGGGCCTGGACCTTGCGTGGCACGTCCTCCCGGGGAAAGGACCACATGAGCATGGTCACAGGCCCCGTGAGCATGCCTTTCATGACCTTGTCGGTGAGGCTCTGGGCGTACTGGATCCAGTCCACGGTCATGGCCCGGGCCGACTCAGGTCGCCATAGATGATCGCCGGCTTGACGCAGCGTGAACCGTAGCTCTGGACCCAGCCGAAGCGGGTGAACAGGTAACCGTCCAGTTGTTCGGCAAAGTACTCCACCATGTCGTTGCGCTCGGCTTCGCCGTGAACCAGCACGTCCAGCCCCAGGCGCTCCTGAATCTCCACCGCGTGACGGATCTCACGGTGCATGGCGTCGGTGTAGTCATTGAGCGACAGCTTGCCTTGCTTGTAGGCCTGGCGCGCCAGGCGGATCGATGAAGTCTGCGGGAACGAGCCGATGGTGGTGGTGGGAAAGGCCGGCAGTTGCAGGCGCGCCCGCTGCTGCTCGATGCGTCGGGCGAAGGGCGAGCGACGCTGGCTGTCGGCGGCGCCGATGGCCTCGACCCGCGCCTGGACCTGGGGCTTGTGAATCCGTGGTGAGCGGGCGCGGCTGGCCTGGACCGCCCGGCTTTGCGCCAGGGCCGCCTGCACCGCAGGGGCCTGGGGATCGTTCAGGGCGTCACGCAAGACCGAGATCTCGCCACATTTCTGCACGGCGAAGGCCAGCCAGCTTTTCAGTTCCGCATCCAGCTGATCTTCCCGGGACAGGTCCACCGGGCTGTGCAGCAGGGAGCAGGAACTGCTGACCCAGAGGTTGTCGCCAAAACGCTCCTGGGCCACCTGCAACTGTTGCAGGGCCTGCTCCAGTTCGCAGCGCCAGACGTTGCGCCCGTTGACCAGCCCCACCGAAAGAATCTTGTAGGTCGGCAGCCGGTCCAGGACCTGGCCGAGTTGTTCCGGGGCACGCACCGCGTCGATGTGCAGACCGTCCACCGGCAGGCCCACCGCCAGGCCAAGGTTGTCTTCCAAGCCGCTGAAGTAGGTGGCCACCAGCTTTTTCAAGGGCGAGTACTGAAGGATGTGGTAAGCCCGCTCGAAGGCGCTCTTCCATTCCTGGGGCAGGTCGAGGGTCAGGATCGGCTCGTCGATCTGCAGCCATTCCACGCCCTGGGCCTTGAGCCGGTTGAGGATCTCGCCGTACAGCGGCAGCAGGCGCTCCAGCAGGTCGAGCTTGTTGAAGGCGTTGCCCTTGGCCTTGCCCAGCCACAGGTAGGTCAAGGGGCCGATGATCACCGGCTTGACCTGATGCCCCAGGGCATGGGCCTCTGCGACCTCGTCGAACAGCTGCTCCCAGCTCAGTTGGAAAGCCTGGTCGGCGCTGAATTCGGGGACCAGATAGTGGTAGTTGGTGTCGAACCACTTGGTCAGTTCCTGGGCGTATTGCGCCTGCCCCTGCTCGCCGCAGCAACCACCGGACGCGCCACGGGCCATGGCGAACAGGGTGTCCAGGGTCGGACGGCCCTGGGCATCGCGAAGGTTGTCGAAGCGCTCGGGAATCACGCCGAAGGTCAGGGAATGGGTGAGCACCTGGTCGTACCAGGCGAAATCGCCCACCGGCAACAGGTCGATGCCGGCGTCTTTCTGCAACTGCCAGTGCCGGGCCCGCAGCGCGCGGCCAATCCCCTGCAAGGCCGCCTGATCGAGGTCGCCCTTCCAGTGGGATTCAAGGGCTTTTTTCAGTTCGCGGTCAGCGCCGATGCGGGGAAAACCGAGGGTGTGGGCCAGGGCCATGGGAAAGTGCCTCCTTGTAAAAGATGGCGCTATTGTCGACAGCCCAAGCAACATGAGACAAACTCAACCTTTTCGTGTTGATCGCAAAATTTACTCATGGAGAAACTGGTGCTCGAAATCCGTCACCTGAAGACCCTGCACGCCCTGCGCGAAGCCGACAGCCTGGTTGAAGCCGCCGAACGCCTGCACTTGACCCAGTCCGCCCTGTCCCATCAGTTCAAGGAGCTGGAAGAGCGCCTGGGCATGCCGTTGTTCGTGCGCAAGACCAAACCGGTGCGTTTCACCAGCGCCGGCCTGCGCCTGCTGCAATTGGCGGACGCGACACTGCCCCTGCTGCGCGCCGCCGAACGGGACATCGCCCGCCTGGCCGGTGGCACCGCCGGCCGCTTGCACATGGCCATCGAATGCCACAGCTGCTTCCAGTGGCTGATGCCGACCATCGACCAGTTTCGTGATGCCTGGCCGGAAGTGGAGCTGGACCTGGCTTCGGGGTTTTCCTTCGCCCCGCTGCCCGCCCTGGCCCGGGGCGACCTGGATCTGGTGGTGACCTCCGACCCTGTGGAGTTGACCGGCATCACCTATGTGCCGCTGTTCACCTACGAAGCCATGCTCGCCGTGGCCAACCAGCACGCCCTGGCGAACAAGCCCTACATAGTTCCCGAAGACCTGCTGAACGAAACCCTGATCACCTACCCGGTGGAGCGGGACCGCCTGGACATCTTCACCCGCTTCCTGGAACCGGCGGACATCGAGCCGGCGCAGGTGCGCACCTCGGAACTGACGGTGATGATGATGCAACTGGTGGCCAGCGGTCGGGGTGTGTGCGGCATGCCGCACTGGGCCCTGCATGAATACAGTTCACGGGGCTATGTGAAGGCCAAGCGCCTGGGGGAAAAGGGCCTGTTCGCCACGCTGTACGCCGCGGTTCGCGCCGACATGCTGGACGCGCCCTACATGCGTGACTTCCTGCTGACGGCCAAGGACACCTCGTTCTCGACCCTGGATGGGGTCAGCGCGGTACGCTGATCCGCCGGGCGCCGCGGCCCGGGTCAAGCTTCGACCGGCACTTCCCGCCACATATGGATCTTGTCGAAATAATCCTCCTCCACGCGCACCGCCTGGGGTTCCAGACCGAACTGGACAAAGCCGCAGCGCCGGTACAAGGACAGCGCCGGGTCATTGCCCGCCGTCACTGTCAGTTGCAGCAGACGCAGTCCTTCGTACCGCGCCGCCTCGGCCAGCAGTTGCTGCACCAGTTGCCGGCCCAGGCCGCTGCCACGTTGCTCGGCCGTGACGTAGAGGCCGAACAGGGTCGCCTTGTGCCGGGCCTTTTCCCGCAGCTCGAAGGCCAGGCCGACGATCCCCGCCAGCCGTCCCTGGACAAAGGCTCCGAGGATCAGGTCCAGCTCCCCGTCCAGACGAGCGCCCCACCAGGCCAGGGGCAGTTTCTCGCGCTCCCTGACACTGGAGGTGAACGCCTGGGGATGGCGCGCGTAGGCTTCGAGCATCAAGGCCCGGTATTGCTCGGCATCGTCAGGCGTCAGTTGCTGAATCTGCAGGCTCATGGGGGGATCGTCAGTGCGTGCTATTCAGTTGGTACGGCGTTGTTCGAACATCAACCGCACCGCCAGCCCTGCCAGCACGAACCCCATGAAGTAGCGCTGTACCGAGAGCCAGGTCGGGTTGTTGGCGAACCAGGAGGCAATGCCCGCGGCAAACAGCGCGATCAGCAGGTTCACCGAAAAGCTCACGCTGATCTGGGTCATGCCGAGAATCAGGCTCTGGGCGAACACCGAACCATGCTCGGGGTTGATGAACTGGGGAAAGATCGACAGGTAGAACATCGCAATCTTGGGGTTCAGGGCGCTGGTCAGAAAGCCCATGGTCACCAGTTTGCGCGGCGAGTCCGCCGGCAGCTGCTGGGCTTCGAACGGCGAACGGGCGCCCGGCTTGAGCGCCTGCCAGGCCAGCCACAGCAGGTAAAGGGCACCGGCCCACTTGAGCACTTCGTAGGCCAGGGGCACCGCCATGAACACCGCGGTCAGCCCCAGGGCGGCCGCGAACAGGTGGACGAAGAAACCCGCCACGACACCCAACAGCGAAGTGACGCCGGCCTTGCGTCCCTGGCAGATCGAACGGGATATCAGGTAGATCATGTTCGGCCCGGGGGTCAGCACCATCAACAGCGACGCGGCAGCGAAGATCAGATAGTCGTGGAGTGGAATCATGGCAGTCCTTGGCAAACGGAGGGGTCAGGCGAGATCCGCCTGGGCCTGGCGATAAAACGGCAAGATCAGATCCCGTGTCAACGGCGCCAGGAACAAATCGCCATCGCCGGCCGGATCGATCCAGCGCACCTCCTCGATCTCTGCCGCTGGAAGCACCGGGCCGTTTATGTGGACCAGAAATACCTCGGCCTCTACCACATGCCCCGGCTCATTGGCCGCCGGTGCGGAAAACTGCTGCAGGTAGCGGGCCTTGCTCGGGTCGATGCACACCCCCAACTCCTCTTCCAGCTCCCGGGCCAGAGCCTGCACCGGCAGTTCCCCGGCCTCGATCTTGCCACCTGGCTGCATGAAGGCCTGGGTGCCGCGCTTGCGCACCAGCAGGGTCCGACCGTCGGCACCGATCAGCAGCGCGGCGGCAATACGAATGATGGAGGGAGCAGCAACGGAAAACGACGACATGGGAACCCGGGAGCCTTGAGAGTGAGGGCGCAAGGATCCCATGGCCGGCGGAGGGCCGTCATCCGCCGCCGACACTTTTCGACGCTTCATCGCCTTGCTTCAGGCCCTCATCGGCGTCTCCTGGGGCAGCTTGACGAACACGCTGTAGCGACCGCCCTCCATGGTTTCAAAGGCGATCAGCTTGTCCACCAGGGGCATGCTCAACACCTTGCCGGCGTTGAGCAGCAGCATGCCGTTGTCGGCATTCAGGTTGCGCGCCAGAACCATGCCCGCCTGCAGCTCCCGGGTGCTCAGTACCTTGACCGAAGGGTCGCCCAGGGTCACGTCGCTCAGGTACACCGAACACACCTGGATGAAGCCTTCCACCAGTTGCGGGTCGTACAGCCGACCGGCGTACTTGCGGATGAACACCAGGGCCTCGTCGCTGTTCATGCGACGTTCGAGGATCAGCCCGCACTGCAGTTCGACAAAGTCCACCGCCAGCTTGAGCAGCCGCGAGCCCAGGGGAATCGCCTCGCCCTTGAGGTGATCGGGAAAGCCGGTGCCGTCCCAGTGCTCCTGGTGGTGACGGATCAAACGCGCGGCATCCTGCACCGGCTCCAGGGTCATCAGCAGGGACTCGCTCTGCGCCGGATAGGCCCGATAACGCTCGCGCTCATGGTGATGCAGCAGATCGGCCGGGGTGATCATCATGCTGTCGCTCCAGCTCAGCTTGCCGATGTTGTGCAGGGCCGCGGCCATGGCCAGGTCGCGCTGGGCCACGGCGTCGATGCCCTGAACCTTGCAGTAGGCGCGCACCAGTTCGATGATCCGGCGGTTGGTCTGCTTGTCGCTGGGCAGACGCTGGTTCACCAGCAGCGAGAACAGCTCGGCGCCGGTGGCATAACTGTGCTTGAGCTCTTCATAGGCCAGATCAAGCATGTCGGCAGTTTGCTGCAACTCGGCGGTACGGGCCGCAACACGCTTCTCCAGCAGGGCGTTGACCGCCTTGAGCTCGCGATTCTGCTGCTGGGCCAGGGCTTCCAGGCGCTGGCGCTCGCGTTCGGAATGCTGATGGTCCAGGGCCTGGCGCAGGGTCAGCAGCAGCTCCTGGTCGTCCCAGGGCTTGCTCAGGTAACGGTAGATTTCCCCTTCGTTGATCGCCTTGGCGATCAGCTTCAAGTCTGGATCGCCGGTCAGCAGGATCCGCGTGGTAGCTGGGTAGTCCTGGTGCAGGCGCGCCAACAGGGTCGCTCCGTCCACCTGGGGCAGATGGGCGGCGCTGATCACCAGGTCCACTTCCTCGCGGGCCATCACCTGCAGCGCCTCGCTGGCATCGTGGGCCAGGTACAGGCGGTAGTCATGGGCGCTGAGCAGTTTGTGCAGGCGTTGCAGAACAGTGTCCTGGCTATCCACCAGCAGGACCCCAGGCAAGCGTGTGACTGTGGCAACGTTCAGTTCACCCATGAGACACCTCGGGTCACCATCGATGCACATGTCCTTGATGAGTGGTGCTGGCACCCTGATCCCTGTTGCCTGATTCAAGACTAGAAGAATTTCCAGTCCGAATGATGGCTTTTTAATGCCATCCATCCGTTGCCGCGTCCAGGCGCAGCCAAGAGCAGGCGCCGCCTTCAGGCAACGCCTGCCAGCCAGGCTCTCACTTGGCCGCTTTGCCGCTGGAGCCGAAGGAAGCGAAACGCTTGTTGAAGCCGGCGATACGGCCTTCGGACTGGGTCTTGCGCTGCTGGCCGGTGTACACCGGATGCGAGGCGCTGGACACGTCCAGGGTCACGTAGGGGTAGGTCTTGCCGTCGCTGTGGGTATGCGTGCGATCGGTGTCGACGGTGGAGCCGATGAGAAAGAACACGTCGGCGGCGGTGTCGTGAAACAGCACGGTGCGATAGTCGGGGTGGATGTTGGGTTTCATCAAAGTCTCCAGCGGCTGGGGTTAAAAAACTGTTATACAGTAACAATAAAATCCCACACAAACGAGAACTTATCGCAATAAGATCCTGCAACAATGGTCTAACGCCAGCCTTGATCCGCCGATTCAGGCTTGCCCGCACGGCACCGGCGGGCCAGTATGCTGGGCTGCAACGCTCTGACACAGCCGTGAATTCCTATAAGAAATACCCGCGCAGCTCACCGTCCCAGCCGTTCGGTGGCGCTGTGGATTACCCGCTATCAAGGCTACCGCTGCCTGATTGACCCGATGAATCCGAACCAAGGAAACCGTATGAGCCTGTCACTCCTGAGCCGCTACGCCTTCTTTGCTGCCTGCGTGATCTTCACCCTCGCCAGCCTGCCCTTTCTTGAACACGACTGGCTCTGGCCATTCACCCTGGTCACCGGCCTGCTGAGCCTGCTGGGGATCTTCGACTTGCTGCAAAGCCCGCACGCGGTGCGGCGCAACTACCCGATCCTGGGCAATATCCGCTACCTGGTGGAAGGTATCCGCCCGGAGATCCGCCAGTACCTGCTGGAGTCCGACAGCGAGGCCCTGCCCTTTTCCCGCGCCCAGCGCTCGCTGGTGTACTCCCGGGCCAAGAACGAAAGCGCCGACAAACCCTTCGGCACCCTGATCGACGTCTACCAGTCGGGCTTCGAGTTCATCGGCCACTCCATGCGTCCGGCGCCCCTGAGCGATCCCAGCAGCTTTCGCGTGACCGTCGGAGGCCCGCAGTGCACCCAGCCTTACTCGGCCTCGGTATTCAACATCTCGGCCATGAGCTTCGGCTCCCTCAGCGCCAACGCCATCCGCGCCCTGAACCAGGGCGCCAAGCTCGGCAACTTCGCCCACGACACCGGTGAAGGCAGCATCAGCCCCTATCACCGCGAGCACGGCGGCGACCTGACCTGGGAACTGGGCAGTGGCTACTTCGGCTGCCGCACTGCCGACGGCCGCTTCGACCCCGAGCGCTTCGCCGCCCAGGCGCAGAACCCCCAGGTACGCATGATCGAAATCAAGATGAGCCAGGGCGCCAAGCCAGGCCACGGCGGCATCCTGCCCAAGCACAAGGTGACCCAGGAAATTGCCGACACCCGCGGCATCCGCATGGGCGAGGACTGCATTTCGCCATCCAGCCACAGCGCCTTTTCCACCCCGATCGAAATGATGCATTTCATCCAGCAACTGCGTGAGCTGTCCGGCGGCAAACCGGTGGGCTTCAAGTTCTGCCTGGGCCACCCGTGGGAGTTCATGGGCATTGCCAAGGCCATGCTGGAAACCGGCATCCTGCCGGACTTCATCGTGGTCGACGGCAAGGAAGGCGGCACCGGCGCGGCACCGGTGGAGTTCACCGACCACATTGGCGCACCGATGCGCGAAGGCCTGCTGTTCGTCCACAACACCCTGGTGGGCCTGAACCTGCGGGACAAGATCAAGCTCGGTGCCAGCGGCAAGATCGTCAGCGCCTTCGACATCGCCAGCGTGTTGGCCATCGGCGCCGACTGGGCCAATTCGGCCCGCGGCTTCATGTTCGCCATCGGCTGCATCCAGTCGCAAAGCTGCCACACCAACAAGTGCCCGACCGGCGTGGCCACCCAGGACAACCTGCGCCAGCGTGCCCTGGTGGTGCCGGACAAGGCCCAGCGGGTGTACAGCTTCCACCGCAATACCCTCAAGGCCCTGGCGGAAATGCTCGCCGCCGCCGGCCTGCAACACCCTTCGCAACTGGAAGCCAAGCACCTGGTGCGGCGCATGTCGGCCACCGAGATCAAGCTGTTCTCCCAGTTGCACGTGTTCCTCAAGCCCGGCGAATTGCTCACCGGCGAGGTCAATGGCGAGTTCTACTCGCGCATGTGGCAACTGGCCCGGGCCGACAGTTTCGAACCCAACAACCAAGCCGCGGCTTAACCCCCATTGCCTGACGCTGCCCGGTTGCCCGGGAGCGCCGGGCGCAACCCAAGGAAGATTGCAATGCTCAAGGTCATCGCTGAAGACTTCATCCACCCCGAACACCTGGACACGGTGCGCCCGTGGTACGCCGAACTGGTGGAAAAAACCCGCCAGGAACCGCTGTGCATCGCTTACGATCTGTTCGTTGATCAGCAAGACCCTGGGCACTTCATTTTCGTCGAACAGTGGCCGGACCGCGCCGCTCTCGACGCCCACTGCCAGACCGAGCACTTCACCCGCCTGGTGCCGCAGATCAATGCCTTCCAGCGCCGCGAATGCCGTGTGTTGCTGATGGACGAATTCTAGAAAGCCCGACCCAGCCCTTGCTTGACCGGACCACCGAAAGCAGCCCAAGCCTCACTGACCTTTCGGAGATCCGCCATGCCCCTGCTGTCATTCGAATACCTGTCCCACCAGTTGCCGGCGCCCTGGCAATCCACGCGGGTGGGCCAGGTCGGCCCGGCCCGCATCAAGGTGCTGCGCATGGACGAGCAGCCCTACCCGGAAGAAACCCACGACTACAACGAAGGCCTGCTGGTGACCCAGGGCTGCCTGCGCCTGGGCATTGGCCAGGCTTGCGTGGAAGTCATGGCGGGCCAGATGTACCTGGTGGAGGCCGGCCAGGCCCACAGCGTGCTGCCCGGCAGCCACGGCACCCTGGTGATCATCGACGTCTAGCCTGTCCCTCATCGAATCAATCGCGGTAACCACCTGCCCCAAGGTCGGTCCGACCCGAGGGCCCATGCACGGAGAAGCCCATGCCTCGTCGTCTGTTCGCAGTGATCGCTCTACTGATGTCCTTCAACAGCGCCTTTGCCGGCGAACGCTGGCAGACCCTGCCGCCCACCCCCGCCCCGGTGGCCGGGGCCCAAGCCGGTTATGCCGAGGTCAACGGCATTCGCCTCTACTACAGCAAGCTCGGCCACGGCTCGCCGGTGGTGCTGCTGCATGGCGGCCTGGGCAATGCCGACTACTGGGGACTACAGGCCAAGGCCCTGGCCACCCGGCACACGGTGATCAGCGTCGACAGCCGCGGCCACGGGCGCAGCACGCGAGATGCCCGGCCCTATGGCTACGACCTGATGGCCGATGACGTGATCGCCCTGCTGGACCAGTTGCAGATCCCCCGCGCCGACTTCGTCGGCTGGAGCGACGGCGCGATCCTCGGCCTGGACCTGGCCATGCGTTACCCGCAGCGGGTCGGCAAGGTCTTCGCCTACGCCGCCAACACCCAGACCTCCGGGGTCAAGGAAGGCGTGGAGAACAACCCGACCTTCGCCGCCTACATCGAACGGGCCGGCCAGGAATATGCCCGGCTGTCACCGACGCCCAAGGAGTATCCGGCCTTTGTCGAGCAGATCGGCCACATGTGGGCCAGCCAGCCGAACTGGAGCGATGCCGACCTGGCACGGATCAAGGCGCCGGTGCTGATCGTCGATGGTGACCATGATGAAGCCATCAAGCGCGAGCACACCGAGTACATGGCAGCGACCATTCCCGGCGCCGGGCTCTTGATTCTGCCGAACGTCAGCCACTTCGCCTTCCTCCAGGACCCGGGCCTGTTCAACGCGGCCCTGGAGCACTTCCTCGACGAGAAATAGCCCGGCACTCGCCCCCGGTGACGGCCACGGATGCCCCCCTTAGCGGGGACATCCACGCCCGCAACAATGCATTTATGCATCATTTAATTGCATAAACGCATAAAACCTCTAAGGTTGTCTGCAGACCCGGTCAGCGCCGGCCATCGAGGCTGGCCTGGCGCAGCAACAGCTCGCCGGGTCCGGCTACTGACCGTAGCCGACACGTTACCGCGACCCAGCCGGAGGCTGGTTTTCATTCATGGAGGATGAACATGTTAAGTAGCAACCTGACCGCCAGCAGCGCTCTCCAGGCCTTGCCCCAGTGCCTGGCCGGTACGCTGCTGGAACCACAACTGAGCGAAGCCGACACCCACGCCGAAGCGGCGCCCCAAGCTGCTGTCCGGCTGAATTTCAGCGTGCAACCGCAAACCCAGAGCAACTGGTGCTGGGCCGCCCTGTCCGCTTCGGTCGGCAACTATTACGGCACCGGTTCCTGGACCCAATGCGCCGTGGCCAATGCCGAGCTGGGCCGCAACTCCTGCTGCAGCCAGCCCGGACCGTGCAACGTCTACGGCTACCTGGACTCGGCCCTGCGCACCACCCGCTGCTACGGCGGCATGCGCGAAGACCGGATGCAGATGCCGGCCATCGACAACCAGCTGGGCATGGGCCGCCCCGTGGGCCTGCGTTGTGCCTGGTACGGCGGCGGCGCGCATTTCCTGACGATCTTCGGCAGTGAAGGCGGCTACATCCTGGTAGCGGATTCGATCTACGGCTACTCGACCCGCGCCCTGAACAGCTTCCCCGCCTCCTACAACGGCGGCGGCCAATGGACCCACACCTACTTCACCCGGAAAAACTAGGAGGCGTCATGCAACTGACTTACCCCAAGGCGCCCGTCGATGGCGTCCAGCACCTGCGTTCGGCACTCCAGGCGGCCCTGCAGACCCAGGGGTTCGGCATCAACCGCGGGTTTGCCCGGGCCCGCGCCGGCAACCTGAAGCTGTCCCAGGCCTTTCGCGGCTACACCCTGGGCCTGGAGGACCTGGCCCAGGGCAAAGGATTGGCCGAGGCCAAGGCCGGTGACTGGCACTACCTGGTGTTCGATGCCGGGGTATCGATCGCCGATGCGCAACTGAGCGAGGTGGCCGGCAAGCTCGGCTTCTCGGCGCTGAACCACGGGGCGCTGGCGGCGTCCGCAGTCAGGGCCCTGGAACTTGCCGAGCAGGCGCCTCAACTGCAGGGCCAAAGCTATGAGCTGCGCTTGCTGTTGGTTCCGGCCCTGCAAATGACCGCGATCTGGCTGCACGGCGGCGACGCAGATCAGCTGATTCCCATCGAACCCACGCCGACCACCCTGGCCGCCCGCCAGCTCTACGGCGAGACAGCATTGCTGGCCCTGCTGACGGCCCCGGCACAACAGGCCAAGGCCATCTTCGACGCCGATAGCAGCGGCACCCTGGGCGGCTGACCCGGGCAAAAAAAATCCGGCGACCTTCGCAGGTCGCCGGATTGCGTGTCTCAGCCTTTCAGCCGGGGATGCTCAAGCCAGCCGCATCACCGCAGCGCCCCTCAGGACGCCGAGCGCACCGCCCCTTGCTGGACATTGGTCGGTTGCAGCTTGAACAGGTAGAACAGCACGGTCAGCAGCACCAGGAATGCCGGGCCGACGTACAGCGCCACGCGGGTGTCCGGGAAGTAGGCCATCAGCCCCACCACCAGCACCAGGAACGCCAGGGCCAGGTAGGAACTGACCGGGTACAGCCACATGCGGTACTTCAATGCGGCCCGCTCGCTCGGGCTCAGGCCCTTGCGGAACTTGAGCTGGGCCAGAAGGATCATCACCCAGGTCCAGATCGCACCGAAGGTGGCAATCGACGTCACCCAGACGAACACTTTCTCCGGCACCAGATAGTTCAGCAGCACGCCCAGCAGCAGGGCGAAGATCGACAGCAGCAGCGCGCGACGTGGCACGCCGTTGTTCGAGGTCTTGGCGAAGCCGGCCGGAGCCTGGCCGTTCTGCGCCAGGCTGTAGAGCATGCGCCCGGTGCTGAAGATGCCGCCGTTGCAGGACGACAGCGCGGCGGTGATCACCACGAAGTTGATGATGCCGGCGGCGGTCTTGATTCCCAGACGCTCGAAGGTCATCACGAACGGGCTGCCCTGGGTGCCGATCTCGTTCCACGGGTAGATCGACAGGATCACGAACAGCGCGCCCACGTAGAACAGCAGGATGCGCCAGAACACCGAGCCGATGGCATTGGGAATGGTCTTCTGCGGGTTGCGCGCTTCGCCGGCGGTGAGGCCGATCATCTCTACGCCCAGGTAGGCGAACATCACCATCTGCAGCGACATCAGCACGCCAGTCACGCCGTTGGGCATGAAACCGCCGTGGGTCCACAGGTTGGAGATCCCCAGGGCCACGCCATCGTTGCCGAAGCCGAAGGCAATGATGCCGACGCCGCCGATGACCATGGCGATGATGGTGACGATCTTGATCAGGGCGAACCAGAATTCGAACTCACCGAAGGCCTTGACCGCGATCAGGTTGATCGAGCCCATGCTCACCAGGGCCGCCAGGGCCCAGATCCAGCGCGGCACGTCGGGGAACCAGATGCCCATGTACACCGCCACCGCAGTGATTTCCGCGACACAGGTCACCAGCCACAGGAACCAGTAGTTCCAGCCGGTCAGAAAGCCCGCCAGCGGGCCCAGATAGTCTTGCGCGTAACGGCTGAAGGAGCCGGCCACCGGGTTGTGCACCGCCATCTCGCCGAGGGCGCGCATGATCACCAGGATCGCTAGGCCGCCGATGATGTAGGACAGCATGATGGCCGGGCCGGCCATTTCGATGGCCTTGGCCGAGCCCAGGAACAGGCCGACACCAATGCAGGCGCCCAGGGCCATCAAGCGAATATGCCGTTCACCCAGTTCGCGTTTCAGCGGACCGCCCTGAGCGGACTCGCCGTGGGGCAGTTGGTTGCCAACTGACATAGAGATACAACCTCATTTTGTTATTGGATTGAACCACCGAGCCTGCGAAGCGACAGCGGATAGCCGCCGCTTGCTCAACCGTGCCGGCCTTGTGGGACGGCGCGTCTGGTAGGACAAGACCTGCCAGATCAGCGGGGTGCGCAGTATAAAAAGCTCCCGACAGGGCTTTTCACTCTATAAGTAGCTAAATTCAGAGAGAAATCTCGGCAAAAAGCGCTTTTACAAAGAAGCATTACCTGCTTTTTGCCTCAATACCTCATTCCGAAAGGGCCCGGAGTATTGCACAGCCCTGGTGCATCGTCATGCCCCTACCTAGGGCGTATTTACCTACGCAAAGGCCCTCCCCACAGAAGCGGGACCGAGTCGTTTTCACAATTTCCTCACCCATGGCCGCCACCGACTAAGCTTCAGGCAAGTCCGATCAATCTGCGTGAATGGATCAATCGACTATGGGCGCTCTGTGGCAAACCGATTCGCGTAAAACCGCAGTGCCAGGCCACAGCGAGGACGAAGCGCCTTTACCCAAAAAGCCCCGAGCGCGCCGTTATGCCTGGCGCCTGTTCTGGCTGTTGCTGCTGATTGCCCTGATCGCCCTGGGGATGGCCGCGTCCCGGGAGATGCGCACCTCCAAGCTCCAGGCCCAGGAATTCAGCCGGCTGGCCAGCGACTTGAGCTACTCCCTGCAACCCGGTCCCAGCGATGCGGTGCTCTACCCAGGCGCCGGTCCCTTCGACCGTCGCCTGGGCTACAGCGCCCTGGGGGAATTCCTGCCGCGCCTGCTCAAGCGCGGCTACCAGATCGACGCACAGACGCGGTTTTCCGCAGCGTTGATGGACTACAGCAAAAATGGCTTTTTCGTGCCCTATACCGAAAAGATCCAGGCTGGGTTGTCCATCACCGATTGCCGCGCCGCGCCCTTGTACCGGTTCAATTATCCGCAACAGCTGTATGCCAGTTTCGCCAGCATCCCCCCGTTGATGGTGCACAGCCTGCTGTTCATCGAGAACCGCGACCTGCTGGATCCCAAGCTGGCCCAGGCCAATCCGGCGGTGGATTGGCCACGCTTCGCCAAGGCCGCCTGGTCCCAGGTGGCCAAGCTCGTGCACCTGCCGGGACAGACGGCCGGCGGCAGCACCCTGGCCACTCAGTTGGAAAAATACCGCCACTCCCCCGATGGCCTGACGCTGTCCGGGGGCGAGAAGATCCGGCAGATGATTTCCGCCAGCGTGCGCGCCTATCAGGACGGCCCGCAAACCCTGGAAGCCCGGCGCCGGATCGTCCGTGACTACCTCAACAGCGTGCCGCTGTCGGCCGTCCCCGGCCACGGTGAGGTGCATGGCATGGCCGAAGGACTGCGGGTCTGGTACGGCGCCGATTTCGATCAGGTCAACCGGGCCTTGAGCAGCACCGCCAACGATGCGCAAAGCCTGGCCCAGCGCGGGTTGGCCCTGCGCCAGGTGCTGTCGCTGATGATCGCGCAACGTCGCCCTTCCCATTACCTGGCCAAGGGCCGCGCAGAGCTGGCGGAACTGACCGACAGCCATATCCGCCTGCTGGCCCAGAACGACATCATCGACCCGGCCCTGAGCGCCGCCGCCCTGGCCAGCAAGGTCAGCTACCGCGACTGGCAGCAACAGCCGACGATCCAGCCGATCGAAACCAACAAGGGCATCAGCGTGGCCCGCAGCCGGCTGGCGGCGCTGCTCAACCGGCCCCTGTACGACCTGGACCGCCTCGACCTGTCCGCCACCAGCACCCTGCAGAGCGACCTGCAACGCCAGGCCACCGAGTACCTCAAGCAGTTGGCCGACCCGGCCTTCGCCGCGCAGATCGGCGTGCTCGGCGAACGCCTGCTGACCCCCACCAGCACCACCCAGGTGCGCTACAGCTTCACCCTGTTCGAACTGACCCCGGACGGCTCGCGAGTGCGAGTGCAGACCGACAGCACCGACCAGCCGTTCGATATCAACGAAGGCAGCAAGCTGGAACTGGGCTCCACCGCCAAGCTGCGGGTGCTGACCACCTACCTGCAGATCATCGCCGAGCTGCACGACAGGCATGCCGGACAAACCCCGGCCGAGCTGAAGAAGGTTGCGGTCAATGACCAGGACCGGCTGAGCCGCTGGGCCATCGACTACCTGCTGCAGAACAGCGACCGCAGCCTGCCGAAGATGCTCGACGCAGCCCTGGACCGCACTTATTCCGCCAGTCCCGGCGAAGCCTTCTTCACCGGCGGCGGGGTGCATCACTTCCACAACTTCCGCAACGAGGACAACGGCCGCAGCCCGACCCTGCGCGATGCCCTGCGCGAATCCATCAACCTGCCGTTCATCCGCCTGATGCGCGATCTGGTGCGCTACAGCACCTACGGCGGCGACAGCGCCAGCGCCGAACTGCTCAGCGACGACGCCAACCCTCGGCGCCAGGAGTACCTGGCGCGCTTCGCCGACCGCGAAGGCACGTCGTTTCTCCTGCGGTTCTGGAAGAAGTACCGCAACAAGGACACTCAAGCGCGCCTGGACACCTTTCTCGACGGCATGCATCCCACGGCGATCCGCCTGGCCGCGGTGCACCGCTACCTGCTGCCCGATGCCAGCCAAGAAAGCTTCAAGCGCTTTGTCCGGGCCCACATGAAAAACGCCAAGACCGGCGAAAAGCTCACCGACGAACGCCTGGACAAGCTCTACGCCAGCTATGGCCCGGGGGTCTACGACCTGCCGGACCAGGGTTACATCGCCAAGGTCCATCCCCTGGATCTGTGGCTGCTGGGCTACCTGATGAACAACCCCGACGCGACCTTCAGCCAGATCGTCAAGGCCAGCGAATTCGAGCGCCAGGAGGTCTACAGCTGGCTGTTCAAGAGCCGGCATCGCAGCGCCCGGGACAGCCGCATCCGCACCATGCTGGAGGTCGAGGCGTTTCTGAATATTCACCAGCGCTGGCAGAGCGTCGGTTACCCGTTCGACCACCTGGTGCCGTCCCTGGCCACCGCCATCGGCAGCTCCGGCGACCGCCCGGCGGCCCTGGCGGAACTGGTGGGCACCATTCTCAACGACGGTGTGCGCCTACCGACCCTGCGCATCGACAGCCTGCACTTTGCCGCCGGCACGCCCTACGAAACCCGCCTGAGCAATGACCCTGGCAAGGGCAAGCGGGTCATGCCGTCGGAAGTCGCTACGGCCCTGCGCGGCGCCCTGTCCCAAGTGGTGGATGCCGGCACCGCGAAGCGGGTGTCCGGCAGCTTCAAGCTGGCGGACGGCACCCCGCTGGCCATGGGTGGCAAGACCGGCACCGGCGACAACCGTATCGAAGCCATCGGCGCCGGCGGCCGGGTGCTGAGCTCCAAGTCCATCAACCGCACCGCGACCTTCGTGTTCTATATCGGCGAACACCACTTCGGCACCCTCACCGCCTACGTGCCGGGCGCCTCGGCACAAGCCTTCAAGTTCACCTCGGCCTTGCCGGTGCAGGTGCTCAAGGGCATGGCGCCGATCCTCATGCCCTACCTGCAGCCGGGCAGCAGTACCCAGTGCCAGGGCAGCCTCGCCCAACGCTGAATCCCGGCCCGCCGTTCACTCCTTGCTCCCCGACCAACGGCCACTGGGTCGCCAGTAGAAATACTTGCGCGCCGATTAAGATATATCTTAAGTTATGTCTAAATCGAAACGGAGAAAGAGAAAATGAGCGAGCGTCACCACCCTCCCCATCGCGAACACGGGGACAGCCATGAGATGTTCGAGCGTCGCCCCGGCCGCGAGCGCGGTGGCCGCGGGCCCCGGGTCTTCGCACCTGGCGACCTGAAACTGCTGCTGTTGGCGCTGATCGCCGAGCAGCCGTGCCACGGCTACGACCTGATCCGCCAGATCGAAAGCATGTTCGACGGCGCCTACAGCCCCAGCCCCGGGGTGATCTACCCGACCCTGACCTTCCTGGAGGAAAGCGAGCTGATCCAGGGCGATGCCGAAGGCGGCAAAAAGCGCTACAGCGTGACCGACGCCGGACGTCTGTTCTTACAGGAGCAAGCCATTGCCCTGGACGGCGTGCGCATGCGCATCGAGGTCAGCAAGCGTTCCCTGCGCGGGCATGATCGCCCCGCAGAAATCCACGAGGCGGTGCACAACCTGCGCCACGCCCTGCAGATGCACCACGGCCGCTGGAGCCCGGAAGAAATCCTCCGGGTCCGCGACCTGCTGAACAACACCGCCAAGGCCATTGTCGATGGCCCCCTCAGCCACCCTGCCCAGGAGAAAAGCCAATGACTGCCAGCCCAGAACTGTCCATTCACCGGGTCATGCACGAAATCAAGCGCCGGCGCCTGGAGGTCCTGCGCGTCGTCGACCTGACCCCGCGCATGCGCCGCATCACCCTAGGCGGGCCCGAGTTGGCCGGCTTCGTCAGCCTGGGCAGCGACGACCATGTGAAGCTGCTGTTCCCGCAGAACGCCGAACAGCAAGCCGCCCTGGAAACCCTGGTGCTGGGCCCGGGCAAGGACAGCGGCCCGATGCCGGCCATGCGTGACTACACCCCACGCCGCTATGACCTGGAGTTGGGCGAACTGGATATCGACTTCGTGCTCCACGGCGACGGCCCGGCGTCGACCTGGGCCGAACAGGCCACGCCGGGGCAGCACCTGCACATCGGCGGCCCCCGGGGCTCGATGATCGTGCCGGAC
This sequence comes from Pseudomonas saponiphila, assembly GCF_900105185.1. Classification (NCBI taxonomy): domain Bacteria; kingdom Pseudomonadati; phylum Pseudomonadota; class Gammaproteobacteria; order Pseudomonadales; family Pseudomonadaceae; genus Pseudomonas; species Pseudomonas saponiphila. The sequence continues at coordinate 1,194,947 of NZ_FNTJ01000001.1, read as the reverse complement.
ATCTTCGACAGTTACCTGTTGATCGGTGATGAAACGGCCTTGCCGGCCATTGCCCGGCGCCTGGAGGAACTGCCGGCCGGTCGCCAGGTACTGGCGGTGATCGAGGTGCAGAACGCCGCCGAACGCCAGCCCCTGGACAGCGCCGCCGAGGTGCAGGTGATCTGGGTCGAACGGGACGGTGGCGAGCAGGATCTGCTAAGCACGGTGCGCCAGTTGCAGGTGCCCGAAGGCAAGCTGTACGCCTGGGTGGCCACCGAGAGCAAAGTGTCGCGCCAGGTTCGTCGAATCTTGCTGGATGAACACCGGCTCAACGACGAGTTCGTCAAGGCCGCCGGTTATTGGCGCCTGGACAGCAGCGAAGCGGAATAACCCCGCCTGACCGGAGGCGCTGGCTTGCCAGCGAAAGCGACCTCAAAGGCCCTTCCGCCGGCGATCCGGTTCCTACGGAATGCCCGGAACTGCATTTCCCTTGTAGGAGCTGGCTTGCCGGCGAAAGCGATCTCAAGTGCCCTTTCGCCGGCAAGCCGGCTCCTACAGAGGCCGGGATTGGCGCCTGCCCAGCCAGTGGTCCAGGCCCAGCAGCAACAGGGACACAAGAACAAATCCGGCCAATATCCCCAGGGCATTGAGCAACACCTGGGGATACCCCAGCTTGTCCACGGCAATGAAGGGATAGGGGTACAGCCCCAGCAGATTTCCGCGCAAGAGCAGGTAGGCGAAATACAGCACCGGATAGAGCATCCACAGACCGATGTGCTTGAACCGCAACTCGCCCTTGGGCACGCAACACCACCAATAGAGCAAAAACAGCAGCGGCATCACATCGTGCAGCAGCTCATCGGCCAGCCATTGCCAGCCCTGGGGATGCCACAGGTGCCGCAGCAGCAGGCTGTAGGCCAGGCCCACCAGCACAATGCTCGCCGCCACAGCGCCACTGACCGCGGGCCTGAGCATGAATGCCTGCCCCCGGGATATCCGCAGGTTCAGGGCGCAGGTCAGCACACTGGCCACCAGGGTGTTGCTGAGCACGGTGAAGAAGCTGAAGAAATTCACCAGGCCGCCCAACAGACTGGCGCCCACCTCCCAGCGCAGCAGCAGGATCAGGTACAGCTGGACGGTCAACCCGAACCAGCCAAGGATTGCCGCCACGGCAATCAGGCCGCGCCGAGTGAACAGCCCCCGCAGCGAGAAGCCAGCCATGGGGTTCCTTAAAGCGGGCGCTTGGTGCGTTGCAACTTGACGTAAAGCTTCTCGACCTTCTCCCGCGCCCAGGGCGTCTTGCGCAGGAAGGTCAGGCTCGACTTGATGCTCGGATCGCTCTTGAAGCAGCGAATATCGATGCGCTCGGCCAGCCCCGACCACTCGTAGTGCTCCACCAGCGCCTTGAGGATCTGTTCCAGGGTCACGCCATGCAGCGGGTCGGTGTGGGTGTCGGTCATGCCAGGCCTTTGCGGGAAGAAAATGGGAAAGCCGCGCACCTTAGCCGAGGGCATGCCCCCGCGCCAGAGCACTTGAATAACTGTAGCCGCCGCTTGCCTGTGCGGCGCTCGGGCATGAGAAGCAAAAAGTTCCTGGCTTTTCGCGATAAAAGAGATGTTATATTGTATCAATCAATAACAACTCACCCGCGTTCCGGGCCCCCCGTGTCCCGTCTGCTCTCTGACTCAAAGCGCCTAGCGCCCTGCTTGCCAAGGAATGACCGATGTCCCGTTCAGCCTCCCGTCCTTCTCGCTCTGTACTGTGGCGCCTGTCGCCCCTGTCCGCCGCACTGCTGCTCGCCTCCCAGGCCCATGCCGTGGAATTGCCCCCGCAAGTCATCACCGCCAACCCCCTGGGCAACACCGAGTTGGCCGCCCCGACCACCGTGCTGGAAGGCGATCAACTGACCCTGCAACAGAAAGGCAGCCTCGGTGAAACCCTGAACAAGCAGCCGGGTGTGTCTTCGTCCTACTTCGGCCCCGGCGCCAGCCGCCCGGTGATTCGCGGCCTGGACGGCGACCGCATCCGTATTCTGCAGAACGGCGTCGGCGCCCTGGATGCTTCGTCGCTGTCCTACGACCACGCGGTGCCCCTGGACCCGGTGAACGTCGAGCGCATTGAAATCGTCCGCGGCCCGGCGGCCCTGCTGTACGGCGGCAACGCCATTGGCGGGGTGATCAACAGCTTCGACAATCGGATTCCCACCGAAGCCATCGAAGGGATTCACGGCGCTGGCGAGCTGCGCTACGGCGGCGCCGACACCACCCGCAGCAGCGCCGGCAAACTGGAAGCGGGCGACGGCACTTTCGCCCTGCACCTGGACACCAACTCCCGGCAGTTCAACGATCTGAAGATTCCCGGCTACGCCCGCAGCCGCCACGCTCCGGCCAGTGAAGACGGCGACGGCAAGAAAGGCCGCCTGGGCAACAGCGACGGACGCCAGGACGGCGGCGCCATCGGCGGTTCCTACACCTGGGACGACGGTTATGCCGGCCTGTCCTACAGCAACTACGACTCCAACTACGGCTCCCCCGCCGAAGACGACGTGCGCATCCGCATGAAGCAGGACCACTACGCCTTCGCCTCGGAACTGCGCAACCTGCAGGGCCCGTTCAGCTCGCTGAAGTTCAACGCGGGCTACACCGACTACCAACACCGCGAGATCGAGGGCGGCGAAACCGGCACCACCTTCAAGAACAAGGGCTACGAAGCCCGGGTCGAAGCCCGGCACCAGCCCCTCGGCCCGCTGGAAGGGGTAATCGGCGCCCAGGTCAATCGCAACGAGTTCTCCGCCCTGGGCGAAGAAGCCTTCGTCCCGCAAACCGATACCAACAGCGGCGCACTGTTCGTCCTCGAAGAACTGCAAGCCACCGAGCGCCTGCGCCTGAGCCTCGGCGGGCGCCTGGAACACACCACCGTGGACCCGGACGGCAAAGGCAACCCACGCTTCACCCAGGCCGACAAGTCCAGCCGCTTCACCGCCGGCAGCCTGTCCTCCGGCGCGGTCTACACCCTGACGCCGGTCTGGTCCCTGGCCGCGACCCTGGGCTACACCGAACGCGCCCCGACCTTCTATGAGCTGTATGCCAACGGCGCCCACGTCGCCACCGGCACCTATGAAGTGGGCAACGCCAAACTGTCCAAGGAAAAAGCCGTGTCCAGCGACCTGGCCCTGCGCTTTGACAACGGCATCCACAAAGGCAGCGTCGGGGTGTTCTACAGCCACTTCTCCAACTACATCGGCCTCTTGGGCACGGGGCGAACCCTCAACGATGAAGGCGAAGAGGACGCGACGGGCATTGCGGAATACGCCTACTCCGGGGTACGAGCACGTTTTACCGGGATCGAAGCCCAGGATCGCTGGACCCTGGGGGAAAGCGCCTACGGCAAGTTCGCCCTGGAACTGTCCGGCGACTACACCCGGGCCAAGAACCTCGACAACGGCCAGGACCTGCCGCGCATTGCCCCGCTGCGTCTGAACAGCGGCCTGCTGTGGGAACTGGATCGCTGGCAGGCGCGCCTGGATGTGCAGCATGCCGCCAGCCAGGGCCGGGTGCCGGACCACGAAAGCGGCACCGATGGCTACACCACCTTTGGCGCCAGTGCCGGCTATCGCTTCGACATTGGCCATAGCCAGTGGCTGGCCTTCGTCAAGGGCGAAAACCTGACCAACCAGACCGTGCGCTACGCCAGCTCGATCCTGCGGGATATCGCCCCGGCCGCCGGGCGTAGTGTGGAAGTGGGCTTGCGGACTACCTTCTAAGGGCCCGGCTTGCCGGCGAAAGCCCTAGCGATAACGACGCGGGTCGGCCTCGATCAGGCTGGCCAGCTGAGTCAGGGCAAAACGCAACTCATCCCGGGTGGTGGGCGACATCAGGACCACGCGCACACAACGGGAGCTGACGCCGCGCTCCACCTGGAACTGGCTGCCGCTCATCACCAGAACTCCATTGGCCCGGGCCAGGGTGGCGAACTCATCGCCCGTCCAGGGCTCCGGCAAGGTCAGCCACAGGTGATAGCTGTGGGGCTGAGTCCGGATCTCCAGGCCGGCAAACACTTCCCGGGCAATCGCCTGGCGCACTGCCGCTTCGCTGCGCTGGGTCTGCACCAGCTTGCGATCCAACCCCTCGACAATCACGTTGCTGGCCAATTGCGCGGTCAGGGGCGACGGCATCCACACACTGCTGCGAACCATCGAGCTCAGCCGCGACAGCAGCTTCGGCGGGCTGTACAGATAGCCCACCCGCAACGCCGGCATGATCGCCTTGGACAGGCTGGTGAGGTACACCGAACGCTGCGGCGCATAGCTGGAAAGCGGCTTGATCGACGGATCGGTGGCAAGAAAGCCGTAGATATCGTCGTCGATGATCAGGAAATCGAACTCTTCGGCAATCGCCGCAATCTGCGCCCGGCGCTGGGGCGACATGATCGCCGTGGTGGGGTTCTGGCAACTGGCGACGCACACCAGCAACGCCGGTTTTTCCCGCAGGCACTGTTCGCGCAACGCCTCGGGAATCATCCCCTGCTCGTCCATCGCCACGCCCCGCAGGCGCCGCTCCAGGCCATGGGCCACGGAGATGATGCCCGGGTAAGTCAACGACTCGCAGAGCAGCAGATCACCGGCGTTGCTCAATGCGCTGATGGCCACCGTCAGGCCGTGCTGGGCCCCGGCCGTCAGCACCACCTGTTGCCAATGGACGTCGGACAGGGAATGGCGCAACCACTGGGCACCGGCTTCGCGATGGGCCGGATGGCCACCGTCGGGGGCGTAGTCCAGGGCGCGGCCGAAGTCGCTGCTGTGGGCCATGCCCACCAAGGCACCGCGCAACCAGTACTCCAGGGTTTCGCTGTAGGGCTTGATGATCGACAAGTCCAGGACGTCGGACTGGCCCAGGGACAGCGACGGCGCACTGGAACCTTCCGGCGATGCCAGCGGCGGCCGCGCCAGCACGTAGGTGCCACGCCCAACCTCCCCCTGCACCAGCCCGCGCCGCTGGGCTTCGCTGTAGGCGCGGCTGATGGTGCCGGGGGTGACATTCAGGGTTACCGCCAGCTCGCGCAAGGTCGGCAGGCGATCACCGTCGTTCAACAACCCGCTGCCGATATCCCGCGCCAGGGCATCGGCAATGGACAGGTAGACCGGCTGATTGAACTCGCTTAACTGGGGAACCCACATGGAGGCTGATGACCATCGGCTGCGTTGAGGTGGACCGGAGCATATCACAGGCGTGCATCGGCCTTAACATCGACTCATTCGACAAATTGATTCGATCCATGTACCAGCCCGCACACCAGAATTCGCTCAATAAGTTTTTACCGAACCTATAAACCTATACAAATCAATAACTTAAACACTTAACACCAGCGCTTTTGTGCACCCACATCGAGAAACGATTGGATCGATTCAATTCATTGAAATACACTCAGCCAGCGCCAACTCAATCGACTCAATTCCTTCCACCCCACGCCCAGTCGAGATGCCATGCACAGTCTCAGCAAGGACCTGTCCCTTTCCGCCGTGATCGCCGGCCTGATCGCCGTGATCATTTCCTACGCCGGCCCCTTGATCATCGTGTTCCAGGCCGCCCGCGAAGCCCATATGCCCAGTGACCAGGTGTCGTCCTGGATCTGGGCCATCTCCATCGGCAGCGGCCTCACCGGCCTGCTGCTGAGCTGGCGCCTGAAAGTGCCGGTGATCACCGCCTGGTCCACGCCCGGCGCGGCGCTGCTGGTATCGATGCTGCCCACGGTGTCGCTGCCCCAGGCCATCGGCGCCTATGTCGTGGCCTCGCTGATCATCGCCGTACTCGGCCTGTCCGGAGCCTTCGACAAGCTCATGAGCCGCCTGCCCAAGGCCATTGCCGCGGCCATGCTGGCGGGCATCCTGTTCCGCTTCGGCGCCGGGCTGTTCACTTCGGTCACCCTGCAACCGGCCCTGGTACTGGCGATGATCGCCGCCTACCTGCTGGGCAAGCGCTTCTCGCCACGCTACGCGATTCTCGCGGTGCTGCTGGTGGGCTGCGCCGTGGCCGCGGGCCTTGGCGAGTTCAATGGCGGCTCCATCACCCTGGCCCTGGCCGAACCGATCTTCATCGCCCCCGAGTGGAACTGGCACGCCATCGTCAACATCGGCCTGCCCCTGGCCCTGGTGACCCTGACCGGGCAATACGTACCGGGCATGGCGGTGATGCGCAGCGCCGGCTACACCACCCCGGCGCGCTCGATCGTGTCCTGGACCGCCATCACTTCGGCGCTGCTGGCGCCCTTCGGCTCCCACGGCATCAACCTCGCCGCCATCACCGCCGCCATCTGCACCGGTCGCGAAGCCCACGAAGACCCGAACAAACGCTACATCGCCGGGATCGCCTGCGGCCTGTTCTACATCCTCATGGGGATTTTCGGCGCGACCCTGGCCTCGGTGTTCGCCGCCCTGCCCAAGGAGCTGATTGCGGCCCTGGCCGGCCTGGCCCTGTTCGGCGCCATCAGCGCCGGGCTCAGCGGCGCCATGGCCGATGATAAACAACGCGAAGCCGCCCTGATCACCTTCCTGGTCACCGCCTCGGGCATGAGTTACCTCGGCCTGGCTGCGGCGTTCTGGGGGCTGATCTTCGGCCTGGTGGCGCACTTCGTGTTGAGCTACACCCGGCAGAAACACGCCCTCGCCGGGGCCACCGCGCCGCGCTGAACCTGCCGGGCCCGGCCACTGTTACCGAATCCGAAACGGTTCATGTCAATAAAAGCGCTTTCTCTCCAGGAGACGGCGCTTTATCCTTCGCACCCTGAAGCTGAAACGCTTCATCTTTCCTTTTGAAATCAGCGGCATGCCGCCTCGATCCGTCGCGATCAAGGCCACGCAGCCTGCCCTTGCTTCTGCCTATTCCTAGAAAAAGACCTGACTCGAATGCCTATGCCCGTTTTTCAGCGCTTAAAAGACAGCGCTGTCCTGACACCCGTTGCCCTGCCCAAGACCCTGAGCCTGCTCGGCGCCCTGGGGTTTGCCGCCTGCACCCAGGCCGCCCCGGCCTTCGACAGCGACTCGCCCTGGATGCTCGGCGACTGGAACGGCACCCGCACGGAACTGGCGAACAAGGGCTACGACTTCAAGGTCGACTACGTCGGCGAGATGGGTTCGAACCTGCACGGTGGCTACGACCACGACCGCACCGCGCGCTACAGCGACCAGTTCGCCTTCGGCAGCCACCTGGACCTGCAGAAGATCCTTGGCTGGAATGACGCCGAGTTCCAACTGACCGTGACCAAGCGCGACGGCGACAACATCAGCAACGACCGGATCAACGACCCGCGGGTCGGCGGCTTCACCTCGGCCCAGGAAGTCTGGGGCCGCGGCCAGACCTGGCGCCTGACCCAGATGTGGTACCAGCAGAAATTCTTTGACCAGAAGCTCGACATCAAGGCCGGCCGCTTCGGCCAGGGCGAAGATTTCAACAGCTTCCCCTGCGACTTCCAGAACCTGGCGTTCTGCGGCTCCCAGGTGGGCAACTGGGCCGGCAGCGTCTGGTACAACTGGCCGGTCAGCCAGTGGGCGCTGCGGGTCAAATACCACCTGACGCCCGAGGTCTACGCGCAGATCGGCGCCTATGAACAGAACCCCTCGAACCTGGACCGCGACAACGGCTTCAAGCTCAGCGGCAGTGGCACCCAGGGCACCCTGTTGCCGGTGGAACTGGTGTGGACGCCCAAGCTCAACGGCCTGGCGGGTGAATACCGCGCCGGCTACTACTACAGCAGCGCCAAGGCCGCTGACGTGTACAAGGACGGCAACGGCCAGCCCGCCGCCCTCACCGGCGAGGCCTATCGCAGCAGCTCAAGCAAGCACGGCCTGTGGCTGGGCGCGCAACAGCAAGTCACCAGCGTCGCCAGCGACCACTCCCGCGGCCTGAGCCTGTTCGCCAACGTCACCGCCCATGACAAAAAGACCAACGCCATCGACAACTACGTCCAGGCCGGCCTGGTCTACAAGGGCCTGTTCGATGCCCGGGCCAAGGACGACATCGGCTTCGCCCTGGCCCGGGTCCACGTCAACCCGGCATACCGCAAGAACGCCCAGGCCAGCAACCAGGCCCGCGCGATCTACGACTACGACAACCCCGGCTACCTGCCGCCCCAGGACACCGAATACAGCGCCGAGCTGTACTACGGCGTGCACCTGGCCAACTGGCTGACCGTGCGCCCCAACCTGCAGTACATCCGTCATCCTGGTGGCGTGAGCCAGGTGGACGACGCGCTGATCGGCGGGATCAAGATCCAGAGTTCGTTCTAAGGCCGCGAGGCAAAAAACGACGCCATTCACAGTTTTCAGCTGAACCAAGCCCGCGCCTGATCGTCATCTACAGTGAACAAGCGCGGGTCCACTCTTAACGTCACGGAGAACCACACTATGAGCACTGAGGGTGCTTCAAGTCCGAGCCGCCTGCTGCCAGGCCTGCTCGGGATCTTGCTGCTGCTAATGGGCCTGGCCTTACTGGCCGGGGGGATCAAGCTGAGCCTGCTCGGCGGCTCGCTGTACTACGTCCTGGCCGGTATCGGCCTGACCCTGACCGGCCTGCTGTTGCTGGCCGGCAAACGCGCGGCGCTGGGCCTGTACGCCGTGGTGCTGTTTGCCAGTACCGTCTGGTCGCTGTGGGAAATCGGCCTGGACTGGTGGCAACTGGTGCCACGCCTATCGCTGTGGTTCGCCCTCGGCGTGGTCCTGCTGCTGCCCTGGTTCCGCCGTCCGCTGCTGCGCAATGGCCCCGCGCCACTGGGCACCGCGGCCCTGAGCGTGTCCGTGGTCCTGGCCGGCGCTGCCGCCATCGGCAGCCAGTTCACTAACCCCGGGGAAATTTCCGGCGACCTGGGTCGCGACAGCACCGACATGGCCAGCACCGCCCCGGCCATGCCCGAAGGTGAATGGCAGGCCTATGGCCGTACCGAGTTCGGCGACCGCTACTCGCCGCTGAAGCAGATCACCCCGGGCAACATCGGCAAGCTGCAGGAAGCCTGGCGCATCCGCACCGGCGACATGCCGACCGCCAAGGACCCGGTGGAAATCACCAACCAGAACACCCCGCTGAAGGTCAACGGCATGCTCTATGCCTGCACCGCCCACAGCAAGGTACTGGCCCTGGACCCGGACACCGGCAAGGAAATCTGGCGCTTCGACCCGCAGATCCAAGGCCCCAACGGCGACGACTTCCGTGGCTGGGCGCACATGACCTGCCGTGGCGTGTCGTACTACGACGAAGCCAACTTCAAGAACACCGACGCCATCAGCCAGCCGGCCACCCTGTCCCCCGCGGGCCAGGCCATCGCCGCCAGCTGCCCGCGCCGCCTGTTCCTGCCCACCGCCGATGCGCGCCTGATCGCCATCAACGCCGACACCGGCAAGGTCTGTGAAGACTTCGGCAACAAGGGCGCCGTGGACCTCAAGGCCGGTATCGGCCCGTTCACCCCGGGTGGCTACTACTCCACCTCGCCGGCGGCCATCACCCGCAACCTGGTGATCATCGGCGGCCACGTCACCGACAACGAATCGACCAACGAGCCGTCCGGCGTGATCCGCGCCTTCGACGCCCACGACGGTCACCTGGTGTGGAACTGGGATTCGGGCAACCCCGACGAAACCACGCCGCTGCCGGAAGGCAAGACCTACACCCGCAACTCGCCGAACATGTGGTCGCTGGCCAGCGTCGACGAGAAACTGGGCATGGTCTACCTGCCACTGGGCAACCAGATGCCTGACCAGTGGGGCGGCAACCGCAGCGCGGGCGCCGAGAAATTCAGCGCCGGCACCGTGGCCCTGGACATCGACACCGGCAAGCTGCGCTGGAACTACCAGTTCACCCACCACGACCTGTGGGACATGGACGTGGGCAGCCAGCCGACCCTGCTCGACATGAAGACCGCGGACGGCGTCAAGCCGGCGCTGATCCAGCCGACCAAGCAAGGCAGCCTGTACGTACTGGACCGTCGCGACGGCACCCCGATCGTACCGATCCGTGAAGTACCGGCCCCGACCGGCGCGGTCGAAGGCGACCACACCGCCCCGACCCAGGCCCGCTCGGACCTGAACCTGCTGAACCCGCCTCTGGATGAAAAGGCCATGTGGGGCGCCACGCCGTTCGACCAGATGCTGTGCCGCATCCAGTTCAAGCAACTGCGCTACGACGGCCAGTACACCCCGCCATCGGTGCAGGGCAGCCTGATCTACCCGGGTAACGTCGGCGTGTTCAACTGGGGCAGCGTGTCCCTGGACCCGGTCCGTCAGTTGCTGTTCACCAGCCCGAACTACATGGCCTTCGTTTCCAAGCTGGTGCCGCGCGCCGAAGTCGCCGCCGACAGCAAGCGCGAAAGCGAAACCTCGGGTGTGCAACCCAACACCGGCGCGCCTTACGCGGTGATCATGCATCCGTTCATGTCGCCGCTGGGCGTACCGTGCCAGGCCCCGGCCTGGGGCTACGTGGCCGGCATCGACCTGACCACCAACAAAGTGGTGTGGAAGCACAAGAACGGCACCAGCCGCGACAGCTCGCCGATCCCGATCGGCCTGCCGATCGGCGTGCCAAGCATGGGCGGCTCCATGGTCACCGGCGGTGGCGTGGGCTTCCTCAGCGGCACCCTGGACCAGTACATCCGCGCCTATGACGTGAAAAACGGCAAGGAACTGTGGAAGTCCCGCCTGCCAGCGGGCGGCCAGGCCACGCCGATGAGCTACACCGGCAAGGACGGCAAGCAGTACGTCCTGGTGGTCGTGGGCGGCCACGGCTCCCTGGGCACCAAGATGGGCGACTACATCATTGCCTACAAACTGTCGGAATAAGCGTTACCGGCAGGGATGAAAAAGGCGGCTACCTTCGGGTAGCCGCCTTTTTTTGTGCCGTTCGCCCCCCCCGTAGGAGCTGGCTTGCCAGCGAAGGCGTCGGCCGGGGCGCTGCATGGCTTGCGGGCCTCTTCGCCGGCAAGCCGGCTCCTACAAGGTGCCTGGTGTTTGATCCTACTCGACCAGCAGCCCCTCAAAGGGCGATCACCGAAAATTCCTACAACTCGCGTCCGATTGCATCACCTTGTCCCTCCAAGGCGGTGCCCTTAAGGTCTGGGGGTCATTGCAAATTCAGTGACAGGGGTGTGGAAGTCCTTATCTCGTTAGGCGTACAAAACGCCACCTAGTGGCCATTCCGATTCCTGCGAGAGAGCCCCACAGCAATGAACAACAACGCCGCTGACCAACCCGAGAGACGCTACATGCCCCTCACCAGCAACGACTACAACATCCCCGCCCTGCTGGTGGACACCCAGGCCCCGCTGGACGCCCTCCACGAAGCCGCCGCCCACCGCATCCGTGCGGCCACCCAGTTGCTGGAAAACATCGCCAGCCACGACAACCTGCAGAGCAACCCGGCCCTGCTCCAGGACTTCGCCCAACTCTGCATCATCCCCCTGCGCGACGGCTGCGACCTGCTGGACGTACTCGGCCGGCGCCTGCAGGAACAACTGCTCACCTGAGCCTGATCCGGGCCCGGCAGCACCGTGCCGGGCCCATCAAGCTGCCCCGATCGCCGTCCCCTGCGCCCCGTAATTGCAAAGCGACATTAGCCCATTTGTGCTAATCGACCCTCCCCCAGCCCGGGGCTATAGTGCCGAGCAACCACCCGCTCTCCCCCAACACCGCCGTTCTGTGGTGTCGGGAGCGGCTGCGCCGTTGAAAACACAACAACACCAAGGAAGAGTCATCATGAAACTCCAGTCCAGCCTCCGTCCCCTCACCCTGCTCAGCGCCCTGGCCCTCGCCCTGGGCGGTTGCGCCATCGCCAAGCCGAGCAACGACGATCTGAAGAACCGCGCGCAGATCACCCTCGGCAAGCCGGTTTCCACGGTGTCCAATGTGCGCAGCGACGCGTCCCAGACCTACTTCACCGCCAGCACCAGCGCCGGCGAATACAACTGCGTATTGCCCAGTGGCGGCATGGTCGCCTTCGCCAGCATGGGCGGAGCGGTAGCGTTGCCGGCCGAGTGCAGCAAGCAATAAAGCGCTAGCCCCTGAACAACCAGGTTCGCCGCGACGGGCTGCCCCGGTGTAGCAGCGGGACAGCGTCGGGCGAGCACCGCTCCTTCCTGAAAAGGTCCTGAGTTGATGAAACCCCGTCTCTTCATGGTGACAGGCCTGGCCCTGCTCGCCTGTACCCTGATGGCCTGTGCGCCGCGCCAAGGGCGAACCCTGGACGAATACCCTCCGGTCAAGATCCCAACCGTGCAGTACCCCGAGGTCCCCTTCGACACCCAGGCCGCCCGCGCCGCCCTGCAACCGGGCACCGCCACGCTCACCGGCAAGTTCTGCATCGTCGGCAACGACGGCATCGAGGACAGCCGCGACGTCAAGATCTATCTCTACCCGGTCACCCCGCACCTACAGGCCTGGCATAAGTTGCGTGCGTCCAAGCCCGAAGGCGCGCCGGTGAGCATGGCCCCCGAGGCCGTGGCCGTGCACCGGGTGACCCGCACCGACGGCAACGGCATCTTCCAGTTCACCGGCCTGCAACCGGGTCGCTACTTCGTCCAGGGCCAGGACATGGTCTACGGCACCAGCCGCTGGAACGAGTACGTGGGCACAGGCCAGAGCAACACCAACTACGGGCCGGTGACCACTCACTACTACACCGAGCGCAGTTCGATCTCTTCGTACTCAGGGATGCTGGATGACTTCGTCGAACTCGCCAGCGGCGAGAACAAGAAGCTGACCATGACCAACTACCCCCTGCTTATCCCGTGCCGGACCTGGTAACCGCCGCTGGCGCCGAGGCGCTGCGGGCCGACGCCAGCGGTGTTTCGCGCAGGGCCCGCAAAGTGCCCCGCAGTTCCACCGGGCGCACCGGCTTGGAGAGGATGGCGATGTTGCGATCGTGCAGGGCGGCGTGGATTTTCTCGATGTCGTGCCCGGTGATGATCAGTGCCGGCACCTCCCAGCCGCGCTGGCGGCGGATGCTGTCGATGCATTCGATGCCCGAGGCCCGGGTGCCCAGGTCATAGTCGGCGACGATGATGTCGCAGTCGGTCAGCAGGTCTTCGCCGCTCGACTCGGCCTGGACCACGCAGCCCCAGCGTTCCAGCAGCGCCGAGGTGGCCAGCAGGACGTTGCGGTCATCTTCCACCAGACAGACCCGCAACCCGGTCAGCAAGCCGCTCTGCAGTGCCTCGTCACGGCCGTGCAAACGCTGTGGCGCGGCCAGTGACAGGCCATGCAGGCTGACCGTGGTGCCGCGATCGACCCGCGAGCGGAGCGTCACCTGCAGGTCGGTCAACTGCCCCAGGCGCTTGACGATGGACAGGCCCAGGCCGACGCCTTCGACGTCCTTGTCGCGCAATTGGCGGACCCGGTAGAACTCATCGAAGATCTTCGGCAGATGCTCCTCGGCAATCCCCCGGCCCTGGTCATAAATGACAATGGCCAGGCCCGCGCCGCGCCGGCGCACGCCAATCAGCACGGGCCGCTCGGCGGCGTACTTGAAGCAGTTGGACAGCACGTTCTGCACCATGGTCGCCAGCAACCCCGGGTCGACCCGCACCCAATGGGCGCAAGGCCGCAACCGCAGCTCGACACCGGCCCAGCGCGCGGCCTCGGTGTTCTGGCGCACCAGATCACGCAGCAGCTCGCCCAGGTGCACGGTTTCGTACTTGGGCTGCACCCGCCCGTTGTCCAGGGTGTAAAGATCGAGGATCGAACGGAACAGCTGCGAAACGTTGAGCAGCGAACGGTCGATGTTGTCCACCAGCCGCCGCTCATCCGCCCCCAGGTTGGCTTCGCGCAGGCAGGCAGTGAACAGCCCGATGGAGTGGATCGGCTGGCGCAGGTCATGGCTGGCCTGGGCCAGGAAGCGGGATTTTTCCAGGTTGGCGGCAATCGCCTGTTCGGAGGCCAGGCGGGTGCGCTTGAGCAGGATATGGGCGTACACCGGAATCACCGTGCTGGTGATCATCAGCATCAGCACCATGTAGGGCTGGGCCTGCCAGTAAGGGGTCAGCAGGTAGACCATGAACAGCGCGACCTGCGCCAGCACGGTGGCGATCGCCAGGTAGCGCGAGCCGAAGCGCATGCCATTGCCCAGGTTGACCCAGACCATCACCGCATAGATCGGCAGCGCCCCCTCGCCGCCTACCACCAGGCCGTAACAGGTGCCGGTGTAGTCGTAGACCATGCCCAGGATGCGCCGCGCCGGGTAGTGCCCGGGCCAGCGGGCAATGGCCATGCGCAGGATGATCGAACCCAGCATGAACAGGGCAATGTAGATCATCACCGGCACATAGGGCTCGACCTGCTGCCCCGGCAGAAAACCGATCAGGCTAAACCAGACCAGGGCGCAACCGGCGACGATGATCCGCAGGGTGGCCTGGTCAAGTTCGCTGTCCTTCTCAACGTTCATGCGATCACCTCCTTGTGCAATCGGCGCTGTCGTGGTCTTTTGCCGCTCTGCAAAACCGCGTATCGGACACGACCAACGGGCAGTGGCAACGCCGCGCGTCAAGTTAGCATGGGCGCAGGACTGGATGTTTCAAGGAGTTTCACGACATGACGTGCCGGATTATCGTCGCCGACGACCACCCGCTGTTCCGCGAAGGCATGCTGCGCACCCTCCAGCGCCTGCTGCCCGAGGCCCTGCTGGAAGAGGCCGGCGACCTGGCCGCGGTGCTGGCCCTGACCCAGACCGGCGAAGAACCGGACTCGCTGATTCTCGACCTGCGCTTTCCCGGCCTGACCTCGGTGAGCCTGATTGCCGACCTGCGCCGCCAACTACCCCGGACCTCGATCATCGTGGTGTCGATGATCGACAATCAGGACCTGATCGGCGAAGTGATGGCCGCCGGGGCCGACGGCTTTATCGGCAAGAGCATCAGCCCGGAGGAGATCGGCCAGGCGATCCAGGCCATCCGTGAAGGCGAAGTGGTGGTCAAGTACGCGCCTTCCGGCCTGCTGCTGCCTCTGGATGCCGGCGCCGAAGTGAGCCAGTTGACCACCCGGCAACAGGAAGTCCTGCGGCTGATCGCCCAGGGCAAGACCAACAAGGAAATCGCCCGGGAACTGCAGATCTCGCCATTTACCGTGCGTATCCATGTGTCTTCCCTGCTGCACGCCTTGAAGGTGCCGTCCCGGGCGGCGGCCGCGGTGAAATACGCCGGGACCTGGTAGGCCGCGACCAGCGTCCCGCCCTCCCCCCGGCCCCCCAGCCCCGGAGTCGGCCGCGGCCATTGGTCCCGCCAGCCCCTTTAATGCTAGGAAGCCCTGTGCAAATAAGGCAGCATCGGTCCTGGCACGCCTGAATAAACGCCATGGCATTGGGCGGCAGGCCAGGAACAGCGTGCTGGCGCAGCCGTCCCACGCAGGAGAAAGACATCATGAATACGGATAAACGTGATGAATTGTTTGATCGGTTACACCACTGGTTCGGCGACTCGGAAGCTGCCAACTGGAACGAATACACCACCGAGCAGGTGGCCAAGGGCGTGCTCCACGCCTTCACCCCGGCACAATGGCAACGCCTTGGCGAAACCCTGCTGTCCCGTCCCGAGTACTGGCAGCACCGCTGCGCCGTTTCCCTCGGCGAGTTGCGCACCCCTCCGGCCATCGCCTTGTTGAAACGCCTGCTGGCGGACTCGCCGTACCTGGATGTGCGGGTCATGGCGATCTATGAGCTGGACTGGGCGGAAGCCGCCATCGAGCAGCGCTACGCGCCCTGCATCCTGGAGATCATGGACAACCTCAGCGAGGAAGGCATCGAGCCGGAATTGCACAGCCTGCTGACCAAGGCCGAGTCGGCCCGCCTCTGATCCCCCACCCCGGATGCCGGCCGCAGCCGGCATCCAACGCCCTCAGCTGGACACCCGCGCCCTCGACATCCAGCGCTCGAAGGCCTCGGTGGCCAGGGGCCGACTGATCAGGTAACCCTGCAGCGTGTCGCAGCCCCAGCTTTCCAGCAGCCTCAGGCAGTGCTCGAACTCCACCCCTTCGGCCACCACCTTGAGCCCCAGCTTGTGGCTCATTTCTATGGTGGAACGCACGATCACCGCATCACCGCTGGTTTCGTTCAGGTTGCGGATAAAGGACTGGTCGATCTTCAACTCCTGCACCGGCAGACGCTGCAACTGGGCCAGGGATGAATAGCCGGTGCCGAAATCGTCCACCGACAGGCTGATGCCACAGCCGCGCAAACGCTGCAGCACGGCCAGGGCCTGCTCCGGGTCGCGCATGATGGCGCTCTCGGTGATTTCAAAGACCAGTTGCTCGGCCGCCACCTGGTAGCGCTCCAGGCATTCGCTGACCCGGACTTCCAGGCCATCGTCCTCCAGGTCACTGGCAGAGATGTTCAACGACAGGCGCACCGGCAAGGCCCGGCGATTCCACTCGGCCAGTTGGCCGATGCAGGCCTCGATGACCCAGGACGTCAGGCTGTGCATGCTGCCGGTACGCTCGGCCAGGGGAATGAACTCTGCCGGCGATACCACGCCGAACACCGGATGCTGCCAACGCAGCAGGGCTTCGGCCTGGTGCCAATCATCCCGGTGCCGATCGAGCTTGGGCTGATACAGCAAAAACAGCTCGCCTTCGGCCGCGGCACGGCGCAAATCGCGGATCAGGCTGATCTGCCGCTGATGGGCCAGGTCGCGGTCCTGCTGGTAGACCTGCAGGTAGCCGGGGTTGAGCGAGGCGTCGTGGCGGGCGATGGCCGCGCGGCTGATCAACTCCTCGGCGGACTGGCCATCGGCGGGGTACAGCGCCATGCCCATGCAGATCTGGCGCCGCACCTCGTCGCCATGGATCCGTTGCGGCCGGCTCAACAGTTCATGGAGGCGATCGGCCACGGCAATGGCGCCATCGAGCTCGGTGTTTTCCAGCAGCAGGAGAAATTCGCTGGCGGTGATCCGCGCGGCCGTATCGCCCTGGGCCAGGACTTCCCGCAGCCGCCGGCTGAGCTCGCCCATCATCTGCTCCAGCCCTTCACTGCCGAAGCCCTCATGGATCGCCCGGTAATTGTCGATGCCCAGGTACAACAGCACCACCTTGCGCCGGGCGGCGATGGCCTGGCCCAGGCGTTCGATGGCCAGGGTCCGATTGGGCAGACCGGTCAGGGGATCGTGCAGGGCATTGTGGGCCAGTTGCCGCTCACGGGTGGCAATGGCGCTCTGCATGGCGTTGAAGGCATCGGCCAGGACCCCGAATTCATCGCTGCGCTTGATGGCGACCGCGGCCAGATAGTTGCCGGCGCCGATGCGCCGGGCGGCTTCGGCCAGGTCCTCCAGCGGCCGCGAAACCCGCCGGGCCATCAACAGTGCGCAGACCAGGGACATCACCAGGGCCACCAGGGCGATCCACAGAAATTCCCGGTCCAGTGGCGCGAAGGCCTGCAGTGCCTGCTCCAGGGGGCTTTGCAGCAAGACCATGACCCGCGGATCGCTGGAGTCCCCGGTATTGGCCAGTTGCAGGGCCTGGTTGAGAAAGCGCTGGCCATGGGCTTCGCTCAACGGCGGCAGGGACTGCCACAGCGGATCGCTCAGGGCGTTGATGATGGGTGACCAGAAAAATTCGGGCTGGGTGCTGAACAGCTCGCCGGGGCGCTGGGCGTCAACGCTCAGGAACGACACTTCCAGGTTGCTCATGGAGCGCAGCTCCCGGGCAAACAGCTCGTCCATGGGAAACCCCATGACCACCCGGGCCAGGGGCGACGAAGCCTGCACCTGCCCTTGAACCAGCAGGTAGGGACGGCCTTGGATCGCGACGAACAGCATGTGGGTGTCGTGGCGCCAGGCTCGGCGCAGGGCCTGGTCATAGGGGAAGGGTCGGTCCCGGGCCACCGCCGGCAAGGTACTGGCGATGACCCGGCCTTCGGGACTGAGCACGAACATCTCGCTGGAACGAATGCCGCCACGGTGCTGGGCCAAGGCCGCGAGAATATCCACCGGTTTGCCACTGAGCACGGCCCGGCGGAACTCCGAGTCCACCACCAACCAGTCAACCCCGTATTGCAGAGTGCGCCCCCGCAAGTCCAACAAGCGCTCGAAGACTCGGGTGCCGATTTTCAATTGCTGCTGCGCCTGCTTTTCCACCGCTTGGGTGGTCGCGGTCTTGACTGCGAAATACACCGCACCGATCAGCACCAACAGTAACAGCGCCAGCACCCCGACAATCCTTGCCTGAAAGGTTCGGCGCCACCTCATAGGGTCGTGCTCAGCGAATCTGATCGCCCCTCGGTCCAGAAACCTGGTGCAGCGGGCGACGACCGCCGAGCGCTGAAAAGTCCATTCTTCATACCCATTCCTCTGAAAAGCTGAATGCGTGCGTCAAATAAATGCCAGTATCGTTCCGACATTCCGGTCGTTCAGATTAATCCGCAAATTGCAGAAGATCACGCAATAAAAACGGTGATTAGACAGTCATTTTATTGACAATCGATCTCCGTCAGAGTGTGCAAGTGCATCTGCAGTTCCCCCTCGGTACGGCTGGACGAAGCCTGCGGCGGGTTTTCCCCCGACCGGAAAAAAGCTGAAACCTGTTGCCCATTGAAACCCGTCATGACCTGCCCCATCTAACCTGCATAGCCCATCGCGCAGGAGCCTCCATGAGCGACCAGCAAGAATTTCCCGAAGATCCCCGCGACTACGTCGATCCGGAAAATACCGAACAATCGAGTGCCCACGGCACTGGCCTGGCCCTGCCCGGACAGAGCCTGCCGGACAAGGTCTACATCATCCCGATCCACAATCGGCCGTTCTTTCCGGCACAAGTGCTGCCGGTGATCGTGAATGACGAACCCTGGGCCGAAACCCTGGAGCTGGTGAGCAAATCCGATCACCACTCCCTGGCCCTGTTTTTCATGGACACGCCCCAGGATGATCCGCGGCACTTCGACACTAGCGCCCTGCCGGAGTACGGCACCCTGGTCAAGGTCCATCACGCCAGCCGCGAGAACGGCAAGCTGCAATTTGTCGCCCAGGGGCTGACCCGGGTGCGTATCCGCACCTGGCTCAAGCACCATCGGCCACCGTATCTGGTGGAAGTCGAATACCCGCACCAGCCCAGCGAGCCCACCGACGAGGTCAAGGCCTACGGCATGGCGCTGATCAATGCGATCAAGGAACTGCTGCCGCTCAATCCGCTGTACAGCGAAGAGCTGAAGAATTACCTCAACCGCTTCAGCCCCAACGATCCGTCGCCCCTGACCGACTTTGCCGCCGCCCTGACCTCCGCCACCGGCAACGAGTTGCAGGAGGTGCTGGACTGCGCGCCCATGCTCAAGCGCATGGAAAAAGTCCTGCCGATGCTGCGCAAGGAAGTCGAAGTGGCACGGCTGCAGAAAGAGATTTCCGCCGAGGTCAACCGCAAGATCGGCGAGCACCAGCGCGAGTTCTTCCTCAAGGAACAGCTCAAGGTGATCCAGCAGGAGCTGGGACTGACCAAGGACGACCGCAGCGCCGACCTGGAACAGTTCGAGCAACGCCTGGCTGGCAAGGTACTGCCGCCCCAAGCGCAGAAACGCATCACCGAGGAAATGAACAAGCTGTCGATCCTCGAAACCGGCTCCCCGGAATACGCCGTGACCCGCAACTACCTGGAATGGGCCACGGCTCTGCCCTGGGGCGTGTACGGCGAGGACAAGCTCGACCTCAAGCACGCGCGCAAGGTTCTGGACCAGCACCATGCAGGGCTCGACGACATCAAGAACCGCATCCTCGAATTCCTCGCGGTGGGTGCCTACAAGGGCGAGATCAGCGGCTCCATCGTGCTGCTGGTAGGACCGCCGGGCGTGGGCAAGACCAGCGTCGGCAAGTCCATTGCCGAATCCCTGGGGCGGCCGTTCTACCGCTTCAGTGTCGGCGGCATGCGCGACGAAGCCGAGATCAAGGGCCACCGCCGTACCTACATCGGCGCCCAGCCGGGCAAGCTGGTGCAGGCCCTCAAGGAAGTGGAGGTGATGAACCCGGTGATCATGCTCGACGAGATCGACAAGATGGGCCAGAGCTACCAGGGCGACCCGGCCTCGGCACTGCTGGAAACCCTCGATCCGGAGCAGAACGTCGACTTCCTCGACCATTACCTGGACCTGCGCATGGACCTGTCCAAGGTGCTGTTCGTGTGCACCGCCAACACCCTGGATTCGATTCCCGGTCCGCTGCTGGACCGGATGGAAGTGATTCGCCTGTCGGGCTACATCACCGAAGAAAAACTGGCCATCGCCAAACGTCACCTGTGGCCCAAGCAGTTGGAAAAGGCCGGCGTGGCCAAGACCAGCCTGAGCATCAGCGACAGTGCCCTGCGCACGGTGATCGACGGCTATGCCCGAGAAGCCGGGGTGCGCCAGTTGGAGAAACAGCTGGGCAAGCTGGTGCGCAAGGCGGTGGTCAAGCTGCTGGATGATCCGGACGCCACGATCAAGATCGGCCCCAAGGACCTGGAAGCCTCCCTGGGCATGCCGGTGTTCCGCAACGAGCAGGTCCTGAGCGGCACCGGGGTCATCACCGGCCTGGCCTGGACCAGCATGGGCGGCGCCACCTTGCCGATCGAGGCCACGCGGATCCACACCCACAACCGCGGCTTCAAGCTCACCGGGCAATTGGGTGACGTGATGAAGGAGTCGGCGGAGATCGCCTACAGCTACGTCAGCTCGCACCTCAAGCAGTTCGGCGGCGACAGCAAGTTCTTCGACGAAGCCTTCGTCCACCTGCACGTACCGGAAGGCGCCACGCCCAAGGACGGCCCGAGTGCCGGGGTGACCATGGCCAGCGCCCTGCTGTCCCTGGCGCGCAACCAGCCGCCGAAAAAAGGCGTGGCCATGACCGGCGAACTGACCCTCACCGGCCACGTGCTGCCCATTGGCGGGGTGCGGGAGAAAGTCATCGCGGCACGGCGGCAGAAGATCTTTGAGCTGATCCTGCCGGAACCCAACCGCGGGCATTTCGAAGAACTGCCGGACTACCTCAAGGAAGGCCTCACCGTGCACTTTGCCAAGCGTTTTGCCGACGTGGCCAAGGTGCTGTTCTAACGTCCTTCGCCGGCCGGCTCCTACACGAAACAAGCGTAGGAGCCGGCTTGCCGGCGAACAGGCCATTACCGCCAACCTCCAGCCCCCTCTCCCACATAGCCCGTGATCTTCAGTTATGCTCGCCGTTCGTCATGAATGATCGGAGCTTCCTGACCCATGTCCGTACCCCGCCTGCTCGCCCTGCTCAGCCTCGCCCTGCTTGGCGCCTGCGCCAGCCAACCCAAGCAAAACGTCAGCGTGGAAAACTCGAACCAATGCCCCCTGCAACTGCACACCGGGCAAACCCTGACCCTGACCCTGCCCAGCAACCCCACCACCGGCTATCGCTGGGCGATCCAGGATTCGGCTGGCGGCGTCCTGCGCAAGGTCAGCCCCGAGGTCTACAGCAACCCCGAGGACACCGGGCTGGTGGGCAGCGGCGGACAGTCGACCTGGCGCTTCCAGGCCTTCGCCACGGGCCAGGGCCGGCTGTTGCTGACCTACCAGCAACCCTGGGCTCCGGAAGAGGCGCCAGTGAAAGCCTTCGACTGCTCGATCACGGTGAACTGACATGGGCTGGCTGATCCTGGCCCTGATGGGCGCCGCCACCTTCATCTACGGGGTCAGCGTGCATGCCACGCTGCTGTGCCTGCTGGTCAAGCCGCTGCCGGTACTGGCCCTGCTGGGCTGGCTGCACGATGCGCCGCCCGGAGACTACCGCCGCTGGATCATCCTCGGCCTGCTGTTCTCGGTGCTGGGTGACGTGCTGCTGGCCTGGCCTTCGGACCTGTTCGTGTTCGGCCTCGGGGCCTTCCTGGTGGCCCACCTGGCCTACCTCAAGGCTTACCTCAGCGACTGCCGACGCCCGGCGCTCTTGCCGCTGGCGGTGGCACTGGCCATCGGCGGGGTGTTGCTGGCGATCCTGATCGAGCACGGCCTGGGCCCGTTGCTGGTCCCGGTGATCGTCTACGCCCTGACTATCAGCGCCATGCTCTGGCGGGCCCTGGCGCGCCTAGGTTCAGCGGTGCCCAAACCCTCGGCGGCGCTGGCCGCGGCGGGGGCCCTGAGCTTCGCCTTCTCCGACAGCCTGATCGGTATCAGCCGCTTCGTGCTGGCCTTCGATGCCGCGCCCTACCTGATCATAATTTTCTACTGGCTGGGCCAGTGGGGCATCGCCGCCTCGGCATTCAGCCAGAAGCCGCGCTGACCCGCCTTCCATCGGCAGGCCGGCCCCGACAATCTGTAGGAGCCGGCTTGCCGGCGAACAGCATCACACCTTGTGTCGCCCTTGCCCCCCTGAAGGTCCCGCAGGCCTTATCGCAGCCTGCGGCAGCGGCTACAATGCCGCCCTCTTTTTTATCGCCATCGCCGGAACCGCCGTGAGCAAAGAACCCGACCGCCTATTCGCCCAGCCCCTGGCCCAGGTGCCCGACTTCGCCTTCAACGAGGATGTGGTGCGGGTGTTCCCGGACATGATCAAGCGCTCGGTGCCGGGTTACCCGACCATTGTCGAGAACCTCGGGGTGCTGGCGGCGCAATTCGCCCAGCCCAACAGCGTGCTCTATGACCTGGGCGCGTCCCTCGGCGCGGTGACCCAGGCCCTGCGCCGCCATGTACGCACGGACGGTTGCCGAGTGATCGCCGTGGACAATTCGGCGGCCATGGTCGAGCGCTGCCGGGAATACCTCAACGGCCAGGATTCGATGTTCCAGGAGCTGCTGCCGGTGCAGGTGGTCGAAGGCGACATCCTGGCCCTGGAGTTCCAGCCGGCCTCGGTGGTGGCGCTGAACTTCACCCTGCAGTTCATCGCCCCGGAGCAGCGCCTGGCCCTGCTCGGGCGCATCCGCCAGTCGTTGCTGCCCGGCGGTGCGCTGATCCTCTCGGAGAAGCTGCGCTTCAACGATGCCGAGGAACACGCCCTGCTCACCGACCTGCACATCGCCTTCAAGCGCGCCAACGGCTACAGCGAACTGGAAATTGCCCAGAAGCGCAGCGCCATCGAAAACGTCATGAAGCCCGACAGCCTCGAAGAACACCGCGAACGCCTGCTGGCCGCCGGGTTCTCGAAAGTCGTGCCGTGGTTCCAGTGTCTTAACTTTGCCTCGTTGATTGCCCTGCCATGATTGATCTGTCCCCCCTCGCCCGCCGTCTGGCGGGCACGCCCCTGGCCGCCTGGGCCGCCGGTCTGCAAGCCCAGCTCGATGCCAAGATGGAAAAGGGCCATGGCGACCTTGAACGCTGGCAGAGCGCCCTGGACGCATTGCCGAAGATCCAGCCCAGCGAAGTCGACCTGGTCAACGGCCTGCGCCTGGACACCGACTGCGACGACGCCACTCGGGCGCAGATGCGCAGCGCGCTGATGGGCCTGTCGCCCTGGCGCAAGGGGCCCTTCGACCTGTTCGGCGTGCACGTGGACACCGAATGGCGTTCGGACTGGAAATGGTCGCGGGTCGCGCCGCACCTGAACCTTGAAGGCAAACGCATCCTCGATGTCGGCTGCGGCAATGGCTACTACATGTGGCGCATGCTCGGCGCCGGCGCCCACAGCGTGATCGGCGTGGACCCCAACTGGCTGTTCTTCTGCCAGTTCCAGGCTGTGCAGCGCTATCTGTCAGAGCCGTCGGTGTGGCATCTGCCGTTCCCCTTCGAAGACCTGCCGGCCAACCTGGAAGGCTTCGACACGGTGTTTTCCATGGGGGTGTTCTACCACCGGCGTTCGCCCATCGAGCATCTGCTGGCGCTCAAGGACTGCCTGGTCAAGGGCGGCGAACTGGTGCTGGAAACCCTGGTGGTAGAAGGCGATCAGCATCAGGTGCTGGTGCCGGAAGACCGCTATGCGCAGATGCGCAACGTGTGGTTCCTACCCTCGGTGCCGGCTCTGGAGCTGTGGCTGCGACGCGCCGGGTTCAGCGATGTGCGTTGCGTGGATGTCAGCGTGACCAGCGTCGAGGAACAGCGCAGCACCGAATGGATGAAGTACCAGTCGCTGAGCGACTTCCTCGACCCCAACGATCACAGCAAGACCATCGAAGGCTTGCCGGCGCCGATGCGCGCAGTGATTGTCGCCAGAAAATAACCCCGCCCTCGCCCGTAGGAGCTGGCCGGGCGGCGTTCCGCTTGCCAGCGAAGGCGCCCGCCAGAGCGACACAAGGCTCAAGGGTCTATTCGCCGGCAAGCCGGCTCCTACGGTTTTGGTAGGAGCGAGCTTGCTCGCGAAAACCACAGACGCGTTTGCGATCAGCGCGCTCGACGCGCCTTGAAGAATTCGCTCAACACCGTGCCGCACTCTTCGGCCAGCACCCCGCCCTCGTACAGCACCCGATGATTGAGAAACCCCTGGGTGAAGAACTGGCCCTGGCTCTGCACGATGCCCGCCTTGGGTTCCAGGGCGCCGTACACCACACGGGCAATGCGCGAGTGGACGATCAAACCGGCGCACATGCTGCAAGGTTCCAGGGTCACGTACAGGGTGCTGCCGGGCAGCCGGTAATTGCTCACCGCCTGGGCCGCCGCACGGATCGCCACCATCTCGGCGTGGGCGCTGGGGTCGCTGCCGCTGATCGGGCAGTTGTAACCGCGGCCGATGATCTGGCCATCCAATACCAGCACCGCGCCCACCGGCACTTCCCCCAGGGCCGCGCCCTGGGCGGCCAGGGCCAGGGCTTCGCGCATGAAGTCCTGGTCACGGCTACGGTCGATGATCGCCGCCGGGCGTATCTGACGCATCACGCCACCTCGATGGCGGCCATCAGGCCGGTTTCCATGTGGTCGATCACGTGGCAGTGGAACATCCAGACCCCAGGGTTATCCGCCACCAGCGCCACGCGGGCACGCTCGTTCTTGCCCAGCAGGTAGGTGTCGGTGAAGTAGGGAGTGATCTTCTTGCGGTTCGAGGCGATGACCTTGAAGCTCATGCCGTGCAAGTGGATCGGGTGTTGGTACTGAGTCATGTTCTTCAATTCGAAAATGTAGCTCTTGCCCTTTTTCAAGGTGGCAATCGGGCGGTCGGCGCAGGTCTTGTCGGTGATGTCCCAGGCCTGGCCGTTGATCTGCCAAAGGCTCGGCGGCTGGCCATTGTCCACATTCACCGAGACCGAGCCAACCCACTCGAAATTGAAGTTGAGCTTCTCGGCGTTGTCGAGATCCGGCTCGGCCACCGGGTTGGCCGGCAGGGCTGGCGGCCACTGGGTCGGCGCGTCGTTGTTAGCCACCGAACGCAAAGTGCCCAGGCGCACCGGCCCGTTGCGCAGGGCCAGTTCCTGCCCCGCCGCCGGCGCCTTGATCGCCAGGCAGATACGCATGCCCGGGCCCAGCCAGTATTCCTTGCCCAAGGGACGCGGCTCGATGGGGTTGCCATCCAGCGCATAGATCTGCGCTTCGACATCGGGAATGTTGATGCGATAGGTCAGGGTGTTATCGAGGTTGAGCAGGCGCACCCGGGTGATCTGCCCCGCCGGCAGGTCGATCACTGCCTGGGACACGCCGTTGATGGTGGACAGGCGCCCGGCGGTGCCGCCCCGCGCCGCTTCCCGCGGGACGCTGAAGGGCGTGAATGCGCCCTCTTCATCCACGTGCCAGCTTTTCAGGCTCAGGGTGCGTTCGTACTGGAAGCCGGTGGGCTCGCGCTCTTCGACGATCAGCGGGCCCACCAGGCCGCGCCCCAGTTCCTCGCTGCTGTTGACGTGGGGGTGATACCAGTAGCTGCCGGCATCCGGCACGCGGAACTTGTAGTCGAAGTATTCCCCCGGCAGCACCGGTAGTTGCGAGACGTAAGGCACGCCGTCCATTTCCAGGGGCAGGCGGATGCCATGCCAGTGAATGGTGGTGGCCACCGGCAAGTGGTTGATGAAGCGCACCCGCAGCCACTCGCCCTGACGCACCCGCAGCTCGGTGCCCGGCGCCGAAGGACCGAAGGCCCAGGCCTCGGTCTTGTGCCCAGGCACCAGCTCCACATCCAGGGGGGCGGCGATCAGTTCGTAGTCGTGCCCGGCCTCGGCATCGGCCATTTTCCCCAGCCAGTAACGCGAAGCACCGCCCGCTCCCACGCCCACCACTACCAGACCGGCCAGACCACCGAGTATTTGTCGACGGGTAAAGGACATGGACTCAACTACCTCACGTATCCGCGGCGGGCCCAGACCCGCAAAAGGCGAATACGATACACCCGCAGTTGAGAAACAGTAAGGCCGGCGCGGCGACCGGACGCAGGCGGTAACGCTGGCAACGGGCCTGTTCGCTGGCAAGCCAGCGCCTACCGGCGCTTGCATCGCTCTGGCAGGAGCCGGCTTGCCGGCGAAAAAGCCCCCTTTAGCCCGGCAAGCCCAGCAGCAGATGCACCACGCCACCGGCCAGGGGCAT
This sequence comes from Pseudomonas saponiphila, assembly GCF_900105185.1. Classification (NCBI taxonomy): domain Bacteria; kingdom Pseudomonadati; phylum Pseudomonadota; class Gammaproteobacteria; order Pseudomonadales; family Pseudomonadaceae; genus Pseudomonas; species Pseudomonas saponiphila. Next base: position 1,168,608 of record NZ_FNTJ01000001.1, on the reverse strand, counting down.
CACCGCCGGCACCCCGGCCATTCGCAGGGCGCTGGCATCGAGCAACTGTGGGTCGTGCAGTTCCAGGCGCAAGCGGGTCAGGGCCAGGGGTTGCTGGTGCTTGATGTTGGCGCTGCCGCCCAAGGCCTGCAGCATCGCGGCATTGAGCGGGCTGGCGCTGGCCTTGGGGGCCTTCGGCTGATCAGGGATCAAGTCTGGAGTCAGGGCCTTCCAGAACGCCCGTTGCAATTTCTCGAACATCTTCAGTTCTCCAGAACCAGTGAGTCGGCGGCGATGGGCTGCCGTTGCAGGCATTCACGCACCTGAGCGGCATCTTCCAGATCGATGATCCGGGCGGCCAGGGCCTGGCACTGGTTCAGGTCCAGCTCCCGCACCCGGGCCTTGATGGCCGGGATCAACGGCACGCTCACCGACAGTTCATCCACCCCCAGACCCAGCAACAGCGGCACCGCCAGGGGCTCGGAAGCCAGCGCACCGCAAACGCCGACCCACTTGCCGTGGGCGTGGGCGGCCTGCACCGTGCGGGCGATCAGGCGCAGCACCGCCGGGTGAAAGCTGTCGGCCTGGCCGGCCAGACGCGGATGATCGCGGTCCATGGCCAGGGTGTACTGAGTCAGGTCGTTGGTGCCGATGGAGAAGAAATCCACCTCCTGGGCAAAACGATCCGCCATCAAGGCCGCCGAAGGCACTTCGATCATGATCCCCAGCTTGGGCCGCTCCGCGAGGCCCAGGGCCTGGACCTCGTCATCGAGCAATTGGCGCGCCTGACGCAGCTCCGCCAGCTGGCTGACCATCGGCAGCATGATGTGCAGGCGGGTCTGCCCGGCGCAGGCGAGCATCGCCCGGAACTGCTCGCGCAGTAGTTCGGGACGCGCCAGGCACAGGCGGATGCCGCGCAGGCCGAGAAAGGGGTTGGCTTCGCGGTCCATGGGCACATAGGCCAGGGGCTTGTCGCCACCCACGTCCAGGGTCCGCACCACCAGATTGCGCGTCGGCCCCAGGGCCTGGGCGATGGCCCGATAGGTTGCGGCCTGTTCCTCGGGGCTCGGGGCCTGGCTGCGGTCCTGGTAGAGGAACTCCGAACGCAACAGGCCGACGCCTTCGCCACCCAGGCTCATGGCCTGCTCGGCCTCCGCCAGGGAGGCAATGTTGGCCGTCACCTCCAGGTGATGACCGTCACGGGTCACCGCCGGATGCGCAGCCTGGGCCAGGTCCTGCTGCTGGCGCTGGCGTTGCTGCTGACGCAGGGCCTGCAGTTGCTGCACCCGCTGTGGGTCCGGGTCCGTATGCAGTTCGCCGCGATCGGCATCCAGCAGGACCCGGGTGCCATTGGCCAGCGATAGCACCCGAGGTGACAGGCCGCAGATCGCCGGCAGCCCCAGGGCCCGGGCCAGAATCGCCACATGGCTGGTGGCGCCGCCGCCAACGGTGACAAAACCCAGCACCTTGGCCGTATCCAGGCTCGCGGTCTGCGACGGGGTCAGTTGCTCGGCAATCAGGATCGCCTGATCCGGCAGGTTCAGGGCTTGCTCCTGCACCCCGAGCAGCAGCTTGAGCACCCGCTGGCCAACATCCGCCAGATCCACCGCGCGCTCGGCCAGCAGGCTGCTGCCCAGGCCCTTGAACAACTCGGCGGTGACTTCGATGGCGCTGTTCCAGGCAAAAGCCGCGCTCTTGCCAGTGGCGATCAGGGCGTGGGCCTGTTCCAGCAGGCTCGGGTCGTCGAGCAGCTCCTGATGAGCCCGGAAGATCTCCTGCTGCGCGTCACCGCTGGCGCTGTCCCGCAGCAGCTGTAGAGCCTCCCGGGCCTGGCCCAGGGCCTGTTGCAGAGACTCGCGCTCCTGCTGCGGGCTGGTTGCCGCTTCGCGTATCTGCAGGCGCTGCTCGGCTACCTGCAGCACCTGACCGAATGCCGAACCCGGAGACGCGCAAACGCCTCGCCACAGCGGATCCAGGGGTTCCTCCATCGCGACCCGCGGCTCGGGGCTTGCCGCGGCGCTGATCTTTTCGCCACAACCGGACGCCAGCAGCTCCACCAGCGCCTGGATCGCCTGCTCGGCATCCGCGCCCACGGCGCTGACCTGCAAGGCATCGCCCTGCACGGTCTGCAACGCCATGATCGACACCAGGGACTTGGCATTGGCCGAGTCCTCGCGCCGATGCAGGCAGATGTTCGCGGCAAAGCACTTGGCGGCCTGGGCCAGCAGCGCCGCCGGGCGCGCATGCAGGCCCTGGGGGTTGCCGAGGATCAGCGGTTGGGAAAACAGCGCCTGCCCTGCGGCCTCCGAGGTTTGCGCGGCTGCGGCGGCAGGATCGAGCCGCAACACCGGCTGCCCTGTTACCACCAGCAGGCGGTCGCTGACCAGCCCGGTCACCGCCTCGCCACTGACCACCAGCATCAGGGTCAGCAGGCTGCGGGCATGCAGGGCCAGGTAGTCGGCGTCGAACTCGATCAGCGGCTGGCCGGCCGTGACCTGCTGCCCCTCCTCGATCAGGCAGGTGAAGCCCTTGCCTGCCAGGTTCACCGTGTCCAGCCCGATGTGCATCAGCACCTGCTGGCCCTGTTCGCCGGTGATGCTCAGCGCGTGGCCGCTGCGCTGCAGGTTGCTGACCACCCCGGACAGCGGTGCGCAGAGGGTCTGGGAAGTCGGGTCGATGCACAGCCCGTCACCGATCACCCGGCTGGAAAACACCGGGTCCGGAACCTGCTCCAGGGGCAGCAGCACCCCGGACAGGGGCGCGAGCAATTGCAAGGGTTGGGTTATGGCCATGACGTCACCTGCTGTTGATTCCTTGAAGTGCCGATGGAGCGCGAGCCCCGACAGCATCGCTTATTTCCACCAGTACTCGACCTGCAAGCCGACGTTCGCGCCGTGCCGGGCGCTGCCGAACACGCCGCTGTCGGACAGCGCGGAACCGGCCGCCAGTTCATTGGCCGCACGCTTGGCGGCCTCGTTCCAGCTGGCATAGGTGTAGTACAGGCGCACCTCCGGCCGGGCCCAGAAGTCCGGGCCCTTGGGTGACCAGGTGGGCGCGAAGGTGAACTTGCTGAGTTTGCGGGTGCCCCCGGGCGCTTCCACCTGATCGTGGCCGAACTCGGTCACCAGCTTGAACTGCTCGGTGATGGCGTAGGCCGGACGCACGCCCAACGAGATCCAGTTCTGATCCTGGCCGTCAGGGCGGATGTCCTTCTGATAGACCGCCTCCACCTGGCCGCCGAAGCGCGGGGTCAGCTGCCAGTCGAAGAACTCCACCAGGCGATAGCTCTTGTTGCTGTCATCCAGGTACGGGTTGCCGGTGTAGCCCAGGCCGGTGCCGGGGCCTTCGCCGTATTGCAGGGCGAGTTTGTTCTTGCCGCCGAGAAAGTCCTTCTGCACATGCTGGGTGGTGATCGCCCAGCCATTGTGGGCGCCCCGGCGATCGGGCTTTTCCAGGTAGCTCAGGCCCAGTTCCAGCTCACCGCCGGGATTGGTCTGGAAGCCGGCGACGTTGAAGTCATGACGGCTCACCGCCTGCTTCTGATAGAGGTTGTCCTTGCGGGAGAAGGCGTAGCTGTATTTCAGATCGCCAATGCGCACGTCCTCGATCCCGCCGCCAGTGGCGCTCTGGTTCCAGTAATAGAAGTCGGAAATATGAATGTCGTTACGCTTGTAGTAACGGCGCCCGGCCCACAGCGAGCCGCCATTGAGGCTGGGCAGGTTCGACCACTGGGCGTACATCTGCGGCATCCGCGCCGAACCGTTTTCGCCCTGGAAGCTCAGGTTGCGGTCGTAGCGGTTGTAGAGCGAGGCCATGCCGTCGACGCTGAGCACCGAGCCGTCGTCCAGGGTGTACAGGTCCTGACGCAGTTCCAGCTCGGCGTACTGCTCGCACTCGTTGCCCAGGCGGTATTTGGACTGCGCGCCGGGCAACTGGAAGCACGACTGCGGGCCACTGTTGACCGAGGTGCCCAGGCCGCTGCGCAGGTAGCCGGCAAACTCCAGGGCCTGGGCCGGATAGGGCAAGGCCAGGCACAGGCAGGACGCCGCCAGAGCGCGATTCATTGTTGTTCTCATAAGCCACCCATTATTTTTATTGTGTTGTTCGAATTCGTAGGCGCCAGCTGGCCGGCGGATGCGCCGGGCCAGCAAAACCCTGCCCCGTTCGCCGGCAAGCCGGCTCCTACAGGGTCAGGTGCAGGACGAAGGATTCGTAGGGCCGCAGGTGCAAGTGCCGGCTGCGGGGCTCGTGGTCCGGGTAGTTACTGATCAGCAGGCGCTGTTGCATGCCGGCGTCGATGACCGCTTCCGGCAATTGGACCGAGCACGGCGTGCCGTAGAAGTTGTTCACCACCAGCAGGCGCTCGCCCTCGCCCTCGCGCACATAGGCCCAGACTTGCCGATGCTCGGGCAGCAACTGGCGATAGAGGCCGTGCTGGATCAGCGCCTCCTCGCGGCGCAAGGCGATCAGCCGACGGTAGTGATGCAGTACCGAATCCTGGTCGTCGATCTGGGCTGCGACATTGATCTGGCCGGCGTTGGCCGGTATCCCGATCCAGGGCTCGGCGCTGCTGAAACCGGCATTGACCCCGGCATGCCACTGCATTGGCGTGCGTCCGTTATCCCGGGACTTCTGCTGGATCGCCGCCATGATCGCCTGCGGATCTTCACCGGCCTCGCGCTTGAGGCGGTGGATGTTCAGAGTCTCGACATCGCGGTACTGCTCGATGCGCTCGAAATGCGGATTGGTCATGCCCAGCTCTTCGCCCTGGTAGACGAAAGGCGTGCCCTGGAGCAGGTGCAGCGCGGTGGCGAGCATCTTCGCCGACACCACCCGATGCTCGCCATCATCGCCAAAGCGCGAAACCACCCGTGGCTGGTCGTGGTTACACCAGAACAGCGCATTCCAGCCGCCGCCGGCCTGCATGCCGGTTTGCCAATCGGAGAGGATGCGTTTGAGTTCGAGGAAGTCGAAATCGGCCCGCAGCCACTTCTGCTGATTGGGGTAGTCGACCTTCAGGTGATGGAAGTTGAAGGTCATCGACAGCTCCTTCGACTCCGGATGGGAATAGCGGATGCAGTGTTCCAGGCACGTGGAGGACATTTCGCCGACATTCACCAGATCGTGGCCGGCGAACACTTCCCGGTGCATCTCCTGCAGGTACGGGTGGACGTTGGGGCCGTCGGTGTAGAAGCGACGGCCGTCACTCTGATCCTCGGGGAAATCCGCCGGCTTGGAGATCAGGTTGATCACGTCGAGGCGGAAGCCGCCGACGCCCTTGTCGCGCCAGAAGCGCATCATCTTGAACACTTCGGCGCGCACCTGGGGGTTGTCCCAGTTGAGGTCGGCCTGGGTGCGATCGAACAGGTGCAGGTAGTACTGCCCGGTCTGGGCCTCGTACTCCCAGGCGGAGCCGCCGAACTTGGATTCCCAGTTGTTGGGCTCATCGCGCCAGATGTAGAAATCCCGATAGGGGTTGTCCAGGCTGCTGCGGGCCTGCTGGAACCAGGCGTGCTCGATGGAGGTGTGGTTGACCACGATATCCAGCATCAGCTTGATCCCGCGCTTGCCGGCTTCGGCGATCAGCAACTCGCAGTCAGCCATGCTGCCGTAGCTGGGATCGATGGCGTAGTAGTCGCTGATGTCATAGCCGTTGTCCCGTTGCGGCGAACGCAGGAACGGCGTCAGCCACAGGCAGTCGACCCCCAGCCAGTGCAGGTAGTCGAGCTTGTCCACCACGCCCAGCAGGTCGCCGGTGGGCTGTCCTTGATGGCTGTGAAAACTCTTCGGGTAGATCTGGTAGATCACCGATCGCTGCCAGTCTTGCATGGGGGAATCCTTTGGAAAGTGCGAGGGCGTTCGCCGGCGAGCCGGCGCATGCAGGCCCGGTCAGGCCACTCGGTAGCCGGGGCGGATGATCTTCAGGCTCAGGCCGCAGGTGAGGACAAAAGGCACCACCAGGGCGATGACCATGCCGATGACAAACATCGGGATGTACTGGGGAATGATCGAGATGAACCCCGGCAGCCCGCCGACGCCGATGGCCGAGGCCTGGACCTTGTTCAGCGACAGGAACACGCTGCCCAGGGCCGAGCCGATCAGCGCGGCATAGAAGGGAAACTTGTAGCGCAGGTTGACCCCGAACATCGCCGGTTCGGTGATGCCGAAGTAGGCGGAAATCGCCGAGGTCGAGGCCATGCTGCGGTCACGGGCGTTGCGGCTCATGGTGAACACCGCCAGGGCCGCGCTGCCCTGGGCCAGGTTGGACATGACGATCATCGGCCAGATGAAGGTGCCGCCCTGGGTGGCAATCAGTTGCAGGTCGACCGCCAGGAACATGTGGTGCATGCCGGTGATCACCAGCGGCGCATAGAGCAGGCCGAAGATCGCGCCGCCGAGCATGGGCGCCAGCTCGAACAGGGTGACCACGCCTTCGGTGATGAGGATTCCCAGGTGCCGGGTCACCGGACCGATGATCGCCAGGGCCAGCACGCCGGTGACCACGATGGTGGTGATGGGCACCACCAGCAGGGTGATGGCGTTGGGCACTCGGGCCCGCAGCCATTTTTCGATCACGCTCATCACATAGGCCGCCAGCAGGATCGGCAGGATCTGCCCCTGGTAGCCGACCTTCTCGATTCGGAACAGACCGAAGATGTCGAAGTACGGCAGGCTCTGGCCATCCAGTCCGGCCACCGCCTTGCCGTAGTTCCAGGCGTTGAGCAGGTCGGGGTGGACCAGCATCAGGCCCAGGACGATGCCGAGGATCTCGCTGCCGCCAAAGCGCTTGGCCGCCGACCAGCCCACCAGGGCCGGGAGGAACACGAAGGAAGTGTTGGCCATCAGGTTGATCAGGCTCCAGAGCCCGTCGAGACCCGGGTAGGCCTCAAGCAGGGTCTTGCCTTCGATGAACATGCCCTTGGCCCCAAGCAGGTTGTTCACCCCCATCAGCAGGCCGGCGATGATCAGCGCCGGCAGGATCGGCATGAACACATCGGAGAACACCCGCACCAGACGCTGCATGGCGTGGGTCTTCTGGGCGCCCTTGTCCTTCACATCGGCAATGGTCGAGGCCGCCAGACCGGTCTGCTGGCGCAACGCCGCATAGACCTTTTCCACCTCGCCGGGACCGATCACCACCTGAAACAAGCCACCGGTGAAGAACGAGCCCTTGACCAGGTCGATCTGGTTGAGGGTGGCGCTGTCGACCAGGCTCGGGTCCTTGAGGGCCAGGCGCAGGCGGGTCACGCAGTGGGCCGCCTGTTCGAGGTTGTCGGCACCACCGAGGCTGTGCAGCAACTCGCTGGCGATCGTTGAATAGTCGTGGCTCATGCTTGTTCTTCCACCTGAGATTTTTGTTATTGGCAGCACGCCGAGGGGCAAATTACTCGTCTGTACGAGTTAAATCAACAACTCGTACAGACGAGTTTGGAATTTTCTTCCGCCAGCGCCCTGCGCCGGGCTGTTTCCGCCTGGGGAAGCCTGATCCGGGCGCATGGACAAATGCCCCGTCCAGCCCTTAAGGTGCCTGCCTTGAGCACAGTCCGGCACAGAGCCATCCCATGAGCAAATACAACCAGATCTACAGTGATCTGCTTGCCAGCATCACCACCGAACGCCTGGAGCGCGGCGCCCGCCTGCCTTCGGAAAGCGAACTGATGGACAGCTACCAAGCCAGCCGTGGCACCGTGCGCAAGGCCATCGAATTGCTGCAGGAGCGCGGTTTCGCGCAGAAGATCCATGGCAAGGGCACCTTCGTGCTCTCGCCCAATCCCATCGAGTTCCAGCTGGGCGGCATCGTCAGCTTCCAGGAAACCTATCCGCGCCTGGGGGATGACGTCAGCACCGAGGTGGTGGAGTTCAGCCAGTTCCCCCTGCAAGGCGCGCTGCGCAACCATCTGCAGGCGGAAGAAGGCAGCCTGATCACACGGATCAAACGCGTGCGACGAATAGACGGCAAGCGGGTGATTCTCGACATCAACCATTTTGTCGCCGAGCTGATTCCGGGGCTGGACCGGCAGATTGCCGAGCATTCGATCTACGCCTACATCGAACAGACCCTGCAACTGAACATCAGCTATGCCCAGCGCACCATCGAGGCCAGCCCACGGAGCAAGGACGACCAGCAACTGCTCGACCTGGACGGCCAGAGCCATGTGATCGTGGTGAGCAACCAGACCTTTCTCCAGGACGGGCGGCAGTTCGAGTACACCGAATCACGGCACACCCTGGACAAGTTCTACTTCTCCGACGTGGCCCGGCGCTAAGCCCTGCCCCGTCAGCCCAGCAGGGCCACCAGCTCACCGCTGAGGGGGCCGATGCGCTTGGACTCCTTGGCGGCATTCACCTGCTGCGCCACCCGCGCTACCTCGATCACCGGGTGCTTGAGAGGGTAGCCGCCCTTGCTGTCCAGCCAGCTCAGGACCTCCGCCAGATGCCACAACGAGGTGCTGCCCTCATGGATCGCCAGGGGAAAACTATCGGCGTGACCGAGCATCAGCTTGCGCATGTTCTGCCGTGACACGCCGACGATCTCGGCGATCTCGCTGAGGCCGACGAAATCCGGACTGGCCTCCACCAGCCGCGCCTCGGGAATGATGTGCTTGATATCCCCCAAGGCACTGAGCAGCGCCGCCTCGGCGCTCTCGGCCTCGCGGCTGAACTCCAGGGCCAGGCGCCCGGCCAGGCCGGTGCCGACCAGGACGTCGGTGCAGCCCGCCGCGCCGAGGCGCTCCACCAGTTGCAGCGGATCACAGCCCTCAAGCGGCAGCAGGTAGTTGAGGGTGAACAGGTATTCCATGGTGCTTACTCCTGACGGGCTGCCGGTGCCTTGGCCCCACGCAGCTGGTTCACGGTGCAGTTGTCGATCACCCGGCATAGCGCCCGGGCGTGCTGGGTCGGGTTCTTCGGCGTACGCCAGACACTGGTGATGCAGAACTCGCCACAGCGACACACTTCGTTGTTGTACGGGCAGTAGATCCGGCCCCAGGCATGACCACCGCCAACCTCGATACGCCAGCCCTGCCATTCGGCGTAGCGCAGGGCCATTTCAATGTCCTTCTTGGGATGAATTGCACGAGCCATCCGTAGCCTCCAGTATCGTCAGGAACATAAGGTTGTCAACCGACAACCCAATACAATCCGATCAATGCCACTCAGCGATAATTCGCTGCAAGGACAAAACAGTAGTGGCGACTTCAAAGGTACACGGCGCCCCGGAGGCTGGACGGGGCAATGTCTTTCCCGGTATTGCGCGAGCGCGAAAAAACCGGGTTTTCCAACACCTGGACATACAAATGGCGACCCACCCATGGTGCGATCGCCATTTGTCTTGCAGCGCAAAGACTTCAGTCGACAAACCGGCTGAGACGCTCAACCCCCTCTTCCGTCACTCGGGCCATGGCACTGACCACCACTGCGTCGCACCGATCGTGAGCGACCACATTCCAGCCATTGGGCATCACCCGGACATGTGGGTTTCCGGCCTTGGCCAACACCTGAACATTCAATACCTGGCCGGCCACCATGGGTTCGGAACGTCCCGCAACACGGTACCCCAATACCTGAGGCGCCTGGATCCGCTGCCTGCCCATGCCATAACCGCAGTATTCAACCACTGCACTGAAGCCCTGGGCGTCCAGTACCTCCTGGATCGCGCTGCCGATGGCCCCCAGCGACTCACCACCGCGCATCTGTCGCAAGCCCTGCTCCAGAGCGTCCTTGGCAGCGCTCAGCAAACGCAGTTGTTCTGTGCTGGCGTCGGGCGTGGCAAAGGTCCAGGACTGCGCCCCATACCCCTTGCGCGATGACACCACGACCTCGACCTTGACCAACGCACTGGCCGGCAAGAGTTTCTCCGAAGGCAGGCAACTGATCAGCTCCGCATTCACCGAGACAGGAACGGCTGCGGGGTATCCCTTGTAGCCCACCAGCGCCGGCAGTAACTGCCGGCTATCAAGCTGCTGCAGCACATGTTCCTGAATCTCCAGGCGCGACACTCCTTCCACCATGAGCGGCTTGAGCGACAGCAGAATGTCCGTCACCTCGGCAGCAAGGCGCCGCTCTTCAGCCACAATCTCCTGCTCCGGCAAGGCGCCGATCAGCGCAAAAGCTTCGCGATTGTCCGCGGCAAAACGATCAAAACGCGACAATGGCTGCGCCGTCTCGCTCGGCAGTTCAGGCGCTTCTGCCGACAGGCCCAGGGTTCGCAGCAACTTACCAAACACACTCATCTCAACATCCCTATACGATGACGGCCTCATTGGGCCGCCTAATTCCCTTAACAAAATGGCCCCTGATCTTGCGATCAGGAGCCTTATTAACGGGCCAGAACTTACTCGTCCATTTCAACCAAGACTAACTAACGTGAGACATGGACTGGAGATGTCTACGGCACCGGGGGGCAGTCCACTGAGAGATCATCCCGGCTCCATTATCGACTAAAAAATTTCAGCCGTTAAATAATGGCCTCTAGACAAAAAAAACATCCAGGACCATAGAAAACACCATGACGGATAAACAACTTGCCGATGCCGCCATTGCCAATGGCGTATTACGACAGATGATGAGTAAAGGCTCTCCCTGCCGTCGGACATTGGCCCGCCTTCATAAAGCCTGCTGGGTGGTTGTCAGCGTACTTCTCATGGCCTGCCAATCGCCACGCGAGGCGCTGCAACGACTGGCTCAAGAACACGATCGACAATGGGAGGTCCTGCCGGGACACGCCTTCCCACTCTTCATCCTTGTGCCGCGTAGTGCAGAAAAAACAACTCGCCTGCGTATCTATCTGGAAGGCGATGGGCATTCCTGGGCGACGACCACTCAACCCAGCCTGGATCCGAGCCCGCACAATCTGTTAGTGCCACGGCTGGCGGTCGACGATCCGACGCCGAACGTGTACCTCGCACGCCCCTGTCAGTTCGTCATGGTCACAGCGTGTCAAACAACACTCTGGACCCATCGACGATTTTCTCAGGAAGTACTCGACCGTCTCAATCAGGCGCTGGACCAATTAAAACAGCGATATGGCAACAGTGAGTTCGAGCTAGTGGGGTATTCTGGGGGCGCTACTCTCGCATTATTGTTAGCGGTGCAGCGCAACGATGTTACCCAAGTGCAAACCATAGCCGGCAATCTCAGTCCACGTATGTGGGCCGCGATGAAAGGGCTGTCGCCACTCGACGGATCATTGGAGCCGCTGGACTACCGCAATCGACTCGCCTTATTACCCCAGCGTCATTTCATCGGAGACGCTGACTTGATCATTCCGGGTAATTTAGCTGATAAGTACCAAGAGGCGCTTGATTCGCCCCTCTCCCAGAGCGTTCATATACCAGAAGTAAGCCACGACAGAGGATGGGAAGCGACATGGAGTCGATGGAGCAAAACTCCGATGGCACATGAGAATCCTTAGATTAAGTACAGGCACTTCCGCTTAAAACATCCGAAGATGCCCTTACATTTAGTACCTGACCCGCAGGCGATCGCAATAGCGACTCTAAAGTTTCGATTACTGCTGAATAATCCAGTAAAGCTTCAGAAAAAACTGAAACTTCGCATTTTTATGCTTTTTTCGGCATCAACTATTTTCGTGATGAATTTCCCAACCAGCATCGTGTAAATTCGGGCGCGCTTGAATCAGAACATCACTGACAAGCTGGCAGGGATGCCGAAAAACAGACGCTGACGCGCACGTTTTCCCCTGTCAGTTTCTGCCCTGTAAGGATACTGCCTTGAACATTTCACACCTGCGCCGCTCGTTGTTGGCGCTGTCCGTCGCGACTGCCACTGCCACAGTCCATGCCGCACCTGACCTGAACTACGACCTAAGCGCCGGCCCATACGTCAGCTCCGGCGATGTTTTCAACAACGCCACCTTTAGCGGAACATCTCAGAACGCGGGTGTGAAGCTAACCAACGTGACGCTGGCGGGTAGCTTGGTCAATCAGGGCACAATCAACCTGACGGCCGCGAACCCCAGTGACATACCGTCCGCCATCGCCATGATCCGTAGCTCCACCGTTGCTGGCGGTCTGGTCAATCATGGTGATATTACGGTGAGCGGCACCGGTGCCATGGGGCTGGATCTGTATCTGGCGAATATCACTGGTGAAGTCAGCAACAACGGCAACATCACGGTAACTGGCGAGGATGCCAATGGCATGATGATCACCTCGGCCCTGGCGCGCATCAATAACTCGGGCACTATCACCGCTAACGGCACCGACTCTGCAGGTATTGAGATTGAAAACGCCCGCTTTACCGGTCAAGGCACGGGCACTCCCATCAAGACTAATGTCAACAATAGCGGGACTATCTCAGCCGAAGGGGTAGGCATCCACTTTGTAAGCCTCGACACATCCAGCGGCGTTAACCTCTTCACCATCACGCAGACAGGTGGCCTGATCCAAGGCGGTACCGCAGCAATTCTAGCGAACGACAATGCATCGCCTTCGTATTTTTACTGGCAAGGGGGGCAAGTAAAGGGTGACCTGCTGGGCCTGAGTAGCGTGCTGGTGCGAGGAAACGCGATGTTCGATGGCTCGACCATCCGCACCAGTTTCGTCGACATCGACGGTGGCCGCCTAACTCTGCTCCGCCCGCAGACCACGATTGTGGGCGACCTCGACATGGATAGCGAAACTGCTCGCTTGCGCCTGCTACTGGATAACAACACGCTGCCCAACACGCCGATCTTGAAAGTCACCGGCAATACCTTCTTCTTTCCAGGCAGCCAGATCGAACTGCAGGCTCGCTCCGACGACTTCCGCACATCGGCCCAGGGCACCCGCTACACCCTCATCAACTCTGGCACTTGGGAAGATCCGCAGAACCTGTCCGTGGTTTCCTCCTCGGCACTGCTTGAGGTGAAGAACTTCGGTATTGAAGGCCAGGACGTGAAAGCACTGGTTGCCACCCGCAATGATGAGGTGATCACGCAAGATCTGCTAGGTGCCCGTGGTTCGCGCAATGCGGTGAACGCTATCAAGCCGTTCAAGAACACGATCATGGGCCAAATGGACGAAAGCGACCCGGTATTCCAGCGTTTCGCCAACGCCGCCACCCGTGAAGAGCTGGCCAAACTTGCCGAAACCCTAATCCCAGATGTCCACCGTGGGGTAATCAACGCTGCCACCAACAGCCAAAATTTGGTCACGAGCGCCATCAATCGCCGCGCAAGCAAAGCTCGCAGCGGACTGTCCTCCGGTGACGTCCTTGCAGAAAAAGGCGTATGGATACAAGCGCTGTCCAGCGATGCCGAGCAGGACAGTCGTCACGGCATCGACGGCTACGACGCCAACACCAACGGCATAGCCGTGGGTGCCGACGGCAAGCTCAACGCCGATACCACCGTGGGCCTGGCTTACAGCTACCTGACCAGCGACGTCAAATCCGACCTGGGCAACAAAACCGACGTCAGCGGCCATGCGCTGACCCTGTACGGCAACTGGGCCCGTGACAACTTCTTTGTCGACACCTCGCTGATGTATGGCTGGAATGAAAACGAATCCAAACGCTATATCGCCGGTACACGGGCCAAGGCCGACTACGACAGCGAGATCTTCGGCGTCAACGCACTGGCAGGCTACACGTTCCAGCTCGACAAGCAGTGGCTGCTGGAACCACAGATTGGTGCGCGCTATGCCAATGTATCGATGGATTCGTATCGTGAAAAAGGTAGCTCAGTCGCCCTCAACGTAGGCAGCCAGCGCTATGAAATCGGCGAAATGGGCCTGGGCGCTCGCCTGGCGGCCGCGTTTGACGTAGGCGTGGGCAGCCTGGAACCGGAAGCCAAGCTGATGGCATGGCATGACTTCATCGGCGACAAGGTCGGTACCACCTCCACCTTCGTGCTCGGTGGCACCCCATTCACCACTCGAGGCGCCACACCGGCGCGCGACAGCTACGAGCTAGGCGTGGGCGCGAACTACCGAGTGGGCGCGTGGAGCGTGGGAGGCACATACAACTACTTGACCAGCAATGGTTTCGACGCCGACACCTTCAGTGCGAACGTGCGTTACGACTTCTGATCAACGCCTTCGCCTCAAACAACAAAACCCGCATTGGCGGGTTTTGTTGTTCGAGGCTGACGGTGAAACACCTGAGCGTCTGGCGATCTCACCTGCCTAACTGAATACCACTGTGACCATAGACTTCATCAGAGCGCTCCAGTTTCCAATCAGCGCCAATAGAGATGGCCACCAAACTACGCCCCTTAGTTATTCCGATTTTCATCTGAGGAAAAGTTTTGGAATTCCCAACAAGCCCGTCTCAATGTTTTTATTCGGAGCAATTGTTTTAAAAGGCTAAGTTCGCTGCGAGTGGGGGACTCGTGGGAGCTTCCACTCTTTCGTTACTGAACATCTGCCTGCGTCTTTTTCCAGGAGTCGAGCGCCTGAACCTGCTTTAGCCATCGCTGGAGGTTGGGCCGACCTTCCATTGGTAGTTTGGCGCTGTGTTGGTCAGCTAAGGGGGCGGCAATCGCGAGATCGGCCAGTGACAAACCGGTGTCGCAAATCCACTCGCGATCTCCAAGGTGTTCATCAAGGATCTTCGCTGCATCGAGGAAAAGGCTCTCGCCACGAGCCACCTCAAGCGGATCCGCCGGGCCGATCCCGATCATTTTTTTGATCGAGTTTTCCCAATTCAGTATCGCCACACCCGGCATGAAATATTGCCCACACCAGAACAGCCAGCGATTGATATCCGCGCGACTCCGTGGGCTGATGGGATAAATTGTTTGATCAGCAACCATATCCGCCAAGTACTGCATGATTGCATATGACTCCCAGAGTACGAACCCGTCATGCTCTAGCACCGGAACCCGATGATTCGTGCGGATTTCGGTGAACGTGACCGAGCGTTTCGCTAATACGTGACCGGTGCTTCCACCCCGGTTGCGCGGGTTCTGGATTGTAATCGCATCGGTCACGATGCGGCTTGTTCCTCGGCTTTTTTTCGGCGCAGCGACTCGCCTTTCATCGTCAGTCGGTAGGCGTTGTGCACCAGGCGGTCGAGGATGGCATCGGCCAGGGTCGGGTCGTTGATCCAGCCGTGCCAGTGCTCGATGGGCAGTTGGCTCGTCAGGATGGTGGAGCGGCTGCCAGCGCGGTCGTCGATCACCTCCAGCAGGTCATGCCGGGCTCCTTCCTCCAGCGGGGCTAGCGCCCAGTCGTCCAGCACCAGGACGTCGACCTTTGCCAGCTGTTGCAGGGTACGGCCGAAGCTGCCGTCGCCATGAGCGATGCGCAGTTGTTCCAGCAGGCGCGGGGTGCGCAGGTACAGGGTGCTATAGCCCTGGCGGCAGGCCTGGTTGCCCAGGGCGCAGGCCAGCCAGGTTTTGCCGGCACCGGTCGGGCCGGTCAGCAGCAGGTTGTGCTGCTGGCGGATCCAGTCGCCACTGGCCAGGGTGGCGATCAGACGCTCGTCCAGGGCGCGTCCGGTGCGGCGGTCGAGATCTTCCAGGCAGGCGTTGGCGTACTTGAGCTTGGCCTTCTTGCGCAGCCGTACCAGGCGCTGGTTGTCACGCCAGGCCAGTTCGCGGTCGAGCAGTAGGCCGAGGCGTTCATCGAAGCTCAGGCTGTGGCTGGCCGGCAGCGTCCATTGCTCTTCCAGGGCGCGGGCCATGCCGTCCAGGCGTAGCTGGTGCAGTTGATTCAGGGTGTGTTGCGGCATCATCGAACAGCTCCTGTTGCGGGGGTTGGTAGTAGTCGGCGCCACGGACGTTCTCGTGGTCGCCGGGTAAGGTCGTTTCGGCGGCACGCTGGGGCAGCGGCTGTTGATCCAGGCCTTGCTGGAGCAGGTTGCGCACGCTGCGCCCGGTGAAGGCGCGCAGGTGTACGGCACGTTCGGCAGCGGCTTCCAGGCGTGCATTGCCATAGCGCCGGGCCAGCGAGAGCAGGCCGAGGCAGGCGCGGTAGCCCATCTCCGGGTGCGGCTTGTGGGTCAGTTGGTGATCGATCAGTTGGCGCGTGTAGGGGCCGATCCGCGCGCCCCAGTCGAGCAGGCGTTGTGGCGTCCATTCGCGATGCGCCTGGTGCGCCGCGGGCATGTGCTCGCGCTGGGTACTGTAAGCGCCGCGTCGCCCCAGCAGCAGGTGGCTGGCCACCCGCCGGTTGCCATGCAGCACTTCCAGGGTGTGTGCCGTCAGTCGCACGTCCACGTTCTGCCGGGCCAGGGCGGAGGGCACGCTGTAGAAGCTGCCATTGACCTCGATGTGGTAGTCGATGCTGACCTTGCAGCGCTTGAAGGTGGCGACCTCGTAGGGATGCACCGGCAGCGCTCGCAAGGCCGGGCGATCCAGGCGCTCGAACCAGTCGCGCCGGCAGCCATCGAGCCGCTTGAACGGGCGCCGATTCAGATCCTCCAGCAGCTCGGCGATGGCCTGGTTAAGCGCATGCAGGCTGAAGAACTGCCGATGGCGCAGCCGCGCCATGATCCAGCGCTCGACCACCTGCACCGCCACCTCGGCCTTGGCCTTGTCCTGAGGCTTGCGTGGCCGTGCCGGCAGGATCACCGTCTGGTAATGACGCGCGCACTCCAGCGTGGCCCGGTTCAGGCCCGGCTCGTAGCGATCCGGCTGGGCGACCAGGGCGCGCGGATTGTCCGGCACAACCATTTCCGGCACGCCGCCAAAGTAGGTCAGAGCCTGGCCCAGCGAGGTCAGCCAGTCCACCTGGGTTTCGCCTGGCGTCGCGCAGGCATAGGTGTAATTCGAGGCGCCCAGGGCGGCGACGAAGATGTGCGCCCGGCGCACTTCGCCGGTGGCCGGGTCGACCACCGGCAGCGTCGGCCCGGCATAGTCGATGAATAGCTTCTCGCCCGCACGGTGCAGCTGACGCATCGAACGTTTGAGCGTCTGGGCGTAGCGCCGGTAGTGCTCGACGAACTGGGTGTAGCGGTAGGTCGGCTGGCCCGCATGCGCGGCGAGATATTCCTCCCACAGCAGCTGCAAGGTCACGCCCTTGCGTCGCAACTCGCGGTGGATGCTCAGCACATCGGGCAGCACTCGCTCACCGCGCGGCTTGTTCGTCGACGTCGGTGCAAACAAGGCGGCCGCCAGCGCGGCCTCGTCCATGGCCACCAGCGCCGGCCAGTCCAGCCCGGCCACCCGCGCCGCCGCGATGTACTTGCTAACCACGCCCTTGGACAGCTGCAAGGCACGGGCAATCTTCTCGTGGGACAAGCCGGCCTCAAACTTGAGGCGCAGACATTCTTTGATGTTTCGCATGGCTACTCGCGGCGCCGCCATCTTCCTCTCCCGAAATCGGTCGAGGATGGCGGCGCATCAGGTCATGCGCAACGAAGGGGAAGGCTTTCGCTAAGTCGTGACCGGCGATTTCGGTAAGCCGTGACCACCTGTTTCGGAACAGGCGGAAAATCGGTCACGTTGCTACCGAAATGAGCGGTCACGCGTTAGCGAAATGACCGGTCACGATCAACCGAAACGGCCGGTCACGGTGCTCCGAAATCCGCAATTCGGATTTAGCTTCAAAAATTCAGGAGTGTTTTGCTGACCCTTGACTAGATCGACGAGTACGAGATCGAGTTGGATCCCGAGGCAGTGGGCCGTCATCAGAACTCGGCGCGAGCAGGTCGAAATGGGATGGTAATAAAGACGCATGACGTAAACTCCTTAGTTAGTGAGCGACGCGGTCATTGTCGCCCTGCATGCTGACAGAAAGTGGCAGTAGTGATGCAGGTGCACGGCCGCTTGCACTCTCATGGGCGCGGACGCCAAGAAAAAACTTCCCATAAAGTATCCCCCCATATTGCCAAGTAACTTGGCCTACAAGCTCACCCATCGGTTGATGGCGAATTCTTTGATTTACTGTCAATTTATGACAGCATCTTATTAAGATCACAGCACTTCAGAAACGCTCATGTCTCGCACCGAAAGATTGTTCGATCTGCTTCAGACCCTACGCGGGCATCGCTTTCCAGTGACTGGCAGTCATTTGGCAAAGGAGCTGGGGGTAAGCCTTCGTACGCTGTACAGAGATATTGCAACCCTTCAAGGACAAGGGGCCAACATCGAAGGAGAGCCAGGGCTTGGCTACGTTTTACGCCCTGGCTTTATGCTTCCGCCATTGATGTTTACCGAGGAAGAAATTGAAGCCCTTGTCTTGGGCTCGCGCTGGGTATCGGAGCGTGCTGACCTGCAACTGAGTAGTGCGGCAAAGGGAGCGCTGTCGAAAATAGCGTCTGTTTTGCCCCAAGACTTGCGAACGTCACTGGATACCAATTCATTGATGGTCGGAAAAAGTAACCACGCCGAAATAGAGGCAATCGACCTGTCTAATATTCGAAAGGCCATTCGAATTGAGCATAAGATACAGATCCAGTATCTCGACCTGAAGGGTAGTCGTTCCGAGAGAACCATTTGGCCAGTTGCACTAGGTTACTTTGACCATGTTCGAATGCTCGCTGGATGGTGTGAACTCAGACAAGAGTTCCGTCACTTTAGAACGGACCGCATTTCGGCTTTGACAATCAGCCCCGGGCGCTATCCGCGTCGCCGGCAGGTTTTGCTTAAAGAATGGCGCGAGGCGGACATTTTTCAGCGACATCGAAGCCCACCCCAGCACTTGTCTTAGCCCGCGCTACTTGGCGTTTTATGAGGTACTCCATCTATAAGTAGTAGCGCATTCAATTATCATGCAATCAGACTAAGTTTGACTGTTGATTCAGATTCAGTCGCATAAAACTAAACGCCCAAGGTGAAGTAGAAGTGGCGTATTACTATGTGTTGAATGCAACTGGCGGATCCTGCACGCACAGGATTCGCCAGCCTTTTGCGGTGCATCCGAGAAATTACGCTTTAGTGTTTATGATCTCGCCGGTTATCTGCCCGTTACCATTCACGACACCAGACGTTGGCGCCGCTGTGCTTGCGGGTTGAGGGTGGTGATGGTGCTTTTGCATCAAGCGCTGCGCCTGACGATCACCATGCCCCGCCTCTTGAGCGGTTTGCGCGGCAGTCTCAGTAGCTTCTTTCAGTGCGGCTGCGACATCGCTGGCCGCGCCAGTGGTAGTAGAGGTCGTTTCCTGATTTGCTTTCGCCTGGGGCTGACTTTGGGTGGAACTTAGCCCATTGATAGTCACTGGATTTGAAGTTGATACGGCTCCGATGGACATAGGTAAAACCTCATTGAGTAGATTGCACGCGCGTTCTTAGTCATTACTATTACGTCAACATTACCCATCAAGCCCCGCGATCAGGACTGTTTTGCCAGCCTCCTCGATATCAACCCATGGCGGCGCCCAGAGTAGGCATCCAATTGTCTGACCTCTGTCGAATCGATGTGAAAGCTTCGTGGTATTCAGTGACGATAGTTGTTAAGTGACCTGGGAAAAAGCCACGCAAGGTGCATTGGGCGGACGCTTACTGTCATGGCGACCGCTTGCCACATCAATAAGGCGCCTAGCGATGCGCGACGCTGCCAGGATTGACCAGCCCCAGAAAGCCAAAAGCCCGCAATTACGCGGGCTTCAGGGTGTTTCTTGCTAGAGAGTACCGGTCAATACCGGACGCCCAATCATTCCCACTCAATCGTTGCCGGCGGTTTGCTCGACACGTCGTAGGTGACGCGGGAGATGCCTTCGATTTCGTTGATGATCCGGCCGCTGACGGTTTCCAGCAGCTCGTAAGGCAGGTGCGCCCAACGCGCGGTCATGAAGTCGATGGTTTCCACGGCGCGCAGGGCCACGACCCAGGCGTAACGACGACCATCGCCCACCACGCCCACCGATTTCACCGGCTGGAACACCACGAATGCCTGGCTGACCTTGTGGTACCAGTCGGCCTTGCGCAGTTCTTCGATGAAGATGTGGTCGGCGCGACGCAGCAGGTCGGCGTATTCCTTCTTAACCTCACCGAGGATGCGCACGCCCAGGCCCGGGCCCGGGAACGGGTGACGGTAGACCATGTCGTACGGCAGGCCCAGCTCCAGGCCCAGACGGCGGACTTCGTCCTTGAACAGCTCGCGCAGCGGCTCGACCAGCTTGAGGTTCATTTCTTCCGGCAGGCCACCCACGTTGTGGTGCGACTTGATCACGTGGGCCTTGCCGCTTTTCGCGCCAGCCGACTCGATCACGTCCGGGTAGATGGTGCCCTGGGCCAGGTACTTGATGTTTTCCAGCTTGCAGGACTCGGCATCGAACACGTCGATGAAGGTGCGGCCGATGATCTTGCGCTTCTTCTCCGGGTCGGACTCACCGGCCAGGTTGCTGAGGAACTGCTCCTCGGCATTGGCACGGATCACCTTGACGCCCATGTTCTCGGCGAACATGGCCATCACTTGCTCGCCTTCGTGCAGACGCAGCAGGCCGTTGTCGACGAAGACGCAGGTCAGCTGGTCGCCGATGGCCTTGTGCAGCAGGGCCGCCACCACCGAGGAGTCGACACCACCGGACAGGCCCAACAGAACGTTGTCGGTGCCGACCTGGGCGCGGATCTGGGCAATGGCGTCTTCGGCGATCTTCGACGGGGTCCACAGCGCTTCGCAACCGCAGATGTCGAGGATGAAGCGCGACAGGATGCGACCGCCCTGCTTGGTGTGGGTCACTTCCGGGTGGAACTGCACGCCGTAGTAACGCAGGTCGTCATTGAACATGCCGGCAATCGGGCAGCTCGGGGTGCTGGCCAGGATGTGGAAGTCCTTGGGCATCTTGGTGACCTTGTCACCGTGGCTCATCCACACATCAAGACCGAACAGGCCATCGGCGTCGACGTGGTCTTCGATGCCGTCCAGCAGGCGGCTCTTGCCCACCACGTCAACCCGGGCGTAACCGAATTCGCGCAGGTCGGAACCTTCGACCTTGCCGCCCATTTGCTCGGCCATGGTCTGCATGCCATAGCAGATGCCGAAGACCGGAACGCCCAGGTCGAACACCGCTTGCGGGCAGCGAGGGCTGTTGGCTTCGTGCACGGACTCGGGACCGCCGGCGAGGATGACGCCCTTGGGCGCGAATTCGCGGATCGCTGCGTCGTCCATGTCGAACGGATGCAGTTCGCAGTAAACCCCAATCTCGCGCACGCGGCGGGCGATCAGTTGGGTGTACTGGGAACCGAAGTCGAGGATCAGGATACGGTGGGCGTGAATGTCGAGGGCCATGGTCAGTCTCGTCTAATTTCAGAAACGACACGGGGCTGAAAAACACAGCCCCGGTTACTAAATTCGTCAATCGCCCCCAGGCCTGGACCTGGAGGCGATCACTATCAACCTACGCGATAGTTTGGCGCTTCCTTGGTGATCTGCACGTCATGGACGTGGGATTCAGCCATGCCGGCGCCGGTGATGCGGACAAACTCCGGCTTGGTGCGCATTTCTTCGATGTTGGCGCTACCGGTGTAGCCCATGGAAGAACGCAGGCCACCCATCAGTTGATGGATGATCGCGGTCAGGGTGCCCTTGTACGGCACGCGACCTTCGATGCCTTCCGGCACCAGCTTCTCGGCACCTGCGGAGGAGTCCTGGAAGTAGCGGTCGGAAGAGCCCTGGGCCTGGGACATGGCGCCCAGGGAACCCATGCCACGGTAGGCCTTGTAGGAACGGCCCTGGAACAGTTCGATCTCGCCCGGAGCCTCTTCGGTACCGGCGAACATCGAACCCATCATCACGCAAGACGCACCGGCCACGATGGCCTTGGACAGGTCACCGGAGAAGCGGATGCCGCCGTCGGCGATCAGCGGAACGCCAGTACCGACCAGTGCCGCTGCAACATTGGCAATGGCGCTGATTTGCGGCACGCCCACACCGGCAACGATACGGGTGGTGCAGATCGAGCCAGGGCCGATACCGACCTTGACGGCGTCGGCACCGGCTTCGACCAGAGCCTTGGCGGCAGCGCCGGTGGCGATGTTGCCGCCGATCACCTGCACTTCAGGGAAGTTCTCCTTGACCCAGCGAACGCGGTCGATCACACCTTTGGAGTGACCGTGGGCGGTGTCCACCACCACCACGTCGACACCCGCGTTGACCAGCGCAGCAACGCGATCGCCGGTGTCTTTACCCGTACCGACCGCCGCGCCTACACGCAGACGACCTTGATCGTCCTTGCTGGCCAGTGGGTAAGCCTTGGCTTTCTCGATGTCGTTGACGGTCATCATGCCCTTGAGGGTGAAGGCGTCGTCGACGATCAGTACGCGCTCGATGCGGTGCTTGTGCAGCAGTTCACGGACGGCGGTCTTGTCGGCGCCTTCCTTGACGGTGACCAGACGCTCTTTAGGCGTCATCACTTCACGAACGCTGACTTCCAGGCGGCTTTCGAAACGCACGTCGCGGGAAGTCACGATGCCCACCAGATCGCCGTTGTGCAGCACTGGCACACCGGAGATGTTGTGCATGTTGGTCAGATCGAGCAGGTCACGCACGGTGGCGTCGGCTTCGATGGTGATGGGGTCTTTGACCACACCGGCTTCGAAACGCTTGACCTTGCGCACTTCAGCAGCTTGCTGCTCGATGGTCATGTTCTTGTGGATGATGCCGATGCCACCTTCCTGAGCCATGGCGATTGCCAGACGGGCTTCAGTGACGGTGTCCATGGCGGCGGAAACCAGTGGAATATTCAGCTCGATGCCACGGGTCAAACGGGTCTTTAGACTGACTTCATTCGGCAGTACTTCGGAATAACCGGGCACTAGGAGAATGTCGTCGAAGGTGAGGGCTTCTTGGCTGATACGCAGCATCGCGGGGGCTCCCGGGCGGGAAAATGGAAGCGCGCCATTATACTCAGACACCTACCCGGGCTCAATGTAAAACTCTGGCTAATATCGCCGGAGTGATAGATGGGGACATCCTGCCCCTACAACTCGACCTTCACCCAACTCACCGGCTGATCCAGCCAGTCGGCGAACTCGTCGATAAAACTCTGTTTGAACCCCGCCTCGGCCCAGTTATTGAAGATAAAACCCAAGTTGGAAAAACCACACTCCTGAAGGAACAGGAAACCGTTGATGTCATCTTCATGACCGCATTCAGGGCAAATGAAGTTATCGGTACGACCGGGCATCCACTCTTCCAGGCTTTCGAACAGCGCTTCACCGATTTCCTGTCGGCATTCGGCGCAGCCTGCTTCTTCTAGAAAGCCCTTGGCCGGGGTATAGATGCAGCGCTTGGTAATGATCTCCAGGCCGTTGATCGGCTCGCCAAAAGGCAGCGCCTCCGGACGCAGCACCACCTCCCGTGCCCCCGGCGCAATCGCATGGCCCATGCGGTTGCCGGTGCGCCCGCAAGTGCTCAGGGTTTCCTCGACAATGTTCTTGCGCACCAGCCAGCGCACGATGGCCCGGGCCCGGGGCTCGTGCACCGGCAGGGTGGAAATTTTCGGGACGAGGATGCTTTGCGAGTTCATGGATAAGCCTGAAACGTGCTGGGACAGTACGAACGCGTTCGCCGGCAAGCCGGCTCCTACCGTCAATTGTAGGAGCCGGCTTGCCGGCGAATGAATATGCAGGCCCGCAGCTTAATCCCTGAACCCCGCAGGTCAAGTACTCAGGTAGCGCCCGATCAAGGCCACGCCACTGGCCAGCACCAGCCAGGTCACCAGGCGTACAAAAGCCTCCCGAGACAACCTCATGGTCAAGCGCCGGCCCACCCACAAGCCCAACGCCATCGACGGCAACAAACACCCAGCCAACAGCAGCAGCGGCAACTCGGCATACACCCCGGCCAGGGCGAACAGGCTCAGACGCACCACGGTGCTGCAACTGATCAAGGCACTCTGGGTAGCCCGTGCCGGGTCCTTGGGCAAACGGCTGTTCAGGTAAATGGCGTATAGAAAGCCGCCACTCCCGAACAATGCGCCAAACATTCCCCCCACGACTCCCATCGGCACTGCCCAGCCGGCCGCCAGTTGAGTCGGACGCACCTTCACCCACAAGCTGTATATGGCGTAGGCACTGATAAACAGCCCCATTAATAGAAGCAGCAGATCGGACTTGAGGTTGAGCAGGAAAATCACCCCCAAGGTGCAGCCCAACGCCATGCAGGGCAGCAGGCGCAACAGCTCCGGCCTGGCCACGTCCTTTCGCGACGGCAACAGGTTGCCGAAAGCCGCGACAAAATCGAGCAGCACCAACAGCGGCACAATCTTCGACAACGGCATGAACAGGATCAGCACCGGTCCCGCCACCAGCGCCGTGCCGAAACCGGCAATGCCAAACACGATGTACGCCAGCGCGATGCCCAGGCCGACCGCCAACCAGGCACCCGGGCCAAACGACCACTGATTCAACCCCTCGATGATCACGCTCATCACTGCGACTTCCCCAACTAGATCAGCAAAGACTTTAGCCAGCGGCGAGCCTTGCGACTAATATCGTCAAGGCCTTCAACCCATCGCAAAAAGGCATGCCTTGTGATTTCAACCCGTCAACTGCGCTACTTCGTGGAAATCGCCGAGAGCGGTAGCTTCAGCGCTGCAGCAGAACGCCTATTCGTTGCCCAGTCAGCCCTCAGCCGACAGATCAAGGAACTGGAAGGCCAGCTGCAAACCCCACTGTTCCAACGTACCGCCCGCCAGCCTCGGCTGACCGCCGCTGGTGAAGCCTTCTTGCCCAAGGCCCGCAACTTGCTGAGCGAACTGCACAAGGCCGCGGAACTGGCCAGCCAAGTCGGCCAGGGGCAACTGGGTACGCTGCGCCTCAGTCATTCAAGCACCGTGCCCATGAGCGGTCGCCTGCTGCGGGGTATCAGCCAGTATCTGCAAGCGTGCCCCGGAGCTTCGATGGACATCGTCAAGCTGTCATCCGAGGCGCAGTTGCAAGAACTCGCCGAAGGCCGCCTGGATGCCGGCCTGCTACGCCTGCCGGTGCTGCGCCAACGAGAGGGAGTGCAAATCGTGCCCTTGTTCAGTGAACCCCTGCTGCTGGCCGTGCCGCCGCAGCATCCCCTGGCCGTTGATCCACCGGCCCAGGGGGTGGCGCTGGCGCAACTGCGCGATGAAGCCTTTATCTCCATCCCCCATCCCCAGCGTGGGGGCTTGAGCTATCTGTCGGCCGAGCTGTGCATGCGCCAGGGCTTCTTTCCCAAGGCTGCGCGGGTGATGTCACGCAAGACCACCCAGTTGCAGTTGATCCAGGCCGGTTTCGGCGTTGCCCTGCTGCCCGAATCGATGCAGGACATCGCCCCGTCCAGTGTGCGTTTCCTGCCTCTGGCCGATAGCGATTGCCAGAGCTGCGTCGCCCTCGCCTATCGGCAAGACCCTACGCCGCTGGTGGCACAGTTTGTCGAACAACTGCGCAATCATTGGCAATCGAATTGCGTTGTTCCATGGACTGACAGCCCCTTAAACTGCGCCCCATGATTAAAGATCCCTTTGCACGACTCGGCCTGGACCGCGAGGTCCTCACTGTCACCCAGCTCAACGGCCGCGCCCGGGTGCTGCTCGAAGACGTGTTCAGCAACATCTGGGTCGAAGGCGAGATCTCCAACCTCGCTCGCCCGGCTTCCGGCCATGTCTACTTCACCCTCAAGGACAGCGGCGCCCAGGTGCGTTGCGCGCTGTTCCGGCAGAATGCCGCGCGGGTCCGCCAGGCGCTGAAGGACGGCCTGGCGGTCAAGGTCCGGGGCAAGGTTTCGCTGTTCGAAGGGCGCGGCGACTATCAGCTGATCCTCGACACCGTGGAGCCAGCCGGTGACGGCGCCCTGCGCCTGGCCTTCGATGCACTCAAGGAAAAGCTCAGCGCCGAAGGCCTGTTCAGCGCCGAACGCAAGGTGCCGCTGCCAGCTCATCCGCAACGCATCGGCATCATCAGCTCGCCTACCGGCGCGGTGATTCGCGACATCATCAGCGTGTTCCGCCGCCGGGCACCGCAGGTTGTACTGACGCTGATCCCCACGGCCGTGCAGGGCCGCGAAGCCACGGCGCAAATCGTCCGCGCCCTGCAACTGGCCGATGCCCGGGGCTTCGACGCGCTGATCCTGGCCCGTGGTGGCGGCTCGCTGGAAGACCTCTGGTGCTTCAACGAAGAAGCCGTGGCCCGGGCAGTGGATGCCTGCGTAACGCCGATCGTCAGCGCCGTCGGCCATGAAACCGACGTCTCCATCAGTGATTTCGTGGCCGATGTCCGCGCGCCAACGCCTTCCGCAGCCGCCGAATTGCTGGCCCCGGACTCCAGCGACCTGCAACGCCGGGTCGAGAGCCTGCAGCGGCGCCTGGTGATGCGCATGCGCGACCGCCTGATGCGCGACCGCTTGCGCCTGGATGGCCTGGCCAGGCGTCTGCGCCATCCCGGCGAACGCCTGCGCCAGCAAGCACAACGCCTGGATGATCTGGACATGCGCCTGCGCCGGGCCTTCGAACGCAGCCTCAACACCCGTCGCGAACGCTTGATCCGCCTGGAAACCCGTCTCGGTGCCCAGCACCCAGGTCGACAATTGGCGCTGCTGCGCCAGCGTCTGGACAGCCTGGCCACACGGCTGCCCCGCGCCATGCGCGAGGGCCTCAAGGCTCGCCGCCTGCAATTGCACAGCCAGATGCAGACCCTGCATGTGGTCAGCCCCCTGGCCACCCTGGGCCGCGGCTACAGCATCCTGCTGGACGATCGTGGCCAGGCCATTCGCAATGCCGCCCAGACCCGCAATGGCCAGCGCCTCACCGCCCGCCTGGGCGAAGGCGAGTTGCAAGTGCGGGTCGAAGACAACCACCTGACGCCTGTCACCCTTTCTCTACTGGATTGATCCATGCCGCGTTTTCTCTGCTCCCTGTTGCTGCTGTGCCTGGCCTTCAACGCTCACGCCGACAGCTACATCACCCGCCTGTTGAACAAACCTGTGCCCGGTGGCGTCGCGGTGGTCAACCTGGGTAATGCCGCCCAGGCGCCCAAGGCCAGCTACCAGGGCAAACCGGTGCTGGTGGTCAAGGAGCAGAACGACTGGCTGGCGATCGTCGGCATCCCGCTGACGGTCAAGCCCGGTCCTCAGCAGATCAGCGCCGGTAACCGCAGCCTGAATTTCCTGGTGGGCAGCAAGAAATACCCCGAGCAGCACATCACCTTGAAGAACCAGCGTCAGGTCAATCCGAACCCCGCAGACCTGAAACGCATCGATGGCGAACTGGCGGAGCAGATTCGCGCCTACCGCAGCTTCAGCCACAACACCCCGAGCAACCTGCTGCTGGACAAGCCGGTTAACGGACCGCTGTCGAGCAAGTTCGGCGTGCGGCGTTTCTTCAACGGCGAAGAGCGCAATCCTCACGCCGGGCTGGACTTCGCCGTACCGGCAGGCACGCCGATCAAGACCCCGGCGGCGGGCAAGGTGATCCTGATCGGCAACTACTTTTTCAACGGCAATACGGTGTTCGTCGACCACGGCCAGGGCTTTATCAGCATGTTCTGCCACATGTCGAAAATCGATGTGAAGGTCGGCCAGTCGCTGGCTCGCGGGGCAGTAGTGGGCAAGGTCGGATCGACCGGACGCGCCACGGGTCCGCATATGCACTGGAACGTCAGCCTGAACGATGCGCGGGTCGATCCGGCAATCTTTATCGGGGCGTTTCAGCCCTGATTCCAAGCCTTTACCGCCGACAGACTGGCCACAACGAGGATTGCGCAGGCCAGAATGATCGCGCAATCCTTAGTATTCTTTTAAAGAATAGGCAGCATAAAATCTCGATATAGCTTCCATTTCGAGTATTCCTCTCAATTTTTTTCGACTGCTTGCCATCTCTCATCCCAGTGGTTAGGGTTGAGCGCATGAAAACCTCTCACACCCTCATTCAGCGTCGTCAACACCGGAGCCTCTGCCTCGTCAGCGCACGACTGCCAGGCTGAATCGCGGTGCCTCATCCCCCTGCGTCAACACTGCACTCTTGACTCACCGGCAGGCCGCCTCTTTTCGGCCCGGACCATAAGGATTTCTCCATGACCATGCTCAAAGACCCATCCTCCAAATACCGCGCGTTCCCGACCATCAACTTGCCGGACCGCACCTGGCCGTCGAAGACCATCACCCGCGCGCCGATCTGGTGCAGCTCGGACCTGCGTGATGGCAACCAGTCGCTGATCGAGCCGATGGATGCGGTCAAGAAGCTGCGCTTCTGGAAAACCCTGGTGGCCGTGGGCGTGAAGGAAATCGAGGCTTCGTTCCCTGCCGCTTCGCAAACCGACTTCGACTTCGTGCGTACCCTGATCGAAGGCGGCCACATCCCGGACGACACCACCATCCAGGTGCTGACCCAGGCCCGTGAAGACCTGATTGCCCGTACCTTCGAATCCTTGCGTGGGGCGAAGAAAGCCATCGTCCACCTGTACAACGCCACCAGCCCGTCGTTCCGCCGCATCGTCTTCAACCAGGACAAGGCCGGGGTGAAGGAAATCGCAGTCAATGCCGCCAAGCTGTTCGTCAAATACGCCGCTCAGCAGCCGGAAACCCAGTGGCAGTTCGAGTACTCGCCAGAGACTTTCAGCGCCACCGAGCTGGAGTTTGCCAAGGAAGTCTGCGACGCCGTGGTGGAAGTCTGGAACGCCACCCCGACCAACAAGGTGATCCTCAACCTGCCGGCCACCGTTGAAGTGGCGACACCAAACATCTACGCCGACCAGATCGAGTGGTTCTGCCGCCACATCAACCGTCGCGACAGTGTGCTCATCAGCCTGCACACCCACAACGACCGTGGTACCGGCGTGGCCGCCACCGAGTTGGGCCTGATGGCCGGCGCCGACCGTGTCGAAGGCTGCCTGTTCGGCAACGGCGAACGGACCGGCAACGTCGACCTGGTCACCGTGGCCTTGAACCTCTATACCCAGGGCGTCGACCCGGAGCTGGACTTTTCCGATATCGACGGCGTGCGCAAAGTGGTGGAAGAGTGCAACCAGATTGCCGTGCACCCACGTCACCCCTATGTCGGTGACCTGGTCCACACCGCCTTCTCCGGCTCCCACCAGGACGCGATTCGCAAGGGCTTCGCCCAACAGCAAGCCGACGCTTTGTGGGAAGTGCCGTACTTGCCGATTGACCCGGCCGATATCGGTCGCAGCTACGAGGCGGTCATCCGCGTCAACAGCCAGTCGGGCAAGGGCGGTATCGCCTACCTGCTGGAGCAGGAATACGGCATCAGCTTGCCGCGCCGCATGCAGATCGAATTCAGCCAGGTGGTCCAGCGGGAAACCGACCGCCTGGGCCTGGAAATGACCGCCCAGCAGATTCACGCGCTGTTGCACAGCGAGTACTTGCAGGCCAACACCCCGTACGCGCTGGTCAGCCATCGCCTGCAGGAAGAGAACGGCCACAGCGCCGTGGAAGTGGAAGTGTCGAGCAAGGGCCAGGGCGAAACCAACCTGCACTGGCGCGGCAAGGGCAACGGCGCCCTCGAAGCGCTGGTGGCCGGCTTGCCGGTGCCAGTGGAGATCATGGACTACAACGAACACGCCATCGGTGCGGGAACCAATGCCAAGGCGGCGGCCTACATCGAACTGCGGGTCAACGGTGAGCGTGCGGTGCACGGTGTGGGCATCGACGAAAACATCACCACGGCCAGCTTCAAGGCGCTGTTCAGTGCTCTGAATCGCTCCCTGAGCGAGCAGGAAGCCAAGGCGGCTTAACAGCAGCAATACAAAAAGGCCCCGAGGAGCTCACTTCCTCGGGGCCTTTTTGTTTTCAGCGTCACAAGCCAGAGACTGTGGACTTGCCGTCAGCTCAGGCATGCACATCAACGCTGAACATGGCCTGCACCAAAGCGGCTTGCAGTACCTGCAAGGTGCTATTGGTCACGGCAATCTGCGCCTGGACTTCCATCATCTGCTGGGCTTTCTGTTGGTCACTGGCCTGCCCTTTCTGCACATTGGCCAGTTGTGCCTGCTGTTCGGTCAGGGTTTTCTGGGTCTGCTCGATCTGTTTCTGCAGAGCCTTGACCTGATCACCACCCGCCGTGACCGCATCGATGTTGGCATCGCCAGCGTCGACCCGCAGCTCCTTGCCCTGGCCGTCCTGGCTTTCTTTCGCTGGTGCCAAAGGGCTGGAACCTTCAGCTTCAGCCGATGCGGTTTTGGGAGCAGACAAGGGATAAGGATTGGCGATGCTGGCGGTAATGGTGGTCATGATTGATTCCTCCTGGACTGTTCCGGCTATCGGCCTTCATCCTTGACGCTTGATATGCGCAATATGTAAAAAATTGTGCAGTACTTAAGCGATCCTAGGTGAACGTGAAGGTATCAGCGTCGAGATTCGCCGGGAAACGTGCACGATAGGCGGCCAGCTCCCCTGCGCTCAGACACACCTGGAACACCCCATCGGCCTCCCCGGCGCTGAGCAGGGTTTCACCCTGGTAGTCCAGTACCTGACTGTCCCCGGTATAGACAAAGCCTTTGCCGTCAGTGCCCACCCGGTTCACCGCCGCGACGTAGCAGAGGTTTTCAATGGCCCGGGCCGGCAGCAGGCGATTCCAGTGCAGGCGCCGGGCCCCCGGCCAGTTGGCGGTGTAGAGCAGCAGATCGGTGTCCTGTGCGTCTCGGCTCCACACCGGGAAACGCAGGTCATAGCAGATCAATGGGCGAATACGCCATCCCTTGAGCTCGAACTGCACCTGCCGCTCGCCCGGCGTGTAGTGGTTGTGCTCGCCGGCCATGCGAAAGAGATGACGCTTGTCGTAGTGCCAGACCTCACCGTCAGGGCGCGCCCAGAGCAAGCGATTCCGGTGGCTGCCATCCGCAGCCTGGATGATCACGCTGCCAGTAATCACCGCATCCAGTTTTTTCGCCTGGATACGCAACCATTTGCTGGTCGGTCCATTCTCCGCTTCCGCAAGGGTCGCGGACTCCATGGAAAATCCGGTGGTGAACATCTCCGGCAGGATGATCAGGTCAGCACCGCGGGCCTGCTCCAGCAACTGCTCAAAGTGTTCGAAGTTGGCCTGGCGGTCATGCCAGGCCAGGGTGGTCTGAATCAACGCCAGATTCAGATTGGGTAATGCACTCAGATCACGCATAGCTTCTCCGCTGCCTGACGCAGCGTCTCCTCGCGTTTGGCGAAACACAGTCGTACCAGACGCTGCCCCTGGGGCGGCTGCTGATAGAACACCGACACCGGAATGGCGGCCACGCCATGTTCGCGGGTCATCCATTTCGCCATGTCGACGTCATTCAAGTCCGGACGAATCTGCGCATAGTCCACCAGTTGAAAGTAAGTACCGGCCACCCGGGTGAAGCTGAAACGCGAAGCGCTCAGCAAGTCGCAGAACAGATCACGCTTGGCCTGATAGAAGGCTGGCAATTGCTCGACATGTTCCGGGCACTGGGCCATGAAATCCGCCAGAGCGTACTGCAAAGGAGTCACGCCGCAGAAGCTGACATATTGATGCACCTTGCGCAGCTCGGCGCTCAAGGCCGGTGGCGCCACGACATAACCGGTCTTCCAGCCGGTCACGTGATAGGTCTTGCCGAAGGAACTGACGACGAAGGCACGTTTATACAGCTCCTCGTGGGCCAACACGCTGACATGGGGCACACCGTCAAACACCAGATGCTCATACACCTCATCGCTGACCAGATAGATGTCGCGATCACGGATCAGGGCCGCCAGCTGATCCAGCTCGGCACGGCTGATCAAGGCACCACTGGGGTTGTGCGGCGTGTTGAGGATGATCATCCGCGTACGCGGACTCAAGGCTTCAGCAAGCCGCTGCCAGTCGATGGCAAAGTCCTCGAGCCCCAGTTGCACATGCACACAGCGACCGCCGGCCAGCTCCACCGCCGGCTCATAACTGTCGTAGCAAGGATCGAAAACGATGACCTCGTCGCCACGCTGAATCACCGCCTGGATGGCACAGAAAATGGCCTGGGTAGCGCCCGGAGTGATGGTCACTTCGCTGTCGGCATTGACCTCGACGCCATAGCTGCGAGCGATTTTCGCCGCCACCTGTTGGCGCAGAGCCGGCAAACCGGTCATGGGGGCGTATTGGTTGTGGCCATTGGCAATATGCCGGCCTACCGCGTCGCGCAAGGCCTGGGGGCCGTCGAAATCAGGAAAACCCTGGGACAGGTTGAGCGCTCCGGTTTCCACCGCGAGCTGGGACATTTGCGTGAAGATGGTGGTGCCGACATGCGGCAGCTTACTGGTGATCATGAGGGTTCCCTGCTGAACACCCGGCTCTACGGCGGCGCGGGAGGTCCCGAGAATAG
This sequence comes from Pseudomonas saponiphila, assembly GCF_900105185.1. NCBI lineage: Bacteria > Pseudomonadati > Pseudomonadota > Gammaproteobacteria > Pseudomonadales > Pseudomonadaceae > Pseudomonas > Pseudomonas saponiphila. The sequence goes on along the minus strand of NZ_FNTJ01000001.1, from coordinate 1,136,510 downwards.
CCCAAAGCGCGGCGATTAAAAAAGGGGACCCAAGGTCCCCTTCTTCAGTCGCCGCTGCAAGCTGCAAGACTTCGCCAGCCTCGCTTGAAGCTCGCCACTTGCCGCTCGCAACTGCTCTTTTAGCGCTTGTCGCGGCGCTTCTTGTCAGCCTTCTTGTGGTGCGACATCAAACGACGCTTCTTGTTGACCTGGCGGTCGGTCAGCGTGTTCTTGTTGCCTTCGTACGGGTTCTCGCCACCTTTGAACTCGATGCGAATCGGCGTGCCCACCAGCTTCAATACCCGGCGATAGGTGTTTTCCAGGTAGCGAACGTAGGACTTCGGCACCTTCTCCACCTGGTTGCCGTGAATCACGATCAGCGGCGGGTTGGCACCGCCCAAGTGGGCGTAGCGCAGCTTGATCCGACGGTTGTTGACCATGGGCGGCGCGTGCTCGCCAACGGCGTCTTCGAGGATCTGGGTCAGGCGGCTGGTCGGCCAGCGGGTGACCGCCGACTTGAACGAGTTCTGCACCGACTGGTAGAGGTTGCCCACGCCCGTGCCGTGCAGTGCCGAGATGAAGTGGATATCGGCGAAGTCGACGAAGAACAACCGGCGTTGCAGCTCGGTCTTCACGTAGTCGCGCTCGCTCGGCTGCATGCCGTCCCACTTGTTCAGGGCGATCACCAAGGCCCGACCGGCTTCCAGGGCAAAGCCCAGCAGGTTCAGGTCGTGATCCACCACGCCTTCGCGGGCGTCCATGACGAAGATCACCACGTTGGCGTCCTTGATCGCCTGCAGGGTTTTGACCACCGAGAATTTTTCGACTTCCTCATGGATCTTGCCGCGCTTGCGCACGCCGGCGGTGTCGATCAGCGTGTACTTCTCGTCGTTGCGCTCGAACGGGATGTAGATGCTGTCGCGAGTGGTGCCGGGCTGGTCATAGACGATGACCCGATCTTCACCGAGCATGCGGTTGACCAGGGTCGACTTGCCGACGTTGGGACGCCCGATGATGGCGATCTTGATCCCGTCCTTCTCGCTCGGACCCGGAATGCGCTTGGCTTCCTCGCCTTCGGCGACGATCTCTTCCTCGCCCTCCTCCGGCTCGTCGGCGTCATCCTTGGGGAATTCGCGCAGGGCGATTTCCAGCATCTGGGTGATGCCGCGACCATGGGCACCGGCGATCGGGATCGCATCGCCCATGCCCAATGGTGCGAACTCTGCGCGGGCCATGTCCGGGTCGATGTTGTCGACCTTGTTGGCGATCACGTAGGAGGTCTTGTTACGTTTGCGCAGGTGCTCGCCGATCATCTGGTCGGCCGCGGTAAACCCGGCCTTGGCGTCCACCAGGAACAGCACCACATCAGCTTCTTCAATGGCCAGCAGCGACTGCTCGGCCATCTTTTCATCCATGCCATGCTCGTCACCGGAAATACCACCGGTGTCGATCAGAATATAGGTACGCCCTTGCCACTTGGCCTCACCGTATTGGCGATCACGGGTCAGACCGGACAGGTCGCCGACAATGGCGTCGCGAGTCCGAGTCAGGCGGTTGAACAAGGTGGACTTGCCGACGTTAGGTCGGCCCACCAGGGCGATTACGGGAACCATGCGGCTCTCCACTGCGTTAATTGCGAAAATACAAAAGCCGCTGCGAGGCAGCGGCTGGTGCTCGGGGCAGCACCTTGACGTGCTGCGAACCTTGTCGAGACAAGGCCGCTTGGGGAATCAACCCCAAGCATAGTCAAACCATTACTTGATGGTCAGGGCTTCCAGTTTGCCGCTGTTGCCATACACATAAATCATGTCACCCACCACCAGCGGACGGGCGCGCAGGCCATCGCTGTCAATGCGCGTACGGCCGACGAAACGACCGTCAACCTGACTCAGCAGGTGCAGGTAACCTTCCAGGTCACCTACAGCCACGTAGCTGGAGAAGACTTCCGGTGCCGACAGTTGACGACGAGCCAGGGAGTCGTTGCTCCACAGGGCCGTGGTCGAACGCTCGTCCACGCCTTCCACGGTGCCCGAGGACAGGCTGACATAGACGCTGCCAAAACCTTGAGCCACGCCGGCATAGCTGGACGCATCACGCTGCCACAGCGGACGGCCGCTCTCCAGGTCCAGGGCAACCACACGCCCCTGGTAACTGGCGACATACAGCGTGCCACCGGACAGCAGCAGGCCGCCGTCGATGTCCACTACGCGATCCAGTTCGGAACGACCTTGTGGAATGGCGACGCGCTGCTCCCACACCGGCACGCCGTTGCGGATATCCAGGGCCACCACCTTACCAGTGGAAAGACCGGCCAGGGCCAGACGGTTGGTCGCCAAGGGGGCACTGGTGCCCCGCAGGGTCAGTACCGCCGGGGTGCTGTCGTACAGCCAGATCTGATGACCGGTGCTGGCTTCAAGGCCAATCACCCGATCATCCTGAGTCTGCACCACCACCACGTCACCGTTGGTGGCAGGCGGAGCCAGTACTTCACTGGTCACACGGGTACGCCACTTCTCTTCACCGCTGGAGGCATCCAGGGCAACCACTTCGCCTTTCAGGGTGCCGATCATGACCAGGCCATAACCCACGCCCACGGCGCCGGAAACAGGCAGTTCGAGATCTTTCTTCCATTTGACGTCGCCGTTCATGCGATCCATGGAAACCACCACACCGGTGACGTCGGCGGCATAGATGGTGTCACCATCGATGGCCGGTACCAGCATGTTGTAGGTTTCGCCCTGACCGTCACCGATCGAACGGCTCCACTGCTTCTGCAGGACCACTTCTTCTTTGAAGTCGACCAGCTCAGCCGGCGGCAGTTCTTTCTTGCTGTTGCTGCTGCAACCCGCGGCCAACAAGGCCAGAGCCAGCAATGCTGCATGTTTCCAACGGATCACGTCATGCATCCCCTTTGGCCAGGTCGTCCAGCTTGATTTGTAAGCCACCGACCGCCGCTTCATCCGAGAGCGCGGCCTTGGCTTTTTGATATGCCGCATGAGCTTCATCGACACGGCCCAACTGCACCAGCAGATCGCCCTTGAGCTCTTCACGGGTGGCCAGGAAGGCCTTGTCGGCATCGCCGTCGAGCAGTTTCAGGGCTTCGTCGGCCTTGTTCTGCGCCGCCAGCACCTGGGCCAGACGCTGACGCGCCACTTCACCCAAGGTCGGGTTCACCGGCTTGTCGGCGATGGCCTTCAGTTGCGCCGCTGCATCATCCAGCTTGCCGGTGTCTACCGCCACCTTGGCGACGAACAGGCTGCCGTACTGCGCGTAGGCGGTGCCGCCGAACTCGCTGTTGAGCTTGCCGGCCAGGTCCGCAACACGGGCGGCATCAGGCTTGCCATCCGGTGTCAGGGTGGTTTCCAGCAATTGCTGATAGAGCACCGAAGCGCCTTGCGACTGATTGTTCTGATACTTGTGCCAGGCCTGCCAGCCAAACACGATGACCAGAGCCAGCAGGCCGCCGGTCACCAGAGGTTTGCCGTTGCGCTGCCACCAGTCTTTCAATTCCGCCAGCTGTTCATCTTCGGTACTCGACACCCCAATACTCCTTATTCGCTAATTCGGCTGTTTGACAGCTTCAACCCTGCACGACGCAGGTGGCCAGGTGCGCCGCGAGCGCATCCCAGGCAATGCTTTGTTGTTCGCCCTGGCCACGCAGGGGTTTGAAACCTACCACTTGCTGGGCCAGCTCGTCGTCACCGAGGATCAGCGCGTACAACGCACCGCTCTTGTCGGCCTTCTTGAATTGGCTCTTGAAGCTGCCGGCACCGGCATTGATCTGCAGGCGCAGGTTCGGTAACTGGTCACGAACCCGTTCACTCAACGCCAGCGCGGCCAGTTCAGCCGCCTCACCGAAGGCGCAGAGATAAACGTCGACCTGACGCGAGATTTCTTCCGGGATCTGCTCCAGGGTTTCCAGCAGCAGCACCAGACGTTCGATCCCCATGGCGAAGCCAACACCCGGTGTAGGTTTGCCACCCATTTGCTCGACCAGTCCGTCGTAACGGCCGCCAGCACACACTGTGCCCTGGGCGCCGAGCTTGTCGGTGACCCATTCGAAAACGGTCTTGCTGTAGTAATCCAGCCCGCGCACCAGCTTCGGGTTGATCACATAAGGGATACCCGCGGCGTCCAGACGGGCCTTGAGCCCCTCGAAGTGCACACGGGATTCTTCGTCCAGGTAGTCGGCCAGCTTGGGCGCGTCCACCAGTACGGCTTGAGTGTCCGGATTCTTGGTATCAAGCACGCGCAGCGGATTGGTCTTCAGGCGACGCTGGCTGTCTTCGTCCAGCTTGTCCATGCGCGCCGACAGGAACGCCACCAATGCGTCGCGATAACGTGCGCGAGCCTCAGCAGTGCCCAGGCTGTTCAGTTCGAGCTTGACCGCATCACGGATGCCCAGCTCGCCCCACAGGCGCCAGGTCAGCACGATCAGCTCAGCATCAATGTCCGGACCGTCGAGGTTGAAAACCTCGCAACCGATCTGGTGGAACTGGCGATAACGGCCTTTCTGCGGGCGCTCGTGACGGAACATCGGGCCGATGTACCAGAGCTTCTGCACCTGGCCACCGCCAGTGATGCCGTGCTCGAGTACCGCGCGTACGCACGCCGCAGTGCCTTCCGGACGCAAGGTCAGGGAGTCGCCGTTGCGGTCTTCGAAGGTGTACATCTCTTTTTCGACGATGTCGGTCACTTCACCGATGGAGCGCTTGAACAGCTCGGTGAACTCGACGATCGGCATGCGGATCTGCTTGTAGCCGTAGTTATCCAGCAGACGCGCCACGGTGCCCTCGAAATAACGCCACAGGGGCGTCTGCTCGGGCAGGATGTCATTCATGCCACGAATGGCTTGCAGAGACTTGCTCACAAAAAATCCTTAAATACGTTCGGTTAGCCGCGAGCGATCAGCGCTGCGTCGGCTTCGACCTTTTCGGCCGCCTTCTGCCGGATCAGCTTTTCGAGCTCGTCCACCAGATTGTCATTGGTCAGTTTCTGTGCCGGCTTGCCGTCGATGTAGATCAGGTTCGGTGTACCGCCGGTCAGGCCGATGTGCGCCTCTTTGGCTTCACCCGGGCCGTTGACCACGCAACCGATCACTGCAACATCCAACGGCACCAGCAGGTCTTCAAGACGCCCTTCCAGCTCGTTCATGGTTTTCACCACATCGAAATTCTGCCGCGAGCAGCTCGGGCAGGCGATGAAGTTGATGCCACGGGAACGCAGGTGCAGGGACTTGAGAATGTCGTAGCCGACCTTCACTTCCTCGACCGGGTCGGCCGCCAACGAGATGCGAATGGTATCGCCAATCCCTTCGGCCAGCAGCATACCGAGGCCAACCGCGGATTTCACCGTGCCTGAACGCAATCCACCGGCTTCAGTGATACCCAGGTGCAAGGGTTGAATGATTTCCTTGGCCAACAAACGGTAGGCTTCGACCGCCATGAACACGTCGGAAGCCTTAACGCTGACCTTGAAGTCCTGGAAATTCAGGCGTTCGAGGTGTTCGACATGACGCAGCGCTGACTCGACCAACGCAGCCGGAGTCGGCTCGCCGTACTTCTTCTGCAGGTCCTTTTCCAGGGAGCCGGCGTTGACCCCGATACGGATCGGGATCCCGCGATCACGAGCGGCGTCCACCACGGCGCGAACCCGGTCTTCGCGACCGATGTTGCCGGGGTTGATCCGCAGGCAATCGACACCCAGCTCGGCTACGCGCAAAGCGATCTTGTAGTCGAAGTGAATGTCGGCCACCAGGGGCACCTTGACCTGCTGCTTGATCCGGCCGAACGCCTCGGCGGCGTCCATGTCCGGCACCGAAACCCGCACGATGTCGACACCGGCGGCTTCCAGGCGGTTGATCTGGGCGACAGTTGCCGCCACGTCGTTGGTGTCGCTGTTGGTCATGCTCTGCACCGCGATCGGCGCATCGCCGCCGACCGGTACCGAGCCGACCCAGATCTTGCGGGACTCGCGACGTTTGATTGGAGATTCGCCGTGCATGACTTATTGACCTAACTTCAGGCGAGCAGTCTCGCCACTGGTGAACGGGGCGATATCCACCGCCTGACCGTTGTAAGTGATTTGTGCGCCACGGGCATAACCCAGACGCACGGCAAAAGGTGGCTTGCCACTGACATCGACGTTCTCGCCCTTGCGCTTGAGGGCGCTAAGCAGAATCTTGCCGTTGCCATCGATGACCTGAGCCCAGCAATCGGCGCTGAACTGGATCTGTACCTGACCTGAACCTGCGACCGCAGCGCTCGGCGCTGGGGCATTGCCAGCATTCGCCGGCACAGCAGGCACGGCGGCCGGAACCTGAGCCGGCGCTACCGGTGCGCTGGCAACCGGCGCGATGGCTGGGGCGGTATGCGCAGGTGCGGTCGGTGCCGCAGGCGTCGCGACGGGAGCCGGGGTCGCAGGAGCCGGCGGATTGGCCGGTGCCTCAGCGTTCGCCTGGCTCTGGGTTTGCGCGGCGTTGTCCAGGGCTTCGCTCTGACCTTCGGCAACGGCCTGGTCTTCGGGCTCGTCAATCGGATGAATCTGCGTGGTGCCGTCGGCCCCTTCGACCTCGACGTGCTCAGGGCTCAGGGACACTGGCTCCTTGCCGCGCTGGGAGGATTGATCCTGCCACCAGACGAACCCGCCACCGACCACCGCCACCAGCAGCAGCAAGCTGACGATGCGCAGGATGGTGTGGGAAACCCGTACCGGCTCCTCGATCCGTCCCAGGGCGTGAACATTGCTGCCCTGAGAATCGGTACCGGTGTATTGATCGAACTCCTGAACCAGGATGGCCTGATCCATGCCCAGCAACTTGGCATAGGCGCGAATATAGCCGCGGGCAAAGGTATGCCCTGGCAGCTTATCGAAAGCGCCGGCTTCCAGGTTGCTCAGAGAGCTCACGGTGAGGTTGAGCTTGTGGGCCACTTCTGCCAGCGACCAACCATTGCTTTCGCGGGCCTGACGCAGGGTCTCACCGGGGTTTACGCGAGTCACTGCTTGAACTTCGGGATGCGCCGCTTTCATCATTGCTCCGACAGGTATTGCTGATATTCCGGCGTACCGGGATAAAGTCGTTTTAGTTGCAGACCGTAACTGGCGGCCTTGTCGCGATCTTCGAACACCGTTGCCAGCCGAACGCCGAGCAATAGACTACGTGCATTTTGCGCGTCGAGCAGGCTAAAACGATCGTAATAGTCGCGGGCGGGCACATAATGCCTGTCTTCGTAAGACAACTCAGCCATTTCCAGCAACGCGCGGGGCTGTTGGTGATTCAGGCGCAGGGCTTTTTCCAGTTGCAACCGGGCCAGCTCACGCTGGCCCAGCTTCGAAGCGGTCATCCCGAGGTTTTCAAACACCCGGGAACGTTCGGGGTACAGAGTATCAGCCGCGGCTTGCTCAAAACGCTGATAGGCCTCTTTGTAACGTTTTTCTTCGAACAGGAAACTGCCGTAGTTATTGAGGATTCGCGCACTGTCAGGACGGGCCGCCAGGGCCTGGCGAAAATGCTCGTCGGCCAGGGCCGGCTCCATCTCGGCCTGGAATACCAACGCCAGGGCGGCATTGGCATCGGCATTGGCAGGCGCCAATTCCAGAGCCTTGCGCAACGGAACCTTGGCGCGTTCGCTCATGCCTTGCTGCAGATAACCCAAGCCCAACTGCACATAGGCCGCACGCGCCTCATCGCGGCCCTTGCTGGTGTTCAGCGGATTGGAATCACCCGACAGAACACAGCCAGCACAGAGACTGGCAACGAGCAGGAGCAGCGCGAAGCGCAGGGCCATGGAGTTCCTCTCTCAGGTACGGGTCGCAGCGCTTTGCGGCATATCGGCGTCGGCGCTCAACTCACGCACGGCGATATAGCGTTCGCTGCGACGGGTGCGGTCCAGCACCTGCCCGACCAACTGCCCGCAGGCGGCGTCGATGTCCTCACCGCGAGTGGTGCGCACGGTGACATTGAAGCCGGCGTGATGCAGTTGGTCCTGGAAACGGCGAATGGCGTTGTTGCTCGGACGCTCGTAGCCGGAGTGGGGAAACGGGTTGAACGGAATCAGGTTGATCTTGCAAGGAACGTCCTTGAGCAACTCGATCATTTCAACGGCGTGTTCCAGCTTGTCGTTGACATCCTTGAGCAGGGTGTACTCGATGGTCAGCACACGCTTCTCGCCCAGGGCGGACATGTAGCGCTGGCAGGACTCGAGAAGCATCTTCAGTGGGTACTTCTTGTTGATCGGTACCAGCTGGTTGCGCAGCGCATCGTTGGGTGCATGCAGCGACAACGCCAGGGAAACGTCGATGTGCTTGGCCAGCTCATCGATCATCGGCACCACGCCGGAGGTGGACAGGGTCACCCGGCGCTTGGAAATGCCGTAGCCCAGGTCGTCCATCATCAGGTGCATGGCGGCGATGACGTTGTCGAAGTTCAGCAGCGGCTCACCCATGCCCATCATCACCACGTTGGTGATGGCACGGTCGACGGTCGCCGGGACGCTGCCAAAGGATTTGTTGGCAATCCACACCTGGCCGATGACTTCGGCGGCGGTGAGGTTGCTATTGAAGCCTTGCTTGCCGGTGGAGCAGAAACTGCAGTCCAGGGCACAGCCTGCCTGGGACGAAACGCACAGAGTGCCGCGCTTGCCCTGGGGAATGTACACGGTCTCGACGCAGCTGCCGGACGCCACGCGCACCACCCATTTACGGGTGCCGTCGCTGGAGATGTCCTCGCTGACCACTTCCGGACCGCGAATCTCGGCAACGGCCTTGAGCTTTTCGCGCAAGGCCTTGCCGACATTCGTCATGGCGTCGAAATCATCGACGCCAAAGTGGTGAATCCATTTCATTACCTGACCGGCACGGAAACGCTTCTCCCCGATTGAGTCGAAGAATTTCTCCATTTCCGGTTGAGTCAGCCCCAACAGGTTAGTTTTGCCGATCGATGCATTCATGGTTTCACCCCTCACGCGCAAGCCTTACTCAGCGAGCGGTTACTTCAGTAGCTGCGAAGAAGTAAGCGATTTCGCGAGCAGCGGCAGCTTCGGAGTCCGAACCATGAACGGCGTTGGCGTCGATGGACTCGGCGAAGTCAGCACGGATGGTGCCGGCAGCAGCTTCTTTAGGGTTGGTAGCGCCCATCAGTTCGCGGTTGCGAGCGATGGCGTTTTCGCCTTCCAGAACCTGAACAACAACTGGACCGGAAGTCATGAAGGCAACCAGTTCGCCGAAGAAGCCACGCTCGCTGTGCTCAGCGTAGAAGCCTTCAGCTTCAGCCTTGGACAGTTGCTTCATTTTCGAAGCTACAACGCGCAGGCCGGCTTCTTCAAAACGGGAAACGATCTTGCCGATAACGTTTTTTGCAACAGCGTCAGGCTTGATGATGGAGAAAGTACGTTGAACAGCCATGGTGTAACTCCAGAAACGGTGATTAAAGCGAAAAATTAAACCCGCGAATTATACGCGGGTTTATAGGGATTGCCTAACTGCGTAGCCCGCGGATTCAGTCCGCTTCGTCGATCCAGGCGGCCTGAATTGCTTCAAGAACCTTCTCGCCTCCGCGAGCCGGATCGTCGCTGAACTCCGGCAATGCCAGAACCCATTGGTGCAGATCGACAAAGTTCACATAACGCGGATCCACATCGGGCTTGGACTCAGCCAGCTGGATCGCGATTTCCAGTACATCAACCCACTTCAGACTCATGACGACTCCTTGAATCAGTGCGGCGCTTCGGCAGCATGGTTGAGCGAGTACTTGGGAATTTCAATGGTCAGATCTTCATCGCCGACGATGGCCTGGCACGACAGCCGCGATTGCGCTTCCAGGCCCCAAGCCTTGTCCAGCAGATCCTCTTCCAGCTCATCGGCTTCGTTCAGCGAATCGAACCCTTCACGAATGATGCAGTGGCAGGTGGTACAGGCACAGACGCCGCCGCAGGCGCTCTCGATCTCGATGTGGTTGTCGTGGGCCACCTCGAGCACCGAAACCCCAGGCTCGACCTCGACAACCAGACCGTCCGGGCAGAACACGGCGTGTGGCAGAAAAATGATCTGCGGCATCAGTTATTCCTCGATTTCATTCAGGTTGCGCCCCGCCAGAGCGGCTTTCACCGTCGAATCCAGGCGGCGGGCAGCAAAGGCATCGGTCACTTGCGACAGACGCTTGGTCTGCTGCTCGATGGCGTAACCATCGGTGCCACGCATCAATTCACTCAGTTCCTGCATCTGCAGTTCGATGACCATGCGCTCTTCAGCGTCCAGCAGGCGATCACCGTCCGCATCCAGTGCGCCTTGCACGGCCTCGATCAGCCGCTGGGCATCGACCTGCTGCTCGCGCAGCACGCGGGCCACCTTGTCGTCGCCGGCGTACTGGAAGGAGTCCTTGAGCATCTTGGCAATTTCGCCGTCGGTCAGGCCGTAGGACGGCTTGACCTGGATGCTGGCTTCCACGCCCGAACCCAGCTCCCGGGCAGAGACACTGAGCAGGCCATCGGCATCGACCTGGAAGGTCACGCGGATCTTCGCCGCACCCGCCACCATGGGCGGAATGCCGCGCAACTCGAAGCGCGCCAGGGAGCGGCAATCGCTGATCAGCTCACGCTCGCCCTGCAGCACATGAATCATCATGGCCGTCTGGCCATCCTTGTAGGTGGTGAAATCCTGGGCACGGGCAACCGGGATGGTGGTGTTGCGCGGGATCACCTTCTCCATCAGCCCACCCATGGTTTCCAGCCCTAGGGACAGCGGAATCACGTCCAGCAGCAGCAATTCGCCACCTTCGCGCTTGTTGCCGGCCAGGGTATCGGCCTGGATCGCAGCACCAATGGCCACCACTTGATCCGGATCGATTTCGGTCAACGGCTGGCGACCGAACATTTCGGCGACCGCTTCACGCACTCGCGGCACCCGGGTCGAACCGCCGACCATGACCACCGCCTGAACTTCGTCCAGTTCGACATTGGAGTCACGAACGGCACGCCGGCAGGCCTTGAGGCTGCGAGCCACCATGGGCTCGATCAGGGCATCGAAGGTTTCGCGGGTCAACGCCGCGCGCCAGTCGCCGTAAACCACTTCCACCGAGGCGGCGTGGGTCAGGGCTTCCTTGGCCGCACAGGCGGTTTGCAACAGGTTGCGCTGAGTCCCCGGATCCAGATCCGCGGACAAACCCGCACCCTCGATGATCCAGCCGGCAATGGCGTGATCGAAGTCATCGCCACCCAGGGCGGTATCGCCGCCAGTGGCCAGCACCTCGAAGACACCGCCGGTCAGGCGCAGGATGGAAATATCGAAGGTACCGCCGCCCAGGTCATAGATCGCCACCACACCCTCGGCGTGCTGGTCCAGGCCGTAGGCCACGGCAGCCGCGGTCGGCTCGTTGAGCAAGCGCAGCACATTCAGACCGGCCAGCTTGGCCGCATCCTTGGTGGCTTGACGCTGGGCATCGTCGAAATAGGCCGGAACAGTAATCACCGCCCCCACCAGCTCGCCACCCAAGGTCGCTTCAGCACGCTGACGCAATACCTTGAGCACTTCAGCGGAGACTTCCACCGGGCTTTTCGGCCCCTGGATGGTCTCGATGAACGGCATGTGCGACTCGCCGTCAACGAAGCGATAAGGCAGTTGCTCGCCCAGCTGCTTGACGTCGGCCAGGCCGCGCCCCATCAGGCGCTTGACCGACAGCACGGTGTTCAAGGGATCGGTGGGGGCGGCCAGGCGGGCGGATTCGCCCACTTCGACGCGATCGGCGTGATAACGCACGGCGGACGGCAGAATCACCTGACCCTGCGCGTCGGCCAGAGGCTCGGAAAGACCACTGCGCAAGGCAGCGACCAGCGAATTGGTAGTGCCCAAGTCGATCCCCACAGCCAGGCGACGCTGGTGCGGTTGAGGACTTTGGCCGGGTTCGGCGATCTGCAGTAGGGCCATGCTTATCTGGACTTATCTGTATATCAGGCGTGCGACCGGAGCGGCACTGGGTTAATCGTCGAGGCGCTCTTCTAACTGGCGCACTTCGTAGGTGAGCTTGTCGAGGAACTGCATGCGCCGCATCAGGCGTTCGGCCTGCTCGCGCTGCGCTGCATCATCCCAACAGGCTGCGAAGCTTTCGTTCAGCTCATCCTGGGCAATCTTCAACCGACGCTTGAAGGCCTCCACACCGGCCAGGTCGGCGCTGTTCTGCAAGTCTTCGAGCTCTTCGCGCCACTGCATCTGCTGCAGAAGAAACTCGGGATCATGCACCGTGACTTCCAGCGGCAACTCACCGCCCTTCAGCGCCAACAGATAACGGGCACGCTTGGGCGGACTCTTGAGCGTCTGATAAGCCTCGTTGAGGCTTGCCGACTGTTCCAGGGCCAGGCGCTGCTCACGTTCGGACGCATCGGCAAAACGGTCAGGATGAACCCCGCGCGCCAACTCACGGTAGCGCGCGGCCAGCTGTTCGAGATCCAGGCGGAAGCTCGGTTGCAGCTCAAATAAAGCGAAATGACAAGGAGTACCCACTGGAAGCCTCAGATGTTGAAGCTTTCGCCGCAGCCACATTCACCGCGCACGTTGGGGTTGTTGAACTTGAAACCTTCGTTCAACCCTTCCTTGACGAAATCAAGCTCGGTGCCGTCCAGATAGGTCAGGCTTTTCGGGTCGATGATCACTTTCTCGCCGTGACTCTCGAACACCTGATCGTCCTCGCCGATCTCGTCGACGAACTCCAGCACATAGGCAAGGCCGGAACAGCCCGTGGTGCGAACACCCAGACGAATCCCATCACCCTTGCCGCGCCCGTTGAGGGAGCGTCGCACGTGTTGAGCAGCCGCTTCTGTCATGCTGATAGCCATCGTGACTCCTTACTTGTCGCCAAATCTGTGAAAGCCGATCGATCAGATCAGGCCTTTCTTCTGCTTGTAGTCGCGAACGGCGGCCTTGATGGCGTCTTCGGCAAGCACCGAGCAGTGAATCTTCACGGGAGGCAGGGCCAGCTCTTCTGCCAGCTGGGTGTTCTTGATGGTTTCGGCTTCATCCAGGGTCTTGCCCTTCATCCACTCAGTGGCCAGGGAACTGGAGGCAATGGCGGAACCGCAGCCATAGGTCTTGAACTTGGCGTCTTCGATGATGCCCTGCTCGTTGACCTTGATCTGCAGACGCATCACGTCGCCGCAGGCGGGAGCGCCGACCATGCCGGTGCCGACATCCGGATCTTCCGCGTCCATCTTGCCGACGTTACGCGGGTTCTCGTAGTGGTCGATGACCTTTTCGCTGTAAGCCATGATTCTTAATCCTCACTCATCAGAGAGTCGCTCTCGGGTTCCGCAAATCGCCGTTATCGGCACGTTCTACAGAACCCTGTGCGGCGACTTAAATTCAGTGCGCCGCCCACTCGATCTTCGAGATATCGACGCCATCTTTGTACATGTCCCACAGCGGCGACAGAGCGCGCAGCTTGGTGACGGCTTCGCAGACTTTCTGCGCCGCGTAATCGATTTCTTCTTCGGTGGTGAAGCGGCCGAAGGTGAAGCGGATCGAGCTGTGGGCCAACTCGTCGTTGCGGCCCAGGGCGCGCAGCACGTACGAAGGCTCAAGCGAAGCCGAAGTACAAGCCGAACCGGAAGACACTGCCAGGTCCTTGAGGGCCATGATCAGCGACTCGCCTTCAACGTAGTTGAAGCTCAGGTTCAGGTTGTGCGGCACGCGGGCCGTCATGCTGCCGTTGATGTACAGCTCTTCCAGGTGCTCGACCTGCTTGTAGAAGCGCTCGCTCAGGGCCTTGATGCGAGCATTTTCAGCTGCCATGTCTTCCTTGGCGACGCGGAAGGCTTCGCCCATGCCGACGATCTGGTGAGTGGCCAGAGTGCCGGAGCGCATGCCACGCTCGTGACCGCCGCCGTGCATGGTGGCTTCCAGGCGCACCCGCGGCTTGCGGCTGACGTACAGCGCGCCGATGCCTTTAGGGCCGTAGGTCTTGTGGGCCGAGAAGGACATCAGGTCGACTTTCAGAGTCTGCAGGTCGATCTCGACCTTGCCGGTGGACTGAGCACCGTCGACGTGGAACAGGACGCCTTTGGAGCGGGTCAACTCGCCGATGGCGGCGATGTCGTTGATGGTGCCGATTTCGTTGTTCACATGCATGATCGAAACCAGGATGGTGTCGTCACGCAGGGCCGCTTCAACCATGGCTGGAGTGATCAGACCGTCTTCGCCCGGCTCGATGTAGGTCACTTCGAAGCCTTCACGCTCAAGCTGGCGCATGGTGTCCAGGACAGCCTTGTGCTCGATCTTCGAGGTGATCAGGTGCTTGCCCTTGGTGTGATAGAAATGCGCGACACCCTTGATTGCCAGGTTGTCGGACTCGGTGGCACCGGAAGTCCAGACGATTTCACGCGGATCGGCGTTGACCAGGTCAGCCACTTGGCGACGGGCATTTTCCACCGACTCTTCGGCCTTCCAGCCAAACACGTGGGAGCGGGACGCCGGGTTGCCGAAGTTTCCGTCGACCAGCAGGCACTCACTCATCTTCTGCGCCACGCGCGGATCAACCGGGGTGGTTGCAGAGTAATCAAGGTAAATCGGCAATTTCATGGACTCTCTCCTAAATCAGGCTGGCTGGCGTGCCGCTAGCTCTTTGGCTGTCATTCGACGGCTGACGCTTCAATCTTGTCCAGGCGCGGCGCCTTGCCATTACAACGGCGCTGATCCTGACGCTGGGCAACTTCTTGTACCTCACGGCGAGTGACAAGGTCTGCCAAGCTGATACCGCTCAGAAATTCGTGGATCTGCAGGCTCAGGTCGCACCACAGGTGATGGGTCAGACAGGTGTCGCCGGCATGGCAATCACCCAGCCCCTGGCATTTGGTGGCATCGACCGATTCGTTCACGGCATCAATCACCTGGGCCACCTGGATACCCTGCATGTCACGGGACAGCTGATAGCCGCCACCCGGGCCACGGACGCTGGACACCAGGTTACTGCGGCGCAGTTTGGCGAAAAGCTGTTCGAGGTAGGACAGGGAAATGCCTTGGCGCTCAGAGATATCGGCCAGGGAGACCGGGCCATGTTGCGCGTGCAACGCCAGATCAAGCATGGCGGTCACCGCGTATCGGCCTTTAGTAGTCAGTCGCATGGACAAGTACCACGGAGTTTCGGAATGGAGGCGAGTATGCAATACCCGAGTAATCAGGTCAACTATAAGACCAACTACTTTAGTCGGATTTACCCGCAAAAGAGCGCGCGAATCATAGCAAAGTCTGCGACGTAATGGCACAGCGGGTTGCCGACAACTGACCTGCGGGTCACTCAGGGGACATCAGCCCCCTTTCGCCTGCAAGCCGACTCCTACATAAGGAGCTGACCGGCAGGCCATCAGCCGATCTGGCTGTCGCTCTTGCCCTTGACTGCTGCGAAGTCTTCCTCGCGCAGAGCCGGCAGATCCTTGGCGCAGTAGTCACTGCCCAGATCCTTCAGAGCGCCGCACACACCCTCAAGGCGAGCGTCCACCGCTTGCAGGTGGTCGAGCAACTGACCAATGGCCCGCGCCACCGGATCAGGCATGTCTTCGCTGACACCATAGGCGTCGAAACCGAGCTTTTCCGCCATCGCCTTGCGCTTGGCTTCCTGCTCGTCACTGGACTTCATGATGATCCGCCCCGGAATGCCGACCACTGTCGCGCCCGCTGGCACCGCCTTGGTCACCACGGCATTGGAACCGACCTTGGCCCCCGCACCAACGGTAAAGGGCCCCAGCACCTTGGCACCCGCCCCCACCACCACCCCATCCTCCAGGGTCGGATGGCGCTTGCCTTTGTTCCAGCTGGTACCGCCCAGGGTTACGCCCTGATAGAGCGTGACGTCGTCACCGATCTCGGCGGTTTCACCAATGACGATGCCCATGCCATGGTCAATGAAGAAACGACGCCCCACCTTCGCCCCCGGATGGATCTCGATCCCGGTCAGCCAGCGACCAAAGTTCGACACCAGCCGCGCCAGCCACTTCCAGCCCATACCCCACAGGGCTGCGGACAAACGGTGAATCCAGATCGCGTGCATCCCCGGGTAGCAGGTCAGCACCTCGAAGGCATTGCGCGCCGCCGGGTCACGATGAAACACGCTTTGGATATCTTCACGCAGACGCTCGAACATCATTGATCCTTCCGCTTTTGTAGCTCTCCACGGGCCGCTTTCTGGGTTTCCGTGAGAATGCCACGCAATATATTCATTTCCGCCCGGCTGACCGAGCTGCGACCGTACAACCGACGCAGGCGCGCCATCAAGTGCCGCGGCTTTTCCGGATCGAGGAAGTCGATGGCCACCAGCGTCTGCTGCAGATGCTCGTAAAACCGCTCCAGCTCATCCATGGTCGCCAGCTCTTCACTGCGCGGCGAAGCCACTTCATCCTTCTCGATCTTGGTCGGCTGGCCTTGGGCCGCCAACCAGGACATGCGCACTTCATAGGTCAGCACCTGCACCGCCGTGGCCAGGTTCAGCGAGCTGAACGCCGGGTCCGACGGGATATGCACGTGGAAATGACATCGCTGCAGCTCGTCATTGGTCAGGCCGGAATCTTCACGGCCGAATACCAGGGCGATCTGCGCGCCCTGCCCGGCCTCTTCCACCACTTTCAGGCCGGATTCACGAGGATCCAGCAGCGGCCAGGGAATGCGTCGATCACGAGCACTGGTACCGAATACCAGCGTGCAACCGGCCAGGGCCTCCTCAAGGGTGGCAACCACCTGAGCGCTCTCAAGGATGTCGGTGGCGCCGGAAGCCCGCGCATCGGCCTCATGGGACGGAAACACCCGGGGTTCCACCAGCACCAGCCGCGACAGGCCCATGTTCTTCATGGCACGCGCAGCCCCGCCGATATTGCCGGGATGACTGGTATTGACCAGGACGACACGAATGTTCTGCAGCAAGGGAGGCGCTCTCGGACACGGGAAAGGGGAGCAAATCTTACAGAACAGGCAAGACTCCCGCCTCAAAAATAACCATCCGCAACTGACGACACACCAATCAAGCACAGTCGGCCAGCGAGGCGCACCCACCCCCTTGAACGGCGCCACACAGCGGATCGATGCAATCAAAGCGAACACCGACCTTCATCTGCAAAAGTTTTCTGCTAGAATGCTCGGCTTTCTTTAACAACCTTAGGTGACCTATCCATGCAGCCAATGCTGAATATCGCGCTGCGCGCCGCCCGCAGCGCCAGTGAATTGATTTTCCGCTCCATCGAGCGCCTGGATACCATCAAGGTCGACGAAAAAGACGCCAAAGACTACGTATCCGAAGTTGATCGTGCCGCCGAGCAGAAGATCATCGACGCATTGCGCAAGGCCTACCCGACCCACGCCATCCTCGGCGAAGAAACCGGCCTGCACGCCGGTAGCGGCGAAGGCGAAGACTACCTGTGGATCATCGACCCACTGGACGGCACCACCAACTTCCTGCGCGGCATCCCGCACTTCGCCGTAAGCATCGCCTGCAAATACCGTGGCCGCCTGGAACACGCCGTGGTCCTCGATCCGGTTCGCCAGGAAGAATTCACCGCCAGCCGCGGCCGCGGTGCCCAGCTGAACGGTCGTCGCCTGCGAGTCAGTGGTCGCACCAGCCTCGACGGCGCCCTGCTGGGCACCGGCTTCCCGTTCCGTGACGATCAGATGGACAACCTCGACAACTACCTGGGCATGTTCCGCGCCCTGGTGGGCCAGACCGCCGGCATTCGCCGCGCAGGCGCCGCCAGCCTGGACCTGGCTTACGTGGCCGCTGGTCGTTTCGATGCCTTCTGGGAGTCGGGCCTGTCCGAATGGGACATGGCTGCAGGCGCCCTACTGATTCAAGAAGCCGGCGGCCTGGTGAGCGACTTCACCGGCGGTCACGACTTCCTGGAAAAAGGCCATGTGGTTGCCGGCAACACCAAATGCTTCAAAGCGGTCCTGACCGCCATCCAGCCGCACCTGCCGGCCTCGCTGAAGCGCTAAGCGCCAGCAACAAAAAAGCACCCTTCGGGGTGCTTTTTTTATGCCCGCAAAACCCGACCTGTAGGAGCCGGCTTGCCGGCGAAGGCGATCTCAAAGCCCATTCACCGGCAAGCCAACCCCTGCAAGCGGGGGGTTATTGACCCGGCTGATTCTGGTTCTGACCGAGAATCAGACGCCCTTCTTTATCCACCGGGATTTGATTGCCCGGGTCACGATCCATGCGCACCTGGCCTTGCTTGCCGCCCAGGTCGTATTTCACGTCGTAACCGACGATCTTGTCACTGATGTCATTGACCGTGTTACAGCGAGTCTGCGTGGTGGTGTAGGTGTCACGCTCCTGCATGCCTTCCTGCACCTTGTTGCCCGCATAACCGCCACCCACGGCACCGGCCACGGTGGCAAGCTTCTTGCCGTTACCACTACCAATCATGCTGCCCAGCAGGCCACCGCCCACCGCACCGGCCACGGTACCGAGGATCTGATGCTCGTCCTTGACCGGGCGTTGACGGGTGACCGCGACGTCCTTGCAGACTTCGCGAGGAGTCTTGATCTGTTGCTTGACCGGCTGCACAGCCAGTACTTGCGCATACTCAGGGCCGCTTTTAACCAGGCTGTAGGT
Source organism: Pseudomonas saponiphila (assembly GCF_900105185.1). Classification (NCBI taxonomy): domain Bacteria; kingdom Pseudomonadati; phylum Pseudomonadota; class Gammaproteobacteria; order Pseudomonadales; family Pseudomonadaceae; genus Pseudomonas; species Pseudomonas saponiphila. Next base: position 1,117,957 of record NZ_FNTJ01000001.1, on the reverse strand, counting down.
GGCAACAGCACCCCCGGCGGTGACACCGACAGCACCCAATACCGCACCAACCAGCAACGACTTGTTCACGTGAACCTCCTGACCATACAAACGGGACCTAGCCCGCGCTTCTCCCAGCCTTGGAGCAACAAAAAAGGCGCGAGTTCAACACTCGCGCCTTTTTAACTGACAGCCGGAAAAGGGCTAGATCCTCAAGGACGGTCGTCCACTTCCTTCTCGGTGTTGGCCGGAGGAATCAGGTCCTCGCTGTTCAGGTTCAGCCAGATCAGCACCACGTTGGCGATATAGATCGACGAGTAGGTACCCGCCAGAACACCGACAAACAGGGCGATGGAGAAGCCGTGCAGGTTGTCACCACCGAAGAACAACAGCGCAATGATCGCCAGCAAGGTGGAGATCGATGTCGCCATGGTCCGCAGCAGGGTCTGAGTGGTCGAGATGTTGATGTTCTCGATCAGGCTGGCCTTGCGCAGCACCCGGAAGTTCTCACGCACCCGGTCGAACACCACGATGGTGTCGTTGAGGGAGTAACCGATGATCGCCAGCACCGCCGCCAGCACCGTCAGGTCGAAGGTGATCTGGAAGAACGACAGAATACCCACGGTCACGATCACGTCGTGGATCAGCGAAACGATGGCGCCCACGGCGAACTTCCACTGGAAGCGGAAAGCCAGGTAGATCAGGATGCCGCCCAGCGCCATGAGCATGCCGAGGCCGCCCTGGTCGCGAAGCTCTTCACCCACTTGCGGGCCGACGAACTCGACACGCTTGACCTGCGCCGGGTTGTCGCCGCCGACCTTCTGCAGCGCCTCGGCCACCTGATGGCCCAGTTGCGGGTCTTCGCCCGGCATCCGCACCAGCAGATCAGTGGTCGCACCAAAGCTCTGCACGATGGCTTCGTGATAACCGGCATCGTTCAGTTGCGAACGCACCTTCATCACATCCGCCGGACGCTCGTAGGTCAGCTCGATGAGCGTACCGCCGGTGAAGTCCAGACCATAGTTCAGCCCCTTGTGGAACCAGCTGAACAACGCCAGAACGGTGAGGAGCACAGTGACGCCGAACGCAAAGTTGCGCACGCCCATGAAGTTGATAGTACGTAACATGGCAGCCCCTTAAATCCACAACTTCTTGAAGTCACGACCGCCGAAGATCAGGTTGACCATCGCGCGGGTCAGCCAGATGGCCGTGAACATCGAGGTAAAGATCCCGAGGGACATGGTCACCGCAAAGCCCTTGACCGGGCCGGTGCCCATGGCAAAGAGGATGCCGCCCACCAGCAAGGTGGTCAGGTTGGCATCGAGAATCGCGGTGAATGCCCGGCCGAAGCCTTCGTTGATTGCCCGCTGCACCGTCATGCCGGCAGCGATTTCTTCACGTATCCGCGAGAAGATCAGCACGTTGGCGTCCACCGCCATACCCATGGTCAGCACGATACCGGCGATACCCGGCAGGGTCAGCGTCGCCCCCAGCAAGGACATCAGGGCCAGCAGCAGCACCATGTTCAGCGCCAGGGCCACCGTGGCGATCACGCCGAAGAAGCGATAGATGGCGATGATGAACAGCGAAACGAACAACATGCCCCACAGCGAAGCATCGATACCCTTGGTGATGTTGTCAGCACCCAGGCTCGGACCGATTGTGCGCTCTTCGGCGAAGTACATCGGCGCCGCCAGACCACCGGCGCGCAGCAGCAATGCCAGCTCGGAGGACTCACCCTGGCCGTTCAGGCCGGTGATACGGAACTGGCTGCCCAGTGGCGACTGAATGGTCGCCAGGCTGATGATCTTCTTCTCTTCCTTGAACGCCTGGACCGGCACGTCTTTCTCGACGCCGTCGACCACCTGCTTGGTATAGGTGGTGATCGGCTTCTGCTCAATGAAGATCACCGCCATGCTGCGACCGACGTTGCTGCGGGTCGAACGGTTCATCAGTTCGCCACCGTGACCATCAAGCTTGATGTTCACCTGTGGACGACCGTGCTCGTCGTAGCCGGCCTGGGCATCGGTCACCTGGTCACCGGTGATGATCAGGCCACGCTCGATCAGCGCTGGAGGACGGTTGCCCTCACGGAATTCGAAGGACTCGGAAGTCGCCTTGGAAGCACCCGGCTCAGCGGCCAGACGGAATTCCAGGTTGGCGGTCTTGCCCAGGATCCGCTTGGCTTCAGCGGTGTCCTGCACGCCCGGCAGCTCAACCACGATGCGGTTGGCACCCTGACGCTGAACCAGAGGCTCGGCCACACCCAGCTCGTTGACCCGGTTACGCACGGTGGTCAAGTTCTGCTTGATGGAGTATTCGCGGATTTCCGCCAGCTTGGCCGGGGTCATCGCCAGACGCAGCACCGGTTGGCCATTGAGGTCGGCCGGTACGATATCGAAATCATTGAAGTTCTTGCGGATCAGCGAACGGGCCTGTTCACGGCTGTCTTCATCGCTGAAGCCCAGCTGGATGGCACCATTGAGCTGCGGCAGGCTGCGATAGCGCAGACGCTCTTTACGCAGCAGGCTCTTGACGTCGCCTTCATAGACTTTCAGGCGGGCGTCGAGGGCTTTGTCCATGTCCACTTCCAGCAGGAAGTGCACACCACCGGACAAGTCCAGGCCCAGTTTCATCGGGTGCGCACCAAGGTTGCGCAGCCATTGCGGGGTGGTTTGCGCCAGGTTCAACGCCACCACATAGTCATCGCCCAGCGCCTTGCGCACTACATCCTTGGCCGGAAGCTGATCTTCCTTGTTGATCAAGCGCAGCAGGCCACCTTTGCCGTTGGCGGCAATGGAGGAAGCCTTGACCTTGATACCGGCGTCGGTGAGCGCTTTGCTCGCACGATCCAGATCCGCCTGAGTGACCTGCAACGCAGTGCTCGCGCCGCTGACCTGAATGGCCGGATCATCAGGGTATAGATTGGGAGCGGAATAAATAAAACCGATCGCCAGCACCGCCAGGATCAGTAGGTACTTCCACAGAGGATATTTGTTCAGCATCACGCCGCCCGTTTATGACGCGGGGCGCCTTGCGCGCCCCGTCGATTGGTAAAAGATGAAACTTAGATCGCTTTCAGCGTGCCTTTTGGCAGCGTGGCAGCGATCGCGCCTTTCTGGAACTTCAGCTCAACGGAGTCCGACACTTCCAGAACCACGAAGTCGTCGGTCACTTTGTTGATCTTGCCGGCGATACCGCCAGTGGTCACAACTTCGTCGCCTTTCTGCAGGTTGCTCAGCAGGTTCTTCTGCTCTTTGGCGCGCTTGGCCTGTGGACGCCAGATCATCAGATAGAAGATGACCAGGAAGCCGACCAGGAAAATCCACTCGAAACCAGTGCCGGCAGGACCGGCAGCAGCAGGTGCAGCGGCGTCCGCATACGCGGCAGGGATCAAAAAGCTCATTTAACACTCCGATAATTGCAGAATTGGTGGCTTAACGTCTTTAGAACTTACTCTAAAGGCGGCACGGGTAACCCGCGCTTGGCATAGAAGGAATCGACAAAGGCGGCCAATGTACCTTGTTGAATAGCCTCGCGCAAACCAGCCATAAGACGCTGGTAATGGCGCAAATTATGGATGGTATTGAGCATACTCCCGAGCATTTCCCCGCACTTGTCCAAGTGATGCAGATAGGCACGGGAGAAGTTCTGGCAGGTGTAGCAATCACAAGTTGGGTCCAGCGGCGAATCATCATGGCGATGGAACGCGTTACGGATTTTCAGCACGCCTGTGTCGATGAACAGATGCCCATTGCGGGCATTGCGGGTTGGCATCACGCAATCGAACATGTCCACACCGCGGCGCACACCCTCAACCAGATCTTCCGGCTTGCCAACTCCCATAAGGTAACGAGGTTTGTCGGCCGGCATCTGGCCAGGCAAGTAGTCCAGGACCTTGATCATTTCATGCTTGGGTTCGCCCACCGACAGGCCGCCGATGGCCAGGCCGTCGAAGCCGATCTTGTCCAGGCCTTCCAGGGAACGCATACGCAGGTCCTGGTGCATACCGCCCTGGACGATACCGAACAGCGCCGCCGTGTTGTCGCCGTGGGCGTTCTTCGAGCGCTGGGCCCAGCGCAGGGACAGCTCCATGGAGATCCGCGCCACGTCCTCATCGGCCGGGTACGGCGTGCATTCGTCGAAGATCATCACGATGTCCGACCCCAGGTCGCGCTGCACTTGCATCGACTCTTCCGGGCCCATGAACACCTTGGCGCCGTCCACCGGCGAGGCAAAGGTCACGCCCTCTTCCTTGATCTTGCGCATGGCGCCCAGGCTGAACACCTGGAAGCCGCCGGAGTCGGTAAGAATCGGCCCCTTCCACTGCATGAAATCATGCAGGTCGCCGTGGGCCTTGATCACTTCCGTACCCGGGCGCAGCCACAGGTGAAAGGTATTGCCGAGAATGATCTCGGCTCCGGTGGCGACGATATCCCGCGGCAACATGCCCTTGACCGTGCCGTAGGTGCCCACCGGCATGAAGGCCGGGGTTTCCACCGTACCGCGGGGGAAGGTCAGGCGACCGCGACGAGCCTTGCCATCAGTGGCCAGAAGCTCGAAGGACATACGACAAGTGCGACTCATACAGTTTCCTCGGGGGCCAGATCCTTGGGAGCGGTCGGCGCGGGATTACGGGTGATGAACATCGCATCACCGTAGCTGAAAAAGCGGTACCCATTTTCCACCGCGGCGCGATAGGCGGCCATGGTCTCGGGATAACCGGCGAACGCCGAAACCAGCATCAACAGCGTGGATTCCGGCAGGTGGAAGTTGGTCACCAGGGCATCGACCACATGAAACGGCCGGCCCGGGTAGATAAAGATGTCGGTGTCACCACTGAACGGCTTGAGCACACCATCGCGGGCAGCGCTTTCCAGGGAACGCACACTGGTGGTGCCTACCGCCACCACCCGGCCGCCGCGAGCCCGGCACGCGGCCACCGCATCCACCACATCCTGGCCGACTTCAAGCCACTCGTGATGCATATGGTGATCTTCAATGCGTTCTACCCGCACCGGCTGGAAGGTTCCGGCGCCGACATGCAGGGTCACGAATGCCGTCTCCACACCCTTGGCGGCAATCGCCTCCAGCAGCGGCTGGTCGAAATGCAGCCCGGCGGTCGGCGCAGCCACTGCGCCCAGGCGCTGGGCGTACACGGTCTGATAGCGCTCGCGATCCGCGCCTTCGTCCGGGCGGTCTATATAAGGAGGCAACGGCATGTGCCCGACTCGGTCCAGCAGCGGCAGCACCTCCTCGGCAAAACCCAGTTCGAACAGCGTGTCGTGCCGCGCCAGCATCTCGGCCTCGCCACCGCCCTCGATCAGAATCTTCGAGCCCGGCTTGGGCGACTTGCTGGAGCGCACATGGGCCAGCACACGATGGCTGTCCAGTACCCGCTCGATGAGGATCTCCAGCTTGCCGCCGGAGGCCTTCTGGCCAAACAGACGGGCCGGAATCACCCGGGTATTGTTGAACACCATCAGATCGCCAGGGCGCAGATGCTCCAGCAGATCGGTGAATTGACGGTGGGCCAAGGCGCCGGTTGGCCCATCCAGGGTCAACAGACGGCTGCCGCGACGCTCGGCCAGTGGATGGCGGGCGATCAGCGAATCAGGAAGCTCGAAGGTAAAGTCAGCAACGCGCATGATGGGGTTCGTCTAGCAGGGCCGGAAAGTTTAGCGGAATAACTAAAAATTGACCACGAAAGCCGATTGACCAACGGTAATGGCCTCTCTATACTTCGCCGCCATTGAGCCCTGATGGCGGAATTGGTAGACGCGGCGGATTCAAAATCCGTTTTCGCAAGAAGTGGGAGTTCGAGTCTCCCTCGGGGCACCAAACGCAACAAGTAGCCGTCCCATGACGACTATGCAACACCTCGAAAGCCCGCTGACTGCGGGCTTTCTGCTTTCTGGAGGAATGTCGCCAACCCCTGTCCGGCAGATTGGCGACCGCTCTTCAATCGGCTGGGCTACACATACTCGGGCGCTGTATGCGGCGTGTAAGGTGCAGCCAGACGCACAAGCTCCTCATCCTCCAGTTCAAGATCCAGCGAACCGAGCAAATCGTCCAACTGTTCCAGGCGAGTCACACCAATGATCGGTGACGCCACGGCCGGCTGCCTGAGCAGCCAGGCCAACGCCACCTGAGCCTTGGTCACACCCCGCTCGCGGGCAATCGCCTCGACCACGGCAATGATCTGCCGGTCGCTTTCCTGTGCCGACAGATACAGCCAAGCCTGCACCTTGTCGCTATCGGCACGCAGCGAGCCCGTCTCGCCGCTCCGCGCCAGCTTGCCCCTGGCCAGCGGACTCCAGGGCGTCAGGCCAACTCCCTCGTCGACACAGTAGGGCTGCATCTCCCGTTCTTCCTCGCGGTTGAGCAGGTTGTAGTGGCTTTGCATGCTGACAAAGCGTGTCCAGCCATTGAGTGTGGCCAGGTACTGCGCCTTGACGAACTGCCAGGCATGCATCGACGAGGCGCCTATGTAGCGCACCTTGCCCATCTTCACCAGGTCATGCAGCGCTTCCATCGTCTCCAGAATGGGAGTCTGATAGTCCCACCTGTGAACGATATACAGATCGATATAGTCCGTGCGCAAACGCTTCAGGCTGGCGTCGATCTCGCGAAAGATCGCCTGCCGTGAAAGCCCTCCCGACAAAGGACCACCAGTCATGGCCTCATAGACCTTGGTCGCCAGCACCACCTCATGGCGAGCCTTGAGCTTGAACAAGGCATTACCGAGGATCTCTTCGCTCGATCCCTGGGAGTAGATATTCGCCGTATCGAGGAAGTTGATCCCCTGATCCAGGGCCCTGCCCAGAATCCGCTCGCTTTCCTCCGCCCCCAGGGTCCAGGCATGGGTTCCCCGCGCAGGCTCGCCAAAGCTCATACACCCCAAGGCCAGCCTTGAGACTCTCAACCCGCTGCGTCCGAGCTTGGTATACAACATCGACGCCTCCTCCCTCAGGCGGGATCGCGAGCCACGAGCTTGTCCCAGGAGGTCTCCGCCTCATCCAGGGGCACGTCGAGGCTGGCCAGGTACATGGCAGTCATGGCGCAGTGGCCGGCCAGATGAGTGATCTCGGCCACTTCATTCTGCGAATAGAACTCGCGCAGCGCCCAGAACGCCTCGGCGCTGGCCTTATGCTCCAGGGTGCACTCGGACACGTACACCAACAGCGCGACACGCTTGGGCTCCATGCGCTCATAACGACCCTGCTCGATGTCGTCGATTTCGTGCTCGGTCAAACCGGCCTTGATCGCCAGCGGATAGTGAATCAGCCGCTCAAAGGCACTCTCCAGCAATTTGGCCACGCGCATCACCAGCACCTCACGCTCCAGGAACGAGATCAGCCCGACCGTGAACGACCCGCCCAGGGTCAAATGCGGCCCCGCAGAGCCTTTGGTAAGCAACAGCGAGCGGGTCAGGTTGGAAGGAAACCGCGCATAGACCTCCAGTTGCTCGGGAGTCATATCGGCAGGGGAAGTTAACTCGACTCGATTTTTACTCATGACAGACACCTTGGTTATTGAAGGTTGAGGGAGTGAGGCAGCGCATTGCTGATAGCGTCGATGCCCTTCGCGTAAGCCGCCGCATCCAGCGCGACTATCGATTGGATATGCCCGTCCGGGCGCACGATGATGCTCTGCGGCCGTGCGCCCAATCGATCCAGTAACTTGCCCAGGGGCATGGCCCCCAGATTGATCACCTTGTGCCCCGGCATGGCGGCATCGAGTTCCTGGCTGAAGGCCGACCAGGTCTCGTAGACGTAGGTCTTTCCGGGCCACAGCAGGATGGAATAGGCGTCTTTGGCGAGTACCGGCGCCTGCCAGTTCTCCGTCCAGCTGAGGGGTATTCTGTCGCCTGCGCAAAAGGAGCGTTTCTTACCGGGGAACAGCCGGTTATCCGGCTTGGCGATGCTGGAATCGAGCTGCGCAAACCTTGGTGAGACATAGTTCTCCAGAACCCTGGTCAGCGAAGCGACCTTGAACGCGGCATCACGCAGGACTATCTGCGGGGTGCGCCGATACAGGCTCATCCTGGCCAGGCTGGTGGACAACGCCGATACCCGGTTGACCGACTCCAGCCTTTCCCGGGTATAGGACTCCAGGATGTCCGGCGACAGGCTGCCCCTGATCACACCACCGAGCTTCCAGCCCAGATTGACAGCGTCCTGAAACCCGGTGTTGAGACCTTGAGCGCCGGAAGGGCTCATCGCATGCGCCGCATCACCGACGATAAAAACCCGGTTCTTCTTGAATCGGTTAGCGGTACGCACATGGGCGGTGAAGATCCCGCTGAACTTCATCTCCCCCAGTTTCTTCACCCCGGGCACCCGGTGCTCCAGCAAGGTATTGAAGAACTCTCGGTCTGGCCGGTCGCCGGTGTATTCCGGCGGCACGCTGGCGCCGACCCTGAACACCCCATCGCCTAGCGGGGCCAGTACCATGTTGCCGGACCTGTGCATGTAATAGGCCGCTTCGCTGCTGGTGGTCTGCCCGGTCAGCTCGGCGTCGGTGATGGCCAGGCGGATCGGCATCGAGTAGCCGCTGAAATCGAACTCGAAGGCAGAACGCACGCTGCTTTGAAAGCCGTCGGCGCCGACCACCCAATCAAAGCTGCAACGCTGCTCGGCCCCGGACCTGTCCCTGAGGGTTACGCTGACACTGTCCAGATCCTGCTCGCCACTGACGAACTCGCAACCGTATTCGATCGCGATACCTTGAGCGGTGAGTGCCGACTCCAGTATGCGTTCGGTCTTGGCCTGGGGAATGGTGATGCCAAATGGATAGGGGGTATCGCTCAAGGTATTGAAACGTATGAGTCCAACTCTTTTCTTGTTGGAGTAATAGTTCATCTGATCGAAGTAGTGCCCCTCGCGGACAATCGCTTCGGACACGCCGGTACGGTCCATCAGTTCCAGAATCCGCGGCCAGACGATGGTCGCCTTCGAATGCGGGGAAACCCGCACGTCCCTGGAAATCACTCGGGCCTGGACGCCATACAGGGCCAGCTCCAGAGCCAACAACATGCCGACCGGACCCGCGCCAACTATCAGGACTTTCGGCTCTTGCTCTTTAGTGCGCATATTCAACACCTTTGGTGAGAGTCTGATTCGACAGTTTCAAAATGATCATCAAGCCAACCAGCGAGACGGCCGCAATCACAATCAAGGCCTCCTGCATCGCAAACGCCAGATGCTCGGTCAGCACTTCCTGGGGCTGCGACAGCAACCGGGCCGCTCTTTCCAGATCGCCCTGCACCAGAACCGAGAGCCCCGCGTTGCGGTCATCGGCCTGGCGGCCGAGTAGCGCCATGATCACCATGCCCAGCAAGGGAATGGTCAGGGCCTCGCCTCCCAGGCGAAATGTGTTGAACATGCCGGCCGCCATTCCCGAGCGCTGCGCAGGAACCACACTGACCGCCGCACCATCGAGGTAGGACAGGGACACGCCGAAGGAAGCGCCGGTGATAAAGAGCGGCACAGCCAGGTTGAGCAGCGTGGGGCTGGCAATCACCCAGGCCAGGGACAACGGACCCAGCACCATGAAGGCGAAGGTCACTACCATCAGTGTCCTGAGCGGCAATTGCTGGCGCATCAGGCTGAAGAACAGTGGAAACAGCAGCGACGGCAGGGTTGAACACATCAAGGCGATGCCGATTTCCATGGCACTCATGCCGGCAACCACCGTCAGGTACTGGGGCAGGTAGAACAACAGGCTGATGTAACCGAAACCGAGAAACACCGGCGTGAGACACACAGCCAGAAACTGTCGGTTGCACAACAGCTGAAGGTTGACGATGGGGTGGGCCGCGCGGTTCTCGACCTTGACGAAGACTGGAACCAGCAACCCGGCACCGACAAAGAGGCAGAGCACCGTCGGGTCCGACCAACCTGCAGCGGGCACCATGGAAAAGGCCGAAACCAACAGAATCAGCAAGCTGGTGAACAAAGCGCCACCACTCCAATCCACGGCCTGCCGTTCCTGGGAACGGCTTTCCGGCAACCCCAGCCCCAACAGTGCAACCACCCCCAGCACTGCGGTGATTGCGGCAAAGAACGGGCGCCAACTGTGCAGCAACGACACCAGGCTACCGGCCACCAGGGGGCCAACCGCCAGGCCCAGTCCCAGCGCTGTACCGAATACCGTAAACGCCCGGACCCGCGCCGGCCCCGTGTAGGCCAAAGCCAGGATCGCGCTTCCGGCAGTGGTCACCGCCGCCGCCCCGACGCCGGTCAGCGCCCTGGCGGCAATCAGTTGCGTCAGGCTGCCGGCGCCAGCCGCCGCCGCGCTGGCGATGGCAAACAGCACCAGGCCGACGACAAAGGACAACTTGCGGCCCAAGGCATCGGCCATCACCCCGGTCATTGCCATAAACGCCGCGTAGCTCACCATGAACGAGCAAATCACCCACTGCGTCTGCAGGTAGCTCGAGGCAAAGTCCTGGGCAATCGGCAGTAGCAGAACACCCGATCCTGTGATGGTCAGGGGTATAGCGAACAGCGCAATACAGACGACGACCAGGGCATAAATTGGTCTGGATGCAACGGCTGACGAGTCCATGTCATGACTCCTCGATCAGTCGCGGGTCAAAGAAGTCAGGCGATGGACTTCGCTGTGCTCGATCAGATGCTTGGCATTGGCAATGAAATGCTCGGTATAGGGCATGCCCATATGATCGGAAATGGCCGAATCATCTTGCCAACGTTCAACCAGAGCGAATCCGCCGGCCTCGGGCGACTGTTCGTAAACTTCAAACCGCTGACAACCCGGCTCATTCAATGTATGTGCCGCAAGTTCACTGAAGTGTCGACCAAGTTCAACTCGGTTAGCCGCGCTCACGCTGAAGAACACCACGATATCAATACTCATCACATATCTCCGAAGCTAAGTAAAAGCAGAAACTATTGACTCTGGCTGCAAGTTGAACCCCAGCAGATTCAAGTCTTTTCCTGAAGCCCTGAGCATCAGCCCATGACCATGTTCCAAAAAACTGGAAGTTGTCGGCACACCCAATACATGGTGTGCAAAAAGGGCAATAACACCGCCATGGGCAACCACCAGCGTACGTGGTTGGTGGTTTGCCGCTATTGCTTCAATTGCGCGAATAAAACGTTGTAAAGCGGCCTGTCCCGATTCACCCCCTGGTGGGGCGTAATCAAGTTCCATCAACTTCTCCGACAACTGCGGATCAAGCTGCAATTGCTCGGACTTGGCTTGGCCATCCAGTTCACCCAGGTTTCTTTCCGCCAGATCGACGCAGACGAACCTGGGTGCCCGGGCGGCGTCCGCCAAAAGGTCGGCGGAACTCATGGCGCGTCGGTAATGGGAGCTGTAGACCGAATCCCAGGGCTGTTCCCGAAGCACCCGGGCCGCACTCAGGAATCGCGCCACACCGACTTCATGCAGGTCCGGGTCGGATTGTCCCTGGAAAACGCCACTCAGATTCTGTGGCGTTTCACCGTGCCGCAAGATGACGATAAGCATCAGGCGGCATTGCTCAACAGTATGTTGTCCACCGACTTGGCGATGCTGTGCTCGGGAACGATAGTTCCATCCGGCACCTTGATATCGAAACCTCGCTCCAGCGCCATTGAAACTTCCAGCAGTGTCAACGAGTCCAGGTTCAATTCCTCATACACTGCTTCAGCGTGCAGTTGCTGGGCGGGAACCTGATACTTCTCTTTCAGCATCAAGGTAATTGCTTCAATCAGTTTGTCTTTCATTTGGCTACCCCTGTCGCGCTCATATGCTTGATGAATGGAACTCTTTGCAATTCAGGCCAGTTCAACAACGCCGAACCCCAGGTAACACCACCGCCAAAAGCGGTCAGCACTACTCGATCACGTGCTTTGAGCGTGGTGTCCATACAGGCTTGCGTCAGCGCCAGCGGTATAGAAGCGGCCGAGGTATTACCAAACCGATCCAGGGAAACCACTGCACGCTCGTAAGGCACGCCGAGTTGCTCGGCCAAGGTTCTTATAATTCTCAGGTTCGCCTGGTGCGGAACCAGACAATCCACATCCTGAATATCGAGTTGATTGCGCTGCAGCAATCCAAGCACTGAATCATTCATGCATTGAATTGCCCGCATGAAAACTTCCTTGCCACTCATTGAGAAGTAGATGTCGTCGGGGTGCTGCTGCGCCGAATTGACTTTCGACTCCACGCCGCCGGAACGAATAGTGATCAGATCCTCGAGGGAACCATCGCTGCCGGTTTCGATATCCAGCACATCATCGACATCGGACTCCTGCAGCACCACGGCCCCGGCACCGTCACCGAAAATAGGCACGGTACTACGATCCTGCTCATTGATAATCGAGGAAAACACGTCGGCACCGATCACCAATACATGCCTGGCGAATCCCGCCTTGATCGCCGCCGCCCCCAGTTGCAATGCATAGATGAAACCCGAACACACGGCATTCACATCAAAGGCCGAGATCCCCCGCAATCCGAGCTTCTCCGCGACCTTGGGCGCGGTGGCCGGACAACGGCGGTCCGGTGTGCTGGTGGCTAGGATCAACAAGTCGATGTTCAGGCCCACCGGAGCGTTTTCGATGGCCGCCCTGGCGGCCTCACAGGCCAGATCGCTGGTGCAGATGCCCTCGGTAACGACGTAACGCTTCAAGATGCCAGTACGGCTGACAATCCATTCGCTGGTGGTATCAAGCCGCTGTTCGAGGTCTTCATTGGTCACTTCCTGGGGAGGCAAGGCGCCTCCCAACCCCGCAATACGAACGCCCATGGTGCTCTCCTAGCGAGGTAACAGATGCGCGACGGAACACGACAGGGTCATGCCACTCAGATGGCCGACTATCTCCGCCACCCGCCAGTCCTCGCCCTTGACCGTCACTATGTTGGCGTCCTTGAGTTCGGTCATCAGCACCCGGGCCTGGGCACTGCGCCGGGCCGGGTCCTGCGCGGTGATGGTGGTGGTTCGCATCCACAGGGTGTTGGATTGACCCCGTTGCAGATTGTCCAGCTTGTAGAGCAGCACCTGGGCGATCTGCAGGTGACTGACGAAGGCATCGATAGGCGTCACGACCTGCGGATAGCTGGCTTCGATGCCACCTCTGGCGGAGCCCGGTTCTTCGTCGACGACCACCAGTTTCGAAATCGCCTTGAGCGGCGAATCGAAAACAATGTCGTCGATCAGTTGGGTACGCTTCCTGAAGCCTTCCACATAGTAGTTATTGCCACTGCCATCCTGGTTCGCCCTGCCGTCAGCCGCTGCGGGCCTTACGATCTCCAGTTGCAGGGCCATCGCGCCGACATGCCCGGAAAATGCCAGGCAAGTATCGCCCTGGGTATCGACCTGCGGGAGCTCCTCATGCATATGGGCCTGGATCTCGCGCAGATCTTCCTCGGGTTTCTTGCCGGCCTTTATCGATATCCGCCGGACCCAGCAACAATCGACATTTGCAAACTTCTCCAAGAGCACGTCCTGACAAAGATTGATAGCAATGGCCAATGCATCAATAGTGCTCAGGTGCGGCACTAGTTCACCACTGCCGATTTTCTTCGACCAGCCGGCCGGATAGCTCAAGCTGATACTCGAATCTACCGAAGTATCAGTAAGACTTAGATGCCTGGTGCCATATTTCACACGTTTGAAACCTGCACCGAAAAACCGGTCCGCCGCAGGTCCAAGATGATTTTCTATATGACTGAAGTTAACATCCTGCATAACCATCTCCTTTAGCAATCAAACGATTGCCAGCACGCTGCTAGACACTTCAAAAAGTCTTCGAAAACAAAGAGAGAAGGCAATAACCCTCCATATCGACGAACGACCTATCCAACCAAACACCAATGAAACAAAAAGTAACAACTGTTACTATTCATTACAACCTACTAATTCTGGTAGGTAACTAAGCGCAACCCAACAACACAACACAAAGCCTCAATAAGGAGCAATTAAAAACATCAGCGCATAGTCAAGACGCCAGTTAAGAATGACTAACCGGTCATCAAAATAAATTTAAAATAAAAAGACGCCATACAAATGGCGCCTATTAATAGTCATGAGTATTAATTTAGCAAACCACGACAACAGCCCCACGTGGGAACCCAGGGCTTGCGGGTATTAGCCTTTACTTGCGCTGTAGCCGCTCAAGCTGTGCATCCAGGTCGGCGACAGCGCCGACTGCGGCCATCACAGCAAGCCTTGCGCCGCCGCGTAGGCCGCGGCGAAGGTCTTGTTTGGGGCATGGAATTTCTTCTGGATGCTCTTGAGATGAAAATTCACCGTGTTTTCGGAAATTCTCAGGATCATGGATATTTCCCCAGAACTTTTACCATCTGCCGTCCATTGCAGTATTTCCTTTTCCCTTCTGGTCAGGCTGGCGGACTCAGCCACCAGAGCCTCGTCTTTAGTTCGGGTAAGGGTTTCTACAAGAATATCCAGCATCAACTTCAAGCCCAGCCCGATACTCGCCACTTCAGCCTCGGAAATCACGCCTTGGCTGCGCGAGAAAGATAAAAATCTCACGGTATTATCAGAACCTTTACTGGACAGTGTCACGCCCTCGCACAAACCATATTCTTTCGCCTCACTGAACAACAAAGGGTTCTCTTCACGCAACTTGTCACTCCAGGCGACTACATTGGTAGTACGCAGCGCATGTTCCACGGCGGGGTCGGCAGCAGCATAGTTTTTTACCCGATAGATATCCATCCAGGCTTCCGGATAGGTTCCACGTAACCGGGTATTGGGGCGGGTAAAGGGTGTGGACTTCTTTACACCGAATGCAAATACATCGAAGCCATGACGTTGAGTTTCGATCTCAATGATATTCAACGCCTGCACTGAAGAACTTACCGCCAACATCTGCAAGCGAAATTCCATCAACCACTGGAGAGACATACTATTGCTGCCCATAAGTTATCCCTTACACATACTTCTTACGCCAGTTAGCAATCGCTCACCCACAAACGGAGCGCGATACTGCTACAGCTGACTGCCTGAAAATTGTGTATATGACGCAATATCCAACCAACGCTTGTTGGCGATGATGTGCTCACCGCCGCCCTTCTAGCCGAAGGGCATCAATAGTGTCGCAGGTGTATCCGCCCCTCTTGAGCACACGGCCGTCACTCGGGGAACTCTTTGTTGTTGCCAGTAGCGGATCGCTCTCAGCGCATCGTCAGGCCACCATCGACCGCGTATTGGCTCCCGGTCACATAGGAGGCGTCGTCCGACAGGAGAAACAACGCCACCGCCGCCGCTTCGGCGGCGCTACCGACCCGCCGCAGCGGCAACTGGGTGGCGAGCCCATCCTCGAATTGGCGGCGAATGTCTTGCGCCAAGAAGTTGCGGAAATTGGTCTCGATCGGCCCCGGCACCAGCACATTGACCCTGATCCCCCGCGGGCCCAGTGCCGCCGCGCAACAACGGGCCATGGAAATCATCGCTCCCTTGGTGGCGGCATAGACGCTGGTCAAGGGCGAGGATTCATAGGCGGAGGTCGAGGACGTCAGCACCACTGACGCATTAGGCCGCAGCAAGCCGGTCAACCCAGCCAGTTGCAGCAAAGGCCCCCTGGCATTGGCGTTCATCATGCGATCGAAAAAACCGGCATCAACCTCTTCGATCGGCCCCACCTGTGCATAACCGGCATTGAGCCAGAGCCCGTCGAGCCCACCCAGTTGTCGGACCTGCTCCACCAGTTGCTGCACGGCTTCAGGGTCGGCCGCATCGTTCTTGAAAATCAGCGCATCTGCCGGAAGCAGCCGCGCAGCCTCCTCCAGATGCTCGGCGCTGTAGCCCGTCACGGCCACCTGACCGCCCTCATCGGCGATGCGTTTGGCTCCTGCCAGGCCCATGCCACTGGTACCCCCGGTAATCAGGACGCGCTTTCCGGAAAATCTGCCCACAGGTCAACCTCCGCTGTTAACTTGAAATGTTCAGTGCGCAGGAAGTATTGCGTATGCGGGGTCAATTGATAATGCATAATTATCCGCATGACCCATTAAGGAAGTGGACATAATGCGAGGCAATGAATACGCCCAACTCCAGGCGTTCGCCGCTGTCATTCAACAAGGAAGTTTTGTCCGTGCCGCCGCCCACCTGGGCATGTCCGCATCCGCTCTCAGCCAAACCATCCGCAACATGGAAGAACGCCTGGACGTGCGCCTGCTCAATCGCACCACGCGCAGCGTCTCGCCCACCGAAATGGGCGCCAGGCTTCTAGCGGACCTGCTGCCTGCACTGGCATCCCTGGATGCAGCGCTGGCCAGGCTCAAGACCTCCAGCGAAGGCCCTCACGGGCTGCTGCGCATCAATACCACCCGAGTGGCGGCCATTCACTACCTGGCCCCGCTGATCGGCCCTTTTCTCCAGGCCTACCCCGGCATTCAGTTCGATGTAGTCACCGACGAGCGCCTGGTGGATATAGTCGCCGGCGGTTTCGATGCCGGGGTCCGGCTCGGCAAGAAACTCGACAAGGACATGGTCGCCCAGGGGCTGGGCGGTGATCAGGAAATGATGGTGGTCGCCTCCGCCGCCTATCTGGAACGCTGCGGAATACCACGCACACCACAGGAGCTGATACACCACCAGTGCCTGACTTACCGCTGGCCCACGGACGGCAGCCTGTATCGCTGGGAATTCGAGCGCAATGGCGAACTGCTGGAGATCGAGGTCAAGGGCCCTCTGGTGGTTACCGAGCCGGAAATGCTCACCCGCGTGGTCCTCGACGGAGTCGGCATCGCCTATCTGTTCCGCCATCAGGTGGCCGCCCTGGTGGAAAGCGGCCAACTGATCCACCTGCTCAAGGAATGGACACCGGCTTTCCCCGGGTTCTACCTGTATTACCCCAGCCAACGGCAAATGGCGCCGTCACTGCGAGCCTTCATCGACTTCGTCATGCAACGCTCGCAACCGCAGCCTGGCGCAGCCGGTACTCGCGGGGAGAACAGGCCATCACCCGCTTGAAGGCATTGCTGAAAGCGCTGTCGGAGTCATAGCCCAGCGCCTGTGCGATCGAGGAAATACTGCCCTGATGCCTGCGCAGTTCCCGAGAGGCCAGTTGCATGCGCCAACGCAGCACGTAGGCCAGTGGCCCCATGCCGACCTTCTGCTTGAAACGCAGCGCCAGCGTCGAACGCGACATCCCCACCCGCCTGGCCAGCAGATTGACCGTCCAGCGGTGCTCGGGCTCGGCGTGTATGGCTTGAATGGCGGCATTGATCTTTGGGTCCGAGAGCGCCGCCAGCCACCCCGGCGGGTGCTCCTGGGACGCCGCCAGATACAGCCGCAGTACCTGCACCAGCATCAGGTGCCCCAGTTGCCGCACGATCAACGACGAGCCCGGCAGGCTGCTGGGTAGCTCGGTTTTCAGTTGCTGCAATGCCCACTGTAGGACCCCAGCCTGGCCCGACTGGCCATTGACCGTGACCACCGCGGGCAGACCGTCCAGCAACAGCCTGGCCTCGTCACAATAGGCAAACCGCCCGCCGATCAGGAAAAAGCCCTGGCCTTGCCGATAGTGGGCGATCCCGTTCCTGGCATCGCGGTAAACCAGGTGCGAGTCGATGGGCTGCAGGCTCAAGTCGCTGGCCAGAATGAAGGGCCGCGCCTTGGACAGAAGAAAACAGTCGCCCTGGTGCAACTCGATCGGGCGCTCGCCTTCCACCAGCAACCAGCACGAGCCTTCGATAACCGCGTTGAACTTGATGCCTTCCGGGGCCGGAAAGCAGATGGACCAGTCTCCCCCGGCCTGCAGTCCGGCGAAAACCGAACTGTGGCTATCGAGTTGAGACAGCACATCGGATAAGGGATCCATAGGCAACTCCGGATGATCTCGACAGAAAATAGGACGTGGCTGCATTCACAGTCTGACCGAGGTTTTCCAGAATTCCACCTGCCTGACGCACATGCTGCTTCCGGAGTTCAGGTGCCGAATGCAATAACCGGAGCGGCCCCATATCCAGACAGGAAGGATACAAACCATGCGCTATAGACCCTTGGGCAAGACCGGACAGTTCGTTTCCGAGCTGTGTCTGGGCACCATGACCTTCAGCGGCGGCCAGGGCTTCTGGCGCACCGTGGGCACGGTTGACCAGCGCGGCGCGACCGCGCTGGTGGCCCGCGCCCTCGAGGCCGGCGTCAACTTCTTCGACAGCGCCGACGTCTATTCCGAAGGACAGTCCGAGGTCCTGCTGGGGCAGGCCTTGCGCGAAGTCGATGTACGCCGCGAAGACGTGATCATCGCCACCAAGGTATTCGGCAGGACCGGCCCGGGCCCCAACTCGGCGGGGCTCTCACGGGGCCATATCATGGATCAGGTGGGCCTGAGCCTGAAGCGCCTGGGTACGGAACACATCGACCTGTACCAGATCCACGGCTTCGACTCCCAAACGCCCATTGAAGTGACACTGCGCGCCCTCGACGACTGCGTGTCGCGGGGCATGATCCGCACCCTTGGCTGCTCGAACCTGGCCGCATGGCAGATCATGAAAGCCCTGGGCATCAGCGAGCGACGAGGCTTTGCCCGCTTCGAAACGGTACAGGCCTACTACAACCTGGCCAGCCGCGACCTGGAGCGCGAAATAGTCCCGCTCTGTGAAGATCAGGGTCTGGGCATCATGATCTGGAGTCCCCTGGCCGGCGGCCTGCTGTCTGGCAAATTCACCCGCAACGGCCATCTCCCCGAAGGTGCGCGGCGCTCGACCTTCGACTTTCCGCCCGCAGACGGGGAACGGGTCTTTGACCTGGTCGAGGCCATGGCGCCCATCGCCAAGGCCCACAACGACTCCATCGCCGCTATCGCCCTGGCCTGGCTGCTGCAGCGCAACGCTGTGATGAGCGTGATCATCGGCGCCAAGAGCCTTGATCAGCTAGAGGACAACCTGCACGCCACGCAAGTGCGCCTGAGTCCCGAGGATATCGCCAGACTGGACGCCATCAGCGCCCCCGAGATCGAATACCCGGGATGGATGATCGAGTACCAGGCCAAGGAGCGCTCGCCACTACAGGATTGACGCCGGGTGGCACTGCGACCCAGCTACTGCCATTGGCCGAGTGGCTTGCATTGCCATCGACGGCACGCTGTTTCGAGCTGCAACTACCCGGGCCCTTGAGCGCAATACTGGGCCTACCCGCCATGAGCCATCATTGATCAGCCTGCCACCAGAGAGCCGCCTGCCTGAAACGGCCTCCCGAGGCAGGCAAGCGCAAACTCAGGTGTTGCTCGGGCATCGCTTGAGCAAGCCGTTCCGGACGCTGCGTCATGGTTGCCCGATGTCAGCCTTCAAACCTGTTTCCGCGAGGCGTCCAGGTAATCCGCGCCGGCCTTGGGCAAGGCCTGCTGCGGCGTCACCGGCGGCTGCCAGTGCAGCAGTTTCCTGGCTTTGCTCGAGTCGATGGTCAAGGACTGGAACAGTTGCTCGAACATGCCTTTGACACCCAGCAGCCTGGCCCCCAGGGCCATCATGGAAAGCGGCACCGGCCAGAGTCTCGAGGGACGACCCAGGCCTTGTGCAAGGTACTGGGCAATTTGGCTGATGGAGAGATCGACGCCATCGGCAATCAGGAAGGTTTCGTTGGCCGCCAATGGGTGGCGGGTACAGCAGATAATAAAGTCCACCAGGTTTTCCAGAGCGACCATGCTGCGCGAGTTCTCGACCCGGGCGAAAGGCAGCGGCAGGCCGGTATTCACCAACTGCATCAGGCGCCTGAAGTTTCCCGGAGCATGGCCGGCGTACACCAGCGGCGGGCGGATGATCACCAGTTCCATCGCCGAGCCTTGCAGCAATGCCTGCAGAGCAATCTCGGCCTCCAGCTTGGAGACTGCATAGTCCGCCTTTGGCGCCGGCGCGGAATCTTCGCTAAAAGGCCCGGCCTGGGTGGTGGAACCATTGACGCCGATGGAGCTGACAAAGACGAAACGCTTGACCCCACTTCGCATGGCCCACTTGGCCAGTTCCAGGGTCTTGTCGACGTTGTCGGCCCGATAGAGCTGCATCGGGTCGCTGGCCGTCTCCTTGAGGATATGCGCACGCCCCGCCAGATGAACGACCACATCGATATCATCGGCTAGATGACTAGCCGCAGGAGCCTGCCCGCTAGCGTCCGGCGCAGGGGCAAAGACAGCCTTGGAGGCATTCTTCAATGACAGCGAACGAACGTTGAAACCGCCTCTGGCACCCAGTTCCTTTACCAGGGCTTGCCCGATAAAACCCGTTGCGCCCGTGACCAATATATTAAAGCTGGATGTCATGTACCGTCTCTGCGAAGTGTTGGAACACCGGAAAACTGCTTGGCCGGATTGCCCGGTGGATTTGGCACAAGTGACAGACACCATGAGAAATTGCCAGCGTCGAAAGTATGAAGCACCCGCCAGAGGTTTATCAAACGCCCGTCCGCCAGGGTAGCGGGCCCGGCGCCTCCCCGCTATCGGCCTGGGTGTCGAAGCCAACCCGCGGCGGCAGGGCGAAGAACGCGATGCAGAACCAGGCCTCGATATCGCCCCGGGCATTGATATAGGCGGCAATATCGCCGCCACCATCACAGGGCGAGGCCGGGTTGGTGCAGTGCATCAGCAGGAACGGCTTCCGTAGCGCGCCTTGCGCTACAGGCTTGTGTCACGCACAACCTTGATGGAAATCAAAGAGCGTGGGGATGGCCTCCATACACTGACCAATGAACATTCGTACACGACCCAAGGCCCCCCCAATGAGTGAAGAATCCAGCGCCCTGCCCCTGCCAACACCCAAACCAATTGCCAAGGTCGCCAGCACTGCCCCGCGCAAAGCCGCAACACCACGCCCGCGGCGCCCGCGCGTTGCCAGCAAAAGCGTGGCAAGCCTGGCCTCTGAAGCCGAAATCGGCGCGATCAGCCAGAAGCCCATGGCCCTGCAAGTGGCCAGCGCGCCACGCGGCTCCAATGAAGACAGCGTGTCCGCCGCACTGCCGGGCAACTACCCCTATCGCAACCGCATGCGCCGCGCCGAGTACGAAAAGGCCAAGAGTGAGTTGCAGATCGAACTGCTCAAGGTGCAGAGCTGGGTCAAGGAAACCGGGCAGCGCATCGTCGTGCTGTTCGAAGGCCGCGACGCGGCGGGCAAGGGCGGCACCATCAAGCGCTTCATGGAACACCTCAACCCCCGTGGCGCGCGGATCGTCGCCCTGGAAAAGCCCTCGGAACAGGAAAAGGGCCAGTGGTACTTCCAGCGCTATATCCAGCATTTGCCCACCGCCGGGGAAATGGTCTTCTTCGACCGCTCCTGGTACAACCGCGCCGGCGTCGAACGGGTCATGGAATTCTGCTCGCCGCTGCAATACCTGGAGTTCATGCGCCAGACTCCAGAGCTGGAACGCATGCTGTGCAACAGCGGCATCCTGATGTTCAAGTTCTGGTTCTCGGTGAACCGCGAAGAACAACTGCGCCGCTTCATCTCGCGCCGGGATGACCCGCTCAAGCACTGGAAGCTCTCGCCCATCGACATCAAGTCCCTGGACAAGTGGGACGAATACACCGCCGCCAAGCAGGCGATGTTCTTCCACACCGACACCGCCGATGCCCCCTGGACGGTGATCAAGTCAGACGACAAGAAGCGCGCGCGGATCAACTGCATCCGCCATTTCCTGCATGAGCTGGACTACCCGGGCAAGAACCTGAAAGTCGCCCATGCCCCCGACCCGTTGCTGGTGGGTCGAGCCTCGCGGGTACTGGAAGAGGACGAACGCACCCAGGCCCAGGCCGCGGCGGATGCCGGTGCTACGCGCCAGGCCCTGTCGGCCTGAATGACCGGAAAAAAACTGCGCACAGACAGGCGGGTCTGGGCGCAGTAAAAATCCAGCACGACGCTGAATCACGACGCTGCATCCGATCGAGGCCTCAAGCGGCCTCGGTCCCCGGCGTCACCTTGACCGGCGGTTTGATCGAACCGATGTATACGGCAACGATCGTCAGCAATGCCCCGACGATCTGCAGCGCCGAGCTGGCCTTGCCGAGAAACGCCACGTCGACGAAGTAGGTAATCACCGGTTCCAGCAGCAGGATCAGCCCTGCCAACCCCAGGCTGATGGCGCCGATGGAGCGGTTGACCAATAGCCAGCCCACGAACTGCACCATCACCCCGTAGATGATCAGCATCACTAAAGTCAGCCCATCGACGATGGCCAGGCTTTCCCCCATGGCCAGGGCATACACCAGCAACACCAGCGCAGCCCACAGGCTCAGGTTGAGCATCTGCGCGATCTTGTCGCCACCGCCGTCAGGCAACTGGGTGTTGACCTTTAGGAAATACACACAGACGGCGTAAGCCAGGCCCGACAGCACGCCATACACCACGCCCTTGATGCCCAGGGCGCTGCTCATTTCCGGCAACAGCAACAGATACAGTCCGACAAACGCCAGGCTGATGGAGATCAGGAAGTAGAGCGAAGGCTTTTCCTTGAGCAGATAAAGGCCCAGCAGGGTCATGAAAAACACCTGGCAGTTGGTCAGAATCGATCCGATCCCCGGGCCGACGATGTAGATGCTCTGGTGCCAGAGCGCCAGGTCGATGGCCAGGAACACCCCGGCCAGGGCCGTGTACCGCCGGGCCTTGGCACTCTTGAGCAACACCGGAATGCGGCGCACCTTGAGTAGCAGCAAGAACAGGAGCGAGGCGAACAGCATGCGATAGAAGCCCGCTCCACCCGCGCCGATATGGGCAAAGGCCACTGCCAGGGCCGACAGGCTGAGCATCAGCCCTCCCAGGGTCAGCTCCACTAACGCTCTATTGCTCGACATGGATTCCCCCACTGCGATTGACCTTGTTGTTGCCTTGCGCGCCGGACATTCAAATTTCCTGCATCGCCAGTTTTAGCCACAGCAACACCGGAGGGTGCAGCAACACCGCATCGGCATAGGGTTTCAGATCCCCGGGAATGGCGATGCCATAGCGCATCAAGCGCAACAGCACCGGCGCGAACATGGCATCCACCACCCCAAAGGTTCCACACAGAAACGCCTCGGATTGGCTCCTGGCCAGCAACTGGCGCCAGATCGCAAACACCCGTTGGATCTCGGCCTCGGTCGCCGGGCTCAACACCTGGGCGGGCTCGCCACGGTCGACCCCGAACGGCAGTTGCGTGCGCAACTGAGTGAAACCGGCATGCATTTCGGCGCAGGCCGAGCGGGCCAGTGCCTTGAGCCCGGCATCCGCAGGCCAGAGTTGAGCCTGGGGCCAGTGTTCAGCAACGTATTCACAGATCGCCAGGCTGTCGTTGATCGACAGATCGTCCTGCAGCAGCACCGGCACCTTGCCCGACGCTGAATAGGCGAGGATTCGCTCGCCGGTCTGCGGCTCCCCCAACTTGATCTGGATGACCTCAAAAGGCACATCCGCAGTGACCAGGACCAACCAGGCCCGCAACGACCAGGAAGACTTCTTGTAGTCGCCGATCACCAGTTTCATCACACTCATCGCGTCTAGCTCGCAGGGTTCAAGGAGTGCTAAATTTATCGGCCGGCAATCTCTGCGTATTGCACAAAACTGGACATGGAATGGATGCCCACCAGAACCGCCCCCCAGCACCGCCAGGGGATTTCTCCCGCTTCTGGCGCATCCCGGAAGGCGACTGCGAGCTGCTGGCGGCCCGCTACAGAAAGCAGTCGTTTGGCCGCCACAGCCATGACCGCTATGCCGTCGGCGTCATCAGCGGCGGCGTGGAAAAACTCTTCTATCGCGGCGGCCACCACCTGGCGACCCAGGGCTGCGTGGTCACCATCAGCCCCGGCGAAATCCACGACGGCGTCCAGGCCTGCGACCAGGGCTGGGTCTATCGCATGCTGTACCTGGACCCGCAGTGGCTGAACCGGGCCATTCTCGGCCAGCGCTTCCCTGCGGATCACATCCACCTGTTTCGCGAAGTGCTGAGCGAAGATCCGACCTTCGCCCACTGGTTCCTGCAACAGCACCTACTGATCGAACACGCCGACTCAAGCCTTGAGCGCGAAAGCATTCTGCTGGAACTGCTGGCGCAGTTGTTCCAGAGAAACGGCGTGCACCAGCCAGCCACTGATCGCCAGGAGCGCGAGGCGGTGAAACGCATCAGACAGCGACTGGACGACGACTTCGAACAGAGTATCCGCCTGGAAGAACTGGCGGCCCAGGTGAACCTGGAGCCGCTGTACATGATCCGGGTGTTCAAGAACAGCCTGGGCATCTCGCCCCACAGCTACCAGATCCAACGCCGCATCGCCCGGGTCCAGCACCTGTTGCGCAGCGGCGCGAGTATCACCGAAGCCTCGTTTCACTGTGGATTCTTCGATCAAAGCCACATGACCCGCGCTTTCAAAAAAGTCGTCGGCATCACCCCCGGCAGCTTTCGCAATTGCCACGCCTGAACCGCGCCAACGCGCGCACCTGACCTGTGCCCCATCAAGGACCCGTTGCATGCCCACCATCCAGACCCCGGAACTCACTCAACTGCCTGCCGGCGCCGTCGCCTATCCGGACGCCAGCGAACTGTTCGTCGCCGACCAGCAGGAGCTGGCCGAACACCTGCTACCGCTGCTGTCCTTCGATGCCAGCCTGATCAATCCCCAGTGGTCTGGCCGCCTGCATCTGCTGAGCCCTATCGAGCCCGACGAGGGGCTGGTGGGCGAGTTGACCGACGATTACGAGTTCGGCAGCGAGCTGCTGAAAACCAACTGGATCGGCTTCAAGATCGAAAACGGCCGCTATCGCCTGTGTGGCAGCCCACGCTATTTCTTCCTCCACGGCGACAACGCCGAGTTGCCCGAATCACGACGCAACCAGCGCGCCAACCTGCAACACCACTATCGCAAGCAGCACGCCGCGTACCTCACCGCGCGCCAGCGCCATCAGGAACTGGGCTACCTGACCTGGCCCAAGGACGACAGGCAGCGCCTGACCTATATCGAGGAAATGGGCGGTGTAGCCGAGGGCTACGGCAACTGGGTGGAAACCGTGGAGTTCCCCATGGACGTCGAAGAGTCCGACGACAACTGCGATATCTGGCCTCTGAGCCCGGCGGGCCGGCGCTTTCAGCATGTGCTCAGCGTGCCCGCCTACCATTACGGCATCAGCGGCGCCGACCGGGTGGTGATGCTCTACGAACCGGTGGAAGGCCTGGTGCTGTTCAGCTTCGACTGGTCCTGATCGGCAACCGGCATTCACTCCAGGCCGGAATCAACCGGCCTGGACGAGGCCCGGCAGGCGCCTCGGGCCTTGTCGCAGGCAGCGGCTATAGCGGCAACTCCACCCGCGCCTCCAACCCAGCGCCCTCACGGTTGAACAGACGCAACTCGCCGCCATGCTCGCGAACGATGGCTCGCGCCGCCGACAGCCCAAGGCCCACGCCGCCGGTACTCTTGTTGCGCGAGCTCTCCAGCCGGTAGAACGGCGCAAATACCTGCTCCAGTGCCTCGGGCGGAATTCCCGGGCCGCGATCAAGCACCCGCACCCGCAAATGATCGGCGCCCTGCTCCAGCACAATGGCCGGCTCACCTGCGTACTTGATCGCGTTATCCAGCAGGTTGGTCATCACCCGCTTGAGCCCCAGGGGCCGGCCGCAATACACCAGGCGCGACGGCCCGCTGAAGGCGATTGGGATCGACTGGTCGCGATAGTCGTCCACCAGGGTCTGCAGCAACTCCGCCAGATCGAACTGGGTGGCCTGCTCCAGCCTGGCATCGTCGCGAAAGAACTCCAGGGCCGAGTTGATCATCGCCTGCATTTCGTCGACATCACGGAACAGCCGTTGCTGCTGATCCTCATCCTCGATGAACTCGCCACGCAGGCGCATGCGAGTCAGGGGCGTGCGCAGATCATGGGAGATGGCCGCGAGCATCTGCGTGCGGTCCTTGATGAAGTGCTGCAACTGCGCCTGCATGGCGTTGAAGGCGAGGATCGCCTGACGTATCTCGTGAGGCCCCACCGGATCGATGGGCGGCGCGCGAAAATCCACGGCAAAGCGCCGCGCGCCCTGAGCGAACTGCTGCAACGGCTTGGCCAGGCGGCGAGTGGCGATCAGCGCCACCAACCCCGTGGAGATCAGCACCAGAGCGATCACGATCAGGTTGCGGGTGCCCTCCTCCAGCCCCCAACTGCGCGACGCCGAGGAAAACATCAGCCAGCTTTGATCGGTCAACTGCACCAGCAGCGCATAACGCCCGTCCGGGCCCGGCCAGTCGCTGGGCTGGTAAGCCTCGATACGTCGCTGGGGCGGTTGCAGCATGGCGCGAATGCCTTCCGAGCCGACCCGATACTCCGGATCGTCTACCTCTGGCAGGGCAAATCCTTGACGCGTCGGCCGCCAGGCGATGCTCAGATGATCACTGCTGACCGCCTCCGCCAGTCGCGGGCGCTGACTGGGCTCCGAAGCTTCGATCATGCGCACGATGGCTGCGGACTTTTCCAGCAATCCGGTTTCCGCCAGCGGTGGATAGGCCCAGACCCCGGCCAGTTGCACGAACAGCGCATTGAAGGCCAGGGCGGTGAGCATGGCCATGATGATGGTCAAGGCGATCCAGCGCGCCACGGTATCGCGCAGGCGATAGCGCCACAGGGGCTTGATCAGCTTCACTGGCGGGTCACGCTGGGGGTGAACAGGTAACCGCCGTTGCGCACGGTACGAATCATCGCCGGGCGCTTGGTGTCGAACTCCAGCTTGCGCCGCAGACGGCTGACCTGGACGTCGATGCTACGATCGAAGGCGTCATGGGCCTGGCCTCGGGCCAGGTCCAGCAACTGCTCGCGAGTGAGGATGCGCTGCGGATGCTCGACAAACACCAGCAGCAGGTCGAACTCCCCCGCCGACAACGGAATCATCACCTGGTCCGGCGAGCGCAGTTCGCGGCGGGTCAGGTCCAACTGCCAGTCGGCGAACTTGATCAACGGCCGCGGCACCTCGCCACTCACCGGGCGGCTCTCCCCGGCCCGACGCAGCACCGCCCGCACCCGGGCCAGCAGCTCGCGGGCATCGAAGGGCTTGCTCAGGTAATCGTCGGCGCCCATCTCCAGCCCCACCACCCGATCGCTCAACTCGCCCATGGCGGTGAGCATGATCACTGGCGTGGCATGCAACTGGCGCAGGCGCTGGCACAGGGTCAGGCCGTTGTCGCCGGGGAGCATCAGGTCGAGGATGATCAGGTCCGGCACCTCCCGCTCCAGGGCCGCCCACAGCGATGCACCATCGGTGGCCACGGCCACCTGATAGCCCTGTTGGACAAAGAATTTCTTCAGCAGCGCGAGGACTTCAATGTCGTCGTCCACGATCAAGAGACGGCTCACCGGCGGACATCACTTCAAGTCGGAATGAGCCGTTATCTAAAACCATTCGCCGCCCGGCGTCATATATTTCAACGCAGTAACAAACCTTCACTCGCGCAATAAAGCAGACATCTTTGCGCAAGGTTTGCCTGCCAGCATCGGCTTCCCCTTGCTGGAGAACTACGACCATGCGCCTGATCAACCCCGCCCCGGCCCCAGCCCCTCTTGCCGCGAAGGAGCTGCCCATGTCCACCTGCGAACAACATGCCCTGATGCTGCTGCAACGGGTGACCAAGCTCGACAACGCCAGCCTGCATTGCCGCGAAGTCAGCCTGCGCCTGTCCGACGACCAGCA
This sequence comes from Pseudomonas saponiphila, assembly GCF_900105185.1. Lineage (NCBI taxonomy): Bacteria > Pseudomonadati > Pseudomonadota > Gammaproteobacteria > Pseudomonadales > Pseudomonadaceae > Pseudomonas > Pseudomonas saponiphila. The sequence goes on along the minus strand of NZ_FNTJ01000001.1, from coordinate 1,090,377 downwards.
CCATTTGATCCTGACCCGCTACAGCGAGCACTACAGCCCCGCAGGCATGGAATGGGTGGAGCGCAAGCATCGGGTATCTGTGACCGAACTATTGCGCTGGGTGATCGAGCAAGGCCAGCCGCAAAGCATTGAACGCGGCGAAGAACACAAAGCCTCGGCCTGACCTGTAGGAGCGAGCTTGCTCGCGATGGACGTCAACGATGACGCAGGTTCGCCGGGAAGAAGGCGGCGCTCTCAGCATCATCGCGAGCAAGCTCGCTCCTACAGAATCACAGGCGGGGAACGACTCACCTCCAGGCTCCCCTGCGCCTGCACAGACCTCTATAGCGTCACTTCAACCCGCGCGCTGCCCCTCCCCGGCAGCCGGCCAGCTCCCCAGGCACAAATCATCGACAATCGCCTTGCCCATCTCGCTGAAGTAATGAGCGGCCCAAGCATAGCGGTCATCCCGCTCCAACGCCGCGTCCCGAGCCAGATGCTTGGCGTGAAACAGCAATTGCGACACCTGCTCCAGGGCTTCGCGCAGCGGCACGTCCGGGTTGACCCGAAACAGCGGATGCTGGGCTTCACCACTGGCGGCGAAAGTGACATGGCCGAGGGTCTTGATGGTCATTGCGCACCTCCGGCGTGGGCCTCGGTGCAAGGGGTGGTAGAGGGAAGATACTGAGTCGCAACGTCCATGGAACTCACTCCTATTTGAAGTGCTGCCACGTTCGTTTCCAGGCGAAAGGGTGGCAGCTGTGCGCAGGCTGGAAACCGGGACAATAGGAAACCCGGCAGGCCCGAAGACCTCCCGCGCACAGCCGCCATGAAAAGAAATGCGTGTGCAAAAAAGCGCCAGCAGTCTAATCCATGGTGGCGTCTGTGCGCCTATTGTTTCCTCGGATTTCCAGGCCCGGTCGCTGAATTGGCAGCGACAGTCCAAGCCTAGCGAGATACCCGAAGTGTTCAACCAAGGCTTTGGCGCGAGATGTTTCGTGGATTCTATTGCGGAATTGCTTGGTGCCTTTGCCAAGGCTATGACCATCACTATCTCCAACCATGCTGGATGTCAGTGACTGCTGTAGGAGCGAGCTTGCTCGCGATGGACGTTAACGATGTGGCACTGACAAACGCTTTTATTGCGCCGCATAGGTGACTAAATTAGACGCATGATCACTGACCTGCCGCCCCTGAACGCCGTCCGCGCCTTTACTGCCGCCGCTCGCCACGAGAGTTTCAGCCGCGCCGCTGAAGAACTGCACGTGAGCCACAGCGCGGTGAGCCGCCATATCAAGTTGCTGGAAGAGCACCTAGGGGTGCTGCTGTTCGAGCGGCGCATCCGCCAGTCGGTGCTCACCCCTGCCGGGCAAGCCTTCTATGAACAGGTCAGCGTAGCCCTGACCCAGATCGCCACCGCTGCTGTCTCGCTGCGCCGTGGCGCGGCGCTGCGCAAGGTGATCATCAACGTGCGACCGTCCTTCGCGGTGCGCTGGCTGATTCCGCGCTTGCCACAGTTCATGGCGCTGTATCCAGAGATCCAGCCGGAGGTGGTGACCAGCACCCTGCTCCCCGATCCGGCCAGGGAAACCTTCGATCTGGTGATTCGCCGCGGGCGTTCGGGCTGGGCGCCAGCGCTGCAACCCCAATGCTTGCTGGAGGATGAAGTTGTGCTGGTGGCGGCGCCTTCACTGTTGCAGACCACGGCGCTCAACAGCCCCAAGGACCTGACGCGCCATACCCTGCTGGTCAGTCGTACCCGCGCCAACGACTGGCAAAAGTGGCTGGAGCATTGCGCCTTGAAGCCGCTGCGCCAGTCGCCGACCCTGCATTTCGACCATATGCACTTCGTGCTCCAGGCCTGTGTCGACGGTTTGGGGCTGGCGCTGTGTCCCGCGTCACTGCTGGCCAAGGACCTGACCAGCGGCCGGCTGGTCTGCCCCTTGCCGGCGTTGCGCCAGCCGCTGACCCGCTACTACTACGCGCTCGCCGCCGATGCCGCGCCCGAAGCCCAAGTGTTTATCGAGTGGATGCTGGCGCAGATTCGCCAGGACGCTGTGGATAACCTGGCGCCGTTGCCGGCCAGCGGCGCCTGACACCGCGCTTGGGCATGGGTCTGATTTAGGCACAGCCGCCGTGCAATTAAAGCGTTTGTCAGGTCGCCAACCGCAGCGCACGCTGCGCTCCTCGATGTCCAATTGCGGAGTGCCCCATGGCGAGTTACGGACTGTTTTTACTGCTGGCTACCCTGACCATCCTCAGCCCTGGCCCCGGGGTGGTACTGACCCTGTCCAACGCCCTGCGCCACGGTTGGGCCGGAGCGCTGCCGGGGATTTTCGGCATCGCTTTGGGTGCCTTGGTGGTAGCGGGCATCTCCGCCAGCAGCCTCGGTTTGCTGCTGGCGGCCTCGACCACCGCCTTTACCTTGCTCAAGTACATCGGAGCCCTGTACCTGCTGTATCTGGGGATAAAAATGTGGCGCACTCAAAGCTTTGTTCCAACCCTCAAAGACAGTGAGGCCAGGCCGGGACGGCGCTTTGTCGAAGCCCTGTCGATCCAGTTGCTCAACCCCAAGGCCGGATTCTTCTTTCTCGCTGTGTTTCCCCAATTCATCCAGCCGCACGGCAATTACTACAGCCAGTTCTTGCTGCTGGTGACCAGCTACAGCCTGTTGGTGATTGCGCTGCACAGCGGCTATGCGCTGATGGCCAACAGCGCCAGGGGCTGGCTGTCGAGCCGCCGGGGCGCGCGGATCGTCGGCAAGCTGTCGGGGATGACCTTTCTCGGATTCGGCGTGATGCTGGCCAGCGCCAGTAAATAATCGGATACAAAAGCCTGGCTCCTGCGCCCGCAGCCGACGTTTCTTCGACATCGGCTGCGCTAGTATTTCGCCCCCTTTGCAACCGCCAGAGCCCATGCTGCACATGTCCCCGTCCGCGCCCAATCCTGCCCTGCCCCCTGTTCTCGCTGGCCCGCTGCTGCGCCGCCTGGAGCCGACGCGGCTGCTGCTGTGGCTGGTGGGTTCAAGGGCATTGCCGCTGACCCTGCGCCTGCAGCCCACGGGCGGACCGGCCCTGGAGCTGGCCCTCGATCAGCAGCAATGCCAGGTCATCCCCGTCGGGCGCCAGGCCTTTATCCATCTGATCGATGTGCCCCTGGACAACGCCCTGCCCGAGGACGTGGCGATTGCCTATGACCTGTTGATCAACGACGCCGAGGACGGCGCCCGATCCATTGCCGACTGGGCACCGCACCTGCTGTATGGCGACGCCAGGACTGCGGAGTTCGTGCTCCACAGCCGCATCGACAACCTGCTGCACGGCTCCTGCCGCAAGCCCCATCACCCGTCCAGCGATGGTCTGCTGTGTGTCGATCGCCTGCTGGCGCAACGACCCGAGCCCGCGCAGCGCCCGGCCTTGCTGATGATGAGTGGCGACCAGATCTACGCCGACGATGTGGCCGGGCCCATGTTGCGGTCCATCCATGCGCTGATCGAGCGCCTCGGGCTGTTCGATGAACAACTGGACGGCGCCGTGGTGGCCGACAGTCAGGCGCTGTACCGCCATGGCGCCAGCTACTACCAGCGGGCCGAACTGCTCCCGGCGTTGAAGAGCAATGAAACCCTGCGCGAACGGTTTTTCGGCGGAGTGAAAAAACCGATCTTCACCAGCAGCAATGCCGACAACCACCTGGTGACCTTCGCCGAGGTGCTGGCCATGTACTTGCTGGTCTGGTCGCCGGTGCCCTGGACCCTGATCGCGCCCAAGCCGCCACGACTGCCGCCGGAGCAACAGCAGCGCTACAACCGGGAACAGCAGCGCATCGAGGATTTTGTCCTGGGCCTGAAGGGGGCCGCGCGGGTCTTCGCCCACCTGTCGTGCCTGATGATCTTCGACGACCACGACATCACCGATGACTGGAACCTCAGCGCCCAGTGGGAAGCAACCGCCTACGGCCATCCCTTCTCCAAGCGCATCATCGGCAACGCCCTGCTGGCATACATGCTGTGCCAGGGCTGGGGCAACAACCCGGATGCGTTCGCGCCACTGCTGGAACAGGTGCGCGCCTTGAGCGCCACGCCACAAGGCCCGGAGCAGCTGCTGGAACCTCGGGCCCAGGACGCTCTGATCGACCGGCTGCTGCGCTTTGAACAGTGGCAGTACGTCTTGCCCAGCACCCCGCCCCTGGTGGTGCTGGACACCCGCACCCGACGCTGGCGCAGCGAGTCCAACCTGGGCCAGCCTTCGGGCCTGCTGGACTGGGAGGCCCTGTGCGAACTGCAACAGGAACTGCTGGATCACCCCTCGGCGATCATCGTTTCACCGGCGCCGATCTTCGGCGTCAAGCTGATCGAGACGGTGCAGAAAGTCTTCAGCTGGTGCGGCTACCCGCTGCTGGTGGACGCGGAAAACTGGATGGCCCACCGCGGATCGGCCCAGGTGATCCTGAACATCTTCCGCCACTCGCGAACCCCGGGCAGCTACGTGATTCTCTCCGGCGATGTGCATTATTCCTTCGTCTACGAAGTGCTGATCCGCCATCGAAAAGGCGGCCCGCGGATCTGGCAGATCACCAGCAGCGGCATCAAGAACGAATTCCCCGCCGCCCTGCTGGAATGGTTCGACCGTCTCAACCGCTGGCTCTACTCGCCGCGCTCGCCGTTGAACTGGTTCACCAAGCGCCGACGGATGAAGGTCATGCCCCACGTGCCCGAGCATGCCGAAGCCGGCGAGCGGCTGTGGAATTCCTCAGGGATAGGTCAGGTGTTTTTCAATCCGCAGGGGCAGCCGGTGGCCATTCTCCAGCACAATGCCAATGGCACGGCGCCGACCCGGATGATCGCCCCAAGATAGAATTCGCCAGCGCGCCAGGCAGATCCCCGAAAGCCCAAGGAAGGAGCACCGCGTGGCATCAGACATCACCCCGAAGCAGCGGGACGATATTCGCTACGTGTTATCGGACGCCTTTGTGGACAACGAGGTGGACTACGCCTACATCGCCCGCGAAACCCAGAACTATGACCGAGCCGAGGTCGAGCGCATTCTCTACGAAGAGGTCGCGCCGGTGTGCTACGTCAACCTGATGGCGGTGATCCCGGAAATCTGGATGGGCTTCGCTCGCGAGCCCTTGCTGGAGGAGATCGAGGCAAGCCTTGCGCTACGGCGCAACAGCCGCTGGCAGGCGTTTCGCGGGCGCTTGTTCATCCGCTGGATCCGCTTTCGCGGCGCCTACATCTGGGAAGAAATCTGCAAGCACTACGACGCCCCCTAGGTTCACGCCCTATTGCGCGTCGGCCCGGCAAAAACCGGTGGGCCGCAGAACCACCAGGTCCGGCAGCGCCTCGCCACGCTCATCGATCTTGCGCAGCCGGGCGGTGCACATCTGGTCCTGGAGGAACTCCATCTGATAGGTCGCGCCGGCCTCGGGCACGAAGGTCACGCTCTGTTCGCAGACTGCGCGGTAGTCCCGACTCATCCCCGGTTCCGTGTTGTAGAACATGAAGGCGAACGGACGATTGGCCGGGATCTTCAGCTCGTTGGCGCCAAAGCCCTCCTGGCGCCGCATGCGATCGGTGGCAGCGGTCATCGGAATGTGCAGGTTGCGGAAGTTGGGATTGGCGATGCCGCGATGGGGGCGAACCATCAGCCCCGACGCCGGTTTGCTCCAGTCGATGCAATCGCTGTAGGGCACGCCACGGACCATCCCTTGGGCCACAATGCGGATCAATGCGGTTTCACCGGCATCGGCCGGTACCCGGTAGCTGACAGTGGTCGCTTTGAGCGCAGAAACAAAGGCACAACCGCCGAGCCCCAGGGACAGGGTCAGCAACAGGATCGAGCGAAGCCGCATGATTCATCCTTGAAGGACCGCCCGCTCGGACGGCGGGCAAAGGACGGCGATCTTACCGCGGCGCCACTGCGCCTCCACAGACTTTTCTGCACAATCCGCAGCGGCCACCAAAGACCGCGAAGCCCTCAAGAGCGCGCGCTCTTGAGGGCCTCGTTGCAGTCTGCGGCAGCGATCAGTAGCGGGCGTCCGCCGGACGGCCGCCATTGGGCCAGTCCTTGACCTTGTCCGGGAAGTCCGGACGCGGTTGGTGCGAGAAGTACTCGGCCACGTCCAGGGCTTCCTGGTCCGACAGGCCGCCCTGGCCCAGGGGGAATTTCTCGTGGAAGCCAATCGGCATGTTGCGTTTGACGAAGGCCGCGGCGGTGTAGGTACGGGCCATGCCGGCGCCGATGTTGAAGGATTGATCGCCCCACAACGGCGGGAAGATCAGGCTGCCGTCGGCACGTTTCAGGCCTTCGCCATCCGCGCCATGGCACACCGCGCATTGCTTGGCGTACACCCGCTTGCCGTTGTCGGCGTTGGGCTTGAGAGCCGGGTCGATCTTGCCCACGCCACGCCCGGCCACCTTGTCTTCGGGACGAGTGTTCATTTTCATCCACTCGAAATAGGCCACCATGGCTTGCATGTCGGCACCGTTCACCGGCAGCGGCTTGCCATGCATGGAACGCCGGAAGCAGCCGTTGATGCGCTCCTCCAGGGTGATGGTCTTGCCCGCCCGCGGCGCATAGCCGGGGAAGAACGCCGAGACACCGACAAAGGGTGAACCGTCGGCCACGGTGCCGGCGTTGAGGTGGCAGCTGGTGCAGTTCAGCGAGTTGCCGACGTTGTCCGGCAGCAGGGCCTTGGTTTCCAGGTGCAGGCGCATGCCGCGCACCACTTGCTCGGCATTCGGTGCCGCCAGCAGGTTGGCCAGGCGCGGGGTTTCGAACAGGGTGCTTTCCACTTGCGGGCTCAATTGCGCGCGCATCTTTTTCACTTGCTCGGCGCTGATGGCCGAGCCGTTGTTGCCCCAGCTGCTGCGGATGAAACTGAGGATTTCGGCGATCTCGCCATCCGCCAGCTGGGCGAAGCCAGGCATGGTGTAGACCCGCGGATGAGCCGCGGTCTGCGCGGTCTGCCAGCCGGTCAGGGTGATGTGCAGCAAGGAGGTCGGGTTGGCCGAGGCGACGCTGGGGTTGCCCGCCAGGGACGGGAACATCTGCGGCACGCCGGCGCCATCCTGACGGTGGCAGTCGGAGCAGAACTGCGCGTAGCCCAGGCCACCGCGGGAGGTGAACAGGTTGCTCGGCGGGGCCGCCGGAGTCAGGGCCACCGCAGGCATGGGCAGATCGTCCTTACCGGCCGGCAAGGACTTGAGGTAGGCGGCGATGGCGGTCAGGTCGGCGTCGGTGAAGTGCTGGGTGCTGTGGTGGATCACATCGGCCATGTTGCCGGACACCGTGGCGAAGCGGTTCTGCCCGGTCTTGAGCAATTGCACCGTGTCTTCCACGGTCCACAGGTTGCGCAGGCTCAGGGCCCGCCACTCTTCCACCGTCTCGCCGGCCAGGTAGTGCCGGCCGCCGGATTCGGTATCGCTCATGGCCTTCTCCTGGAAGGCAATGCCCCGTGGCGTGTGGCAGGAACCGCAATGGCCCAGGCCCTGGACCAGGTAGGCGCCGCGATTGAGTTGCTCGTCCCTGGCTGGATCGGGCTTGAACGGCTGTTTGTCGACGAAGGCCAGGTTCCAGAACCACAGGCCCCAGCGCTGGTTGAAGGGGAAGCCCATGTCGGCTTCCAGGTTGCCCTGGGCCACCGGCTCCACGCCGTGCATCAGGTAGGCGTAGAGGGCGTGCATGTCCTCTTCGGTCATCTTGGCGTAGGACGGATACGGCATGGCCGGGTACAGATGGCTGCCGTCAGGGGTGACGCCGTCGCGCATGGCGCGGTCGAATTCTTCGAAGCTGTAGCGGCCGATACCGGTGTCTTTATCCGGGGTGATGTTGCTGGAGTAGATGGTGCCCATGGGCGTCTTCAGCTCCAGGCCACCCGCCATGGTGGCCCCGCCCTTGGCGGTGTGGCAGGCAATGCAATCGCCCAGTTGAGCCACGTATTGGCCACGCTGGATCAACTCGGAGTCGGGGCTGGAAAGCGCCGCTGCCGGGGTCGGCTCGCTGGCATGCAAAAGAGGTACGCAGAGCAACGCGGCGCCCAGCAGGGACAGGCGCGACAGAGAGAAAGCCATCAGGTTATTCCTTTAAAATCCGCCTGGGGTGGTCCCCTCGGCCGATGTCCACAAAGGTTCTTATTGGTTATCCCGGCCCTCAGGGTGCGGGCCCGGAGCTCGATACCTTGTGGGTCCGAGCCTGTTGCCCTTGTAGCGGATTTTTCTGAAAACCCTGTTGATATGGATCATGACGCCCTAGGCAATGTCCTGTATGCCGGCCCAGGTGGCGCTTTTACTCGCTGGTTTCCACCCCCAATCCCGCCGCTTGCCAATCGGTGAACCCCTGCTCCAGGCGCCGCACCTTGAAGCCCTTGGCCCGCAACAGGGCAGCGGCATTGTGTGACAGCACACAGTACGGGCCACGGCAGTAGGCCACCAGATCCTGATCGGCAGGCAGTTCGGCCAGACGCTGTTCCAGATCATCCAGCGGAATGTTGACTGCCCCGGGTAAATGTCCTTGAGCGAACTCTTCCGCTGAGCGCACGTCCAGCAGGGTCATGCCGCCTTCCTGCAAGCGTTGGCGCAGTTCTTCACGGGAAATACCCTCCAGTCGCACCGGCTGCTGCTCACTATCGGTCAGCAGTTGGCGAATCAGCCCATGGTTGTAATCGACGTACTGACGCAAAGCGTCCAACAGCCCCGCCAGCGGCCCCGGGCTCCGGCTGTAGAGCACCCGTTTGCCATCGCGCCGGGTCTGTACGAAACCGCCACGCCGCAACTGCTGCAGATGCTGGGAGGTGTTGGCCACCGAAAGGCCCGAGGCTTCCACCAGACGCTCCACCGGCAGCTCGCCGCGAGCGATGTGCTGCAGCAGGATCAGCCGGTGATGGTGGCCGAGAATGCGCGCCAGCTCAGCCATGTCCGCCAGAGGCTGCTGGGGGGAAAACGAATCGGTCATTGACAGCTCCTGCTGACTTATCAATCATTCAATAAATTAATTGAATGAAACATTATCACACCCATACGCCAATCTGAATCGCTGCCCATCGCGCAGCAAGGAGTCGTTATGCATGAGTACCTGGCATTGATTTTACCGGCGTTGCTGATCGGTTTCGGCGCGACCTTGATCCTCGATCTGTGGACATTGTTTCTGGCCAAGGCACTGAACATTCCCGGGCCTAACTGGGCCATGGTCGGACGCTGGATCGGCCACTTTCCTCGTGGCCAGTTCTTGCACCAGAGCATTGCCCAGGCCAACGCGGTACCCGGGGAACATGCTCTTGGCTGGCTGGCTCACTACCTGATCGGCGTGGTCTTCGCCGCTTTGTTGCTGCTGGTCTGCGGCCTGGAGTGGGCGCGCCAACCGACCCTGGCACCGGCCCTGATCATCGGCGTATTGACGGTGGCGGCGCCGTTCCTGCTGATGCAACCGGGCATGGGCGCAGGTGTCGCGGCGAGCAAGATGCCCAAGCCGAATGTGGCCCGGCTGCGCAGCCTGATGGCGCATTCGGTGTTCGGGCTGGGCTTGTACATGGCGGGGATGTTCTGGGCGTGGGTGTTGGGGCAGACTGCGTGACCTCAGCCCAGAGGCCGAGCATGCCCAGAGTGATCGATCGATGAAGCCACCCGTATGCGACCTGTGCCACAACGATTTTTCCTCGGAGATGTGCCATGCCGGAACTGGCGGTGGCATGGTGCAGTTCGCCGATTATCGCCCGCTGGGCCAAGGGTGCGCGGGGCACCCTCATGGCTACGAGTGGTTCTGCGATGAACATCTGGCCAGTGCCCGGGCCCTGGCTTCGCTGAGCTATAGCGATGCCAGGGCAGCGCTCACCCGGCAGTATGCTCCGCTTGCGGACTACCCGCCCCTCGCCTCCAGTGATCCAGCACTCTGGATCACCGAGGTGGGCCCCAACCCCGCGAAGATCTTCGCGCTGATCAGGCAAGCCATGGGCCTCAGCCCCAACGTGGCCAGAAACTTGCTGACCGGCCTCCCCTTCAAGGTGATCCAGGCCTGGCCGCAACAGTTCAGGGTCTGGCAGGAGGCCCTGATTCAAGCCGGCGCCCAGGTTGAAGTACGCTATCCCTCGTCCAAGTCCGCCTGGGCCGAGCAAGCCGACGCAGATAACGACTGATCCTGCTCGCGCATCCAGTCTGCAATCAAAGGGGCTTTCACACACCCGCCGAACCCAGTTTGCTCCACGCAAGCAATGGCCCGTAGGCCCACCCTTGTCCGCCGCCGAAGCTGGCGTCTACGCTAGGTTCTGATGGACTGGCCGGCGCCCTGGCGGTACCTGCACTGGAAGATCCCGGGCACTTGTGCCGGTGAAGGGAATCAGAGCCATGTGTAACCTGATCACCGCCCGGCTTGTTTTCATGCCTCCTGCGGAAGCCCTTGCCCATGCTCGAACACCTCGACCTCAACGCCCTGATCGCCGCCTACGGCTACTGGGTGATCTTCATCGGCTGCCTGCTGGAGGGCGAAACCGTGTTGATCCTCGGCGGCATGGCGGCGCATCAGGGCAGCCTGCAGTGGCCGCAAGTGATCGGCTGGGCCACCCTGGGCGGCATCCTCGGCGATCAGTTGCTGTTCTGGACCGGCCGTTATTCCGGGGCGCGCCTGTTGCCCAGGCTCAAGCGCCATCAGGCGGCCATCGAACGGGTCCAGGGGCTGATCCAGCGCTACCCATCGACCTCGGTGTTCGCCGTGCGCTTTCTCTACGGCATGCGCCTGGTCGGCCCCATGGTGATCGGCGCCAGCGGCCTGGCGCCCTGGCGCTTCGCCCTGCTCAACGTACTGGGCGCGGCGGTCTGGGCCATCTTGTTCGTCAGCGGCGGCTACTGGGCTGGCGAAGCCCTGGAGCATTTCCTCGGTGACCTGAAGCCCTATCGCCTGCCGATCTTCCTCGGGGTAATAGCGCTGGTGGCCCTGATGGCGCTGGTACGGCATCTGCGCAACCGGCGCAGGGCGCAACAGGAGTGAAGTAGAGGCTGCGGCACATCGGGAATTTTCATACTGACCCGGCGACTTTATTTCGTTTGTCCCGGCCCCCCGGCCCCGGCTTAGATAACGGCTCGTTTCCGGCACCCAGAGCCCGCATCCATGAGCCACGAGAACATCAGCCGTTCAATTTCCACCGTTCACCCGATCCGCCTCAGCCACGGGCGCAACGCCGAGGTCTGGGACAGCGACGGCAAACGCTACATCGACTTCGTCGGCGGTATCGGCGTGCTCAACCTTGGGCATTGCCATCCACGTATCGTCGCGGCCATTCAGCAGCAGGCCACCCGGCTCACCCACTACGCCTTCAACGCCGCGCAGCACGAGCCCTACATCGAGTTCATGCAACGCCTGGCGGCCTTCATCCCGGTGCGTTACCCGGTCAGCGGCATGCTCACCAACAGCGGCGCCGAAGCCGCGGAAAATGCCCTGAAGATCGTCCGCGGGGCCACTGGGCGCAGCGCGGTCATCGCCTTCGACGGCGGCTTTCACGGGCGCACCCTGGCCACCCTCAACCTCAACGGCAAGGTGGCGCCCTATAAGCAGAAGGTCGGCGTGCTGCCTGGACCGGTGTATCACCTGCCCTACCCCAGCGCCGACAACGGCGTCAGCTGCGACGAAGCGCTGAAGGCCATGCAGCGCCTGTTCAGTGTGGAAATCGACATCGAGGAAGTGGCTTGCTTCATCCTCGAACCGGTGCAAGGCGAAGGCGGCTTCCTGGCCCTGGACGCGACCTTCGCCCGGGCTTTGCGCAACTTCTGTGACGAACATGGCATTTTGTTGATCGCCGATGAAATCCAGTCCGGCTTCGGCCGCACCGGACAGCGCTTTGCCTTCTCGCGCCTGGGCATCGAGCCGGACCTGATCCTGCTGGGCAAGAGCATTGGCGGCGGGTTGCCACTGGGGGCCGTGGTGGGGCGCAAGGAATTGCTCGACGTGCTGCCCAAGGGCGGCCTGGGCGGCACCTACTCGGGGAACCCGATTGCCTGCGCGGCAGCACTGGCGACCCTGGAGGAAATGACCGACGAGCACCTGCAAACCTGGGGCGAGCGCCAGGAACAGGCGATTGTGCAACGTTATGAGGCCTGGAAAACCGATCGGCTGAGCACCTTTCTGGGCCGCTTGACCGGGGTCGGCGCGATGCGCGGCATCGAGCTGGTCAACGCCCGCGGCGAACCGGCGCCGGAGCACCTGAGCACCCTGCTCGGCAGCGCCCGGGAAGCCGGGTTGCTGCTGATGCCCAGCGGCAAGTCGCGGCACATCATCCGCCTGCTGGCGCCGCTGACCACGGAACCGGAGGTGTTCGAGGAAGGCCTGGACATTCTTCAACACTGCCTGGCGCGCCTGTGAGTCCAGGCACGCCAGTGGGCCTTTCCTAGAACAGATAGCCCATGAACACCCCAACGCCACCACCGGCCTGCACGCCGGCATTCATGCCGGCCATGACCACCGCGCCCTTGGCGGACTGCACCAGTTTCTGATTGACCGTGGAGGAGGCAATCAGCGACGTCGCCGGGTTGGAATTCAAGGCTACCGCCAGCGCCAGCAGTTTCGGATCCAGGCCGAACAGCAGCGCCGTGGCCGAGCCGCCCACCACCAGACCGGCGGCGACTTCGGTGTACATGCAGGGGCCGGTGATGTCGTCGCTGGTCAGGTCACGGCTGACCAGGGCGTCGCTGACAAACACCTTGCCGGTGCTGGGGAAGGCTTCGGCGGCGCCGGCGCCGGCGACACTCTTGCCCTTGATCTGGAAATTGATCTTGCCGAAGCGCGGCAGACGCGCGCCGAAGCCCACGCCCACGCCCAGCCCGCCATAGCGATAGCTGACATCCTGGCCCTGAGGTGAGCGCAGGATGATCGAGCCGCCACTGCCCGCCACCAAGGCCACGGTCAAACCGCCGCCGCTGGCGGTCTGGTACTGCCAGCGGCTCTCATTGACCGGGATGGGGATGTTGTAGCTCATGAATTCAAAGTCCTTTTAATGGCTGGGGCGCGCGGCGACCGCGCTGGCTGACGACAGCGACAAGACCGGCAAGGGCGAATACCAGACCGATCAGGCCCAGCACGCCAGGAGTCGCCCAGAGCGCTGCGGGGTCATCGATGACCGCACTGTTGGCCGGTCGCTCGGGCTGGTAGTACACCCGCACCGGCTGATCTTTCTGGTAGCCGAAGATAAAGCCGCCCTGGGGGTAGGAAATTTTCTCACCGCTGCCGGTAGTAAAGGCAATTTCGGGGTGCGAGCCACCGGCGTTCAGATCACTGACGATACCGTCGGCGGTCTGGGCACTGGCGATAAATTCGCGACGGTCGAGGGTGAGGTTGACGGCGATGACCAACAGGCCGATGCCGATCAGAACAAACAGCAGACCCTGGAGGATCTTGCCGAGGCGTGACGGGGTGGAGTTAGCCATGGGCTGTCTCGATATTCGTCCGTGAAAGAGGGAGGCCACGATAACAAGAAACCTCCCACCAGAAAAACCGCTGCCGCACGCGGCAACGGCGTCCAGGCGCCCGGGGGGGTGGGCGCCTGATGCCGACGCTTACAAACCGAATACCCGACGGGCATTGCCCTGGAGAAATTTGTCCGCAATGGCCGGCGGAAGTTCCAGAGCTTGCACCTGTTCCAGGCATTTTTTCAGCGACAGCTGGGGGAAGTTGCTGCCGAACAGCACCTTGTCCTGACCATAAGTGCGCATGAAATGCAGCAACTGCGCAGGGTAGTAGGTGGGCAGATAAGCGGAGGTATCGATGTGGATGTTGTCGTGCTTCCAGGCCAGGCCGATCATCTCGTCGGTCCAGGGATGCCCGATATGCCCGCCAACGATCACCAGTTCGGGAAAGTCCAGGGCCACCTCATCCAGGTAAGGCACTGGCCGCCCGGTTTCCGAAGGCATCAGCGGCCCGGTATGACCAACCTGGGTACAAAAGGGAATACCCAACTCGATGCATTTCACATACAGCGGGTAATACAGGCGGTGATTGGGTGGCAGTTTCCACAACCAGGGCACGATGCGCAGGGCCTTGCAGCCCAGCTCCTTGACGGCCCGCTCCAGCTCGGCCACCGCCGCCATGGGCCGGCTCAGGTCCACCGTGGCCACGCCGACGAAACGTTCGGGAAAGGCCCGGGTATAAGCCGCAATCTCATCATTGCTGAACACCCAGCCCTCGGGCCGGCACCAGGCCGAGAGCATGAGTTTCTCCACACCTGCCTGGTCCATCAGTTCCACGGTGTGCTCAATGCTCAAGGCCTGGTCCAGCAAATGCGCGGCCCCGGACTTCTCGAACAACCGCGCCACTTCCGGCAACAGCGCCCGGGCACGGCCGTTGGCCGGCTGCGCCCAGGCATCGATGACTCCCGCTTGCAAGGTCATTGGGCGGTCCTCCCTTATGAATTCAAGATCGAAAGCACAGGCTAGGTCCGGACCTTACCGCCAACAATGTCCGCAGCGCTCATCAGGCTTGACCCATCTGTTCAAGCCATGGATAAAAGCTGCCCCTTCCCGCCCTTGCAAGGACGCTGCATGACCGATCAAACCATCCCCGAACAATGGCCTCCCGCCGGTTGCCCGCCCCTGGCCTGGCCCGAACTGCCTGATCAAGTCGCGCGGCTGAACTGGTACCTGGCGGTCATCGGCGCCTATGGCGCGCTATGGGAAGGCCACGTCAACGAGCCGCAACTGACGCCGGTTGGCGAGGACGCCCTGCAGGCCCTGGAGCAGCGCCTGGGCTGTCCGCTGCCTCCCTCGCTACGCGACTATCACCGGCAGCTGGGGGTGCTGTCCCTGGCGGAAACCCTCTGCAGCGTCGAGCCCGGCAACCTCTGCATCCAGCCACTGCTGGAAGCCTACCCCGGCATCGTCGATATCCCCGAGAGCGATCTGGACCTGGCGCTGGCGCACCAGTTGATCGCTTTCGGCGACTACCTGGGCAACGGCAACCTGTTCTGCTTCCACCGGGAAAGCGGCGCGGTCTACTACTTCGACCACGACACAGGCACAGCGCTGACGCGCTTCTTCGACTCGCCCGAGGAGTACCTGGATGCCCTGATGCTGCTGTGCCTGGCCGAGGTGCATGACGACGATGACGGCGCCGAAGCGCTGATCAGCCAGCGCTACGGCAAAGACCTGGTGCGTAAGTGGCGCTATTGAGCGGTCAGTCAGTGACGGCGCCTACTGCTGCGCCAACCAATACAAAAGGCAAGAGAACAATGGTGAAGATGCCCATCCACATACCCATGTAGGCGTTTTCAACCTTTTCCGACAGTCCGTGTTTTACCGGCGCGGTTTCGGTGCTCAGGCTGGCAGCGAGCCGATAACGGTAGCTCTGGGCATCCGTGTCTCTTCCGCCTTTACGCTCGCAAGGGGTCGTCGATTGGCTGGCGTAGATATCTCCAACCTGACGAGGCGCCCCGCCCGGGCGTGCCCGACGGGAGTTGAACTCGGCAATCGTCGCCTGCAACTGCGCAGACTCATCTTTGAAGGCATTTTCGCAATCACTTGCGACTTCGAATGGGCCGCTGAGTTTCTCAACTCTATCCACCCACAAGGTGCGCTCCAGATACAGACTTAGCTTGGCACCCGCAGGGGCTTTCAGCTCGTAGATCGAGAGCCCGCTCATCGTCTCCAGGCCCGTATCGGACAGCGCCTTGAACTCGTCAACGGAGAGCCGTTGATTGAGGGTGTAACCATAAACCTGAGGGCCCGCCACTCTGGGTTTGGCTTGCGAAGCGCATCCGCCCAAGGATGAAACGATGAGCGACAGGCTCACTACTGTGCACAGCCCCCTTTGCATAAAATCTCCCTGATTTCCATGAACGACTGAATAGCCTGGAGCGAGAGTACTCCAGCTCCGCCCCATCACCCAGCGAACAAGGACGCTCCATGTTGCAACCTGTGGCATCAACGACGAGGAAACCGGCTTACCCGCCGCTGGTGGCACCTGCCTGATGGCGTTGCTCGACAGCGGGCACATCAGGTGGTGGCTACCTGGGCAGATGCCTTGGTGCTGCTGTGCCTGGCCGAGGTGCATGCCGACGATGACGGCGCCGTAGCGCTGAGCGGCCAGCGCTACGGCGAAGACTTGGGCCGCAAGTGGCGCTATTGATCCTGGTGCTTCATTTACTTGCCCCTGCGCGCTGCCGGGCGCAGTAGCCGTCGCCATCATCCGGTTGCGACTGAAAATCGGTGCAGCCGCCCCCCATGAACGCGCCCAGCGCGACAAAGGGCAACAGGAGTATCGCCTGCGTGATGTCCCGGGCCTGGGCATGCGGGTCCTCGACCTTGCGCTGAAAGTCGTGCTCATGGGCTGCCGTTTCGGTTTGCAGGGTGGCCCAGAGGGTGTAGCGAAAGGCTTGTGCTCCGGGCCCCTGGCCAGCGACACGCTGACAGGCGTCCAGCGCCCGGACGGCATAGACCTCCCCCACCTGACGCGGCACTCCCGCCGGGCGGGCCTGACGGGCGTTGAAGTCATCGATCAGGGTGGTGAGCTGCATCTGGTCCGCCTGCTGGGCCGCCTGGCAATCGCTCTCGGCAGGGAACTCCCGGCTGGTACGGGCCAGCGTATCCAGCCACTTGCGGTAGTCGGTGTAGAAATCGAACTGACTGCCGTCCGGCAACACCTGCTGATACAGCTTGAGGGGCCCGATATAGTGCTTGCCGGTGTCAGTCAGCCGCTGCACCTGCTCACGGCTCAAGGGCTGATTAAGGGTGTAGCCATACACCTGCGGGCCCTCCACCGCTGGCCTGACCGGCGCCGTGGTACAGGCGCCCAGCGACGACAGGATGATCGCCAGGCTTAAAACACTGCACAGCATCCTTTGCATGACAGGCCTCAGGGCAGGTGGAGGGCTCGTTGGCCAGGCGCGAGATTACGCCATTTCCCAACCGCTGTTTCGGCCAGGCTTAGCGAAGCCTTAACTGCGCAGAACATCAGGCAGCTACAAGGGTCCAGGCCATCCTGGTCCTGAGGCGTAGCCATTCACGCCCCCTATCGGGTTGACGCGCCTCAAGCGGCGCCCCACTGTTCCCTCCCCGCCCCTCGAACAAGGATGCTCCATGCTTCAGCGCGTCATGCTTTGCACCCTTCTGAGCGTTTTCACCCTGCCCACGTTCGCGGCGCCGGCCAAGGTCGAACGCCGTTGCGGCTGGTTCGAGAACCCGACACCGGCCAACGCCACCCTGACCGACCGTGACGGCGTCTGGGAAATTGCCAGCCAGGGCGGCTATCAGGCCGAAGGCGACTGGCCCACCTTCAACGACCAGCAATGGGTGCGCACCAACAACCACTACGGCTACGGCTGTGCCTGCGTCAGCGCCAGTGCTGATCCCCGGACGCATCGCCTCGACCAATTGCACAAGGCCCAGGCCCGCCCGCTGTCCGTCTGTCGCAGCGATCCCAGGCTGTATGAACCCTTGCGGGAGGAGGACGGGATTCCGGTATTACCCAAGGATTCGCCACGCTTCAAGGGCCCGGGATTCAGCCTGCAGTACCCCAAAGGCTGGAAGCTCAGCCAGACGCAGAACTGCCTCACCCTGGACCACCCGAAAAAACGCCCCCAGGAGGAATACACCCTCCACCTGTGCCTGCGACAGGGCAGCCTGGAACAGGCCGCCGAAGAGCTGTTTTTCTATCAGGAGAACGGCGTCTGGATGCGCAGCGCCGGCAGGGATGCTCCCAGCCCGGTGCAAGACCTATCAGGCCCCGGCTGGAAAGGATTGCGGGCCTATCAGACCTGCGGCATCAGCGATGAGGAAACCGGCTTTCATGCCTATGGTGGCACCTGCCTGATGGCGTTGCTCGACAGCGGGCAGCGTCAAGTGGTGGCTGACAGCGTGGGGTTCTTCCAGGACTTCGCGACCCTGGACGCGATCCTGCACTCGATCCGCTTCGCCCCGGTGCCAGCCGCGCAATAGAACCCGTACTAAGGCACGGCCCGATACAGGGTTTGCAGGTGGGACAGGCGCAAGCCGCAGTGCTCCAGGTTGCGCCGGCTTTGCGAATTCACCAGGGCAGTGGCACCCACACTCTGGGCACCGAGGGCGGCGGCCTGCTGCAAGCGATGGACGATCAGGGCCCGGTGATAACCCTGGCCCCTGGCGGCCTTGGTGGTAAAGGCGGTGCCCAGGTAGGCCACGTCGTTGTCGGCGAGAAACAGCGCCGCCCCGGCCACCGCCATGCCCTGCTCGCGCACCAGGTACAAGTACCCACGCCCCTCATTGAGCAATCCGCCGAAAGCCGCCTGATTGATCGTTCGCGCCGCAGCAGGGGTGTTGAAACTTTCGCCATGCAGCGCGCAGAAGTCTTCCAAGGTCGAGTCACTCACCGGTTCGATATCCAGCAATGAAGGCGGCGCGACAATCTCCGCCAAGGGGGCGAACAACTGCCCGTGGGTCCAGCCCTTGAGGCGCTGCAACGGCTGCCCTTGCAGATCCAGGGCAGGCGCCACCTTGACCGACTCGGCGATCAAGGCGATCGCCGGGGCGTAGGCCGCGCAAGTCTGTATCAGATCGACAAGACTGCCGGCCTGTTGCCCGCAGTCGCCATGCACCCGGTTCATCATCGGACTGGGATTGCCAGCGACGACAAAGGCGCCACAGCCCGGTTCGCCATGCAAGCTGGCCCCATGGGGATTGCCCGGCAGGTTCGCCAGCCCCTGGACCCGGGTCCGCAGGTATTGGTGCTCCGCATACTCCAGCGCCAGCGCGCGACGGTGATCCATATCAGCGGCCACCTATCGGGGTTTCACTGACCCAGGGCACGCGCACCTGTTCGGCGATGCCGGCAGCCTGCTGCTGCAAGACTTCCAGTTTCGCGCGACGCCCGAACACGCCAGTGAAATGCAGCAGCAAGCGCCCGGCAAAGCCCAGGCCGTCGCCACGCTTGCGCGGGATCAGGTGCAGATGGGCATGGGGGATATGCTGGTTGGTGGCCCGGCCATCGTTGACCAGCAAGTGGGTGCCTTCGACGCCGTAGCCGGCGCGCCGTTGCGCGGCCAGCAGGCCGTCGAACACCTGATACAGGTGCTGGCGGACGAAGCCGGGCAATTGCTCGAGCTTTTCCACATGGGACTGGGGAATCAGCAGGACATGCCCCGCCCCCAGTGGATGCACGTCCATGAAGGCCATGCAGTGTTCATCACGGTAGACCACGGCCGCCGGCAGGGTGCCGGCGACGATTTGGCAGAAAATGCAGTTCATCCCTGAATCCTCAAGTGACAAGGTGCGTCCTGGCGAGCGAGGCCAATGTAACCCACCTTGTTCCTTGAACGCCCGCCTCTTCTTGGCAGGGGCGCCGAACCGGTCGGCGGATCAGTCCAGGGCCAGGTAGGCCCGGGCGTCGACCTCGATCATCACCGGCTGCCGGGTGTCCTTGAGGGTCTGCAGCAAGTCCTGCAGTTGCCCTGGGGTGTCGGCGCGATGGTGCGCTACGTGAAAGCTTCGGGCCATGGCCTGGAAATCCGGGGTGAGGATGTCCACCCCCAGCGGGGCGATGTCCCGGGCCTGCATGTAGTCGCGGATCTCGCCGTAGCACTGGTTGTTCCACACCAGCAGGATCACGCCGATCTGCGCTTCCTTGGCGGCGATCAACTCGCTGCTGGCGAACTGCAGGCCGCCATCCCCCACCAGCGCCACCACCGGGCGCTCCGGCCGTGCCAGCTTGGCCCCCATGGCCGCCGGCAAACCGTAGCCCAGGGTGCCGTAGCCACTGCCGGCATTGAACCAGCTGGCCGGTGCCGGGGCCTGATAGCCGCTGGCGCCCTGATACACCGGCTGGGTCGAGTCGCCCACCAGGATCGGGCTGCCCAGGGTGTCGCGCAGCAGGTCGAGCAAACCTTGCAGGCCTTGTTGCTTGGGCGTCCAGCCAGCACGTTCGGCCTGGTTGACCCGCTGCACGCTGTCCACGGCCCAACGACCGCGAGAGCTGGGCTGCAGCACTTTGCCCAGCAAGGCCTGCAAGCCCTCCAGGGCATCGCCCACCAGGCCGACATGGGCTCGTTGCACGCCCATGACCTGCATCGGGTCGATGTCCAGGCGGATCAGCGAGCCCTTGAAACGCAGCGGCCCCAGGCCGAAGAAGTCGTAGTCGGTTTCCCCTAGCTCAGTGCCCACCGCCAGCACCACATCCGCCTCATCGATCAGGGCCCGGCCGTGGGCCGACGACTGCACGCCGTCGAGCAGCAACGGGTGGGCGCAGGGCAGCAGGCCGCGGGCGTTGGTGGTCAGAGCCACCGGCGCTTGCAGGCGCTCGGCCAGTTGGCGCAGGACTTCGGCGCAACCCCGAGCGCCGCCACCGGCGAGGATCAGCGGGCGATGAGCGCTGTTGAGCAAGGCCACCGCCGCGTCGACCGAAGCTCCGGCAGGCGCCGGCGCACCGGGCAGGCTGCGGGGCATCAGGTTGAGGTCGGTGGCGGGCATGTCCAGCACATCCAGGGGAATCTCGATGTGCACCGGCCGTGGCCGAGCGCACTTGAACACGGCAAAGGCCCGGGCCAGCAGCTCGGGCAATTCCGCGGGGGCTTGCAGGGTGTGGCTGAAGGCACAGACCCCGGCCACCATCGCCCGCTGGTCCGGCAGTTCATGCAGATGGCCATGGCCCAGGCGCAGATGTTCGCGACGGTTGACCGTGGAAATCACCAGCATCGGTACCGAATCGGCGTAGGCCTGGCCCATGGCGGTAAGGATGTTGGTCATGCCGGGGCCAGTGATGATGAAGCACACACCCGGCTTGCCGCTGGCCCGGGCATAGCCGTCGGCCATGAAGCCGGCGCCCTGTTCGTGCCGCGGACTGACATGGCGCAGGCGACTGCCGTGCAGGCCGCGATACAGCTCGACGGTGTGCACGCCGGGAATCCCGAACACCGTGTCCACGCCATAACCTTCCAGCAAACGCACCAGGGACTGGGCACAGGTGGTCATCGACTACTTCCTCTTGTTCTTATGTGCGGGCGACACCCTGCGCCCTGCTGATGCCGAGGGACATTAGTCGCTGCACCCGCGGGGCAACAATCGAAAAAAATCGCCGCGATTGCTCAATAAAATTCACGCTTTGCCATTGCGCCGGGGCTCCGGGTGCAAGCGGGTGATGCCTTGCAACTGCGACTTGACCCACTCGCTGAAGGCCAGCACCACCGGACGCTCGGCCTTGAGCAGATCGGCCACCAGGTAGTAGCCGCGGTTGGATTCGATCTCGGTGCCGAAAGGCTGCACCAGTTGCCCCCTGGCCAGCGCCTCGCCGCTGATCAGATTGTCGCCCATGGCGATGCCCTGGCCGGCGATGCAGGCCGACTGCACGAAGTGCGCGTCGGCGAACACGATGCCCCGGCGCACATCGACATTCGGCGCCCCGGCCGCCGCCAGCCAGACCCGCCAGTCGGAGTAGTCGATCATGTGCAGGAGCAGGGCGTGGTCCAGGCTGTCGAGGGTTTTCAATCCGCCCATGGCATTCACCAGGCTCGGGCTGCACACCGGGAAATAGCGCAGGGAGACGATCTTCTGCACATGCTGGTTGGGCCAGTCGCCCATGCCGTAGGCGACGAACAGATCAACGCTGCTGTCGCTGGTGTCGCCTGGCGTGCGCGGTGACACCAGCTGCAATTCGACCTGGGGATACAGCGCCTGGAACTCGGCGATATGGGTGCACAGCCAATAGGTAGCGAACCCTGGCGGGCTGCTGATGCACAGCCGCCCGCTGACCTGCTGGCCGTCGGAGCGCTGCCCGGCCTCAAGGATATTGGCCAGCAGCAGGTGAATGTCCCGGGCATAGCGCTCGCCCTGGTAGGTGATGCGAATGCTGCGGCCCTGGCGCTCGGTCAGGGCGAACCCGAGGGTCTGCTCCAGGCTCTTGATCTGATGACTGATGGCGCTGGGGGTCAGGTTCAGCTCATTGGCGGCTTCGGCGACACTGCCCAGGCGGGCCACCGCGTCCAGGGCGCGCAGGGCGGTCATGGAGGGATAACGCATACCGATCAGGCCTCGACTGCAAGAAAACGAGTGTCCGCACCATAGCCGCAATCGTGCTCCGGCAATAGCCTTGCCCGTCGCTGAAAAAATCCCCGACTGCTGAAAAAAATTACCGGATAGGGCTAAAAATGCTCGATTGACCCCAGGCCATCGATAGCTAATTCTCCAGCCCTACCCTGTGCCGGGTGCTGCCCGGCCATCGCACAATAACAAGAGGGTCGACCCTTGCAATCGCAGCCCAACTCCGTCAATCCCGTGGTGGCGATCGATGATCTGCACAAGAGCTACGCCGATCACCACGTGCTCAAGGGCATAGCCCTGCGCGCCAATGAAGGCGAAGTGGTGTCGCTGATCGGTTCCAGCGGCTCGGGCAAAAGCACCCTGCTGCGCTGCATCAACCTGTTGGAAATCCCCTGCAGCGGCAGCCTGCGCATCAATGGTGAAGAGGTGCGTCTGAAGACCGATCGCGCTGGCAACCCGCAGGTTGCCGACCCGGCCCAGGTGGCGCGCTTGCGCACGCAATTGAGCATGGTGTTCCAGAGCTTCAACCTCTGGCCCCACCGCAGCGTGCTGGAAAACGTCATCGAGGCGCCGGTGTATGTCCTCGGTGAAGACCGCAAGGACGCCATCGCCCACGCCGAGCACCTGCTGGAAAAGGTCGGCCTGGCCAACAAGCGCGACGCCTTCCCGTCCTTTCTCTCCGGTGGCCAGCAACAACGGGTGGCCATCGCCCGGGCCCTGGCCATGCGCCCCCAGGTGCTGTTGATGGACGAACCGACCTCAGCCCTGGACCCGGAACTGGTGGGCGAGGTGCTCAAGGTCATCCAGGGCATCGCCGAGGAAGGCCGCACCATGATCCTGGTGACCCACGAAATGGCCTTCGCCCGGGATGTATCGAGCAAGGTGATGTTCCTCCACCAGGGGCTGGTGGAAGAAGAAGGCCCGCCGCAGCAAGTGTTCCTCAACCCGGTCAGCGAACGCTGCCGGCAATTCGTCATGGCCCAGGAAAACCGCGTCTGACGTCCCGCTTCAATCCTTGAAAACAACAACTTCGATAAAGGGTAAAGCCATGAAAAACCTGCTCAAGGTGCTCGCCACCGGTTGCCTGTTCAGCGCAATGGCCAGCCACGCGGTGGCCGCCGACAAGATCGTCTTCGGCATTGCTTTGGAACCCTACCCGCCGTTCTCGATGAAAAGCGGCAACGGCGACTGGAGCGGCTTCGAACCGGAGCTGATCAAGGCTCTGTGCGAACGCATGCAGGCCCAGTGCCCACTCAAGGAAGTGGCCTGGGACGGTTTGATTCCGGCCCTGCAATCGAGCCAGATCGATGCCATCCTCAACTCCCTGAGCATCACCGAGGAGCGCGAGAAGGTCATCGATTTCTCCGCGCCCTACTACCAGACCCCGGCCATGTGGGTCGCCGACCAGAGCCTGGACCTGGTCACCACCCCCGAGGGCCTCAAGGGCAAGCTGATCGGCGTGCAGGGCTCGACCTCCAACGCCACCTTCGCCAAGACCTACTACGGCAAGACCTCGACCCTGCGCTACTACACCACCCAGGACGACATGATCGCCGACCTGCAGAGCGGGCGCATCGACGTGATGCTGGCCGACGCGCTGACCATCGAGCCGATCCTCAAGACCACCGCCGGGGCCGGCCTGGCAGACAAGGGCCTGGCACCGAAAGACCCGCTGTTCGGTTCCGGCATCGGCGTCGGCCTGCGCAAAGGTGACAGCGCCCTGCAGCAACGGATCAACAGCGCCCTGGCCTCGCTCAAGGCCGACGGCACCTACGACAAGATCCGCAGCCGCTACTTCAGCGTCGACATCTCTGCCAACTAAGCCGTCCGGCGCGCCCGCTTGCGCGGGCCGCCGGCGTTGACTGGATACGTCATGATTTCTCTGTCCGACCTTTCCCAACTGTTCGTCGCCGACGGCTGGCTCGGCGCCCTGGCCCAGGGCGCGCTGGTGTCCTTGCAGATTTCCGCCGGAGCCTTCGTCCTCGGCCTGGGCATCGGCCTGCTGGTGGCGCTGATCAAGCTCAAGGGCCCGCGTTGGCTGGTACAGCTGGCCAACGTCTACACCACCCTGTACCGGGCCATGCCCGAGCTGCTGCTGATCCTGCTGCTGTACTACGCCGGCACAGACCTGTTGAACATGGCCATGGCCGCCATGGACCGGCCGAGCGTCACGGTCAACGGCTTCATCGCTGCGGTACTGGTGCTGGGGATTGTCCAGGGCGCCTATTCGGCGGAGATCATCCGCGGCGCGATCCAGGCCATTCCCCACGGCCAGATCGAAGCGGCGCGGGCCTACGGCATCGAGCGCTGGCTGCTGGTGCGGCGCATCCTGCTGCCGAGCATGCTGCCCTACGCCATGGCCGGGCTGTCGAACCTGTGGCTGGTGCTGGTCAAGGACAGCGCGCTGATCAGCATCGTCGGCTACAGCGAGCTGCTTTCGGTGGGCAAGCAGGCGGCCGGTTCCACCAAGCATTACCTGGTGTTCTACCTGGCGGTCGCGGCCTTCTATTTCGTCATCACCCTGGTGTCCGGCCGCCTGTTCCGTGTGCTCGAACGTCGCACCAACCGCTGGCTGCCCCAGCACTAGGAGACTCGGATGGACTTTTCCTGGATCAACGGTTTTTCCACAGAGCTGCTGCGCGGCCTGGGCATCACCCTCAAGCTCCTGCTGCTGAGCGGAATCTGCGGCTTCGCCCTGGCGGTGGTGGTGGGCCTGGGCCGGGTGTCGCGCAATCCGTTGCTGCGTGCGCCCATGCAGTTCTACATCAGCGTGTTCCGCGGTACGCCGCTGCTGGTACAGATCTACATCCTCTATTACGGGGTCGGCAGCCTGTTCGCCGCCTACCCGCCGATCCGCGGCAGCTTTCTCTGGCCCTACCTGCGTGAAGGCTTCTGGTACGTGGCCCTGGCCCTGACCCTGAGTGTCGGCGCCTATGTCGGCGAAGTGCTGCGCGGCGGCCTGCGGGCCGTGCCCCGGGGCGAACTGGAAGCCGCCCGCGCCTATGGCATGGGCTACTGGCTGACCTTGCGCCGGGTCTGGTTGCCCCGGGCCCTGGAGCTGGTACGCCCGACCCTGGTGGGCGAATGCGTGCTGCTGCTCAAGGCCACCGCATTGGCCTCCACCGTGGCGGTCACCGACCTGCTGGGCGCGGCCAATCTGGTGCGCGCCCAAACCCTGAAGGTCTACGAACCGCTGCTGGCGGTGGCGCTGATCTACATCGTCCTGGCCTTTGTCATCGAACACCTGTGCGCACGCCTGGGCAACGCTTCGCAGCATCAGCGGCCCCAGCGTCAGGCCTGAACCCATTTATTGCGCGGGCAATGAGGCCCGTGAGGAGAACAGCATGCGTTACTCACCTTTCGTTCAGCGCATCAGCGGCGAATCCGTCAGCGCCTGGGACATCCACTACGCAGCCATCGAGGCTCGGGGGCGCGGCGAGGACGTGATCGTCCTCAGCGTCGGTGATCCGGACTTCGCCACCGATGCACGCATCAGCGCCGCCGCCAGCGCCGCCCTGGAGCAAGGCGACACCCATTACACCCACGTCCTGGGTCGCCCGGCCCTGCGCGAGGCGATTGCCGCCAAGCAGCGGCGCCTGCTGGGGATCGAGGTCAGCGCCGACAACGTGGCCCTGGTGGCCGGGGCGCAGAACGGTCTGTTCGCCACCTGCCTGTGCCTGTTCGGCAGTGGCGACGAAGTGCTGGTGCCCGAGCCCATGTACCTGACCTACGAGGCCTGCGTGCATGCCTCCGGTGCGCAGATCGCCTGCGTCCAGCAGCCGGCGGCCAACGGCTTTCGCCTGACCGCCGCCGCCCTGGAAGCCGCGCTGACCGACAAGACCCGGGGCATCGCCCTGGCCACTCCGTGCAACCCCACCGGCAACATCTACAGCCGCGAAGAGCTGGAAGCCGTGGCCGAAGTGGCGCGCAAGCACGACCTGTGGGTGATCTCCGACGAGGTCTACGGGCAACTGACCTATGACCGCGAGCACCTGAGCATCGCTTCGATGCCGGGCATGGCCGAGCGCACGGTGATCCTCAACAGCCTGTCGAAGACCCACGCCATGACCGGCTGGCGCGTGGGCTGGGTGATCGCCCCGCCCGCCCTGGTCGGGCACCTGGACAACCTGCTGCTGTGCATGCTCTACGGCCTGCCTGGGTTTATCCAGGAAGCCGCGCTCAAGGCCCTGGAGCTGGATGAAGAAGTGATCGGCAGCGCCCGCGAGGTCTATCGCCGGCGCCGCGACCTGGTGGTGGCCGGACTCAAGTCGGTGCAACTGCTCGATTGCCGCGAGCCGGAAGCCGGGATGTTCATGCTGGTGGACGTGCGCCGCACCGGGCTGTCGAGCATGGATTTCGCCTGGCAGCTGTTCCGCGCCACCGGGGTTTCGGTGCTCGACGCCCAGGCCTTTGGGGCCAGCGCCGAGGGCTTCGTGCGGATCTCCTTCACCGTCGCCGACGAGGTGCTGAAGGACGCCTGCCAGCGCATCGCCGGCTTTGTCGAAACCCTGGGCGCACAACGCTGAACAACAGCCCGATTGTGGCGAGGGAGCTTGCTCCCGTTCGGCTGCAAAGCAGTCGTAAAGGCCTGGCCATCGCGGTCGCGGCCATTGGGGTGGCTACGCCACCCAGCGGGAGCAAGCTCCCTCGCCACAGTAGCCCGCACAACAAGAATGCAACTGAGCTTGTCGCCCACTTTTCTGCCCACCTTTGAAGGGCCCCCTGCTTGAGAGGTTGACCCCGTGACCGCTTCCGACCAATTCAACTCCACCCATAGCGCCGTCGATCAATACGCCGAACTGGTGCTGCACAACGGCCGGATGTACACCCTCGATCCGGCCCAGCCCTGGGCCGACGCCGTGGCCATCCGCCAGGGCAAGCTGATCGCGGTGGGCAGCCTCGCCTCCCTGGCGTCGCTGATCGGGCCCAACACCCGCCAGCACGACCTGGACGGGGCCTTCTGCATGCCCGGGCTGCACGACATGCACACCCACCCGGACCTGGCCCTGGCGCCGCGCTACGCCGACGACCTGGACGTGGGCATCGAAGACCCGACTCCCGAGCAACTGGCGGCGGCGATCCACGCCTATGCCGACAGCCACCCCGGCGGCGGCTGGATCTACGGCCAGTACTGGGTGCGCTACACCTTCCGCGAAGCCGGCCTGACACCGGGCCGCGAGTGGCTCGACAGCGTCATGCCCGACCGCCCGGTGGCCCTGCTGGACCGCATGTGGGGCACCATGATGGTCAACTCCAAGGCCCTGGAACTGGCCGGCATCGACCGCCACACCAGCGACCCGCGCAACGGTTACCTGGAGCGCGACGAGTTGACCGGCGAACCCAACGGCCTGTTGATCGACGGCGCCTACGCCCTGATTCACGCAGCCATGCCGCCGACGCCGGTCCCAGTACTGCGCCGCGCCTACCGTGACGGCGTGCACTTCCAGACCTCGCGCGGGGTCACCGCCACCAAGTACGTGCACGTCTGCGAGAACCGCCTGCAGGCCCTCAAGGAACTGGACGATGCCGGCGAGCTGACCCTGCGGGTGGAAGCCGCCATCAGTTGGCAGGACGACATCTTCCCGGTGCGTCGGCGCTGGGAGCTGCTCAGCGGCGAGCGGCATTTCTATCGCAGCGCGCGCCTGAGCGCCAACGCGGTGAAGTTCCACTTCGACGGCACCGTGGAGCCCAAGTCGTCCTACCTGCTGACCCCCTGGCCGGAAGAATCGAGCTGGCGCGGCAAGCTCAACCTGACCCCGGAACACATCACCGACATGGTGGTGGACATGGACAAGCGCGGCCTGCGGGTGATCGCCCACTGCACCGGCGACGGTGCTTCCGACGTGTTCCTCGACGCCGTGGCCGAAGCCCGGCGGCGCAATGGCAACAGCGGCATCCGTCACCAATGCGCCCACAGCACCCTGCTGCACCCGGGCAACCTCAAGCGCTTCCAGAGCCTGGACGTGATCGCCGAGTTCTCCCCGGCCGCCTGGTACCCGACCCCGTTCGCCAGCGGTGCCCGCTCCGGTTACGGCCAGGAGCGCCTCAAGCGCATCTATGACTTCAAGGGCGTGCTGGCGGCCGGTGGCATCGCGGTGTTCGGCACCGACTGGCCGGTGGCGTCCATCGACCCGTGGCTGGCCCTGGAAACCATGGTCACCCGGCAGAACCCGTGGAACCAGGAGCCCGACACCTTCGGCGACCCCATCAGCCTGGAACAGGCGCTGCAAGTGGCGACCCTCAACGGCGCCCACGCCATGGGCCTGGAACACCTGACCGGCAGCCTGCAAGCCGGCAAGTCGGCGGACCTGATCGTCCTCGACCGCAACCTGTTCGCCCAGGACCCGCGCAACTACATCCACCACACCCAGGTGCAACTGACCTTCGTCGAAGGGCAACTGGTCTACGACCGCCAGGGCATCTTCAGCGACACGCCGTTGCAGGCGGTGTGGGAAGGCCTGCCGCCGGAGATCGAGGGCAAGGAACAATGAACAGCACCCCGAGCATTCCGGTGACCGTGGTTGCAGGCTTTCTCGGCGCCGGCAAGACCACCCTGCTCAACCGCCTGGTGCAGCGCGCCGACAGCGGCCGACTGGCGGTGATCGTCAACGACTTCGGTGAACTGAACATCGATGCGGCGATCATTGCCGAGGTCACCGACGCGGTGTACAGCCTGCAGAACGGCTGCATCTGCTGCACCGTGCAGGAGGACCTGCTGGCGCAACTGCTGAGCCTGTCCAAGCTGCGCCCGGCCCTGGAACGGATCGTCATCGAGTGCAGCGGCGTCTCCGACCCGCAGCGCATCGTGCAGACCATCGGTTACCCGCAACTGCGCAACCGCCTGCACCTGGACGCGGTGATCACCCTGGTGGACGCCAGCGGCTACCAGGACCTGGAAGGGGAAATGGCCCGGCTGTCCCGGGCCCAGGTGGCCTGCGCCGACTGGGTGCTGCTGAACAAGGCCGACCTGGTGAGCCCCGAACAGCTGCAGAGCATCCGCGCCAGCCTCGGCGGCCGCGCTCCGGTGTTCGAAACGGTGCAGGCCGAACTGCCACCCGAGCTGCTGCTGACGCCGCCGGTGCGTTCCACCGAAGTGCTGTTCAAGGCCCTGCCCCAGGCCCACGACGAGCTGTTCGAAAGCTGGGTGTGGAAAAGCTCGCGACCGCTGCAGCCCAAGGCGCTGCGCGACTGGCTGGCGCACCTGCCTGCCGACCTGCTGCGCCTCAAGGGCCTGGTGCGCCTGGAAGGCAATGAACAACCCTATTGGTTGCAGCATGTGGGCAAGCGCAGCCAGTTCACCCTGGCCACCGGGCAACCCACCGAGCATGCCGCGCAACTGGTGTTCATCGCCCGCCGGGGCAGCGATCTGCGTCAGGCACTGGAGGCCGGGGTCAGCGATACGCAGGTGCGTTGAGCGTCAAGCGGCAAGTGTTTAGCCGCAAGCGGCAGCGGCAAGCCAGTAGAGGGGGAAAGCTTCACGTCGTCGGGTAGAAAGCGCACTATGAAACGCACTTTTTCTGACCGGCAAGGATGCTACCGATGCTAGATATTCTTCAAGGCACGCCGCTGTGGGTGTACGCCGTCTTCGCCCTGATCTGCTACTACGGCCTGCGCGCCCTCACCACGACGCGTGAGAGCCGTCGCTCGCTGCTGCTAACCCCGCTGATCCTGCTGGTCTGGT
Source organism: Pseudomonas saponiphila (assembly GCF_900105185.1). Lineage (NCBI taxonomy): Bacteria > Pseudomonadati > Pseudomonadota > Gammaproteobacteria > Pseudomonadales > Pseudomonadaceae > Pseudomonas > Pseudomonas saponiphila. The sequence goes on along the minus strand of NZ_FNTJ01000001.1, from coordinate 1,060,744 downwards.
CGTTGTGGTCAGTGAACCTGGGCGAGCATGCCGTGCTGGCGCTGGGCGCCTGGGCGGGCGGCGCCGCACTGGGCAGCCTGCTGGCGCTGCTGCTGTTCTCCAGCGCCGGCGTGCTGCTGGAGTCCGACGGCGAGGCGATCCTGGTGCCCGGCACCTTGAAGATCCTCGGCATCTCGCTGCTGTTCTTCGCCGTGAAGTACTGGATCGGCTATCAAACCGCCGTGCACCCCGAACAGGCCACCAGCGTGCAGATGCTCGGTATCAGTGGCGCCGCCGCGGGCTTTACCGTTGGTCTGTTCTGCGGGCGGGCGTTCAAGCTGTACCGCAACTTCCTGCAGTTGCGGCTCAACGCCTGAAAGCCCCGCGGCCGTGCTCTTCGGGCACTGGGGAATCTTCGCTGTGCAAACCGGTCTGTAGGGACGATCCTGCCGGGCCGGTCGCTTGGTCCGTGACAATAGGGCCTCGGTCCAATAGATTAGGCGCCCCCGAAAATCCCCCCGGGCCTTTCGCGCCTCAAACCTGTTAAACCAAGTAGTGGATGTTCAATGCCTGATTCCAACACCGAAGAATCCGTAATCGCCCTGTCCAACAAGGCCGAGTACGAAAACGCCATTCATCTTTCGCAACACGTGTCCCAGGCCAAGACCATCAGCGAGATGGTGCTCGACGCCTTCCACACCTCGAAAGAAAGTGACCAGATTCGCGAACTGCGTGCTGCGATTCGCCAGGCCCACGACCGCTTTGACGACGACACCGCCTATGAACTCATGGGCCAGCTCAAGCAACTCAAAGACGCCGAGGCCGCCGACCTGGCCGCCCTGGAAGACTTGAGCAAGAAATTCCCCATCAGCCGGATTCTCTCCAGCTACAAGGACGACCCGGACTTCCAGGAGCTGGTCTACGGCCTGGCCCTGAAAGTGCTGAACCAGACACACCAGGCCATCAGCAACCCCAGCGGTGGCAAGAGCAAGGCGCGGCCGAAGAAGGAAATGGAAGTGTTCGCCATCAGCAAGGACGGCATCAGCGTCACCCTGCCAATGCGTCCTCGCTCCAAGGCCAACGTCGACCGTGAAGCCTTCGAGTTCCTCGGTTTCAGCTTTGTCGGCGAAGGCGATGAGGCGGAACTGGAAAGCGAGATGTTCCTCGACAAGAACGGCAACGAGCAGCCAGCGACCCGCAAGAACATCGTCACCGCGATCCAGCAACAGACCGCGTTCGAAGGCTACAGCGCGCAACAACAGCTGTAACCCGACACTGTAGGAGCGAGCTTGCTCGCGAAGGCGCCAGCCCAAGCTAAGCGCCGAAGAAAAAGCCCCGCACTTCGGCAGAAAGTCGGGGCTTTAACTTTTCAGCGATCCCCGTACTCGCGAATGGGATACATCGCGCAAAACGCTTCGGTTTCTCGCCGGAACTGCTCCTGCAATGCGGGCTCCAGGGTGTATTTCTGCTCGCCGTCAGGCGTTACCTGATCCAGCACCCGGCACACCAGATCGACGATCTGGCGACAGCCCTGGGGGTCCACATGGCGCTGGGCGATGGAGCCCGTGCCGATACACAAGCCATTGGCGGCAAATGACGACCGGGTTTGCCCCGGACCGGGCTTTTTGCTGACGATGATTCCACACTTCTCCAATGCCGATTCGGCGATGGTGCCGCTGATGCCGCCACGCAGGCGCAGCAGGATCGTGTGATTCTCCGTCCCTCCTCCGACCACCTCGTAGTCCCGCGCCATGAACGCATCGGCCAGTTCATCCGCCGTGGCGCGAATCCGCCCCATGTAAGCATCGAACTGCGGGGACATGGCATAACCCAGCGCGGCCGCCTTGGCGGCAATCATGTTGACTGCGGGCGCGCCTTGCATTCCAGGGAACACCGCTTGGTCGAGAGCCCGACGAAAGCTCCACCTCAGGCCGGGTACCTTGGTGTCTGCATCGCGCCCGCAAAGAATCAGGCCGCCCCGCGGCCCGGCGAGCTGCTTGTGGGTGCAGGTGGTCGTGACATGCGCCACGTCGATCGGGCTCGGATGGCGGCCCGTGGCTACCAGCCCGGCGATGTGTGAAATGTCGGCAAGCAGGAGGGCTCCGGCCTCATCGGCAATGTCGCGAAAGCGCTGGAAGTCCACGACCCGCGAATAAGCCGTCGCACCGCAAATGATGATGCGCGGGCGATGGGCCATCGCCAGTTGGCGGACTTCCTGGTAATCGATAACGCCCTGGGACGTGGTGCCATAGCGAACGGCCTTGTAGTTGGCCTCGATAAAGCTCAGTGCGCCGCCGTGAGCCAGGTGGCCGCCATGATCCAGGGCCATGCCCAGGATCGTATCCCCGGGTTCGGCCAGGGCTGCCAGTACCTGGTAATTGGCGTTCGAAGCCGAGTGCGATTGCACGCAAGCGTATTGCGCGGCGAACAGCTCCCGAGCCCGGCGGATGGTCAGGGACTCGACCCGTTCGACGTTTTCGAACCCGCTCTGATGACGTCGGCCAGGTGCCCCCTCGACGGTGACGTTGACCAGCGCCGAGGCTGATGCCGCCAAGCTTCTGGGGCCGGCCGCGCAGGACGATGCCACCAGGGACAATGTGCGGTGTTGACGCGCGACCTCCGCGTCCAGAATGCTTGCCAGCTCGGTGTCTTCGCATCGCAGGTCGGCCAGCCCACGTCGCAGCAGGTCGGCCTGGGTCCTGAGTGGTTCAGTGTCAGCTGCCATTCTGATGTGTCCCTTCCTTGAGTGTTGCGCGCCACGAACGAAAGCACGCTTCCTGAGTATCACGTTCGTTTGTCTGCATCGGGCTTATCCGAGCCTCGGCGTCAGACTCTATAAGGCGCAACAAAATTAATCAAAGAATTAAACATCGTTCAAATTAAATGATGCTTTTCTTATCGAAGAAGGGCAGCCTCAGCCTCGCGCTACTGAGAACCTTCACTATCGAGAACCATGACGCCGAGCCTGCAGGACTGTATTGTCATGCTCGGCGCATGGGACAATTCTTCCTCGGTGACGCTGATCCCCCCCTGCCGAAGGCTTGATCACTCAAGAAACCGACTGCAAAAGCCCCAGGATGGAGGCAGTCCGGCTAAAGGAGCATAGGTTGGTACAGGCAACGAAAAATCCGGCATGCATTGGCCGCATCGGTCTGACCGATCTCGTCTCGGCGTCGGGCAACTGCATGCCTGGCACAGCTCTATAAATTTAAAAGATTCAATGGGTTACGGCCAAAAGGAAGTGGTGAGTATCTGATGCACAAAAGAGAAAGAACCGAGCATTTAAAAAGCAACATCAAGTACCTGATAAAAAGCCGTGGTGAGACACAACTGTCTTTATGCAACGCCAGTGGCCTGACCAGAACGACCATTTACAACATTCTGGAGGGCAAGGTCACCAACGTACAGCAGTCCACCATTCGAAAAATCTCTGATTTTTTCGGCGTCTCCTACGAAGAAATAGAGACTGTCGACTTTGAAGAAAAGGAGATCATCGAGAGCAGTATTTCCCCTCAAGGAAACATGAACCCAGCGGCTGTTCCGATCATCAAGGAGAGCCTGCTGATAGCCAATATGAACAAACGAATTGGGGAGCTGGCGACGCTCTATCCATTGACTTACTACTTCGGCACTTCCTACAACCTGATAGCGGTACTGCTGGAGAACGAAATCAGTGGCATGAATGAACCCGGCGATCTGTTGATCGTACAAAAGGGCTCATCGACCGACGACACAGAAAAACTGATTTACGACAAACTGACAGGAAAGCTGCTTATCTTGAATGATGTTTGTTTCGATTCAGATCACGTGATTGTAGTGGGCGATATCATTGAGGAGCGGTTCAATGACGGCCCATGAAAGCGAAATAGAAAATAGCAAATACAAGCTTCTGGGTTTCGAGAACAATAAAAAACTTGCTGTAATCATGATCATCGCCACAGGCAAGGTCATCAGAATCAAGCTAAGAGAGGTACTGAACAGTGAAATAATGGATAACCTGAACAAAACGGAAATCAAGAATCTGTATCGCAAGCTCTATTCCCAGGGAGACACACTAACCGCATACGATCTGAATGATCGCCATGAAAACTCATGGATGATCTATATCATCCTAAACTTACTGCTCGTCACATTTTATATATTCACCAGCATTGCAGCGACAAAACCCATTTACCTGGAGTCGCTGGACATCATCATTACTCCTGGCACATTCCTTTACTCCATCACTTTTTTGATCGTCGACTTGTTAAATGAGAACTTTGGACTGCGGCTAGCCAGAAGAGCCATTTTCTTTGCATTTGCCAGTACATCCACGGTATTCATCCTGCTCTACGGTTCGACCTTCCTGCCAGGGATGCCCGGCTGGAAGCTGGAAACACCTTACAATGATGTGATCATTCAGGTGTCATCCGTACTGGTAGCGTCCTCTGTTTCGTTTCTTGTTTCTGAAAACATAAACTCATACTTGCTGTGCAAGATAAAAGAGCTGACAAACTCCAGATTTTTGTTCTTGCGAATATTCCTGAGCACCTTCTTCGCGGTCATTATCGACAGCTTTCTGTTTTGCTATATCGCCTTCTATGGATTGATGAAGAACAGCGACATCCTGAACATGATCCTCTTTCAGATTGCGATAAAAGTATTTTTTGCGCTCTTCAATATCTTGCCTGCTTATGGCGCAAGATCACTGTTCAAGAGATACATGAGCAGCAACCAGACAAAATGATCTGGCACTGAGTATCGTCCCGAATCCCGCCAATAGGTTCTAAATAAAAAACCCCGCCCTTCTCTCGAAGACGGGGTTTTCTCTGCTCGGACGATCAATCAGTCCGAGGTCATGCTACCGGCCATGCGCCGCAGGATATGCCCCTGGCCTTTGATGCAGTGCAGGATCACCGCCGCTACATGGCCCACGATCAGTACCAGCAAGGTCCAGCCCAGGAGGCCATGGAAGCTGTTGCCCAGGTCGGTCATCCACTGGATCTTCGGCCCCTCGAAACCGCTCATCACCGGCAGCCCGAAGGCGGAAAAGGCTCGCCCGGAACCGTACTGGCGCAGCAGCCCGAGAAACGGAATGGCGAACATCCCCGTATACAGCAACCCATGCCCCAGGCGCGCGGCCAGGTTCAGGCTCGGCGGTCGACGATGGCGGTTCAGCAGGCTCCAGAGCAGCCGCACCAGCAACAGCCCCATCAATAGCAGCCCGACTTGCTTGTGGGTCGGCCAGAGGAACTTGTCCAGTGCCGAATCCTCCAGCAGGTAATGGGCGGCGGTCGAGCAATAGATCCAGGCAAAGGCCAGCGCCATGGCCCAGTGCAACCCACGACTGACCGCACCGTAACGCGCCTTGGTGTCGTTCATTTCAATACGGCTTTGCATCACATCCACTCAGGTTCATCCACGAGCGGCGCATTTTACCCGGCCAGGTGGAGCCTTCGGCCCGAAAAGTGCGGATTTCGGTGAACGTGACCGAGCGTTTCGCTAATACGTGACCGGTGCTTCCACCCCGGTTGCGCGGGTTCTGGATTGTAATCGCATCGGTCACGATGCGGCTTGTTCCTCGGCTTTTTTTCGGCGCAGCGACTCGCCTTTCATCGTCAGTCGGTAGGCGTTGTGCACCAGGCGGTCGAGGATGGCATCGGCCAGGGTCGGGTCGTTGATCCAGCCGTGCCAGTGCTCGATGGGCAGTTGGCTCGTCAGGATGGTGGAGCGGCTGCCAGCGCGGTCGTCGATCACCTCCAGCAGGTCATGCCGGGCTCCTTCCTCCAGCGGGGCTAGCGCCCAGTCGTCCAGCACCAGGACGTCGACCTTTGCCAGCTGTTGCAGGGTACGGCCGAAGCTGCCGTCGCCATGAGCGATGCGCAGTTGTTCCAGCAGGCGCGGGGTGCGCAGGTACAGGGTGCTATAGCCCTGGCGGCAGGCCTGGTTGCCCAGGGCGCAGGCCAGCCAGGTTTTGCCGGCACCGGTCGGGCCGGTCAGCAGCAGGTTGTGCTGCTGGCGGATCCAGTCGCCACTGGCCAGGGTGGCGATCAGACGCTCGTCCAGGGCGCGTCCGGTGCGGCGGTCGAGATCTTCCAGGCAGGCGTTGGCGTACTTGAGCTTGGCCTTCTTGCGCAGCCGTACCAGGCGCTGGTTGTCACGCCAGGCCAGTTCGCGGTCGAGCAGTAGGCCGAGGCGTTCATCGAAGCTCAGGCTGTGGCTGGCCGGCAGCGTCCATTGCTCTTCCAGGGCGCGGGCCATGCCGTCCAGGCGTAGCTGGTGCAGTTGATTCAGGGTGTGTTGCGGCATCATCGAACAGCTCCTGTTGCGGGGGTTGGTAGTAGTCGGCGCCACGGACGTTCTCGTGGTCGCCGGGTAAGGTCGTTTCGGCGGCACGCTGGGGCAGCGGCTGTTGATCCAGGCCTTGCTGGAGCAGGTTGCGCACGCTGCGCCCGGTGAAGGCGCGCAGGTGTACGGCACGTTCGGCAGCGGCTTCCAGGCGTGCATTGCCATAGCGCCGGGCCAGCGAGAGCAGGCCGAGGCAGGCGCGGTAGCCCATCTCCGGGTGCGGCTTGTGGGTCAGTTGGTGATCGATCAGTTGGCGCGTGTAGGGGCCGATCCGCGCGCCCCAGTCGAGCAGGCGTTGTGGCGTCCATTCGCGATGCGCCTGGTGCGCCGCGGGCATGTGCTCGCGCTGGGTACTGTAAGCGCCGCGTCGCCCCAGCAGCAGGTGGCTGGCCACCCGCCGGTTGCCATGCAGCACTTCCAGGGTGTGTGCCGTCAGTCGCACGTCCACGTTCTGCCGGGCCAGGGCGGAGGGCACGCTGTAGAAGCTGCCATTGACCTCGATGTGGTAGTCGATGCTGACCTTGCAGCGCTTGAAGGTGGCGACCTCGTAGGGATGCACCGGCAGCGCTCGCAAGGCCGGGCGATCCAGGCGCTCGAACCAGTCGCGCCGGCAGCCATCGAGCCGCTTGAACGGGCGCCGATTCAGATCCTCCAGCAGCTCGGCGATGGCCTGGTTAAGCGCATGCAGGCTGAAGAACTGCCGATGGCGCAGCCGCGCCATGATCCAGCGCTCGACCACCTGCACCGCCACCTCGGCCTTGGCCTTGTCCTGAGGCTTGCGTGGCCGTGCCGGCAGGATCACCGTCTGGTAATGACGCGCGCACTCCAGCGTGGCCCGGTTCAGGCCCGGCTCGTAGCGATCCGGCTGGGCGACCAGGGCGCGCGGATTGTCCGGCACAACCATTTCCGGCACGCCGCCAAAGTAGGTCAGAGCCTGGCCCAGCGAGGTCAGCCAGTCCACCTGGGTTTCGCCTGGCGTCGCGCAGGCATAGGTGTAATTCGAGGCGCCCAGGGCGGCGACGAAGATGTGCGCCCGGCGCACTTCGCCGGTGGCCGGGTCGACCACCGGCAGCGTCGGCCCGGCATAGTCGATGAATAGCTTCTCGCCCGCACGGTGCAGCTGACGCATCGAACGTTTGAGCGTCTGGGCGTAGCGCCGGTAGTGCTCGACGAACTGGGTGTAGCGGTAGGTCGGCTGGCCCGCATGCGCGGCGAGATATTCCTCCCACAGCAGCTGCAAGGTCACGCCCTTGCGTCGCAACTCGCGGTGGATGCTCAGCACATCGGGCAGCACTCGCTCACCGCGCGGCTTGTTCGTCGACGTCGGTGCAAACAAGGCGGCCGCCAGCGCGGCCTCGTCCATGGCCACCAGCGCCGGCCAGTCCAGCCCGGCCACCCGCGCCGCCGCGATGTACTTGCTAACCACGCCCTTGGACAGCTGCAAGGCACGGGCAATCTTCTCGTGGGACAAGCCGGCCTCAAACTTGAGGCGCAGACATTCTTTGATGTTTCGCATGGCTACTCGCGGCGCCGCCATCTTCCTCTCCCGAAATCGGTCGAGGATGGCGGCGCATCAGGTCATGCGCAACGAAGGGGAAGGCTTTCGCTAAGTCGTGACCGGCGATTTCGGTAAGCCGTGACCACCTGTTTCGGAACAGGCGGAAAATCGGTCACGTTGCTACCGAAATGAGCGGTCACGCGTTAGCGAAATGACCGGTCACGATCAACCGAAACGGCCGGTCACGGTGCTCCGAAATCCGCACGAAAAGCTTTAAATGATGTGACCGTCGCCCACGCCGCATGAAAAAAGCCCCGCGCTTCTCTCGAAGGCGGGGCTTTTCTGTAGCCTGGTCAGCTTAGTGCGCGTAGGTCAGCAACAGCTCGGTCGGGGCCTTGAAATCCACCGACATCATCACGCTCAGCGCGGTGATGGTGAAGATCGAGAACACGAAGAGCTTGCGCGCCCACACGGTGTCATCCACGGCCTTGTAGCCGGTCCAGGCCATGTACAACCAGTACATGCCCATCGCCGCCGCTACCGCCAGGTAGCTCATGCCGGCGTAACCGCTGAAGGTCAGCATCAGGGTCGCCACCAGGAACGCCAGGATGTAGAGCAGGATGTGCTTCTTGGCCACGCGAATACCACGTTTTACCGGCAGCACCGGAATCGATGCGGCCAGGTAATCGTTGAAGCGGAAGATCGCGATGGCGTAGGAATGCGGCATCTGCCACAGGCTGAACATCACCAGCAGGGTCAGCGCAGCCATGTCGAAGCTGTTGCTCACAGCCACATAACCGATCACTGGCGGCATGGCCCCGGACAGACTGCCCACCAGCGTGCCGTGAACCGACTTGCGCTTGAGGTACAGGCTGTAGAGGCCGACGTAGATGACAAAGCCGATGACCGCGAACAACGCGGCCAACGGGTTGGCCACGTAGTACAGCAGGGCCACGCCGGCGATCCCGAGGAGGGAGGCATAGACCAGGGCCACTTCCAGGGAGATCAGGCCCTGGACCAGCACGCGGTTCTTGGTGCGCTCCATCTTCAGGTCGATGTCACGGTCGATGCAGTTGTTGAACACGCAACCGGACGCTACCACCAGCGAGGTGCCGATCATCGCGGCCAGGAAGATGGCCAGATCGACATGCCCTTTCGAGGCCAGGAAAAACCCGCCTGCCACAGAAAGCACGTTACCGAAAATGATCCCCGGTTTGGTGATTTGGATAAAGTGCTTGAGCGACATCGGGTCTACCTCACTTGGCCATCATGACGGTGTGGATGCTGAACATGATCCACAACGACAGACCAACCAGCAGAACAATGACCAACGCGGCGAAGATGAACGCCACCACGTTGTTGCGCTGTGCCGCGGAACGGTCCAGGTGCAGGAAGTACACCAGGTGCACCAGCACCTGGATCACTGCGAACGCCAGGACGATCCACAGGGTCACGTCTTTAGGCAGCGACGGGTACATCACCAGACCAAACGGGATCAGCGTCAGGATGACCGACAGGATGAAACCGATGGCGTAGGACTTGACGCTGCCGTGGCCGGCTTCGTCGTGGGAGTGTGTGTTGGCCATTTACATAGTCCCCATCAGGTAAACAACGGTGAATACGCAGATCCACACCACGTCCAGGAAGTGCCAGAACAGGCTCAGGCAGCTCAGACGGGTCTTGTTGGTCGCCGTCAGGCCGTTTTTCTGCACCTGGTACATCATGATCGCCATCCAGATCAGACCGCTGGTCACGTGCAGACCGTGGGTACCGACCAGGGTGAAGAACCCGGACAGGAAGCCGGAACGGCTAGGGCCGTAGCCTTCGGAGATCAGCAGGTGGAACTCGTTGATCTCCATGCCGATGAAGCCCAGGCCGAACAGGAAGGTCATGGCCAGCCAGCCCAGTACCTGCTTCTTGTTGCCCCGGAAGAACGCCAGCATGGCGAAGCCGTAGGTGATCGAACTGAACAGCAGCAGAGCGGTTTCGCCCAGTACGTAAGGCAGTTCGAAGATGTCGTGGCCCGACGGGCCACCCGCAACGTTGTTCACCAGTACCGCGTATACCGCGAAGATCGACGCAAACAGAATGCAGTCGGTCATCAGGTAGAGCCAGAAACCGAATACGGTCATCTCGCCCGAGTCGTGGTGATGGTCATCGTGCCCATGGTCATCGACATGGGCGTGTCCAGCATTGGTCACTAAGTTCGACATGGATTAAGCCTGTTCCAACGAGGTTTCAACACGGGTAGCCGGGATCTTGTTCTCCGATACCAGACGCTTGTGCTGTTCGGCTTCGATGCGCTCGATCGTCTCGACCGGCACCATGTAGCCTTGATCATCACGGGCAGCGTGGATCGCGAAATAGATCACGGTGCCGGCCAGGCTTGCGATGGCCATCCACCAGATGTGCCAGATCATGGCGAAACCGAACACGGTCAGCAGAGCACCCATGACCAGACCGGTAGCGGTGTTGTTGGGCATGTGGATCGGCTGGTAGCGGCCTGGCTGCGCGTAGGCAGTGCCGTCTTCCTTGGCTTCGGTGAACGGGTCGATGCCTTCGGCTTTCGGCAGTACCGCGAAGTTGTAGAACGGTGGTGGCGACGAGGTCGACCATTCCAGGGTGTGGGCGTTCCATGGGTCGCCGGACACACACATGTTCTGCTTGCGGTCACGCACGCTGACGTACAGCTGGATCAGCTGGCAGGCGATGCCCACGGCGATCATCAGTGCACCCACCATGGCCACGTACAGGTATGGCACCCACTCAGGGTTGGTGGTGGCGTTCAGACGACGGGTCATGCCCATGAAGCCCAGTGCATAGAGCGGCATGAACGCGACGAAGAAGCCGGAGATCCAGAACCAGAACGCCGCCTTGCCCCAACCTTCGTGCAGCTTGAAGCCGAAGGCTTTCGGGAAGTAGAAGCTGAAGCCGGCGATGTAGCCGAATACCGCGCCGCCGATGATCACGTTATGGAAGTGCGCGATCACGAACAGGCTGTTGTGCAGAACGAAGTCGGCACCCGGGATGGCCAGCAGTACGCCGGTCATGCCGCCGATGGCGAAGGTCACCATGAAGCCCAGGGTCCACAGAACCTGGCTGGTGATGCGCAGACGGCCGTGGTAGATGGTGAACAGCCAGTTGAACAGCTTCACCCCGGTCGGGATCGAGATCAGCATGGTCGCCAGGCCGAAGAAGGCGTTGACGCTGGCACCCGAACCCATGGTGAAGAAGTGGTGCAGCCAGACCATGAAGCCCAGGATCGAGATCGCGCCGGACGCGTAGATCATCGAGTGGTGGCCGAACAGGCGCTTGCCCGAGAAGGTCGAGATCACTTCGGAGAAGATACCGAACGCCGGCAGGATCAGGATGTACACCTCGGGGTGACCCCAGGCCCAGAACAGGTTCACGTACATCATTGGATTGCCACCAAGTTCATTGGTGAAAATGTGGAAATCCATGTAACGGTCAAGCGTCAGCAGTGCCAGGGTGGCGGTGAGGATCGGGAACGAAGCCACGATCAGCACGTTGGCCCAGGTGCAGGTCCAGGTGAAGATCGGCATGTCCATCATCTTCATGCCAGGGGTACGCATTTTCAGCACGGTGGCCAGGAAGTTGACCCCCGTCAGCGTTGTCCCCAGACCCGATAGCTGTAGCGCCCAGATGTAGTAGTCCACACCCACGCCCGGGCTGTATTGCAGGCCCGACAGCGGCGGATAGGCAACCCAGCCGGTCTTGGCGAATTCGCCGACACCCAGGGACAGGTTGATCAGCACCACGCCCGATACCAGCAGCCAGAAGCTCAGGGAGTTGAGGAACGGATAGGCCACGTCACGCGCGCCGATCTGCAGCGGCACGACAAGGTTCATCAGGCCGGTGAAGAATGGCATCGCCATGAAGATGATCATGATCACACCGTGGGCGGTGAAGATCTGGTCATAGTGTTCAGGTGGCAGGTAGCCAGGCGAACCCTCAGTGGCCATGGCCAGCTGGGTACGCATCATGATGGCGTCGGCGAAGCCACGCAGCAGCATGACCATGGCGACGATGATGTACATCACACCGATTTTCTTGTGGTCGACGGACGTCAGCCACTCGGTCCACAGGTAGGTCCACTTCTTGAAGTAGGTGATTGCCGCGAACAGCGCCACACCACCGAGCAGAATCATGGCAACGGTCACCATGACGATCGGCTCGTGGAACGGTATCGCTTCCAGACTTAATTTACCAAACATCGTTTACTCCTCTGCCCCGGCAGCTGAATGCGAACTCACGTCCATCCCTTCGGTTGCGGCCACTTCCTTTTCTTTCTTCTCGTGCTTGAGCGGCTTGCCCGGTTTCATGCCTTCATACTTGTCGATGACGGTCTGGAACAGGTTCGGCGCGTAGGCGGAGTAGAGCTCGACAGGATTGTTCTGGCTCGGCTTGGAAAGGGCTTCGTATTCAGCGGTGTCCAGCTGTTTAGGTGCCTTTTTGACTTCGTTTACCCAGGCGTCGAAATCTTCCTGACTGGTAGCGATCGCTTTGAACTTCATGCCGGTGAAACCCGCGCCGCTGTAGTTGGCGGAGATCCCTTCAAGTTCGGTGTTCTGGTTGGCAATCAGGTGCAGCTTGGTGGTCATGCCCGCCATTGCGTAGATCTGGCCACCCAGGCCCGGGATGAAGAACGAGTTCATCACGGTGTCGGAGGTGACACGGAAGTTCACCGGGGTATGGGCCGGGAACACGATCTTGTTGACGGTGGCGATGCCCTGATCGGGGTAGATGAACAGCCACTTCCAGTCCATGGCGACCACTTCGATGGTCACCGGCTTGGCGTCGGACTCCAGCGGACGGTACGGGTCCAGGGCGTGGGTCGACTTGTAGGTGACATAACCCAGGGCAATGATGATCAGCACCGGAACCAGCCACACCGCGATCTCGATCTTGGTGGAGTGGGACCACTTGGGCGCGTAGGTCGCGTCCTTGTTCGAGGCGCGGTATTTCCAGGCGAAGGCGAAGGTCATGATGATGACCGGCACAACCACCAGCAGCATCAGGATGGTGGCGGTGATGATCAGGTTTCGTTCATCCAGACCAACCTGACCTTTGGGATCAAGCAGGGTCCATTTGCAGCCTCCCAGCATTAACATGCCGAGCAGCGGCAATAAGCCTAGTAATCTGGGGTACCTGTTTTTACTCATCTCACGACCTCTAAAGCAGCTTGCGCAATGCAGTTGGGTTTTGATCGCCAACACTTCACCCTGCCAAGGGTTGGCATTTTTCTTCAATTGAATAAGGGCCTGCCCGTTGCGTTAAACGCTCGACGACACATCCCGGGCTAGCAGTGGTTCTTATTCGATCTCGTGGTCAAAGGCCTTGTTACAGACCAATTCCATTTGGTGCGGAAGTTTGGAAGGCGCCGACACCCGCAGTCGCACGGAGCGCTCAATCCGCCCCTCGACCGTCCTCGTGTGCTCAGGGATGAGCAGCGTCGGAAATTCAGTGCGGGCGATTGTAGATATGTCGCGTTTTATAAACCATGTCTTATCCCGAAATAATTTTTATCCCCCGGCGCAACAATCCCTCATGATTATTGCGAAGGATCAGAATCATATCGATTTTCATTCTCAATAAAAAGCCGCAAAAGGGACTTCCTACCCCCCCTTTGAACAGGCTGTACGAGCGACTGAAAGCCGCCTTGGATAGGGCTTCAACCCTTGTAATACGGGCTTTGTAAAGAGATGTATAGATAGCAGGCTATGGATTTGACCCAGCCTGGCGATTTACACAAAGTGACAGACTTCAGGGGAACCGATGGCCCGATATGCAGTCTGTAGCCAGCCTCTCTCCGCCCCTGTGCGACCGCGACAGTGTGACAACATGTCGCACTTTTGCCGCCCCTTCACTTGCTGCAAATCACGGACTTTTCAACAGCCGGATAATCGACATGAAAAAGCCCCGGCCCCTGTTGAGGGACCGGGGCTTTTCCGGGTGAATCAGTAGGTTTTCTTGCGATTGCGCACGACGCCCAGGGGCACCAGGATCACCGTCAGCACGAACGCCAGCAGCGCCCATTGCGCCAGGGACAGGCCGAGGATCGGCGGGTACGGCGTGGAGCAGAAACCGTCCACCTGGAAGACCAGGGGAAAGATGCTCGCCAGCGGCAGGCCGTCGACGAAGGGCTGCAGCACATCGATGCCGCAGCTCACCGCCGGGTAGAACTGGGTGTACACATGGTGCCCGGCCACCCCGGCCCCCGCGATGGCACTGATAACCACCAGGGTTTCCATCACGGTGACCCCACGTCGCGAACTCAGGGCCGCCCCGATGAAGGCGAACAGAGCGATCAGCAGCAGGGCATAGCGCTGCAGGATACACAGCGGGCAAGGCGCCTCGCCCAGCACCACCTGCATGTACAGGGCCCCGCCGATCAGCGCCAGGCAGATAATCCCCAGCAGCACCAGGAAGCGCCGTTCACGCCCTAAACGCAGTCTGTCGTCACTCATCCCTATTCCTTTTTCTGTTGTCTGCTCAACCGCCGTAGCCGTGCTTGCCGCGCCAGCCCGCCGATTGAATTGCGAAGTTGATCTGATTGCCATCGGGTGCCCGGAAGTCTACACGCTGATCATGACCTTTGAATGCACTGCTTCGAAGGCAATACCCAAGGTTTACGGGCCTGGGGGGCACACCATGAAAGGACGGTGATGGCAGCGCCATCCCGGCATCGGGGGGAATTAACGCCAGGCAGGTTAAGCAGGGATTAACAACCCAGCCCCGTTGCGGGGCCAGGTTGTGCAGGAGCCGGCCGGGTTATTCCAGGGCCGCCGCCGGGCCGAAGAACTCATAGCGGCTCTGTTGCTCGGGAATGCCCAGGGCCTTGAGGTGGCGCTTGATGGCCGCCATGAACCCTTTGGGGCCGAGGAAGTAGGCGTCCAGATCGCGCTGCTGCGGCAACCAGTCGGCCAACTGCTCCCGGGTCAGCAGCCCCAGCTTGTCCGCCGCCGGGCTGACACCGTCGTCCTCGGCGTAGCAGTAGAAGCGCTTGAGCTGTGGATAACGCTGGGCCAGTTCGTCGACCCAGTGACGGAACGCATGCACCTGGCCATTGCGCGCGCAGTGGATGAAATGCACCGGGCGCTCCGTGGCCAGGGCCGCCTCCAGCATCGGCAGGGTCGGCGTGATGCCCACGCCGCCACTGATCAGCACCAGTGGCTTGTCGCTTGGCTTCAAGGTGAACTCGCCGGCAGGCGGAAACAGCATGATGCTCGTGCCTACCACGCATTGGTCATGCAGGTAGTTGGAAACCACGCCCCCGGGTTCGCGCTTGACGCTGATGCGGTACTGCCCCTGGTTGCAAAGTGCCGACAACGAATAGTTGCGCCGTACTTCCTGACCGTCGATGAACAGCTGCAAGCCGATGTACTGGCCCGGCTCGGCGGCGAGGATCGGCCCCTGATCCTGCGGCGCGAAATACAAGGAAGTGATTTCCGCGCTCTCCTGCACCTTCTGCACCAGCTTGAATGCCCGCGCGCCACGCCAGCCGCCCGGAGCCTGGGCCTTCTGTTCGTAGATCGCGGCCTCGGCGCCGATCAGGATATCCGCCAACTGGTTGTAGGCCGCGCCCCAGGCATTGATCACCTCAGGAGTGGCAATCTCGCTGCCCAGCACCTCGGAAATGGCCCGCAGCAGGCAGCCCCCGACAATGGGGTAATGCTCCGGCAGGATCTGCAGGGCCACATGCTTGTTGATGATCTTGGCCACCAGATCACCCAGTTGATCCAACTGGTCGATATGCCGGGCATACATCAGTACCCCGTTGGCCAGGGCGCGGGGCTGATCGCCACTGGCCTGGTGCGCCTGGTTGAACAGTGGACGCACCTGGGGGTACTCGGAAAGCATCATCCGGTAGAAGTGGGTGATCAGCGCTTCACCACCGCTCTCCAGCAGGGGCACGGTGGCTTTGATGAGGGTGCGATCTTGAACGCTTAGCATAGGGACAACTCCTGGACTTTATGACTGCTTGCAGGTTTCTCTTACCCAGTCAGTTTTCATGCCAAGATTAAAATCGTTATATATCAACAACTTAAAATTAAGTTAGTCATAAAGACACCCATGCATTTATAGTCATTAAGACTAGACGGAGTCATTATGACCGCAAAATCCCTACTCACGACCCTGCTCCCCCTGGTCACCGACCTGTCCCGGGAACTGCCTGAGGGCGAACGCTACCGCCGCCTGCTGGAAGCCTTGCGCGCCTTGCTGCCCTGCGATGCCGCCGCGCTGCTGCGCCTGGATGGCCAATGGCTGGTGCCACTGGCCGTGGACGGCTTGAGCACCGATACCCTGGGCCGCCGCTTCAAGGTCAGCGAGCACCCGCGCTTTGCCGCCCTGCTCGCCAGCCCCGGCCCGACCCGTTTTGCCAGCGACAGTGAGCTGCCCGATCCCTATGACGGCCTGGTGGAAGGTCTTGACGAGCACCTGGAAGTCCATGACTGCATGGGCTGCCCGCTGTTCGTCGATGAGCGGCCCTGGGGCCTGCTGACCCTCGACGCCCTGGATCCGCAGCGTTTCGAGCCCATCGAGCTGGACGCCCTGCAGGCCTTCGCCAGCCTCGCCGCGGCCACGGTCAGTGCCGCCGAGCGCATCGAACGCCTGGCTCTGCGGGCCGAAAACGAACATCAACGGGCCGAGGTCTATCGCCAGGCCAGCGGACAGCAGCGCGAGATGATCGGCCAGAGCAAGGCCCACAAGCGCCTGCTGGAAGAAATCAGCCTGGTGGGCGGCAGCGACCTGACGGTACTGATCACCGGTGAAACCGGCGTCGGCAAGGAGTTGGTGGCCCAGGCCATTCACGCTGCCTCGCCCCGGGCCGAACAGCCGCTCATCAGCCTCAACTGCGCGGCCCTGCCCGACACCCTGGTGGAAAGCGAACTGTTCGGCCATGTGCGCGGCGCCTTCACCGGCGCCACCCAGGATCGCCGGGGCAAATTCGAGCTGGCCAATGGCGGCACGCTGTTTCTCGATGAGGTGGGCGAGTTGTCGCTCACGGTCCAGGCCAAACTTCTGCGGGTCTTGCAGAGCGGACAGTTGCAGCGGTTGGGTTCGGACAAGGAGCATCAGGTGGACGTGCGCCTGATCGCCGCCACCAACCGCGACCTGGCCGAGGAGGTGCGCAGCGGACGCTACCGTGCCGACTTCTACCACCGCCTCAGCGTCTACCCGCTGCGCGTGCCGGCCCTGCGCGACCGGGGTCGCGATGTACTGCTGCTCAGCGGCTACTTCCTGGAACAGAACCGTTCGCGCATGGGCCTGGGCAGCCTGCGACTCAGTGCCGACGCGCAGCAGGCGCTGCTGGGCTACAACTGGCCGGGCAACGTTCGCGAGCTGGAACACCTGATCGGTCGCAGCGCCCTCAAGGCCCTGGGCAACTGCCGCGAACGACCGAAGATTCTCAGCCTGGATGCAGCCGACCTCGACCTGCCCGGGCTCAGCGAAAAAGCCCCGAACGCCCTCGCCCCAGCCCTGGAAAGCCTGACGCCGGCGCCCCTGGACGGCGACCTGCGCCAGGCCACCGAACGCTATCAACGCCAACTGATCAACGCCTGCCTGGAACGGCATCAGCACAACTGGGCCGGTGCCGCCCGTGAGCTAGGCTTGGACAGAGCCAACCTCAGCCGCCTGGCCAAGCGCCTGGGCCTGCGCTAGACACCAGGGTTGGGTGGTGGGAGCTGGCTTGCCAGCGCAGGGCACAGAACAGATCCCGTGCCCCGCCCTGCGCCAACGGAAAGCAGGAACACCGCTAAAGCCTGCCTTGAATACGTCGATAACCCGTTATCAATGGTGCTGCGTGGGTCGAGCCACACGCCAACTTTTCAGAGAAGGTTTTTATGTCCTCCAACAAAGCCCGCGCAGATTCGCTTTCGCTTCTGCTGTTTACCTTGCGCAGCGGCAAGCTGATGGCGATCAACCTGCTTAAAGTCAGTGAAATCATTCCCTGCCCGCCGCTGACCAAGCTGCCGGAATCCCACCCCCATGTGAAAGGCATCGCCACCCTGCGCGGCAACTCGCTGTCGGTGATCGACCTCAGCCGGGCCATTGGCGAGCGCCCTCTGGCCGACCCGGACAGCGGCTGCCTGATCGTCACCGACGTCAGCCGCTCCAAGCAGGGCCTGCACGTGCAGGCGGTGAGCAAGATCGTGCATTGCCTGACCACCGATATCCGCCCGCCGCCCTTTGGTTCCGGCGGTATCAAGTCCTACATCACCGGCGTGACCCAGGTAGACGGCACCCTGGTGCAGGTGCTGGACATCGAGAAGGTGATCCACGGCATTGCCCCGGCCCAGATCGAGATGGCGCCCACCGAACTGAGCATGGAAGACGCCGAAGCCCTGGGCAACGCGCGGATCCTGGTGGTGGACGACAGTCAGGTGGCGCTGCAGCAATCGGTGCACACCCTGCGCAACCTCGGCCTGCAATGCCACACCGCCCGCAGTGCTAAGGAGGCCATCGACTGCCTGCTGGAACTGCAGGGCACGGCCAACGAAATCAACCTGATCGTCTCGGACATCGAGATGTCGGAAATGGACGGCTACGCCCTGACCCGGACGCTGCGGGAAACCCCGGACTTCGCTCACCTCTACGTGTTGCTGCACACCTCCCTGGACAGCGCCATGAACAGTGAAAAAGCGCGTCAGGCCGGGGCCAATGCGGTACTCACCAAGTTCTCTTCGCCGGAACTGACCCGCTGCCTGATCGACGCCGCCAAAACCATCGCCAGCCAGGCGGCCTGAACCATGAGCGAAATCCACTGCCTGCTGCTGCGCCGCGATCTCACCCGCACGCTGGCCGTTGCGCAGTGGCCACCCGGTGTCACCCTGCTGCACTACCAGCCCGAGCTGGCTGCCCAGGTGCATCAGCTGATGCACCTGGGCTACCAGGATGGCGGCGGCAGCGTGCCGCCCCTGGAGCGCTGGCGCCAGTCCTTCGAAAGCGATGCCGAATACGATCCGCAACTCTGTCTGCTGGCCCGGGATGCCAGCGGGCTGATCGGCGTCGCCCAATGCTGGACCAGCGCCTACATCAAGGACCTGGTGGTGCATCCCCGCGCCCGTGGCCAGGGTGTGGGGCGGGCCCTCCTTGAGCAGGCCTTCGTGATGTTCGCCGAACGCCGGGAAGGCTTTGTCGATCTGCGGGTTCTGGAAGACAACCAGCGAGCCCGCCGCCTGTATGAAAACGCCGGCATGCAGATCCTGCGTCGCGAGCGGGTGCCCCAGGGCTCCTGAGCACCTGAGCACCTAAGCACCGACCTGACCCGATACCCCCCGCCAGCCGCGGTGAGTGGCGTGCAACTTGCTTGGCTCCCTGCTCCAGCCGCGTCGACCTGGTTTTTTCGACGCGATCCCCATCGCCCCAGAAGGGTTCCACGATCCATGAACACCCAGTTTTCCTGCGTTGGTTGCGGCAAGTGCTGCAGCGATCACCACGTGCCCCTGACCCTCACGGAAGCCCGGGCCTGGGCGGCTGACGGCGGTCAGGTGATCGTTCTGGTGGAAGCCTTCCTCGGCAATGGCCTGGGCTTGCCAGTGGCGCAGCGCGACCATGCACAACGCCGCTCCTGCCGGGTGTTCAGTGGCAGCGCCGAGGCCTATGTGGCGATCACTTTCGCCGCCTACAACGTCGGCCCCTGCCGGAATCTTGACGAAGAGTCGCGCTGTCGCATCTATGAACGGCGACCGCTGGTGTGTCGCATCTATCCGATGGAAATCAATCCGCACATTCCGCTCAATCCATTGGCCAAGGACTGCCCGCCGCATTCGTGGGAACAGGGTCCGCAACTGATCCTCGGCGGTGAACTGGTGGACCCGGAACTGGCGGAGCTGATCGCGCGCTCGCGCCAGGCCGACCGTGACGACATCCAAGCCAAGGAAGCCATCTGCGCCTTGCTGGGGATCCGCACCACGGCCCTCAAGGGCGACGGTTTCACCGCCTATCTGCCCGACATCAATGCCCTGGCTACGGCCATCGACCAGGTCTGCGCCGCCGCCCCGCAGACCGCGAGCCAGCCTTGGCGCTTTCACCTGTCCGGCGACGACATCGCCAGCCAGGTCCTGGCCGCCGGAGCCCAGGTGGTCAGCACCGCCGGCCTGGACTACGCCTTCATCTCCCTGCGCGCCGCCTGAGCCAATCGCAGCGGCTGGCCGGCGCCCCGCGCGGCGGCCTAGCCACGCTTGTGCCAGAACTCATGGGCCAGCTGGCGCAGGTCCCCCGCCAGCCCGGCCACATCGCCTGAGTTGACGTGGCTGAGCTGGCCGGCACTGACCGTCACTTCGCAGGCATTGCGAATACCGATGATGTTGCGGTTGATGTCCTCGCTGACCGCGCTCTGCTCTTCCACTGCCGCAGCAATCTGCAGGCTCATCTCGGTGATCTGGTTGACCCGCTGGCTGATGCCGTCCAGGGCCACCGCTGCGCGCTGGGCCTGGTCGACGCTGCTTTCCACGTGCGCACTGCTGTGCTGCATGGCCTCCACCGCATGGCGTGCCGCATTTTGCAGGGTGCTGATCATGCGCTGGATCTCGTTGGTGGAATCCTGGGTCCGCTGGGCCAGGCCACGCACCTCATCGGCCACCACGGCAAAGCCACGTCCCTGCTCGCCGGCCCGCGCCGCCTCGATGGCCGCATTCAGGGCCAGCAGGTTGGTCTGTTCGGCAATGCTGCGGATCACCTCCAGCACCCCGGAAATGTCCGAGCTGTGGCCTTCCAGTTGATGGATGACCTCGGTGGCCCGCTCCAGCTCGCTGGCCAGGCGCAACACCGCGCTGCGGCTTTCACCCACCAGCTGATGTCCTTCGCGGGTTTCGCTCTCCGCCTGATCGGCGGCCTCAGACGCCTGCTGTGCATGGGTGGCGACCTCGGCCACGCTGGCGGCCATCTGATGAATGGCCGCGGCCACCTGATCGGTTTCCGCCTGCTGCTCCAGGGTGCTGTTATGGCTGCTGTGCAGATGCTCCACCAGCTCCGCGGCATGCCCGGCCAGGCGCTGGGAAGCATCGCCAATCCGCCCCACCACGGCTCCTACCTGGGCTTCGAGCATCTGCAGGGCGAACTCGATACGTCCGAACTCGTCCGCACGACCGGTGTAGATGCCCTGGCTCAGGGGGTTGTCGCCGATCTGCCGGGCGCGCTCGGCCAGGCGATCCAGCGGGCGCATTTGTACACCGACCGCCACCAGGCTCAGGCACCAGCCCATAGCCATCACCGTGCCCTGGAGCATCCAGGACTCGGGCAGCAGCCATGCTGAAACTCCGAAACTGCCGATAAAACCGGCGCTGATGGCGGCCCACAGGCGCAAGCGCAAGCTCATGACCGGCAGCAGGCTCCACCATGAAGGCCCGCCCTCCCTGAGCCGGGCATAAGCCTGCTCGGCGGCGGCGATCTGTTGCGGGCTGGGCTTGGTGCGCACCGATTGGTACTCCACCGCCTGACCGTCCCGCGTCACCGGGGTGACGTAGGCGCTGACCCAGTAGTGGTCACCGTTCTTGCAACGGTTCTTGACCATGCCCATCCACGAGCGGCCGCGCTTGAGCGTGCGCCACATATGGCCGAAGGCCGCCGCGGGCATGTCCGGGTGACGCAGCAGGTTATGCGGCGAGCCCAGCAGTTCTTCGCGGGTGTAGCCGCTGATCTTGATGAAATCAGGATTGGCGTAGGTGATCGCGCTGGTCAGATCGGTGGTCGAAAGGATGTTCGCATCAGGGGCAAAGTCCACGTTTCGCCCAGTAACCGGCAGGTTGATCTTCATGGCAAGCGCGCTCGTAATTGTTAGGAGGAGTCGGCAGGGCTGCTGACTCTAAGCGCACTGATGCCACGAATACTGATCCAGCTCAGGTTTAAAGCAATTAGCCATCACTGCGATTAAAAAGCGCAAATCAGGGCAATGTCTGCGATTGTCGGCGATATCAGCGTTTGCCCATGGAGCGACGGGTGCCGGGCGGCGCAGCGCCGGGGGTCTTGGTGTGGCCGTTGCTGACGCCGTTCTTGTACCAGGGCTGCTGGGCATTCTTGGCCGGCGCGAACTCGGACGGCTTGAAAGGAAACTTGAACGCCGGAATCGCCGCTTTGGCCTCGGTTTCAGGAGTGGCCGGGGCGGCCGCGGGATCGACGCTCAGGCCGTCATCCGCAGCAGGTTGTGCAGGGGAAGTCATGGAAGCTCCAGGGGAGAAGGATAATCCGCGCCAGGGAACGGGCCGCAGTGGCCGGCAGTATACCTGTGCACCCGCGATCTTTGACCTGGGGCGCGGCGGCCGGACGGTACTTTTCTGACAGCGCTGACAGCTGGCGGTCACGCTGTTGACCGGGTTGCCGGACTATAACTGTCAACAGATCATGGCCAACCTCTGACACCCTTGCCCCCGGCGTTCTACCTCTATGCCCATTGCCAAGAAAACCGTCGTGACCGCAGCGCTGCTGGTGGGCCTCACCGCTGGCGCGGCCTGGTTTCTCAACAAGCCGGTGACCGCCAGGCTGGCCGCGCCCACGGCAATCCCGGTGCGAGTGGTGCAGGTGGTCCAGCAGGATGTGCCGCGCTACGTCAGCGGCATCGGTACGGTGCTTTCGCTGCACAGCGTGATCATCCGTCCCCAGGTGGATGGCATCCTCACCCGCTTGCTGGTCAAGGAAGGCCAACTGGTCAAGGCCGGGGACCTGCTGGCCACCCTCGATGACCGCTCGATCCGCGCCAACCTGGATCAGGCCAAGGCCCAGCTGGCACAGAACCAGGCCCAGTTGCAAGTGGCGCAGGTCAACCTCAAGCGCTACAAGCTGCTGTCGGTGGATGACGGCGTCTCGAAACAGACCTACGACCAGCAAGCGGCCCTGGTCAATCAGCTCAACGCCACGGCCCAGGGCAACCAGGCCGCTATCGATGCCGCGCAGGTCCAACTGTCCTACACCCAGATCCGCTCGCCCGTCACTGGCCGGGTGGGCATTCGCAGCGTGGACGAAGGCAACTTCCTGCGCATGAGCGACGCGCAAGGCCTGTTCTCGGTGACCCAGATCGACCCCATCGCCGTCGAGTTCTCCCTGCCCCAGCAGATGCTGCCCACCCTGCAGCAACTGGTCCGCGCCCAGGACCCGGCGGCGGTCCAGGCTTACCTGGGCACCGACAGCAACAAGACCGGCACCCTGCTGGGTAATGGCCATCTGAGTCTGATCGACAACCAGATCAACACCAGCACCGGGACCCTGCGCGCCAAGGCGGAGTTCGACAATCCCCAGCAAAAGCTCTGGCCCGGGCAACTGGTGACCGTGAAGATCCAGACCGCGCTTGACCAGGGTGCGCTGACCGTACCGCCCACGGTGGTCCAGCGTGGCCTGGATCAGCACTTCGTGTTCCGGATCAAGGGCCAGCAGGTGGAAAGCGTACCGGTACAGGTGCTGTACCAGGACAGCGAGCTGAACATCATTACCGGGGTCCAGGCCGGGGATGTGCTGGTCAGTGACGGCCAGTCGCGGCTCAAGCCCGGCTCCCGGGTCCAGGTGCTGGATGCCCCGCCGCAGGCGCCGGCAAGGGAGCCCAAGCCATGAAGGGGCACGGCTCCCTATCCGCCTGGTGCGTCGACCATCCAGTCGCCACCGTGCTGCTGACCTTTGCCCTGGTGTTGCTGGGAGCGGTTGCCTTTCCGCGCCTGCCCGTGGCGCCGCTGCCGGAGGCCGAGTTCCCCACCATCCAGGTCTCCGCTTCCCTGCCCGGGGCCAGCCCGGACACCATGGCATCCTCGGTGGCCACGCCCCTTGAAGTGCAGTTCAGTGCCATCCCCGGCATGACCCAGATGACCTCCAGCAGCGCCCTGGGCTCGACCCTGCTGACCCTGCAGTTCACCCTGAACAAGAGCATCGATACAGCGGCCCAGGAAGTGCAGGCGGCGATCAACACCGCCGCCGGCAAACTGCCCAAGGACATGCCCACCCTGCCCACCTGGAGGAAGGTCAACCCGGCCGACAGCCCGGTGCTGATCCTCAGCATCAGTTCGACGCAGATGCCCGGCACCGAGCTCAGCGACTACGCGGAAACCCTGCTGGCCCGGCAGATCAGCCAGATCGACGGCGTCGGCCAGATCAACATCACCGGCCAGCAACGTCCGGCGATCCGGATCCAGGCCGCGGCGGACAAGCTGGCGGCCATCGGCCTGACCCTGGCCGACATCCGCCTGGCGATCCAGCAGACCAGCCTCAACCTGGCCAAGGGCGCGTTGTACGGTGAGTCGAGCATCTCCACCCTGTCCACCAACGATCAGCTGTTCGATCCCGAGGAGTACGCTCAACTGATCGTTTCCTACAAGGACGGCGCAGCGGTGCACCTGCAGGACGTGGCCCGGGTGGTCAGCGGCCCGGAAGACGCCTACGTCCAGGCCTGGTCCGGCGATCAGCCGGGAGTCAACCTGGTGATCTCGCGCCAGCCGGGGGCCAATATCGTCGATACCGTGGATCGCATCCAGGCCGCCCTGCCGGGCCTTGAGGCGATGCTGCCGGCCTCGGTGCAGGTCAAGGTGCTGGTGGACCGCACCCAGACCATCCGCGCCTCGCTGCATGAGGTGGAGATCACCCTGCTGATCGCGGTGCTGCTGGTGGTGGCGGTGATGGCACTGTTCCTGCGCCAGTGGTCGGCGACCCTGATCGTTTCCGCGGTGCTGGGGGTATCGCTGACCGCGAGCTTCGCCCTGATGTACCTGATGGGCTTCAGCCTGAACAACCTGACCCTGGTGGCCATCGTCATCGCCGTGGGCTTCGTGGTCGACGACGCCATCGTGGTGGTGGAGAACATCCACCGCCATCTGGAAGCCGGCGACGGCATGCGCGAGGCGGCGATCAAGGGGGCTGGTGAAATCGGCTTCACCGTGGTGTCCATCAGTTTCTCCCTGGTGGCGGCGTTCATTCCCCTGCTGTTCATGGGCGGCGTGGTCGGTCGGCTGTTCAAGGAGTTCGCCCTGACCGCCACCTCCACCATCATGATTTCGGTGCTGGTCTCGCTGACCCTGGCGCCGACCCTGGCCGCCCTGTTCATGCGCGCCCCGGTGCACCCGGCCCACGCCAAGCCGGGCTTCGGCGAGCGCCTGCTGGCCCTCTACGAGCGTGTCCTGCGCCGGGCCCTGGCCCGGCAGAAACTGATGCTGGGGATTTTCGGCCTGACCCTGAGCATGGCCATTGCCGGCTACATCCTGATTCCCAAGGGCTTCTTCCCGGTGCAGGACACCGGCTTCGTGCTCGGCACCACCGAAGCCGCCGCGGACATCTCCTACCCGGACATGGTGAAGAAACACCAGGCGCTGGCCGAGATCGTCGCCGCCGACCCGGCGGTGCAGGCCTTCTCCCATTCGGTGGGCGTCTCTGGCAGCAACCAGACCATCGCCAACGGCCGCTTCTGGATCTCGCTGAAAAAACGCAGCGAGCGGGATGTCTCGGCCAGCGCCTTTATCGACCGCATCCGCCCGCAACTGATGCGGGTGCCCGGTATCGTCCTCTACCTGCGAGCCGGGCAGGACATCAACCTCAGTTCAGGCCCCAGTCGCGCCCAGTACCAGTACGTGCTGAAAAGCAACGACGGTCCGACCCTGACCACCTGGACCCAGCGCCTGACCGAGAAACTGCGCGGCAACCCGGCGTTTCGCGACGTCTCCAACGATCTGCAACTGGGCGGCAGCATCACCCACATCAACATCGACAGGACCGCCGCCGCGCGCTTCGGCCTCACCGCCAGCGATGTCGACCAAGCGCTGTACGACGCCTTCGGCCAACGTCAGATCAACGAGTTCCAGACCCAGATCAACCAGTACAACGTGATCCTCGAACTCGACACCCAGCAACGGGGCAAGGCCGAGAGCCTCAACTACTTCTACCTGCGCTCGCCGTTGACCGGGGACATGGTCCCGTTGTCGGCCCTGGCGCGTTTCGATGCGCCCAGCATCGGCCCGCTGTCGATCGCTCACGACGGCATGTTCCCGGCCGCCAACCTGTCATTCAACCTGGCCCCCGGCGTGGCCCTGGGGGACGCGGTGATCCTGCTGCAACAGACCAAGAACGAGATCGGCATGCCGGCGGCCATCAGCGGCAACTTCCAGGGCGCGGCCCAGGCCTTCCAGAGCTCCCTGGCCAGCCAGCCGTACCTGATCCTCGCCGCGCTGGTGGCCGTGTACATCATTCTCGGGGTGCTGTACGAAAGCTTCGTGCATCCGCTGACGATCATTTCCACCCTGCCCTCGGCGGGGCTCGGCGCCTTGCTGATGCTCTGGCTCTGTGGCCAGGACTTTTCCATCATGGCGCTGATCGGCCTGGTACTGCTGATCGGCATCGTCAAGAAGAACGGCATCCTGATGATCGACTTCGCCCTGGAAGCCCAGCGTAACGGCGGCCTGCCTCCCGAAGAAGCGATCTACCAGGCCTGCATCACCCGGTTCCGGCCGATCATCATGACCACACTGGCCGCCTTGCTCGGCGCCCTGCCTCTGATGCTCGGCTACGGCACCGGCGCCGAACTGCGCCAGCCCCTGGGTATCGCCGTGGTCGGCGGCCTGCTGGTGAGCCAGGCGCTGACGCTGTTCACCACGCCAGTCATATACTTGTGGCTCGAGCGGCTGTTCCACCGGCCCCGGCCAGCCCTTTTGCCGGACACCCACACCTGAGGCGGGTCATGCGCGTTCTGATTATCGAAGACGAAGAAAAAACCGCGGACTATCTGCACCGCGGGCTGACCGAGCAGGGTTACACCGTCGACCTGGCCCGGGATGGCATCGAGGGGCTGCACCTGGCGCTGGAAAGCGACTACGCGGTGATCGTGCTGGATGTCATGCTCCCCGGGCTGGACGGTTTTGGCGTGCTGCGGGCATTGCGCGCGCGCAAGCAGACTCCGGTGATCATGCTCACCGCCCGCGAGCGCGTCGAGGACCGGATTCGCGGCCTGCGCGAGGGTGCCGACGATTACCTGGGCAAGCCCTTTTCCTTCCTTGAACTGGTGGCGCGCCTGCAGGCCCTGACCCGCCGCAGTGGCGGGCACGAGCCGGTACAGATCAGCATCGCCGACCTGTGGATCGACCTCATCAGCCGCAAGGCCAGTCGCGCCGGCACCCGCCTGGACCTCACCGCCAAGGAGTTCTCGCTGCTCAGCGTGCTGGCCCGGCGCCAGGGCGAGATCCTGTCCAAGACCTCGATTGCCGAGATGGTCTGGGACATCAATTTCGACAGCGACGCGAATGTCGTCGAAGTGGCGATCAAGCGCCTGCGGGCCAAGCTCGACGGACCTTTCGAGCACAAGCTGCTGCACACCATCCGCGGCATGGGGTATGTGCTGGAGAACCGCAGTGGCGAGTAACTCCATCGCCCTGCGCCTGAGCGGGCTGTTCACCCTGGTGGCCCTGCTGATCTTCCTGCTGATTGGCGGTGCCCTTTATCAACAGGTGGACAAGGGCCTGGGGCTGCTGCCAGAAGCCGAGCTGGACGCGCGCTACAGCGTGCTGGAGTCGGCCCTGAACCGCTACGGCAATCCGGAACACTGGGCCAAGATCAACGCCAAGCTCAAGCTGCTCAGCGAGGAAGACAGGCGCATCCGTTTCTGGGCGGTGAGCGACGACGCCGGTTATGAATACGGCAACCCGGACCCGCAGATCCGTGCATTCGCCGAAGGGCCGTTAGGCATGCGCGACCTGAACCTGAGCGACCATCCCTATCCGTTGAAGGTGCTGGTCAGCCAGTTGCCGGCCAAGGAACAACGCCCGCCCCTGCGCTTTTTGATCGCCATCGAGACCGACACCTTTCACCAGACCCAGCACCACTTGCTGATGGCGCTGATCGGCCTGGCCATCGTCGGCGTCGTGCTGGCCTCGGCCCTGGGTTACTGGGTAGCGCGGATCGGCCTCAAGCCGCTGATCAAGCTGTCCCAGGAGGCCCAGCGCCTGGCACCGCCACGGCTGTCCGGGCGCCTGCAACTCTCGCCCCTGCCCCCGGAGCTGAGCCAGTTCGTCAACTCCTTCAACTCCACCCTGGAACGGGTCGAGCAGGCCTACTCACGCCTGGAATCGTTCAACGCCGACGTCGCCCACGAACTGCGCTCGCCGCTGACCAACCTGATCGGCCAGACCCAGGTGGCCCTGACCCGTGGCCGCTCGGCGGAGCATTACTTCGAAGTGCTGCAATCCAACCTTGAAGAACTGGAACGGCTGCGCTCCATCGTCAACGACATGCTGTTCCTGGCCAGCGCCGACCAGGGCAGCAAGGCCACCAAGCTCACCAGCACCTCCCTGGCGGCGGAAGTGGCCACCACCCTGGACTACCTGGATTTCATCCTCGAAGACGCCCAGGTACGGGTCGAGGTCCAGGGCGATGCCCAGGTGCGGATCGAGATTGCCCACCTGCGCCGGGCCCTGATCAACCTGCTGAGCAATGCCGTGCAGCACACGGCGGCGGGCGAAGTGATCCGAGTACGGATCGAGGTGCAGGAACATCAGGTGACGATCGCCGTGAGCAATCCGGGCCAGAGCATTGCCAGTGAACACCTGCCCAGGTTGTTCGAGCGCTTCTACCGGGTCGACGCCTCGCGCAGCAACAGCGGCGCCAACCATGGCCTGGGGCTGGCCATCGTCAAGGCCATCGCCCTGATGCACGGTGGCGACGTTTTCGTGCGCAGCGACCGGGGCGTCAATACCTTTGGGCTCTATCTGCCTCTCTGAGTGGCGGATTCTGTAGGCGCCGGCTGGCCGCCCAGCGAAGACGTCAACACATCCGCTGCAAGACGATATGACGCTTGCGCTGGCAAGCCAGCAGCAACTGTTGTTTTTTTGGTAACAGTCCTTATCCTGTTCGACTCTTTTTCCTGCAGCCCACTGGTTATATTTTTGTCGCACCGAATTGAACTTGCTCCGCAAGAAGGTCTTCAGAAATGTCCAACAGTATGGGTATCGCCAGCGCCTTTGTTTTGTCTTCCCTGTTCGTGGTGCCAATGGCCATGGCCGAGGAATCCCAGGGATTCGTGGCCAGAAATGCCGCACGCGCCGCCGCCTTCGAACAAGCCCAGATCGCCCAGGCCGCCCAGCAGCAAAACAGTCAGCAAGCCCAGAAAGTCACGGCCGAGCAAAGCCAGAGCGACGCTCGAAAAGACAGCTGATCCGCGCTACCGACTCGTTTCCCTCGACAACTTCTCTGCTTTCAACCCCGGAGCAAGTTGTCTTAAAGCCGCTGACTTCAGCGGCTTTTTTTTGCCATGCAAGAACCCGCGCCCGAGGCGTCGGGCCCAGAGCAAGCAACTCGCGAATTCACAATAAAAATCCAAGTTCATTCACCAAAGGAGCTACACGTTGTTCAGGACCACGCTGAGAATCAGCCCACTATTCATTGCAATCGCTGCAACGATCCCCGCCTCGGCCCAGGCCGGCGAAGAGAGCAAGAACGAAGGCTTCATCGCCGGTTCGAGCCTCAAGCTCAATGCGCGCAACTACTACATGAACCGCAACCGCCAGCAGCAGGCGGATGACAACATCGAGTGGGGCCAGGGTTTGCTCGGTGTCTTCGAGTCCGGCTACACCCAGGGCACCGTGGGTTTCGGCCTGGATGCCAATGCCATGCTCGGCCTCAAGCTCGATGGCGGTGGCGGCACCGACAGTTCGAGCATCCTGCCCATCAGCGATGGCAACGGAAAAGCGCCCGGAGCGTTCTCCACCGCCGGCGCCACCTTGAAGATGCGAGCCTTCGACACCGAGCTCAAGGCCGGCGACCTGTTCCTCAACAACCCGGTGATTGCCGGCGGCATGAGCCGCATGCTGCCGCAGACGTTCCGCGGCGTCAGCCTGACCAACCGCAGCTTCGACGGCTGGATGCTCGAGGGCGGCCAGGCCAGCTTCACCAAACCCTACAACCAGAGCGGACACAAACGCATCGGCAGCTCCTACGGCAGCCTGCGCGATGGCGACGAGAGCCGGCACCTGAACTGGGCCGGGGTGGCCTGGAGCGGCGTTCCGGGGCTGACCAGCAATCTCTACGCCGCCGAACTCAAGGACATCTGGAACCAGTACTACTACGACCTGGACTACACCTACGCGGTCAACGACCTGGTCAGCCTCAACCCTGGCTTGCACTTCTATCACACCCAGGACACCGGCCAGGCCCTGCTGGGCAACATCGACAACAACACCTACAGCCTGCACTTCACCGTCGGCGTGGGCAGTCACAGCGTCACTGCCGCCTACCAGCGGGTCAACGGCAACACGCCATTCGACTACATCGCTCAAGGCGACAGCATCTACCTGGACAACTCCCAGCAATACTCGGATTTCAACGGCCCCAACGAGCGCTCGTGGAAGCTCAAGTACGCCTACGATTTCGCCGGCCTCGGCCTGCCGGGCCTGACTTCGTCGCTGTCCTACTCCCGCGGTGAACTGGACCTGACCAAGGTCGATCCGCAAAGCCGTGGCTACGCCTCCTGGTACAGTGCCGACGGCAAGAACGCCAAGCACTGGGAACGCGATCTGGATCTGAAGTACGTGGTCCAGGGCGGCAGCGCCAAGGACCTCGCCGTACGCCTGCAATGGGCGACCAACCGTGGCGGCAACGGTTACGGCGCGCTGGATAACGACACCGATGAATACCGAGTGATCATCGACTACCCGATCAACGTCTTCTAAGGCGCGTCAGGCAAAAAAGGCCAGCATGTTTTGCTGGCCTTTTTTGTTTCCGGGATTTATACAAGCGCGACGGCGTGACCGATTTCTGTAGCCCACGTCCACACTAGACTGACACCTGTCGACGTAGCAGAAATCAAAATCATGAACGTGAGCAGTGCGCCCCCTCGCACAGGGAAAATCGCGTCAAAGACGGAACGCCTGGTGGTCCTGGCCAGCTCGCTGATCGTCGTGGCCATTCTCAGCATCGTCACCTACCTGTTGATCCGCGAACACGCGGCTGCCAAGCAGGCGGCGACCCGTGCCGCGAACAACATCGTGCAGCTGATCGATGCCGATGTGTTGCGCAACGTCGAGCTCTACGACCTGTCAGTCAAGGGCCTGATCGACGCCACGCAACGCGACGACCTCAAGAATGTTTCGGCTTCCATCCGTCATCTGGCACTGTTCGATCGGGCCACGGCAGCGCCCTACAAGGGCGATATCCTGCTGCTGGACAAGCATGGCGACGTGCTGGCCGACTCGGCCTCGGTCGTGCCACGCACAGGCAACTACGCCGATCGCGAGTACTTTCGATCGCACATCGACAATCCGGACCCGGGCATGATGATCAGTCCGCCATTCCGTGCCCGCGGCGCCGATCACGATTGGCGGATCAGCTTCAGCCGGCGGCTCAGCGATGAGCATGGCCAGTTCATCGGAGTGGCCGAAGCGGCCATGCGCCTGAGCTACTTCAACGAGCTGTTCAAGAATCTGGATATCGGGCGCAACGGCTCGATCAATCTGATCAGCCGCGATGGAGTACTGCTGGCCCAACAGCCGCCCCTGGCGGACGACCTGATTGGCAAGAGCTTCAGCAATCGTCCCAACTTCGTGCGCATCCTGCGCGAAGGCAATGGCAGCTTCATAAGCGTTTCCAGTGTTGATCAGATGCAACGCCTGTACACCTTTTCCCAGGTCGGCGATCTGCCGCTGATCGTGATTGTCGCGCTGTCCATAGACGAGGTCTTCGCTGCCTGGCAACGCACCGCGCTGCTGATCAGCGGCGCCACTGGGGGGCTGTGCATCGCTCTGTTCTGGCTGACCTGGCAACTGTGTCGCGAACTGCGGCGCCGACAGAACGCCGAGCAGGCGCTGGCGCGCCTGGCGGCCGTCGACGCCCTCACCGGCGTGGCCAATCGTCGTACCCTGGATCAGGTGCTGAGCAATGAATGGGCGCGGGCCCGACGCACCCATCTGCCGTTGTCGCTATTGATGATCGACGTCGATCACTTCAAATCCTTCAACGACCGCTTCGGCCATCCGCTGGGAGACCAGGCCCTGCGTGCGGTGGCGCAATGCATGGATGCGTGCGTCGGGCGGCCGTCGGACCTGGCGGCACGCTTTGGCGGCGAGGAGTTTGCGGTCGTCCTGCCGGGGACCGACAGTGCCGGCGCCGCAGTCCTGGCGGAGAAGATCCGCGCCAGCATCGCCGCCTTGCCGGCCGTCAGCGAGCAGGCCACGCCCCTGACCGTGAGCATTGGCATCAACACCTGGTCAGGCCATCCCGATATCGCTCTGGAACAATGGGTGAGCGACGCCGACAAGGCGCTGTATCAGGCCAAGCACAGCGGTCGCAATCGGGTGGTTTCCAACATGTCCTACAGCGGCTACCCGCGCAGCGCCTGAAACCTCAGGCATAAAAAAAGGCCATCCGGGGGGATGGCCTTCAAAAACAAAAGGAAAGAGAGAGTACTTACACGGCCGCGACCGGACGCATGTAAGAGATCGGTGCAGTACTGGCGTCTTCGAAGGTCACGACTTCCCAGGCATCTTTCTGCTCAATCAACTTGCGCAGTAGCTGGTTGTTCAGTGCGTGGCCCGACTTGAAGCCTTTGAACTCGCCTATCAGGCTATTGCCCAGCAGGTAGAGGTCACCAATTGCATCCAGGATCTTGTGCTTGACGAATTCGTCTTCGTAACGAAGGCCGTCTTCATTCAGTACGCCATCCGAATCGACCACAATGGCGTTTTCCACGCTGCCGCCGAGTGCGAGGTTGTGCTTGCGCAGGTACTCGATGTCACTCATGAAACCAAAGGTACGGGCGCGGCTGACTTCTTTTACAAACGAAGTGCTGGAGAAGTCCACGCTTGCACTCTGGGTGCGGTCACGGAAAACCGGGTGATCGAAATCGATCTCGAAGCTCACTTTAAAACCATCGAAAGGCACGAAAGTGGCGCGCTTGTCGCCGTCTTCCACGGTCACTTCACGAAGGATGCGGATGAACTTTTTAGCTGCGTCCTGTTCTTCGAGGCCAGCAGATTGAATCAGGAATACGAAGGGTCCGGCACTACCATCCATGATCGGGACTTCGGACGCGGAGAGCTCGACGTAGGCGTTATCGATGCCCAGGCCAGCCATGGCCGAGAGCAAGTGCTCCACCGTGTCCACTTTGACGTCACCGTTGACCAGAGTGGTCGACATCGTGGTTTCGCCAACATTTTCCGCGCGAGCAGGAATCTGCACCACAGGGTCCAGGTCGGCACGACAAAACACAATGCCGGTGTCGACAGGCGCAGGCTTGAGGGTCAGGTATACCTTCTCCCCGGAATGCAGGCCTACACCTGTGGCACGGATAATATTCTTCAGGGTGCGTTGTTTAATCATGGCTTGGGCCGCTTCAGCGCAAATTGCGAACTGGTATCAACAAAGGCTGGCGATAATAGCAGACCATGCCTTTGCTGAACACCAATCACCCTAATACCCCTGATACATTCCATCAATCGGCCTGACGACGCAGGAATGCCGGGATGTCCAGGTAATCCAGATCATCTTGCGGATTCAGCTTCGCCGCGGTCGCCGCGTTCGACTGCGCCTGATTGCGCATGACAGTCGGACGATCCAGGTCACGGTAGTTCACCGACGGCAGTTCCTGACGAGCAGGGGCTGGCGCTTGCGACTGTGCGGACATGGAAGTCTGAACGGTGTTGTCGATGACCTTCACAGGCTTCTCGATTTTCGCGCCCAGGCCGGTGGCCACTACGGTTACATGCAGCTCGTCACGCATGTCCGGATCGATAACGGTACCGACCTTGACCATGGCGTGTTCGGAAGCGAAGGCTTCGATGATGCTACCCACGTCGGAGTACTCACCCAGGGACAGGTCAGGACCGGCGGTGATGTTCACCAGGATGCCGCGCGCACCTTCCAGGTTCACGTCTTCCAGCAGCGGGTTGCGGATCGCCGCTTCAGTGGCTTCACGCGCACGGTTAGGACCGCTAGCGCAGCCAGTGCCCATCATCGCCATGCCCATTTCGCTCATCACGGTACGTACGTCGGCGAAGTCGACGTTGATCATGCCCGGACGCTTGATGATGTCGGAGATACCGCGAACGGCACCGGCCAACACGTCGTCAGCCTTGGCGAAAGCCGACAGCAGGCTGGCGTCCTTACCGAGGATGGTCAGCAGCTTCTCGTTGGGGATGGTGATCAACGAGTCGACGCTTTCGCTCAGCGCGCGGATGCCCTCATCGGCGATCTGCATGCGCTTGCGGCCTTCGAACGGGAACGGACGGGTCACCACCGCGACGGTGAGGATGCCCATTTCCTTGGCCACTTCAGCAATGATTGGCGCCGCACCGGTACCGGTACCGCCGCCCATGCCAGTGGTGATGAACACCATGTTGGTGCCCGCCAATACTTCGGCGATACGCTCGCGGTCTTCCAGAGCGGCTTGACGGCCGACTTCCGGATTGGCACCCGCACCCAGGCCCTTGGTCACACCGGTACCCAGTTGCAGGATGGTCCGCGCGCCGATGTTTTTCAGCGCTTGAGCGTCAGTGTTGGCGCAAATGAACTCGACGCCTTCAATGTTGCTCTTGACCATGTGATTGACCGCGTTGCCGCCGCCACCGCCAACACCGATAACCTTGATTACCGGACTCTGCGGGATGTTGTCTACGAGTTCGAACATTTTCCCTCTCCTTTCATTTCTCTAGTTTTTCGCCTACTGCCTACTGCTCTGAAACGGTGTTGCGGTAAATCTTTAGAAGTTGCCCTGCACCCAGCTCTTGATGCGATCGAGCAAGGCGGCCTTGGGTTCGTCGCTGCTGTAGCTGTCGCGGCTGCCGATGCCGGAGAACGAGATGCCGTCGGACTGTTTCTGCAGTCCGTACAGCAGCAGGCCGACGCCGGTGGAATAGATCGGGTTGCGCACCACGTCGGACAGGCCCTTGACACTGTGGGGCACGCCCAGGCGAACCGGCATGTGGAAAATTTCCTCGGCCAATTCAACAGCGCCCTCCATCTTCGAGGTGCCACCGGTGAGCACGATGCCCGCCGGGATCAGGTCTTCGTAGCCGCTGCGACGCAGCTCGGCCTGGATCAGGGTGAAGAGTTCGTCGTAACGCGGCTCGACCACTTCGGCCAGGGCCTGGCGCGACAGCTCGCGCGGCGGACGGTCGCCAACGCTCGGCACCTTGATGGTCTCGCCGGCACCGGCCAGCTTGGCCAGGGCGCAGGCGTAACGGATCTTGATCTCTTCGGCGTACTGGGTCGGCGTGCGCAGGGCCATGGCGATGTCGTTGGTCACTTGGTCGCCGGCAATCGGGATCACCGCGGTGTGACGGATCGCGCCTTCGGTGAAGATCGCCATGTCGGTGGTGCCGCCGCCGATGTCCACCAGGCACACGCCCAGCTCTTTCTCGTCGTCGGTGAGTACCGAATAGGCCGAAGCCAGTTGTTCGAGGATGATGTCGTCGATTTCCAGGCCGCAGCGGCGTACGCACTTCTCGATGTTCTGCGCGGCATTCACCGCGCAGGTGACCACGTGCACCTTGGCTTCCAGGCGCACGCCGGACATGCCCAAAGGCTCACGCACGCCTTCCTGGTTATCGATCACGTAATCCTGCGGCAGGGTGTGCAGGACCCGCTGGTCAGCCGGGATCGCCACGGCCTGTGCCGCATCCAGTACCCGCTCCAGGTCCGCCGAACTGACTTCACGGTCGCGGATCGCCACGATGCCGTGGGAGTTCAGGCTGCGGATGTGATTGCCCGCCACACCGACGAACGCCGAGTGGATGCGGCAGCCCGCCATCAGTTGCGCTTCTTCAACCGCGCGCTGGATCGACTGCACGGTGGACTCGATGTTCACCACCACGCCCTTCTTCAGGCCGCGGGAAGGATGAGTGCCGATGCCAACGATTTCCAGCGAGCCATCGGCCGCGACTTCGCCCACCAGCGCCACCACCTTGGAGGTGCCGATATCCAGGCCGACGATCATTTTGCCGCTTTGCACATTTGCCATGGTCCTGCCTCTTCTTAATTCTTCGCGACGGCGGGTTGCGCCGTCGTGGGTGCCGCTGGATCGCGCCAGCCGACGGCGAGGCCGTTGGCATAGCGCAGATCGATGCGCGCGATGTTCGTGATCTGTTCTTTCAGCGTTTTTTCATAAATGGCAATGAAGCGGCGCATCTTCTCCACCAGATGATCGCGACCCAGGAGCAACTCGATGCCGGGACCGGCACTGCCGGCACCGGTGGTCAGGAACCAACTGCCGCGCTCGCGCAGCTCCAGACGGGCGATCGAAAAGCCCAGCGGCCGCAGCATCTGGCTCAACACCTGATACTGCTGCATCACTTGCTGCTGGGCCCGCTGCGGCCCGAACAACTGCGGCAAGTGTTCGTAGTTCGCCAGTTCACGCGGGGTGAAGGCCTGGCCCTGGTTGTTCAACAGCGCCTCGTCGCCCCAGCGGGCCACCGGCAGTTGTTCTTCCAGGCGAATCACAACCTGGTCCGGCCACACCCGACGTACTTCGGCGTGAGCGATCCAGGGCATCTGTTCCAGCTCGGTGCGCATGCTCGCCAGGTCGATGGTGAAGAAGCTCGCCGCGACATAGGGCGCGATCCGCTGCTGCACCGCCTGCTGGCTGATGTAGCTCAAGTCCCCCTGCACCGCGATCTTGGTGATCGGCCGGTCGGCATATGGCAGCAAGCGCTGGGCACCTTCATAGGTGCCAAACCCCAGCGCCACCAGCAGTACCGGCCAGAACAGGCTTTTCAGAAAGCCGAAGTTGGCTTTCGGCAGGCGCACCGACATCGGCTCTTTGGCCACCATCCGGCTGGCACCCCGCGGCACCGGCTTGCGGCCGGGTGCGGGTTGCTGATGACGAAGCGACGCGCCTTGCATGGACTTAACCTCTCGCCTCAAGACTGGCTGCCAGGATGGCCAATACCAGCTGCTGGAAATCTAGACCGGCCGCACGAGCGGCCATCGGCACCAGACTGTGATCGGTCATTCCGGGAGCGGTGTTCACTTCCAGGAACCAGAACTGCCCCTGGGCATCCTGCATCACATCGGCACGTGCCCAACCGGCAATACCGAGCGCCTCACAGGCTTTCGCCGTGAGGTCCATCAGTTCCTGTTCCTTGGTGCTATCGAGGCCGCATGGAATCCGGTACTGGGTATCGGAAGCCAGGTACTTGGCGTCGTAGTCGTAAAACGTATGAGGAGTGCCCAGGGCGATCGGTGGCAGCACCTGACCACGCAGGGTCGCGATGGTGAACTCCGGACCCTGGATCCATTGTTCGACCAACACTTGCGAATCGTAGGTACTGGCCGCCTTCCATGCGTCGATCAACTCAGACGCGGACGTCACCTTGGCCATACCGATACTGGAGCCTTCATGAGCCGGTTTGACGATCAAAGGCAGGCCCAGTTCCGCCACCGCGGAAATACAGTCGGCCTCGGAGCCAAGTACCGCGTGGCGCGGCGTCGGAATACCCAGGCTGTGCCACACCTGCTTGGTGCGCAGCTTGTCCATGGCCAGGGCCGAAGCGAGGATGCCGCTGCCGGTATAAGGAATGCCCAGGCACTCCAGCAGGCCCTGCATGCTGCCGTCTTCACCGCCGCGACCATGAAGAATGATGAAGGCGCGATCGATCTTCTCGCTCAAGAGGCGCTGCAGCAGATCGTCGCCAACGTCGATACCGAATGCATCGACGCCCCCACTCTGCAGGGCTTCGAGCACGGCCTTGCCGGACTTCAGCGATACTTCGCGCTCGGCGCTCTTGCCGCCATACAGCACCGCAACGCGACCGAAATCGCTCGGCGCCACGGTGGAAAACAGCTTGGCGTAGGCAGCGGTCATTTCAGCACTCCCTTGCCAGCAGGCACAGCACCAGCGAACAGCGGGCTGTTGAGCAGTTTTGGCGCCAGGCCACCGATATCGCCGGCACCCTGACACAGCAGGATGTCACCAGCGCGCAGCAACGGCTTGACCAGCGGCGCCAGGTCGACGCCACGTTCGATGTAGATCGGGTCCAGCTGGCCACGCTGGCGAATGCTATGGCACAGCTGACGACTGTCCGCTCCCGGGATCGGCTCTTCACCAGCCGGGTAGACCTCCATCAACAGCAGGACGTTGGCATCGGCCAGCACTTGCACGAAGTCGTCATACAGATCGCGGGTACGGCTGAAGCGGTGTGGCTGGTAGACCATCACCAGACGGCGTTCCGGCCAGCCGCCACGCACGGCCTTGATTACCGCGGCGACTTCGGTCGGGTGGTGGCCATAGTCGTCCACCAACATCACGTTGCCGCCTTCCACCGGCAGTTCGCCGTAGACCTGGAAACGCCGGCCCACGCCCTGGAAGCCCGACAGGCCCTGGACAATGGCTTCGTCGCTGATGCCTTCGTCAGTGGCGATGCAGATGGTCGCCAGGGAGTTGAGCACGTTGTGGTTGCCCGGCATGTTCACCGAGACATCCAGCGGTTCGCGGTCGCGACGCAGCACGGTGAAGAAAGTCTGCATGCCCTGCTGACGTACATTGATCGCGCGCACGTCCGCTTCTTCGCTGAAGCCATAGGTCACGGTAGGACGCTTGACCAGCGGCAGGATATCGCGCACCACCGGATCGTCCAGGCACATCACCGCCAGCCCGTAGAACGGCAGGTTGTGCAGGAAATCGACGAAGGTTTTCTTCAGTTTGTTGAAGTCACCGTCGTAGGTCGCCATATGATCGGCGTCGATATTGGTGACCACCGCCACCAGCGGCTGCAGGTGCAGGAAGCTGGCATCGCTTTCGTCGGCTTCGGCAATCAGGTAACGGCTGGTGCCCAGTTGGGCATTGGTGCCCGCGGCATTCAACCGGCCACCAATGACGAAAGTCGGGTCCAGGCCGCCGGCGGCGAACACCGAGGCCAGCAGGCTGGTGGTGGTGGTCTTGCCGTGGGTGCCGGCCACAGCAACGCCGTGACGGTAGCGCATCAGCTCGGCGAGCATTTCCGCCCGCGGCACCACCGGAATGCGTCGTTCCAGCGCAGTGGCGACTTCCGGGTTGGAGGTGTTCACGGCGCTGGAAACCACCAGCACATCGGCGTTCGCGGCGTTCTCGGCACGGTGGCCAATGAAGATCTGTGCACCAAAGGATTCCAGGCGCTCGGTGACCGGCGACGCCTTGAGATCGGAGCCCGAGACTTGGTAACCCAGGTTGAGCAGCACTTCAGCGATCCCGCACATGCCCACGCCACCGATACCGACGAAGTGGATACGGCGGATACGGCGCATTTCCGGCTGCGGCATGGCTTTCTGATTCTCAACCATGGGCCACCTCCAGGCAGATGTTCACTACATCGTGGGTGGCGCCGGGCTTGGCCAGGCGGCGGGCGGCCTGAGCCATGTTGTCGAGTCGTTCTGGTTGCATCAAAACCTCTGTCAGGCGAGCGGCAAGGTCCGCTGCACCAGTCGTTCTTTGCGGCATCAGGAAAGCGGCGCCTTCACGAGCCAAATATTCGGCGTTGCGGGTCTGGTGATCGTCGATCGCATGGGGCAGCGGCACCAGCATCGAGGGCAGACCGGCGGCGGCCAGTTCGCTGACAGTCAGCGCACCTGCGCGACAGACCACCAGGTCGGCCCAGCCATAGGCTTGGGCCATGTCTTTGATAAAGGGCTGCACCTGCGCGTCGACGCCGGCGGCGCGATAGCGCTCTGCAGTGACTTCATCGTGGTTTTTACCGGCCTGGTGGAACACCTCCGGGCGCAGCTCGGGGGCGACCTGTGCCAGGGCTTCCGGCAGTAATTTGTTCAACGGCTCTGCCCCCAGGCTTCCGCCCAGGATCAGTAAACGCGCCTTGCGTCCGGCCAGGGCCTCGCGCGGTGTTTCGAGGAACAGTTCGGTGCGTACCGGATTGCCCGTGGTGCGGCGGCTGCCGGAGGCCCCGAAGGTGTCCGGGAAAGCTTCGCAGACTCGCGCAGCCAAAGGCACCAGCAGCCGATTGGCGGTACCGGCAACCGCGTTCTGTTCGTGAACGATGACCGGCACTCCGGACAACTTGGCGGCAACACCGCCAGGGCCGGTCACATAACCGCCAAAACCCAGCACGCAGACCGGCTTGAGCTGGCGAATGATCCTTCGGGCCTGAAGCACCGCCTTGATCAGGACGAACGGCGCCTTGAGCAGGGACAGCTTGCCCTTGCCACGCAAACCGCTGACGTTGATCAGGTGCAGCGGCAAGCCCGCAGCCGGAACCAGTTCGTTCTCGATTCCCCGCGGGGTGCCCAGCCAGTGCACGCTGTAGCCACGGGCCTGGAACTCGCGGGCACAGGCCAGCGCCGGGAACACGTGGCCACCGGTGCCGCCGGCCATGATCAGCACGTTAGCGCCCATGGAGCGGCTCCTCGGCAAAGTCACTTTCACTGAACTCCATCTCTTCGCTGCCCAAGTGAGTCCTGCTCTCCCACTCGATGCGCAACAGCAGGCCGAGACAGGCGCAGCAGATCACCAACGAGCTACCGCCATAACTGAGAAACGGCAGGGTCAGGCCCTTGGTCGGCAACAGGCCGACGTTCACGCCGATATTGATCAGGAACTGGCCGATCCACAGGAACGACAGGCCATAAGCCACATAGGCGGCAAAAAACTGCTTGGCTTTCTCGGCCCACAGGCCGATGTACATGCCACGAATACAGACGAATACGAACAGCGCCACGGTGCACAGGGAACCCACGGCACCCAGTTCTTCGGCCAGGACCGAGAACACGAAGTCGGTGTGGGCTTCCGGCAGGTAGAACTGCTTCTGCACACTGTTGCCCAGGCCGACGCCCAGCCACTCACCGCGACCAAAGGCGATCAGCGCCTGGGACAATTGATAACCGGCACCGAACTGGTCGGCCCAGGGGTCGGCAAAGTTGGTCAGACGCGCCATTCGATAAGGCTGCATCTGAATCAGCAGGACCACCGCCGCCACCGCCAGGACCACCATCAGGGAAAAGCGGAACAGTCCGACACCGCCCAGGAACAGCATGGCCGCAGCGGCGCCCATCATGACCACGGTGGCGCCGAAGTCCGGCTCCATCAGCAACAGTCCGGCCATCGGCAGCAGCACGATGAACGGCTTGAAGAAGCCCATCCAGCTCTCACGCACTTCCTTCTGCCGTCGCACCAGGTAGCCGGCGAGGTAGATCACCACAAATACCTTGGCGATCTCCGAAGGCTGGACGTTGAAGAAGCTGAAGCCGATCCAGCGCATCGAACCGTTCACTTCGCGGCCGATCCCCGGAACGATCACCATCACCAGCAGACCGAAGGCCCCGATCAGCATCATCCAGCCCAGACGCTGCCAGGTGGCAATCGGAATCATCATGGTGACGATGCACGCACCCAGCCCCAGCACGATGTAGATCAGGTGGCGAATCATGTAGTACAGGGCACTGCCCGACTGCGCCGCCGCCACTTCGGTGGAGGCCGAGGCAATCATCACCAGCCCCAGGCCCAGCAGGGTCAGACAGCCGGCGAGCATCGGGAAATCAAGGTCGATACCGCGCCCGGTGATCAGCGGAGACGGATAAGGCTTGATGATGTTTCTCAGATTCATGCCAGCTCCTCCACGACACGGACGAACTGGTGACCACGGTCTTCGTAATTCTTGAACATGTCGAAACTGGCGCAGGCGGGCGACAACAGCACCACGTCGCCTGGCTGTGCGACAGCGCGGCATTGCGTTACCGCCTCCACCAGCGAGCTGGCACGAATCAGCGGCACGGCATCCCCGATGGCAGCGCCGATCTTGTCGGAGTCGCGGCCCATCAGGATCACCGCGCGGCAGTTGGCCGCAACCGGATCACGCAGGTCCTTGAATTCAGCACCCTTGCCATCACCACCAGCGATCAGCACGATCTTGCCGTCGATGTCGGCCCCCAGGCCTTCGATGGCAGCCAATGCGGCGCCGACGTTGGTGGCCTTGGAGTCGTTGTAATACCCCACGCCATCCACATCCCGCACCCACTGGCAACGGTGCTCAAGGCCGGCGAATGCGCGCAGGGCCGACAGCATGGCGTCGAACGGCAAGCCCACGGCATGACCCAGGGCCAGGGCCGCAAGAGCGTTGGACTGGTTGTGGGCGCCGCGGATCTTCAGTTCGCGCACCGGCAGCAGATTCTGGAATTCAAAGGCCAGGTACTTCTCGCCGTTCTCTTCCCGCAGGCCGAAGCCCTTGAAGTCCGGCTTGCCCAGGCCGAAGCTCCAGCACGGCAGATTCTCGCTGAGCAGCGGCCGGGTCAGGGCGTCCTGACGATTGACCACCACTTGCCGCGCGCCACGGAAGATCCGGTGCTTGGCCAGGTGGTAGGCCGGCAGGCCGCTGTAGCGGTCCATATGGTCTTCGCTGATGTTCAGCACAGTGGCCACTTCGGCGCCCAACTGATCGGTGGTTTCCAACTGGAAGCTGGACAGTTCCATCACGTACAGCTCGACGTCGTCGCTGAGCAGGTCCAGGGCCGGGGTGCCCAGGTTGCCGCCCACAGCGACGCGTTTGCCCGCCGCGGCGGCCATCTCGCCCACCAGAGTGGTCACGGTGCTTTTCGCGTTGGAACCGCTGATGGCAACGATCGGCGCCTTCGCGTTACGCGCGAACAGCTCGATGTCGCCGGACAATTTCACGCCACGGGCAGCAGCGGCCTGCAGGGCCGGAGTCGCCAGGGCCAGGCCGGGGCTCACGTAGAGCTCGTCGGCGCGGCACAGGAAATCGACATCCAGCTCGCCACAACGCACTTCCACCTGGGGATAGTCACGACGCAACGTGGCCAGCTCAGGTGGATTTTCCCGCGTATCGGCCACCGCAAAAGCAACGCCCCGGTTCGCCAGGAAGCGAACCAGGGACATGCCGCTCTTGCCGAGGCCGACAATGATGCGGAAGTGGTCAGAAGCGATCAGAGACACTCGTTCTACCTCAGCTTCAGGGTGGCAAGGCCGATCAACACGAGAATCACGGTGATGATCCAGAAACGGACGATCACCCGTGGCTCGGGCCAGCCCTTGAGTTCAAAGTGGTGATGGATCGGCGCCATGCGAAATACCCGGCGACCGGTCAATTTGAAAGAGGCCACCTGGATTACCACCGACAGGGTCTCCATCACGAACACACCGCCCATGATGAACAGGACGATTTCCTGACGGACGATCACTGCAATGGTGCCCAGGGCCGCGCCCAGCGCCAGTGCGCCGACATCGCCCATGAAGACTTGTGCCGGATAGGTGTTGAACCAGAGGAAGCCCAGACCGGCACCAATCAACGCGCCGCAGAAGACAATCAGCTCGCCCGCCCCTGGTACATAAGGAATCAGCAGGTACTCGGCGAACTTCACGTTACCCGAGAGGTAGCAGAAGATCCCCAGCGCGCCACCGACCATCACGGTCGGCATGATCGCCAGGCCATCAAGGCCGTCGGTCAGGTTGACCGCGTTACTCGAACCGACGATGACGAAGTAGGTCAGGACCACGAAACCGGCACCCAAAGGAATGCTCACATCCTTGAGCATCGGGATCAGCAGGGTGGTTTCCACCGGGCTCTGGGCAGTCATATAAAGGAAGACCGCAGCACCAAGGCCGAACACCGATTGCCAGAAATACTTCCAGCGACTAGGCAGACCACGGGAATTCTTCTCGATCACCTTGCGGTAGTCGTCCACCCAGCCGATGGCCCCAAAGGCCAGGGTCACCACCAGCACCACCCACACATAGTGGTTGCGAAGGTCGGCCCAGAGCAGGGTGCTGATACCGATCGCGGAAAGGATCAGCGCGCCACCCATGGTCGGCGTACCCGACTTGGACAGGTGGGACTGCGGGCCGTCGTTACGCACGGCCTGGCCGATCTGCCGGTTCTGCAGCGTACGGATCATCCACGGACCCAGGCACAGCGCCAAAGACAGCGCAGTCAGTACCCCGAGAATCCCGCGCAGGGTCAGGTACTGAAAGACCGCGAAGCCTTTGTAGAACTGTTGCAGGTACTCCGCTAGCAGCAGCAGCATTAATGTTTCACTCCGTCTTTTTCTTGAAGATGGGAGCCGCACAAAGCCGCGACGATGTTCTCCATCACCGCGCTGCGCGATCCCTTGATCAAAATGGTGGTATTGGGGTCTTGCTCGACGTTCAGGGCGGCAATCAGATCAGCCTGGCTGGCGAAGTGACGTGCATGCTCGCCAAACGCGGCGACGGCATGCGCCATCATCGGGCCCACGGCGTAGAGGGCCGAAACCTTGCCAGCGGCATACGCACCTACCTCGCGGTGCCCCTGCTCCGCCCACTCGCCCAACTCGCCGATGTCTCCGAGCACCAGGACGGTGCGGCCGGAAAAGCCGGCGAGTATATCAACGGCGGCACACATTGAGGTGGGGTTTGCGTTGTAAGTGTCATCGATCACCAGCATGCCATTCTTGGCCAACTGGGCGA
Organism: Pseudomonas saponiphila; assembly: GCF_900105185.1. NCBI lineage: Bacteria > Pseudomonadati > Pseudomonadota > Gammaproteobacteria > Pseudomonadales > Pseudomonadaceae > Pseudomonas > Pseudomonas saponiphila. The sequence continues at coordinate 1,016,594 of NZ_FNTJ01000001.1, read as the reverse complement.
CGGTACGGCCCTTGACCGGTTGCACGGCATTCAAGCCGGTGGCGATTCCGAACAGCGACACACCCATGGCATGGGCGGCCGCAGCGGCGGCCAGGGCGTTGGCCACGTTATGGATGCCCAACAGGTTCAATTGCACCGTCTCCACACCCTTGGGGCTGTGCAACTTGAAGGACGGGCAGCCTCGGGCATCGCGGCCTATATCGGAGGCATGGAAATCCGCAGCGCTATCGTTCAGGGCAAAACTCAGAACTTGTCGCCCGGCAGCGCGAGCCTTCCAGATCGGGAATGCCTTGTCATCCAGATTGAGGACAGCAATCCCGGCGCTATCAAGCCCCTCGAGAATCTCGCCCTTGGCCTCAACAATCTTTTCCGGTCCACCGAACTCGCCAACGTGTGCAGTGCCGGCATTGCTGATAATCGCCACATGGGGACGGGTCATGGCCACGGTGTAGGCGATCTCGCCAATACGCGATGCGCCAAGCTCGATCACCGCAGCGCTGTGCTCAGGCGCCAGTTCCAGCAGGGTCAACGGGGCGCCCAGGTCATTATTGAGATTGCCTCGGGTAGCCAACACCGGACCGCGGGTGCGCAGGATGCTGGCGAGCATTTCCTTGACCGTCGTCTTGCCGCTGGAACCGGTCACCGCTGCCACCGGCCGGGTGAAGGCACCGCGATTAAGAGCACCCAGTTGTCCCAGGGCCAGGCGTGTGTCCTTGACCAGCAACTGCGGCAGGGTGCTGTCGGGAACTTCACGCTCAACCAACGCAGCTACCGCGCCCTTGGCCGCCACTTCATTCAAGTAATCGTGGCCGTCGAAACGCGGACCGGTCAGGGCCACGAACAACTGTCCAGCCTGAATGGCCCGACTATCAATGCTAACGCCATTAAAACGCGCATCGCCCGCGATCAGGCGGGCGTCCAGCGGAGCCAAGACTTCACTGAGCAGCAGGGCTTTAAACATGTGCCACCTCCCATGCGGTCAGAGCCTTGTCGGCTTCGGCAAGATCGGAGAAATCATGGCGCTGGCCATTGATCTCCTGATAATCCTCATGCCCCTTGCCCGCCAGCACCACCACATCGTCCGCTGCGGCGGCAGCGATCAGACGGGCGATGGCCAGGCCGCGACCGGGGACAAAGTCGACCTTGTCCGCCGCGCTGAAGCCGGCGCGGATGTCATCGAAGATCTGCGCCGGGTCTTCGCTGCGCGGATTGTCATCGGTCACCAGCACGCCGTCGGCCAAGCGCTCGACTACTTCGGCCATCAACGGACGTTTGCCGCGATCGCGGTCACCCCCACAGCCGAACAGGCACAGCAGGCGCCCCTTGGCGTGAGGACGCAGGGCCAGGAGTACTTTTTCCAGGGCATCCGGGGTATGGGCGTAATCCACCACCACCAGCGGCTGGTTGCCTCCTCCCAGGCGTTGCATGCGTCCGGCGGGACCTTCCAGCTTGGGCAAGACGGCAAGGATTTCGTCCAGGGCATACTCCAGGCCCAGCAAGGCGCCCACTGCTGCCAGCACATTGCTCAGGTTGAAGCGCCCCAGCAGCGCGCTGCGCAGATGGTGTTCACCCTGTGGAGTCACCAGTGTTGCGCGCACGCCGTCATCGTCAAAGTTCGCTTCACGGCAGTACAGATAAGCAGAGGAATCTTCCAGGCTGTAGGTAATCAACCGCGATTCGTGCTTGTCGGCAGCCAGTTGCCGGCCGAACTCGTCGTCGAGATTGATCACCCGGCAACGCAGGTCGGTCCAATTGAACAGCTTGGCCTTGGCTGCGCCATAGACCTGCATGGTTCCGTGATAGTCCAGATGATCTCGGGACAGGTTGGTCAGCACCGCCACGTCGAATGCCAGGGCCGCCACGCGCCCCTGATCCAGGCCATGGGACGAGACTTCCATCGCCACGGCCTTGGCACCGGCGTTCTTCAGATCAGCCAGAGTTGCCTGCACAGCGATAGGGTTCGGCGTGGTGTGCAAACCGCTTTCCAGCGCACCGTAGAATCCTGTGCCCAAGGTGCCCACCAGGCCGCAACGCTGCCCCAGCAGGTCCAGCGCCTGAGCCACCAACTGGGTGACACTGGTCTTGCCGTTGGTACCGGTCACGCCCACCAGATTCAACTGGCGGCTTGGATCACCGTAGAAACGTCCGGCAATGTCCGACAGCTGGGCTGCCAGGCCTTTGACCGGAATCAGCGGTACATCGGTCAGCGGCAAAACGGTAGCCCCTTCCACCTCGTAGGCCACAGCGGCAGCACCGCGCTGCAATGCATCGGCAATGTGCGCTCGGCCATCGAACTTGGCGCCAGGTACGGCCAGGAACAGATCACCAGCGCGCACGCTGCGGCTGTCCAGGGTCAGCTCACGGATCAGCAGATCGCGACCGGCGTGGGCAAAAATCTTGTTCAGGCTAAGAGACATCAGCCGCGCCCTCCATTGGCTCGTACTGGGGTGGCAGGAGCCGCGTTGGCCTGTTGCGTGGTCGGCAGGTTATCCGGAGTGATGTTCATCAAGCGCAGGGTGCCGGACATCACTTTGCTGAACACCGGTGCCGATACCAGGCCACCGAAATAGCCGGCCTTGCTCGGCTCATCGATCACCACCACGATGGCGTAGCGCGGATCACTCATCGGGCCAAAGCCGGCGAACAACGAACGATAGGAGTTCTCGGCGTAGCCCTTGGTGCCCACCGAAGTCTTGCGCGCAGTACCACTCTTGCCAGCCACGTGGTAAGCCGGGACCTGGGCACGGAACACCCCGCGCGGCGCCTCGATCACCTGCTGCAGCATGCCCTGCATGGTTTTGGCGACGTTTTCCGGGATCACCTGGGTGGTTTGCGGTGCCTTGTCGGATTTGATCAGGGTCAGGGGAGCAATACGCCCATTGTTGGCCAATGCGGAGAACGCATGGACCAACTGGATCGCAGTCACGGAAATACCGTAGCCATAGGACAGAGTCGCAGTCTCGGCCTTGCGCCATTCCCGGTAGTTGGGCAGGTTGCCGACACGCTCACCAGGGAAACCGAGTCCGGTGTCCTGGCCCAGACCGATTTTCTGCGCCAGGCGGAAAATAGTCTCGCCGCCAATGTCGAAGGCGATCTTGCTCATGCCCACGTTACTGGAATTGATCAGAATCCCGGTCAGATCGAGTACCGGCCCTTCGGTCTTGGATACGTCACGAATGGTGTACTTGCCCAACTGCAGGGTGCCCGGATAAACCTCGACGGTATCGCTGGGCTTCCAGCGCCCGGTTTCCAGAGCCGCGCTCATGGAGATCGCCTTCATGGTCGAGCCGGGCTCGAACACGTCGATCATCGCGCGATTGCGCATCATTGCCGGCTGCAGGTTGCGACGGTTGTTCGGGTTATAGGTCGGCTGGTTGACCATGGCGAGGATCTCGCCCGACTTCACGTCCATGATCACCAGGCTACCGGCCTTGGCACCGTTCTCGACGATGGCATTGCGCAACTCACGGTTGGCCAGATACTGCAGGCGCAGGTCAATCGACAACGCCAAGGGCTTGCCGGCCTTGGCGTTCTTGGTGACCTGGACATCCTTGATTAATCTGCCGCGCCGGTCCTTGATCACCTGACGCTTGCCGGGAACACCGGCGAGCCATTCGTCATAGGCCAGTTCGACGCCCTCGCGCCCACGATCGTCAATGTCGGTAAAGCCCACCATGTGCGCAGTGACTTCGCCGGCGGGATAGAAGCGACGGAATTCCTCGATGCCATAGACACCCGGCACCTTGAGGTCGAGCACAGCCTGCCCCTGCTCCGGAGTGAGCCCCCGAACCAGGTAGATGAATTCTTTGTTGGCCTGGGCTTCGAGACGCTCGGTCAGCGCCTTGGGGTCCTGGCCGAGAGCCATGGCCAGTGCTGGCCAACGATCCTTGGCCACCTGCATTTCCTTGGCGTTGGCCCATAGGGTAGTCACTGGCGTACTCACCGCCAGAGGCTCGCCATTGCGATCGGTAATCAAGCCACGGTGCGCGGGAATAGGGATATGTCGAACACTGCGGGCATCGCCCTGCCCTTTGAGGAAGTCACGATCGACCACCTGCAGATCGATGATGCGCCAGCCAATCGCCGACACCATGACCGCCAGCAAACCCAGCACCACGCGAAAACGCCAGGGATAGAGCGCGCCTTCAAGCTTCATGGCGCCACCATTCGAACTTCGGCCGCACCTGGGATGTGCATTTTCAACTGCTCGGTGGCCAGTACTTCAATCCGGCTATGAGCGGTCCAGGTGCTTTGCTCAAGGATCAACCGACCCCATTCAGCCTGAGCCTTGTCGCGCACACTCAATTCGCCGTACAGCGTGTTGAGCAGCAAACGGTTCCAGTGGGCGCTGTAGGAAACCGCAATCGCGGACACCAGCACCCCAACGAATAGCAGCAGCATGAAAAAGCTTCCGCCAGGAAGCGGCTTGGCGAAGAGCTTGCTCACCGAAGCTTCTCCGCCACACGCATGACGGCACTACGTGCACGCGGGTTGGCCTTGAGTTCGGCTTCGGAGGCGAACTGCGCTTTGCCATGGATCTTGATTTTCGGCACGAAGGCTTCGAAACGCACCGGCAGGTTACGCGGCAGATTGTCAGACTCGCCTTTCACCAGGCGTCGCATGAACAATTTGACGATGCGATCTTCCAGGGAATGGAAACTGATGACCACCAGACGGCCACCCACTTCCAGGGCGTCCAGCGCGGCTTCCAGGCCCGCCTCCAGATCGCCCAGTTCGTTGTTCACATGAATGCGCAAGCCCTGGAAAGCCCGGGTCGCCGGGTTCTTGCCCTTTTCCCAGGCCGGGTTGGCCACCTTGAGCACTTCAGCCAGATCGGCAGTGCGTTCGAAAGGCTGGATCTCACGACGCTCGACCACTGCCCGCGCCATACGACCGGAAAAGCGCTCTTCGCCGTATTCCTTGAACACGCGGGCAATTTCTTCCACTGGAGCGGTGGCGATGAACTCAGCGGCGCTGATGCCACGAGTCGGATCCATACGCATGTCCAGGGGGCCGTCATTGAGAAAACTGAAGCCGCGCTCTGGATCATCCAACTGAGGTGACGACACGCCCAGGTCGAGCAGCACGCCACTGACCTTGCCGGCCAGTCCGCGCTCGGCGACTTCCGAACCCAGCTCGGCAAAACTGCGCTGCACAACGACAAAGCGGCCGTCTTCGGCCGCTAGCGCTTGCCCGGTGGCAATCGCTTGGGGGTCTTTGTCGAATCCGAGGAGCCGCCCCTGCGCCCCGAGCTTGCTGAGAATCAGCCGGCTATGCCCACCACGGCCGAAGGTGCCATCCAGATAGCAGCCATCAGGCCGCACGGCGAGAGCCTCGACGGCTTCGTCAAGCAGCACGGTGATGTGGTTAAAGCCGCTATCAATAGTCACAGGATCAAATCACGCAGTTCATCAGGCATGGCGCCCGGTTGTTGAATAGCCGCCAGGTCCGCTGCGGAAACAGCATTCCAGGCATCCTCGTCCCACAGTTGGAACTTGTTCAGCTGGCCCACCAACATTGCGCGTTTATCCAACTTGGCATACTCACGCAGGCGCGGCGGCACCAGAAAACGACCACTGCCATCGAGTTCAAGGTCGACGGCATTACCAATCAGCAAACGCTGCAAACGACGGTTCTCTTCGCGCAGCGAAGGCAGCGCGCGCAGTTTGGTTTCTATCAGATCCCACTCGTCGAGAGGGTAAACACACAAACAAGGATCAACAGCATCAATCGTGACGATTAACTGCCCCGAACTTCGCGAAACGAGCTCGTCACGATACCGGCTCGGCATGGCGAGACGGCCTTTTGCATCGAGACTGATAGCGTTGGCTCCGCGAAACACGTCAGCGTTTCTCCAAATTTTAGCGTTTTGCGCTCATAAAACCCACTTCATGCCACTTTCCGCCACTTGCGCACACTATAGGAATGCGCCCACACCACCGTCAAGGCGCGCAGCGACGGAAAAGCCTTATAGAACGGAGATTTAGGACACTAAGAGGAGAGGTAACGAGAATTCGAGGGGCATTCCAGAGCATCAACTTCAGACAGCTCAATAAGCTGCACTGCGAAGTTAAAGTGATTTATTAAGAGTAAGATTTTTTCGGTATTACAAAAACGCTTCTGCTATTGATTCAAGCAGGGAGGGAAAAGGTGGAGAGTCGATCTGTAAGCCGGGTTCTGTCGAGGACAGTCATTCCTCTACGATGGCCATCACTGGACATCTTTAGCAACCTACCCGGTTCCAGCGCGGGCCACGCCTTGGAACCCTATTTGGTCTTGCTCCGAGTGGGGTTTACCTAGCCACGAACTGTTACCAGACGTGCGGTGCGCTCTTACCGCACCTTTTCACCCTTACCGGCACCGAAGTGCTTAGGCGGTTATTTTCTGTGGCACTTTCCGTAGGCTCACGCCCCCCAGGCATTACCTGGCACTCCGCCCTATGGAGCCCGGACTTTCCTCCCCCCTCTAATTTTCATAGAGGGCAGCGACTGTCCAATCGACTCTCCGCCGCGCAGGTTAACGGCAGAGCGGCCCGAGAACAAGCGCTAAAAGCCATTGGCCACCCTGGCATGCCATTTATTGTTCTTTTTGCTTACTCAAGGCGACCTGATACAGCACGTTCTTGCGCTCACCAGTAATCTCGGCCGCCAGCGCCGCTGCCCTCTTGAGAGGCATTTCCTTGAGCAGCAGGTCAAGCACGCGCATCGACTCAGCACTGATCGCCTCATCACCTTGCGGCGCAGTCCATCCTGCGACCAGCACCACGCACTCGCCGCGCTGCTGATTGCTGTCGGACTCAACGAACTGACGCAACTCAGAAAGCGGTAAGCCCTTGAGAGTCTCGAAAGTCTTGGTCAACTCCCGAGCCAACAACGCAGGCCGATCGCCGCCGAATACCGCCTCCATATCCTGCAGACACTCAAGAATCCGATGCGGAGCCTCATAGAAAATCAACGTCCGCGGCTCTTCCTTGACCGACTCCAGACGCCCACGCCGACCAACCGCCTTGGCCGGTAGAAAACCTTCGAAGATAAACCGGTCAGATGGCAGACCTGCAGCCGACAAGGCCGCGATCAAAGCACAGGCCCCGGGCACCGGAACCACATTGATACCTGCCGCCCGTGCCTGACGCACCAAGTGATAACCCGGATCGGAAATCAACGGCGTGCCCGCATCGGAGATCAGCGCAACATCGTCCCCGGCAAGTAGACGGGTGATGAAACGACTGCCCTCGTCACGCTCATTATGCTCATGACAAGCCGCCAGAGGCGTGGCAATACCGAAGTGCTGCATCAGGCGCTGAGAGTGCCGAGTATCCTCGGCAGCAATGAGCGACACCTCGCGCAACAACTTCAGAGCCCTGGCGCTGATGTCATCCAGGTTACCGATGGGCGTCGCCACCACATAAAGCGAGCCAGCAGCGGAATTCAAAGGACCCGGAACAGTCAAAGCGCACACCTCTTGATCGGCAAAAGCGCCATTGTAGCGCGTTGAAGCCCTCTCAATAGGCCTGACAATCGCTCAACACTCTGATCCTTTGCTGGCTTTTGTGCCTCCCCGCAACATTTGCACCAGCTAAATGGACGGTTTATCACCAGTAACATCGCGCCCCGGCCAGCGCTTGGGTACAATTCCACGCTCATTTGATCGAGTATCAGGAACACTTACATGATCGCTTGCCTGCGGCTGTTTCTCGCCCTCTGCCTGGCTACCCTTTTGGTGGCTTGCGCCAGCTCGCCCTCCTCCAGCCTTGGCGAACTTCCACGGACACCGGATGCCAGCATCGAGCAATTGCTCGAACAGGCCGCCACCAGCAAAAGCCCGGACAAAGCCGCCCTGCTGCGCCTGAGCGCAGCAGACATGGCGTATCGCCAAGGCAACGCCGGACGCGCCGGTCAGATTCTGCAGCAAGTGCCGCTGGATCAGCTCAAACCTGCCCAGCAAATTTTCGCCAGCACACTGTCCGCAGAGCTGGCCATGGTACGCAATCAGCCAAAAGCGGCGTTAACCGCCTTGAGCCATCCAAGCCTGCAGCACCTGAGCGAGCTGCCAGCACCACAGCAGATTCGTACCGGAACCGTTCATGCTCGCGCCCTTGAGGCCGACGGCCAGACTTTGGCCGCAGCCAAGGAACGGATCTTTATTGCCCCCTTGCTCAAAGACGATGCTGCAGCAAAGAACCACGAAGCCATTTGGGCACTGATTGCCGCCTTGCCGACCGACCAACTGCAGCCAGCGGGCAATGACGATCTGGCCGGCTGGATGAGCCTGGCCCTGGCAGTCAAGAGTGCCGGCACCCTGGAACAACAGCAGGCCGCCATTGATCAGTGGCGCGCACAGAATCCAAAACACCCTGCCGCCCTGCAATTGCCGCAACCACTGATCAAGCTCAAAGAGCTGGCCAGCCAACCCGTGTCGAAGATCGCCCTGCTGCTGCCACAGGACGGCCCGCTGGCCTCTGTAGCCAAGGCACTACGCGAAGGCTTCATGGCGGCTCACTATCAAGCACAGCAAGCCGGACAGAAACCACCCAGCATCGAGTTCTACGACAGCTCGCGCCTGAGCTCCCTGGATGACTTCTATCGCAAGGCCCAAGCCGCCGGCGTGCAACTGGTCGTCGGCCCGCTGGAAAAACCTCTGGTCAAACAGCTGGCTGCGCGCCCGCAACTGCCCATTACTACTCTGGCACTGAATTACAGCGAGGGTGGCGAACAGGGCCCCGCGCAACTGTTCCAGTTTGGCCTGGCAGCCGAAGACGAAGCCCGTGAAGTTTCTCGTCGCGCTCGCGCCGATGGCCTGCACCGCGCCGCCGCGCTGATCCCCAAGGGCGAATGGGGCGATCGCGTACTCAAAGCCTTCCGCCAGGATTGGGAAGCCAACGGCGGCAGCATGATCGGCATCGAACGCATCGATCAGCCAGTCGCCCTGGCCCAGCAGATTGCCGACCTGTTCCAACTGCGCCAAAGCGAAGGTCGCGCCAAGAGCCTGCAAAGCACCGTAGGCACTCAAGTCGCCGCGCAACCGGCACGCCGCCAGGACATCGAGTTCATTTTCCTTGCGGCAACGCCTCAGCAGGCACAACAGATCAAGCCGACCCTGAACTTCCAATACGCCGGCGATGTTCCGGTGTACGCCACCTCCAACGTATTCAGCGCCAGTGGTGATCAGAACCAATACAACGACATGAACGGAGTCATGTTCTGTGAAACGCCCTGGCTGCTGGACGCCAACGGCCTTCTGCGGCGCCAGGTCACTGCACAATGGCCACAAGCCGGAGGCAGCCTAGGTCGCCTATACGCAATGGGCGTCGATGCCTACCGTCTTGCACCACGCCTGGGCCAGCTCAAGGCCCTGCCTGACAGCCGGATCGATGGAGAGTCCGGCAGCCTGGGCATGGCCGCAGGTCAGCGTATCGAGCGCCAACTGCCATGGGCCAAGTTCGTCAACGGCCAGGTCACCCGCCTGCCCGATACGCCGCGCTAATGATCCAAGGATCACGCCAGCAGAGTGGAAGAGATGCCGAAAGCCACGCGCTCAGGCATCTCCAACAGCAAGGGCTGCGTCTGCTGGCGCAGAACTGGCTGTGCAAACGCGGCGAGCTTGATCTGGTCATGCTTGACGGCGATACAGTAGTATTCGTCGAAGTCCGCTACAGACAACACACGCAATGGGGTGGCGCCCTGGGCAGTATCGATGGGCGCAAGCGTCAGAAACTCATTCTTGCCGCGCAGATTTTTCTGCAAAAAGAATCACGCTGGTCCAACCATCCCTGCCGTTTCGATGTGGTCGCCATTGACGGCGCCCCAGGTGCAGAAGCCCGCCTGAACTGGCTGCGCAATGCCTTTGACAGCTGAAAGAAGCCATCAGGCAGCACCCATTTTCACCCAACTTTTTTGCTCTTTGCTTTGCGGGCTGCACATTCACGTGCCACCAAGCCGCGCTACTTAAGGTCACACAGATGGACATGCAATCCCGAATTCGCCAGCTTTTTCAGGCCAGTATCGACACCAAGCAACAGGCGATGGACGTACTTGCACCGCACATCGAGCAAGCCAGCCAAGTCATGGTCAACGCCCTGCTCAATGAGGGCAAAATGCTCTCCTGTGGCAACGGCGGTTCTGCGGGCGACGCCCAGCACTTTTCCTCCGAACTACTCAACCGCTTCGAACGTGAACGGCCCAGCCTGCCAGCCATCGCCCTGACCACCGATAGCTCGACCATCACTTCGATCGCCAACGACTACAGCTATAACGAAGTCTTTTCCAAGCAAATCCGTGCCCTGGGACAACCTGGTGACGTATTGCTGGCGATTTCCACCAGCGGCAACTCGGCCAATATCATTCAAGCCATCCAGGCCGCACATGATCGAGAAATGATTGTCGTAGCATTGACCGGTCGCGATGGTGGAGGCATGGCTTCCCTGCTGCTGCCTGAAGATGTTGAAATTCGCGTACCAGCCAACGTCACCGCACGCATTCAAGAAGTCCACCTGCTGGCGATCCACTGCCTATGCGACTTGATCGACAGCCAACTGTTCGGGAGTGAAGAATGACCCCTAACCGCCTTGGCCTCCTGGCCTTGACCTTGTGCCTCGGCATCACTGGTTGCAGCTCGGTGATTACCGCCACCCGCGACAAACCCATTGATGACGATCGCGGCACTCGCACCTTCGGCAGCAAGATCGACGACTCACTGATCGAAACCAAAGTCGCCGTCAACGTTGCCAAGGCCAACCCGGACCTGGAAAACAACTCGCACATCGTCGTCACCAGCTTCAACGGTATTGTCCTGCTGGCAGGCCAGACTCCACGCCCTGACCTCAAGGCAACAGCCGAACAGGCCGCCAGCGAAGTGCAGCGAGTCAAGAAGGTCCATAACGAACTGCAGGTTCTGCCACCCTCCGGCTTTCTGGCACGACAGAACGATGGCTGGCTGACCACCAAGATCAAGACTCAGATGCTCACCGACGCTAGCATTCCCGGATCGCGGATCAAGGTTGTCACCGAAAATGGCATCGTTTACCTGCTAGGCCTGCTGACCCAACAGGAAGCCGCACAAGCCACCAATCTGGTCCAGGGCGTCTCCGGTGTGCAAAAAATCGTCAAACTGTTCGAATACATCGACTGACACAGCACGGCGTCAGGCATAAAAAAGGCGATCCATCTGGATCGCCTTTTTTATTACTTGACCACTTTCAAGCTGGGCCGACCGCTGGGGCGCGGCGGCTCACTGTCCGGTGGTGGCAAATCGTCATCCGGCTCAATGTCATCCTCCTCATCCAGAGGCGACTCCAGATCAAAGACCATGCCCTGACTGCGGATTTCGGAGCACCGTGACCGGCCGTTTCGGTTGATCGTGACCGGTCATTTCGCTAACGCGTGACCGCTCATTTCGGTAGCAACGTGACCGATTTTCCGCCTGTTCCGAAACAGGTGGTCACGGCTTACCGAAATCGCCGGTCACGACTTAGCGAAAGCCTTCCCCTTCGTTGCGCATGACCTGATGCGCCGCCATCCTCGACCGATTTCGGGAGAGGAAGATGGCGGCGCCGCGAGTAGCCATGCGAAACATCAAAGAATGTCTGCGCCTCAAGTTTGAGGCCGGCTTGTCCCACGAGAAGATTGCCCGTGCCTTGCAGCTGTCCAAGGGCGTGGTTAGCAAGTACATCGCGGCGGCGCGGGTGGCCGGGCTGGACTGGCCGGCGCTGGTGGCCATGGACGAGGCCGCGCTGGCGGCCGCCTTGTTTGCACCGACGTCGACGAACAAGCCGCGCGGTGAGCGAGTGCTGCCCGATGTGCTGAGCATCCACCGCGAGTTGCGACGCAAGGGCGTGACCTTGCAGCTGCTGTGGGAGGAATATCTCGCCGCGCATGCGGGCCAGCCGACCTACCGCTACACCCAGTTCGTCGAGCACTACCGGCGCTACGCCCAGACGCTCAAACGTTCGATGCGTCAGCTGCACCGTGCGGGCGAGAAGCTATTCATCGACTATGCCGGGCCGACGCTGCCGGTGGTCGACCCGGCCACCGGCGAAGTGCGCCGGGCGCACATCTTCGTCGCCGCCCTGGGCGCCTCGAATTACACCTATGCCTGCGCGACGCCAGGCGAAACCCAGGTGGACTGGCTGACCTCGCTGGGCCAGGCTCTGACCTACTTTGGCGGCGTGCCGGAAATGGTTGTGCCGGACAATCCGCGCGCCCTGGTCGCCCAGCCGGATCGCTACGAGCCGGGCCTGAACCGGGCCACGCTGGAGTGCGCGCGTCATTACCAGACGGTGATCCTGCCGGCACGGCCACGCAAGCCTCAGGACAAGGCCAAGGCCGAGGTGGCGGTGCAGGTGGTCGAGCGCTGGATCATGGCGCGGCTGCGCCATCGGCAGTTCTTCAGCCTGCATGCGCTTAACCAGGCCATCGCCGAGCTGCTGGAGGATCTGAATCGGCGCCCGTTCAAGCGGCTCGATGGCTGCCGGCGCGACTGGTTCGAGCGCCTGGATCGCCCGGCCTTGCGAGCGCTGCCGGTGCATCCCTACGAGGTCGCCACCTTCAAGCGCTGCAAGGTCAGCATCGACTACCACATCGAGGTCAATGGCAGCTTCTACAGCGTGCCCTCCGCCCTGGCCCGGCAGAACGTGGACGTGCGACTGACGGCACACACCCTGGAAGTGCTGCATGGCAACCGGCGGGTGGCCAGCCACCTGCTGCTGGGGCGACGCGGCGCTTACAGTACCCAGCGCGAGCACATGCCCGCGGCGCACCAGGCGCATCGCGAATGGACGCCACAACGCCTGCTCGACTGGGGCGCGCGGATCGGCCCCTACACGCGCCAACTGATCGATCACCAACTGACCCACAAGCCGCACCCGGAGATGGGCTACCGCGCCTGCCTCGGCCTGCTCTCGCTGGCCCGGCGCTATGGCAATGCACGCCTGGAAGCCGCTGCCGAACGTGCCGTACACCTGCGCGCCTTCACCGGGCGCAGCGTGCGCAACCTGCTCCAGCAAGGCCTGGATCAACAGCCGCTGCCCCAGCGTGCCGCCGAAACGACCTTACCCGGCGACCACGAGAACGTCCGTGGCGCCGACTACTACCAACCCCCGCAACAGGAGCTGTTCGATGATGCCGCAACACACCCTGAATCAACTGCACCAGCTACGCCTGGACGGCATGGCCCGCGCCCTGGAAGAGCAATGGACGCTGCCGGCCAGCCACAGCCTGAGCTTCGATGAACGCCTCGGCCTACTGCTCGACCGCGAACTGGCCTGGCGTGACAACCAGCGCCTGGTACGGCTGCGCAAGAAGGCCAAGCTCAAGTACGCCAACGCCTGCCTGGAAGATCTCGACCGCCGCACCGGACGCGCCCTGGACGAGCGTCTGATCGCCACCCTGGCCAGTGGCGACTGGATCCGCCAGCAGCACAACCTGCTGCTGACCGGCCCGACCGGTGCCGGCAAAACCTGGCTGGCCTGCGCCCTGGGCAACCAGGCCTGCCGCCAGGGCTATAGCACCCTGTACCTGCGCACCCCGCGCCTGCTGGAACAACTGCGCATCGCTCATGGCGACGGCAGCTTCGGCCGTACCCTGCAACAGCTGGCAAAGGTCGACGTCCTGGTGCTGGACGACTGGGCGCTAGCCCCGCTGGAGGAAGGAGCCCGGCATGACCTGCTGGAGGTGATCGACGACCGCGCTGGCAGCCGCTCCACCATCCTGACGAGCCAACTGCCCATCGAGCACTGGCACGGCTGGATCAACGACCCGACCCTGGCCGATGCCATCCTCGACCGCCTGGTGCACAACGCCTACCGACTGACGATGAAAGGCGAGTCGCTGCGCCGAAAAAAAGCCGAGGAACAAGCCGCATCGTGACCGATGCGATTACAATCCAGAACCCGCGCAACCGGGGTGGAAGCACCGGTCACGTATTAGCGAAACGCTCGGTCACGTTCACCGAAATCCGCACCCTGACCATTCTCACGCGCATAGATGCCGAGGATCGCCGCTACCGGTACGTGCAAGCTATGGGGCACACCGCCGAAGCGCCCTTCAAAGGTCACGGCGTCGTTATCCATGTGCAAATGACGTACGGCACTGGGAGAAATATTCAGGACAATTTGCCCATCACTGGCAAAGCCCTGAGGCACCTGCACGGCTGGATAGTCGGAATTGACCAGCAGGTGCGGGGTGCAATCGTTGTCCACAATCCACTCATAGAGCGCGCGGACCAGATAAGGTCGACTGGAGTTCATAGCGGCTCCTTAAGCCTCAGCGCATATCACGTTCGACGCCAGACAGACTTGCCTGGAAAGCCTCACGTGCAAATTGGCGGTCCATATAATCAAGCAGCGGCTTGGCCTGCCGCGGCAATTCGATACCCAGGATTGGCAACCTCCAGAGTATGGGCAGTAGGCAGCAGTCCACCAGGCTTTGTTCCTCACTGAGGAAAAATGGCTTGTCAGCGAACAACGGAGACACTCCGGTCAGGCTTTCACGCAACTCCTTACGCGCCTGCACCCGCGCCGCCTCCTTGGTCCGCGGATCCAGGATCAGATCCACCTGCCCACACCAATCACGCTGGATTCGGTGCATCAGCAAACGACTGTTGGCACGCGCAACAGGGTAAACCGGCAACAACGGCGGATGAGGGTAACGCTCATCCAGGTACTCCATCACCACTGTCGATTCCCACAACGCCAGGTCTCGATCAACCAGCGTTGGCAAGCTCCCGTAAGGATTCACTTCGATCAGCTTCGGCGGCTGACGCCCCGCCTCCACACTGATGATCTCGGCGCTGACACCCTTCTCCGCCAGCACAATGCGCACCCGGTGGGAATAGTGGTCGGCGGGGTCGGAGTAACAGGCCAACCGATTGGTCACGCCCATGGCGATCCTCCTCGCTTGTTGAAATTATCGGAAGCAGAAAAAACGAGCGCGCCCTCAGGGCGCCTCTGGTAACCCCCGAATGATACAGGGTTGTTACTGTTCAGAGACGCCCTTGGGCGCGCACGCTCAACAACTGACGCTTAAAACGTATTAATGCACATCCTTCCAGTATTCGCGCTTGAGCAGATAGGCGAACACGAAGAAGAAGGCCAGGTACAGCAGTACGTAAGTACCGATGCGCTGGTGCTGCAGCTTGACCGGGTTAGCCGAGTAAGCCAGGAAGGTCACCAGATTTTTGACCCTCTCGTCGAACTGCGCCTCATTGAGAGCACCGGTACCCTCTTTGACTGTCAGTTGGTCGCACGCCTCGTGAGTCAGAGGAGTACCAGTCAATGGATCGTATTGTTTCTTTCCGTCTTCAACGATCTGCACCTGCTTGCAACCGACCACCTGACGCCCTTGCAGACCGACCAGAACGTTAGGCATACCAACGTTCGGGAAGACCTTGTTGTTCACACCCCAAGGGCGCGCAGGGTCTTCATAGAAGGACTTGAGGTAGCCATAGAGCCAGTCAGTGCCGCGAACACGAGCTACCAGAGTCAGGTCAGGTGGCGCTGCACCGAACCAGGTCTTGGCATCAGCCGGCTGCATGCCGATGTTCATGTGGTCGCCAATCTTGGCACCGGTAAAAACCAGCTTGCTCAACATCAGGTCGTGAGGAATGCCCAAGTCATCGGCAACCCGCTCATAACGCTGGAACTTGGCGCTGTGGCAGCCCATGCAGTAGTTGGCGAAAGTGCGCGCGCCGTCTTGCAGGGCGGCCTTGTCGGACAGGTCGATATCAACCTTCTCCAACTCAGGACCAGCGGTATTCGCGAAAGACAACACAGGCATAGCAGCAAGAATCAGTACAGCAAATAGCTTTTTCATCAGCCAGTCACCCTTTCCGGAACCGGTTTGGTCTTCTCGAGCCTGGTGTAGAACGGCATCAGAATGAAGTAGGCGAAGTACAGGAAGGTACATACCTGCGACAGCAGCGTACGGCCCGGAGTCGGTGCCAAGACACCCAGCACACCCAGGATCACGAACGAGATGCAGAACACCAGCAGCCAGATCTTGCTCAGCCAGCCTTTGTAGCGCATGGACTTGACCGGACTACGGTCAAGCCAAGGCAGTACGAACAGGACCGCGATTGCAGCGCCCATGGCGATAACACCCAAGAGCTTGTCCGGCACCGCACGCAGGATCGCGTAGAAGGGCGTGAAGTACCAAACCGGAGCAATGTGCTCAGGGGTCTTGAACGGGTTGGCTTGCTCGAAGTTCGGCTTCTCAAGGAAGTAACCGCCCATTTCAGGGAAGAAGAACACGATCGAGCAAAAGATGAACAGGAACACCACTACGCCGACGATATCCTTCACGGTGTAGTAAGGGTGGAAAGGGATGCCATCCAGAGGGACGCCGTTCTCATCCTTGTTCTTCTTGATATCTACGCCATCCGGGTTGTTCGAACCCACTTCGTGCAACGCCAGGATGTGCAGCACCACCAGACCGAGAATCACGATCGGCAGGGCTACTACGTGCAGGGCGAAGAAGCGGTTCAGAGTAATCCCGGAAATCAGGTAGTCACCACGAATCCACTGGGTCAGGTCGTCACCAATCACGGGGATCGCACCGAACAGCGAGATGATCACCTGGGCACCCCAGTAGGACATCTGCCCCCAAGGCAGCAGGTAGCCCATGAAGGCCTCAGCCATCAGCGCCAGGTAGATCAGCATGCCGAACAGCCACACCAGCTCACGAGGTTTCTGGTAGGAACCGTAGAGCAAGCCACGGAACATATGCAGATAGACCACGATGAAGAACGCCGAAGCACCAGTGGAGTGAAGCAAACGCAGGATCGCGCCGTACTCGACGTCGCGCATGATGTATTCAACGGAGGCAAAGGCCTCTTCCGCCGAAGGGGTGTAGCTCATGGTCAGCCAGACACCGGTAACGATCTGATTGACCAGAACCAGCAGCGCCAAGGAGCCAAAGAAATAGAAGAAGTTGAAGTTCTTCGGAGCGTAATACTTGCTGAGATGGTCTTCCCACATCTTGGTCGCGGGGAAACGCGCATCAACCCAATCCATGAACTTGCTCATCACGCTTTCTCCGTGTCGACGCCAATGACGATGATGTCATCCGACTCATAGGAATGCGGGGGTACTGGCAGGTTCAGGGGCGCAGGCTGCGCCTTGTAGACGCGACCAGCCAGATCGTAGTGGGAGCCGTGGCAAGGGCAGAAATAGCCACCTACCCAGTCCTTGCCCAGATCGGCGGGCGCCACTTCAGGACGGAAGGTCGGAGAACAACCCAGGTGAGTACAGATCCCGATCAGCAGCAGAATCTCTGGCTTGATCGAACGCACTTCCGGATCGACGTAGGTTGGTTGTACCGAGTTCTTGGAGTCAGGGTCAGACAGCTGGCCCTCGATCTTTTTAAGATTCCCAAGGATTTCCTCTGTACGGCGGACGATGAACACCGGCTGACCACGCCATTCAGCAATCATCTGCTGACCTGGGTCGATCTTGCTGATATTCACTTTCACCGGTGCACCTGCGGCTTTCGCCTTGGCACTGGGAAACCATGACCCCACGAACGGGACCGCAGCCCCCACCGCTCCTGCAGCACCCACCACGGATGTGGCTGCTACTAAGAAGCGACGCCGGCCTGCATTCACGCCGTCATTGCTCATTCAGTCCTCTCCCATCAGCTTTGTGGCCTGTTAAATCAGGCATCTACTAAGTAAAAATCTGAACTTATAAAAATTTTGCCGAATGGTAATGAAAAGCCCCTATTCTGACAAGGTAATTACCAAGCCAAGCCAGCCCGAAGCCTCGTAGTATAGGGCCTCCGCGGATGTGGCAAGTTGTCACAGAGCAAATTTCAGACAATAAAAAACGCCCAGCTCCGCAAGGAAACTGGGCGTTTTTGAACGCAGTAGCGAATTAACGCTTGGAGTATTGCGGACGCTTACGCGCTTTACGCAGACCCACTTTCTTACGCTCAACTTCACGCGCGTCACGGGTTACGAAACCGGCTTTACGCAGAGCGCTGCGCAGAGTCTCGTCGTAATCCATCAGAGCGCGAGTGATACCGTGGCGGATTGCGCCAGCTTGACCACTTACACCGCCGCCGATAACGGTAACGTAGATATCGAACTTCTCGACAGTCTCGGTCAGCTCCAGCGGTTGACGAACTACCATGCGGGCAGTTTCGCGACCGAAGAAGTTATCCAGGGAACGGTTGTTGATCGAGATGTTGCCAGTGCCCGGACGCAGGAAAACGCGTGCGGTTGCAGTCTTGCGACGGCCAGTGCCGTAATTTTGAGTCGCCGACATAATGAACTATTCCGTTAAATCTTCAGTTCTTGGGGCTGCTGAGCAGTATGAGGGTGAGCAGCGCCCGCATAGACTTTCAGCTTACGGTACATGTCGCGACCCAGCGGGTTCTTAGGCAGCATGCCTTTTACCGCGGTCTCGATCACGCGCTCAGGGGCTTTGGCGATCAGCTTTTCGAAGTTGATCGACTTGATGCCGCCCGGGAAACCGGAGTGGGAGTAGTACATTTTGTCAGTGGTTTTAGCGCCAGTAACACGTACCTGCTCGGCATTGATAACGACGATGTAGTCGCCGGTGTCAACGTGAGGAGTGTACTCAGGCTTGTGCTTGCCACGCAGACGGCTCGCGATTTCGGTGGCCAGACGACCCAGGGTCTGACCAGCAGCGTCGACGACGAACCAGTCGCGCTTTACTGTTTCCGGTTTAGCAGTAAAAGTTTTCATTCTTTATAGCCTCAGGGGCCGCCCAGCAAAATAGACGGCGGATCTTACTGAATAGTGCGTACTTTGACAAGGTCAAAGGCAGCCGGACACAGACGCTATCGGGGGCTCGGGTCAGCGCGTCTGGGATACGGCAAGATTCTTCGGCAGGCGGCGCATCACTTCCACTGCAGAAAGAGCTGCCGAATTATGCAGATTGCGAAAAAAATTTCAACCTGCTTTTATGATTGTTTTGCCAAGGGAGTACCCGATGGACTACCGCCAGCTGGGCCGAACCGACCTCAACGTGAGCGCAATTTGCCTGGGCACCATGACCTGGGGCGAGCAGAATACCGAGGCTGAAGCCTTCGCTCAGATCGAGCGAGCCAAACACGCCGGAATCAACTTCATCGACACCGCCGAGATGTACCCGGTGCCACCCAAGGCCGACACCTACGCCACCACCGAGCGCTACATAGGCAACTGGTTCAAACAGCGCGGCGACCGTGCCGACTGGATCCTGGCCAGCAAGATCGCCGGCCCCGGCAACACCATTGACTACATCCGCGACAAACAGCTCAAGCACAACCGTAAACACATAATCGAAGCCGTGGATGCCAGCCTCAAGCGCTTGCAGACCGACTGGATCGACCTTTATCAGTTGCACTGGCCCGAGCGCAGCACCAACTTCTTCGGTCAACTGGGCTAC
This sequence comes from Pseudomonas saponiphila, assembly GCF_900105185.1. Lineage (NCBI taxonomy): Bacteria > Pseudomonadati > Pseudomonadota > Gammaproteobacteria > Pseudomonadales > Pseudomonadaceae > Pseudomonas > Pseudomonas saponiphila. The sequence goes on along the minus strand of NZ_FNTJ01000001.1, from coordinate 997,210 downwards.
AAGCACCAGGCCGACGAAGACTTCACCCCGCTGGAAGAAACCCTCGAAGCCCTGGACGAACAGGTCAAGGCCGGCAAAATTCGCCATATCGGCCTGTCCAATGAAACGCCCTGGGGCACCATGAAGTTCCTCGCCCTGGCCGAAAGCCGTGGCTGGCCTCGCGCGGTTTCGATCCAGAACCCCTACAACCTGCTCAACCGCAGCTTTGAAGTGGGCCTGGCGGAAATCGCCATTCGCGAACAATGCGGCCTGCTGGCCTACTCGCCCCTAGCGTTTGGCTACCTGTCCGGCAAATACCAAGACGGCGCGCGGCCAGCCAAGGCTCGACTGAGCCTCTACAGCCGCTTCAGCCGCTACTTCAATCCGCAGTCGGAAGCGGCCTGCGACCGTTACGTCGCCCTGGCCCGCGAACACGGGCTGGACCCAGCGCAAATGGCCCTGGCCTTCATCAACCTGCAGCCGTTCGTGACCAGCAACATCATCGGCGCCACGACCCTGGAACAGTTGGACAGCAACATCGCCAGTGCCGAACTGAAATTGTCACAGGAAGTCCTGGCCGGGATCGAGGCGATTCACAAGGACCACCCCAACCCCGCCCCTTAAAAACTTCAGGACCTGGCTTGCCGGCGAATAGGCGTCGCCCATTCGCCGGCAAGCCCGCTACTGGAGTGAGCGGGCGATGATTTCCTTCATGATCTCGTTGGTCCCGGCATAAATGCGCTGTACCCGGGCGTCGGCCCAGGCCCGGGCTACCGGGTACTCCCACATGAAGCCGTAACCGCCGTGCAACTGCACGCACTCGTCGAGCACCTCGCACTGCAGATCGGTGCCCCAGTACTTGGCCATCGCAGCCGTCGGCACATCGAGTTTGCCTTGCAGATGCAGCTCCAGGCAGCGGTCGACAAACACCCGGCCAATCTGGATTTGCGTGGCCATTTCCGCCAGTTTGAAGCGGGTGTTCTGGAAATCGGCAATTGCCTTGCCGAAAGCCTTGCGTTCACGGGTGTATTCCAAGGTCCATTGCAGCGCCGCCTCCGCGCTGGCCAAACCGCCAATGGCTACGGTCAGGCGCTCCTGAGGCAACTCCTGCATCAGGTAGGCGAATCCCATTCCAGCCTGTCCCAGCAGATTTTCCCTGGGCACGCGCACATCCTGGAAAAACAACTCCGAAGTGTCCTGAGCCTTCATCCCGACCTTTTCCAGACGCTTGCCCTTGGAGAACCCCAGCGTATCGGCCTCCACCAGAAACAGGCTGGTGCCCTTGGCCCCGGCCTTGGGATCGGTCTTGGCCACCACAATCACCAGATCCGCCAGATAGCCGTTGGTGATAAAGGTCTTGGAGCCATTGATCACATACTCGTCGCCATCGAGCACCGCCGTGGTCTTCACCCCTTGCAGGTCGGAGCCGGCGCCCGGCTCGGTCATGGCGATGGCCGTCACCATTTCACCCGACACCAGACGGGGCAGGTATTTGTGTTTCAACGCCTCACTGCCGTAATGCAGGATGTAGGGCGCAACAATGTCCGAATGCAGAGAAAAACCAATGCCCGTCAGCCCCAGCCGACCGATCTCCTCGATCACCACCGCACTGTAGAGAAAATCCGCACCCAGGCCGCCGTACTCCTCGGGAATGTGTGAGCACAGCATCCCCGCCTCCCCGGCCTTGTTCCACAACTGGCGGTCGATATGGCCCTGTTTTTCCCACTCTCCATGGAAAGGCACAGCCTCTTTTTCAAGGAACGTCCGCACGCTGTCACGGAAGAGTTCGTGCTCGGAACTGAACAAGGTTCTAGGGATCATGCAGGCACCTGTGATGTTTATTGATCATGGGTTAGCTGCCAGAGCCTAAGGCCAGCCACTTGCACGGGACACTGGACACATCCGACAAAAAATAAGACGATCCAGCCGTCTGGTGACCACTTTCCCCTATAAGAATAATTGAATTATGTCTAACCAAACCTCCACGCCCTTGCGGCGCGTCAGCATCCTGGCCATCGACCGGGTATTCGCCTCCACCCTCATGCAAGCCAAGGATTTCTTCCATCTGGCCAGCCTGCGATACGGCAAACAATTGGGCCAAGGCCTGACCCCGGCCTTCGAAACCCGCCTGGTCAGTCCCGATGGCCAGCCGGTTTGCAGCTTCAGCAACGTGATCATGCCGGTGGACGGCCCGCTGGAAGACACAGACGTGATCATCCTCCCGGCGTTCTGGGACGACTTCGACACCCTGTGCCAGCGTTATCCACAGATACTGCCCTGGCTGCGTGCCCAGCACGCCCGCGGTGCCGTGCTCTGCGGCGAGGCCACCGGCGTGTTCTGGCTGGCCGAAACCGGGCTGCTCAACGGCAAGGAAGCCACCACCTACTGGCGCTTCTTCAGCGCCTTCAGCGAGCGCTTCCCCCAGGTCCAGCTCAATCAGGACAAGCACCTGACCGACGCCGACAACCTCTATTGCGCCGGCGGCACCACTTCAGCCTGCGACTTGTACATCTACCTGATCGAACGCTTCTGCGGCGCCAACGTAGCCCAGGCCGTGGCTCGGGACATCCTTTACGAAGTGCAACGCAACTACGCCCCCGGACGCATCGGCTTTGGCGGCCAGAAGCTGCATCAGGACGTGATCATCCTGCAGATCCAGCACTGGCTCGAAGAGCACTTCGCCGACAAGTTCCGCTTCGAGGACGTAGCCCGCGAGCATGGCATGAGCATTCGCAACTTCATGCGCCGCTTCCAGACCGCCACCGGCGACAAGCCTCTGCATTACCTGCAGCGGCTGCGGATTGAAACCGCCAAGGGCCTGCTCTCGGGAACGCGCAAGAGCATCAAGACCATCAGCTACGAAGTCGGCTACGACGACGCCAGCTTCTTTGCCCGCCTGTTCCGCCAGCACACCGAACTCTCACCCAACCAGTACCGCCAGCAGTTCCAGCAACAGGCGGCATAAAAAAAGGGCCTGCAATGCAGGCCCTTGTTCATTTGGCGACTCTTACGGCTTGTGTGCCCGCGACAGGAACTCGTGGGACTGCATCTCCAGCAACCGGCTGAGGGTTCGCTGGAACTCGAACGTCAGGCGTCCACCGGTGTACAGATCCTTGAGCTCGACCTCGGCGGAGATGATCAGCTTGACGTTACGGTCGTAGAACTCGTCGACCATGTTGATGAAGCGCCGGGCAATGTCGTCGGTGGTCACGCTCATCTGCTCCACGCCGCTGAGCAACACCGCGTGGAAGATCTTGCCCAGTTCGATGTAATCGTTCTGGCTGCGGGGACCGTCGCACAGCTCGCGGAAATCGAACCAGGCCACATCATCACAGGTACGCAGGGCACGAATTTCGCGGTTCTCGATGATCAACACATCGTTTTCCACCGCCTGAGTGCATTCAGGCGTCAGCGCCCGGAAGCTCTTGCGCAGGCTTTCATGAGCCGCTTCATCCAAGGGGTAATGAAACAGCTCGGCCTGCTCAAGATGCCGCAGACGGTAGTCGACACCGCTGTCGACGTTGACGATCTCGGTGTTCTGCTTGATCAGGGCAATCGCCGGTAGGAAGCGCGCGCGCTGCAAGCCATCCTTGTACAGACCGTCCGGAACGATGTTCGAAGTGGCGACCAGGGTCACGCCGTTCTTGAACAGTTCTTCCATCAGGGTGCCAAGAATCATCGCATCGGTGATGTCGGAGACGAAGAACTCGTCGAAGCAGATCACCCGCGCCTCTTGCGAAAAGCGTTTGGCGATGATGGTCAGCGGATTCTTCTCGCCCCCCAGCGTCTTCATCTCTTCGTGGACGCGCTTCATAAAGCGGTGAAAGTGCGTACGAACCTTTTCCTTGAACGGCAGGGCTTCGAAGAAGGTATCCACCAGATAGGTCTTGCCGCGCCCTACCCCCCCCCAGAAATACAGACCCTTGACCGGCGCCTGATCCTTCTTGCCGAACAGCTTGCCGAGCAGCCCCGGCTTGTTTTGCTCGGCTGCAATCAGATCGTCGTACAGACGCTGCAGATGACGCACAGCGGTTTCCTGTGCCGCGTCATGAAAGAAGTCCGGGCGTTTCAGATCTGCTTGGTATCGTTCTAGGGGCGTCATAATTCGTTAGCAAGGCAACAAAAACGGGCCGTCACTTTAGCGACGGCCCTGGGGAATGGCAATCAGCCCTTGGTCGGGAAGATTCCGATTAGTCCTGCACTGGGGTCAGCGCAATCCGCAGCGCCTCTATGGCCGCATCACGCGCGGCAGCGTCGGCGAACTCAGGGCTGTCAGCCACACAGGCACCTTCGAGCCAGACGCTGAAACTGCTGGCTTCGCTGCGCAGATCCAGCGCCTGCCCGGACTGCAGCTGTTTGCTCACCGCACCGGCCGTCTTGCCATCGGCGAAGTGGCGCGACAGCAGCAACTGCTCGCCATCGGCAGACAGCAGGCGGAAACGGAAACGGCCATCGTCTTCACGGAAGCTGATGAAGCGCGCAGCCTTGGCGGCCTTTTTCTTGGTCGTGGCAGCAACCTGCACCTGGCTGGCAAAGGAGCGCAGGCCCACGGCTTCGCGCAACTCGGCGAGGAACGGCGTGGCTACGGCACGGGCCTTGACGGCGCCGGCACGCAGGATGTCTTCCAGGTCCGCCGGGCGTGCAATCAACTGGTGATAGCGCTCGCGGGCTTCGCCCAGCTCGGCGTCCAGCAATTGGAACAGGCGGTTCTTGGCTTCTCCCCAACCCAGGCCCTGAAGCAATTGCGCGCGGAACTCGGCAGCCTGCGCCGGGGTGGAGAAGGCCTGGAACAAGGTAAACAGGTGAGAGTTGTCCGGGTCCTTGGCTTCGCCCGGCGCCTTGGAGTCGGTGACGATCCGCGAGATCGCGTCCTTCATGTCCTTGGCGCTGGTGAACAGCGGGATGGTGTTGTCGTAACTCTTGGACATCTTGCGCCCGTCCAGCCCCGGCAGGGTGGCGACGCTTTCCTCGATCAGCGCCTCGGGCATGGCGAAGAATTCCTTGCCCTGGCCGAACAGGTGATTGAAGCGCTGGCCGATATCACGGGCCATCTCCACGTGCTGGATCTGATCCCGGCCGACCGGCACCTTGTGGGCGTTGAACATCAGGATGTCCGCGGCCATCAGTACCGGGTAGCTGTACAGCCCCATGGTGATGCCGGCATCCGGGTCTTCACCGGCTTCCAGGTTCTTGTCCACCGAAGCCTTGTAGGCATGGGCGCGATTGAGCAGCCCCTTGGCCGCGACGCAGGTCAGCAACCAGGTCAGTTCCGGGATTTCCGGAATGTCCGACTGGCGATAGAAAGTCACGCGCTCCACATCCAGGCCACCGGCCAACCAGGTGGCCGCGATCTCCTGACGCGAGCGCTGGATGCGCAACGGATCGTCGCACTTGATCAGCGCATGGTAGTCGGCCAGGAAGTAGAAGGAGTCGGCATTGCTATCGCGACTGGCAAGGATCGCCGGGCGAATCGCACCGGCATAGTTGCCCAGGTGCGGGGTGCCGGTGGTGGTGATGCCGGTGAGGATACGCGTACGAGTAGTCATGGGTAATCGCTTATCAGACTGCTATCAATTCGAAAGTCGCGGCAGCACCAGATCTTTCAGATCGGTGAGCTTGCCATGAAAAAAGTGTCCGCATTCTGCCACTTTCAGCAGCTCATGGGGGCGAACAAGCGCGTCGGACCAGTCGTAGACTGCCTGTGGGTCGATGACTTCATCGGTTTCCGGCTGGATCAGGGTCAGTGGGCAGCTCTGCGGCAGCAGGTCACTTTCACGCAGGCGGGTCACCGCCGCCGCGACCATGAACAGGTGCTTGAGCTGCACGCCCTGGGCTTCCAGGCGCCCGCCAAGGCTGGCGGCGACAAAGCCGCCGAAGGAGAACCCCAGCAGGGTCAAAGGCAGCCCCGGATGCTGGGCCAGCAGCCACTGCGCGGCCGCCTGGGCATCATCGACTTCGCCACTGCCCATGTCGTGACTGCCCTCACTGGCGCCCACGCCGCGATAGTTGAAACGCAAGGTGATCAACCCGGCATCCCGCGCAGTACGTTGCAAGGTGGACACCACCTTGTTGAGCATGGTGCCGCCCTGCACCGGATTGGGGTGACAGATCAGCGCCACGCCACGAGCATCGGGCACCTGCAGATACAGGGCTTCCAGTTGGCCCACAGGGCCGGCAATCACTACAGGGGTTTCACGCATTAGCAAGGAAGGAACTCCGTGACCTCGAAGGGGGTCGACTCGTCTAGCAAATGGTCTGTGCCAATCTATTGCGAGTGAATCGCGGTATACAGCGCAGGTTCGAGCCGTTAACGTAAAGCAAAGCCGTTTATAGAGGAAGGACTCGTGGAACACTCGCTCTTAGTTTGGTTGTTGCCGACTCTTGCCCTGGTCGCGGGTGTCGCCATTGGATTCCTGGTTGCTCGCCTGCTGCCCAATGCCGCGCCTAACCGCACGCAGCGTCAGTTAGACGATATTCAGGAACGTTTCGACAATTATCAGAACGAAGTGGTCACCCACTTCAACAGCACTGCCACCCTGGTGAAAAAACTCACCCAGAGCTATCAGGAAGTGCAGGACCATCTCGCCGAGGGCGCCAACCGCCTGGCCCTGGACGAACTGACCCGCCAGCGCCTGCTGGCCGCCCTGCACTCGGAGTCGGTGCAGGCTCCTCGTGAACGCCTGACACCACCGCGGGACCAGGAGCCGCCACGGGACTACGCGCCAAAGGCGCCGAATGCCCCCGGCATGCTCGACGAGCAATACGGCCTGAAGAAGTAATACGCCTCAGCCATTAAAAAGCCCGCCCGATCTGCATCGGGCGGGCTTTTTTGTGCCTGGGTTTCGCCAGGGACGCTTTTAGTACTGCTGACCTTGCTGCTGGTAAGGCTGCTGATACTGCTGGTTGGGCTGTTGATATTGCTGACCCGGAATGGCCTTGAGGTTGACCTCCACCCGACGGTTCTGCGCACGACCATTGACGTCGGCGTTGCTGGCGATCGGGTTGTCCGGGCCGGCGCCGCGAGCGGACAGGTTGGCACTGCTCACGCCCTGAGACGTCAGGTAGGTAGCCACGCTCTGGGCACGACGCTGGGACAGGTCCATGTTGTGCTGGCGGCTGCCGGTGCTGTCGGTGTAGCCGACGATCTCGATCTGGTTCTGGTTGAACTCGCGAAGGGAGTTGGCCAGGTTGTTCAGCGGCTGATAGAAGCTGGGAGCGATGTTCGCCGAGTCGGTGGCGAAGGTGATGTTACCCGGCATGATCAGCTTGATCTGATCACCCTGGCGCTGCACTTCAACCCCGGTATTGGCCATGCTGGCGCGCAGTTTCTTTTCCTGCTGGTCGGCGTAGTAACCGTAACCGGCGGCGGATGCACCCACCACGGCGGCACCGATCAGCGCCCCCTTGCCACGGTTGTTGTGGTCGATGGCGGCACCGGCCAAGGCACCGGCCAGGGCACCCAGGCCACCGTATTTTGCAGTTTTGCTCATGCCCGACGAGCCGCCGTCGGCCTGCCCCTGATTGTCATAGGGGTTAGGCGAAGCGCAGCCGGACAACAAGGCCACAGCAGTAGCGACAACAATCAAACGACGCGAGGTGAACATGGAAAGCTCCTACTTTTTGCATTCTGTGGTGCAGCGGACGTTGGCAACAGACCTTTGCTGGCGTTGGAACACGCGAAACGGCAAAAATTCCGTGAGCAGCAGAGTAAATCCTCAGGCTCTCACAAACGGATTCTGACGCATTTCATCCCCCAGCCGAGTGTCTGGACCGTGCCCGGCCACCACTGTGGCGTCTTCGTCGAGGGTGTACAAACGCTGCTTGATCGAACGCACCAGGGTGGCCTGATCTCCGCCCCACAAATCCGTGCGTCCGACCCCACGCTTGAACAGTGTGTCGCCAGCAATCAGAAGCTTAGCTTCAGAAAACCAAAAACTCATGGAACCCGGGGTATGCCCGGGGGTATGCAAGGCCACGCCGCATCCACAGGCCAACTCTTCCTCGTGATCCAGCCAGCGGTCCGGCGACGGCACCGGGGTAAAGGGCACGCCGAACATGCTGCATTGCATCTCCAGGTTGTCCCAGAGGAACTGGTCGTCCTTGTGCAGGTGCAAGGTGGCGCCGGTCTTTTCCTTCATCTGCCCCGAGGCCAGGAAATGGTCCAGATGAGCGTGGGTGTGAATGATGCTCACCACCTTCAGCCCCAGGGCATCGAGGCGGGCCATGATCAAGTCCGGATTGCCGCCCGGATCGACCACTATGGCTTTCTTGGTCAGCGGGTCACCGATGATGGTGCAGTTGCACTGCAACGGACCAACGGGAAAAGTCTCGCGAATCAGGCTGGGGGTAACGGCGCTCATGACAAGGCTCCAGAAAAAACGATCGGCCATTCTGGCACAGCTCGCCGCCACCGCTGACTCAGAACCTCAGTTGCAGCGTCTCTTCGCCTTCCAGCGCCAGCAGATACTGCTTGGCCTGCAGCCCACCGGCAAAGCCGGTCAGGCTTCCCGAAGCGCCGATCACGCGATGACAGGGAGCAACAATCGAAATCGGGTTCCGGCCATTGGCCGCCCCGACTGCCCGCACCGCCTTGGGGTGGCCGATCTGCCGGGCAATCTGGCCGTAGCTGCGGGTTTCACCGAATGGAATGGTCAACAGCGCCTGCCAGACCAGGCACTGGAACTCGGTGCCAGCAAAATCCAGCTCCAGCTCGAAACGCTCGCGGCTGCCGGCAAAGTACTCTTGCAACTGACGCTCGGTTTCCCGCAACAGCGGATGATCGGCCGCTTCCTGCAACGGCCCGAGACGAACCCGATTCTGCCGTTCATGCTCCCAGAGAATCGCCGCCAACTTGCTTCCCCTGGCGACCAGGGTCAGTTGGCCAACCGGGGACGCCATCAATTTGAATACGCAGGACATCTCAGCTCTCCTTCAGTCCGCCAGTGGAGTCGGGCGGGCATCTTGCGCATGCCGCACCGTCCTCTCGAGAGCCTGCACTGTAAAGGGAGATTCAAGCGCAAGAACCACGTTTCTTGCGTTTGAATCCCATGGAGCAGATTCCGCGCATCGAGCGTGCCTGAGGCTAGTCGTCCTCATCCACCAGGTAACAATTGTCACTGCTGCTGCGATGCCCACGGGGATCGACGATAAAGGCTCCGCGGCCCTGGCCGCATTCGAGCAAACGCACCGGCGCCAGCTCGCGCTGACTGTCGATCTGCGCATTCAGACGCACGATATACACCCCAAGGGAAATCGATACACAAAGAATCAACACCAGACACCCCACCAACTGATCGGTGTAACGGGCGCCGGAGTCATCAGAAAGTACTGGCGACATAATCCGACCCTACTGGCTCCTTGCCCTGCCCCATCGCCAACCAATTCAATGGGCCTCCCTGCCCCAGGCGCACCAGAGGCCCCCAGGAGGGTAGTACACAGGCCATCAGGAGCAAGACAATCATAAGCAGCAAGACACCTTTGACCACTGAAAACAGGTTCACGGCAGACGGCACTCCGGACGAGTTGATCCCCAGCTTAGGCCGCGCCGGGTTAACACTGGGTAAACATAGGTAGAACCCTATCCGACTCCGCTATCCTTCCTTCCCTGAGCGCCAAGGGTCCAGGGGGACATACCCGTGCATATCAACCTGCTGCTGGTCGAGGACAACCTCGATCTGGCCAATACCGTCATCGAATACCTGGAAATCAGCGGCATCGTCTGCGACCACGCCAGCAACGGCCAGACCGGCCTTAACCTGGCTCTGAGCCAGCACTACGACGTGATCCTCCTCGACATCATGCTGCCGCGACTGGACGGCCAGCAGCTGTGCCAACAGTTGCGCCAGCAAGGCAGCCAGACGCCAATCCTGATGCTCACTTCACTGGACTCCCTTTCCGACAAGCTCGCCAGCTTTGCCGCCGGGGCCGATGACTACCTGGTCAAACCCTTCGAGCTGGCGGAACTGGTAGCCCGCATTCGCGCCCTGAGCATGCGCCGCAGTGGCCAGGCCAGCCGCCTGCAAGTGGCCGACCTGGTCATGGAACTGTCCACCCGCAAGGTCAGCCGCGCAGGCCAGGAACTGCACTTGTCGCCCATTTGCTGGACCTTGCTGGAATGCCTGATGCGCGCCAGCCCGGAACCCGTGACCCGCGAGCGCCTGGAGGCGACCGTCTGGGGCGATGAACCGCCGGACAGCAATACCCTCAAGGTGCACATGCACCGGCTGCGCAAGACCGTGGACAAATCCTTCAGCCAGCCGCTGATCCACACCATTCCCGGTATTGGCATACAGATGAGGTCACATGCGTAACGGTCTGGGTTTGAAATGGGTGATCAGCGGCAGTTTCCTGCTGCTGATCGCCGTCGTCTTGCTGATCTACAGCCTGCTCCTGCCCGAATACAGCGTGCGCGGCCTGCTCTACACCGCCAGCGCCATGATGGAAGAAGAAGCCCAGTACTTCGCCAGGCACTACAAGAAGGACCCGAACACCCCGCCGCCGCACAATTACTTCTATACCAGCGTCATCGGCAAAGAAGCCCTGCCGGAGAAAATCCGCCACTTGCTGGACACCCCGCCCAGCCTGTCCTTCGGCGCGCTGCAGGCCTTCGGCGACCTGGACTCCGATGACGAGAATGAAGGACGGGCGGTCCTGGCCCAGCCGCTGAGCGACGGCAAGACCCTGTACATGTACGACGTCGACCACGACATGGAAGAAGGCGGCGAAGTGGAGACGCCACTGTCCGACGCCTACATCGAGCGCCAGTTGCGCGGCGTCAACCTCATCAGCCTGGCGGTGTTCGTCCCGGCGCTGATCATCATCGCCCTGCTGGTCTGGTGGCTGGTAAGGCCCCTGGAGCGCATGGCCCAGTGGTCCTCGACCCTCAAGGATGCGGACGCGGTGTCCAGCCAGCGGCCGAGTTTCGGTTTCAAGGAGTTCAACATGCTCGCCGATACCCTGGCCCAAAGCGTGCAGCAGGTGCAGGCCGCCAGCCTGCGCGAAGGCCGCCTGCTGCGCTACACCAGCCATGAACTGCGCACCCCGCTGGCGGTGCTCAAGGCCAATATCGAACTGCTGACCCTGCAATCCGGCGGTGTCCTGCCGCCGCCCCTGCAACGTATCGAGCGCTCGGTACTGAACATGCAGCGCATTGCCGAAACCTTGCTATGGATGAGCCGGGAACTGCCCGAACCCTTGCCCGAGGAGCCCATCGACATGAGCGGCCTGGTCACCGAACTGATCGAGGAGCACCGCTACCTGATCGGCACACGGGATATCGAACTGCTGCTGGACATCAGCAGTACGCCCTGCCGCTTGCCCCTGACCGCCTGCCGCATCGTGGTGGGCAACTTCCTGCGCAATGCCTTGCAGTACGCCGATGAAGGCAGCGTCGAGATCAGTTTCGACTATCCACAGCTGCGCATCGTCAACCGCATCCGGGAAGCCAAGCAGTTGGAGCCGTCCAACGACTTTGGCTATGGCCTGGGCCTGGAATTGATGCGGCAACTCAGTGCCCGGCTCGGCTGGCGCATTGAAGTCCTGATGGAGCAGCAACTCTTCACGGTCACCCTGGACTTCAATGCCGCCCCGCCCGCCGAAGAACTGCCTGCACTGCAGAGCGCTCCAGAGCCTCAGAGTTGACTGCCAGGGTTCTGCTCAAGAGCGCTGAAGGCCAGGAAATACCTGTTCACAAGCGATGAAAAAACTGCCTAGACCAGGCCCTCTCCGACAGCGCTTGTGAGTATCGTTGACGGACAAAAAACCACGCCCGGGGGCCTGTCGGTGCATAACTTGCTTGCAGGAAGCGGACTGCACTTTTCGCACTGCACTCAAGAACCGGGTCATACCGCCCCCGCGCCAAGGCAAAGAACGAGGTTCGCTGTGGCCACCTACAATCTGCGTCAACTCAAGTACTTCATCACCACCGTCGAATGCGGCAGCGTTGCCGAGGCGTCGCGCAAGCTGTATATCGCGCAGCCGTCGATCTCCACTGCCATCAAGGGCCTGGAGGACAGCTTCGGTGTCCAGTTGCTGATTCGCCATCACGCCCTGGGCGTGTCCCTGACCCCAAGCGGTGCACGCTTCTATCGCAAGGCCCAGGAACTGCTGCGCATGGCCAAGGAGTTCGAACAGAACGCCCTGGCCGACAATGATGTGGTGTCCGGGCAGATCGACATCGGCTGCTTTGAAACCGTGGCTCCGCTGTACCTGCCGCAACTGATCGCCGGTTTCAGCGCGCTCTATCCCGGCGTGGAGATACGCATCCGCGACGGCGAGCAACAGGAACTGGTGCAAGGCCTGACCGGGGGCGCCTTCGACCTGGTGATCCTGTATGAACACGAGTTGGACGGCACCATCGAAACCGAGCCGCTGATGCCCGCGCAACGCCCCTATGTGCTGCTGCCGGCCGATCATCGCTACGCCCAGCAAGCCCAGGTTTCACTGCGCGATCTGAGCCTGGAGCCGATGATCCTGCTGGATGTGCAACCCAGCCGGACCTACTTTGTCAGCCTGTTCGAAGAGTTGGGGCTGACCCCGCAGATCGCCTTCAGCTCGCCCTCCATCGAGATGGTGCGGGGCATGGTCGGCCAGGGCTTCGGCTTTTCGATCCTGGTGACTCGCCCCCACTCCCAGTGCTCCTACGACGGCAAGCCGGTGGTGTGCGTGGATATCGTCGAGGAGGTGACCGGCTCAGGCCTGGTCGCCGCCTGGCTCAAGCGTGGCCAGTTGACCAAGCCGGCGCGCCTGTTTGCCGACTACTGCAAGGAACACCTGGCCCGTTGAACGCACATTGCCGCCGACTCGCCCCACACCCGGGCGCCTAGCCCAGCAGCCCCAATTCCTGGGCCCGGGCCACTGCCTGGGTACGGCGTTCCACTCCCAGTTTGCTGTTGATATGGCTGGCATGGGTCTTGACCGTATGCAGGGAGATGAACAGCCGCTCACTGATCTCCTGATTGGAACAGCCCTGAGCGATCAGTTGCAGCACCGATAACTCCCTGGAGCTCAAGGTTTCGCTGGGGGCCGCCGCTTCGTGAAGTTCCCGGGGAGTGGCGGGCAAGCGTTCCAGCAGCGCCTGGGTCAAGGCGGTCGGCAAGCCCTGCTGCAACTGCTCGCGCATCCAGCCGGGATGTTGCGCGATCAGTCCCTCGAAAGGCTGCAACGCGCCCCCCACCGCGGCTTCCAGGGCCTGGAGCAAATCCTGGCGGGCCTCGGGGCCTCGCCCGAGCGCCAGCAATAACTGAGCCTTCTGGGTCAGGGCCATCACGCTCAACAGTTGCCGGCCGCTCTGCCGGCCATGCTCGTCCAACCGCCGCAAACGCTGCTCGGCCCTGGCAGCGTCGCCCTTGATGGTGTCCAGCCGGGCCTGCTGCAGCTCGATATGCAACGGCAGTTGCGGATGGAACTCCGGCGGTGCCGCCGCCTGCTCGCCGGTGTAGGTCTGGCCCAGGCGGCCAAGCCAGGCCTCGGCCAGGTCGGTGCGCCCCTGAGCCAGCCACAGCTCGCATTTCACCAGGGTGATCATTGCCAGGTAGTAGATCGGCGGCACGTCCCAGATGTGCATCAGGCGCTCGGCTTCGGCGAGTTCGGCAAAGGCCCGGGCAAACTCGCCTCGCAGGCCCTCCTGCTTGGCGATCACGCAGTGGCCGATCAACACGCTGATATCGCGACAGGCCCGGGCCTCCACCAGCCCGGCCTGCAGACGCAGCAGACCGGTTTCAGACTGGGCCCGCAGCGTCAGCAGATAGCCTTCATACAGAGTCAGCCGGGCCCGCACCGCGTACAGCCGTTGAGCCGACAGCCCCTGCAGCCGTCGCAACCCCTGGTACACCTCCTCCAGCGCTCTGAACACCTCGCCCCGCGCCTGCAGGACCCGGGCCCGATCGTAATGGGCCAGGGCCTCGAACAGCGGATTGCCAACTCGCTGCGCCAGCTCCAGGGATTCGCGATTGAGACTGCGGGCGCGCCACAGGTCGGCATCGGTAATCGCCAGGTTGGACAGGGTCGACAGGCACATCAGGCGCTGGCCGTAGCGCTTGTGCGGCAGGCTTTCCAGGGCTTCGCTGCAATAGGCCAGGGTTCTTTCGCGCTGCCCGCGACCACGGGCGATGATTCCGCTCAGGGCCAGCCATTGCGCCAGCATCGACTTCTGCGCGGTGGCCGAGGGCGCCGGCAAGAAACGACTCAAGTGCTCGGCCAACTCTTGCGCGGCATCCAGCTGGCAGGCCAGGCCCAGGGCCCAGCTGTAAAGCACGATCAGGCGCGGAGTGCTGATCAACAGGCTGTCGGGCAGGTCCATCTTCCAGCGCAGCAGCATGCCGACATTCTGCTCCGCCAGCAGTTGCTCCTCCGACAGGTTCTGCACCAGGTTGGCCGCCACATCCAGGTGCCCGGCACGCAAAGCCTGTTCCACCGCCTCATCCAGCAACCCTTGGGCATTGAACCAGCGACAGGCGCGCAGATGCAGACTGGCGGCCGGCACCAGGGCATTGGCCGTGGGTCGGGTGCGCAACAGATCGGAAAACAGGTGGTGATAGCGATACCAGTGCCCGTGTTCGTCCAGCGGCACCAGGAACACCTGATGGGCCTGCAGAAACCCGAGGATTTCGGCACTGTCATGGGCCTCGCGCAGGGCATCGCAGAGCTCGGCGCAAAAACGCTCCTGGGGCGCCGTGTCATAGAGGAACGCCTGGACTTCGGCGGGCAGACAGTCGAGGACCTCCTCCAGCAGGTAGTCGCGGATCAGCCCTTCGCCCCCATGCAGCCCCTGGGGCAAGCTGCCCGGCGCCCCCGCCTCGGAGGCCGCCAGCATCCAGAAACGCAACCCCGCTACCCAGCCCTCGCTGCGCTGAATCAGGCTTTCCAGAGCCTCGCCACGCAAGGCGCTGCAGTGGCGATCCAGCAGACTCAGGGACTCGTCATGGGTCAGGCGCAGGTCCTGTTCATTGAGTTCCAGCAACTGTCGCGACAACCGCAGCCGCGCCAGATGCCAGTCCGGGCGCTGGCGACTGGTGACCAGCACCACCAGGCCATCGGGCAGGTGATTGAGGAAGAACTGCAGGCAGCGATCCAGCACCGGGCCCTGGGCCAGGTGATAGTCATCCAGCACCAGCAGCAGCGGTGTACTGCCGGACAGGTGCTGCGCCAACTCGTCCAGCAGGCCGTCGAGCCACTCTTCAAAGGCGAAGGGTTGATGGCGCTGGCGCATTTTCAACAGCCCGAGAGACTGCCGGCCCAGTTGGGGAAAGTACTGCTGCAAGCCTGCCAGCAGACGCTCGAGGAAGCGTCCGGGATCGCTGTCCCGACGGCTCAACCCCAGCCACAGGCTCTGCCAGTTTCCCGGCAAGCCCTGGCAGAACTCCACCGCCAGCGAGCTCTTGCCGAATCCGGCCGGCGCGCTGACCAGCAACAGCCTGCCCTTCAACCCGGCGCTCAAGCGTTCGCAAAGACGCGGCCGCTGCACGTATCCGTCGGGCAGAGGGGGCCGATAGAAACGCCCTTCCAACGCGGGAATCACCGCGCTGGCAGACCGTTGAAGGGAGGACAGCTCAGTCATGGCCAACTCTTATTGATGTAGGGTTGTCGGCGTAGCAGATGCCCGCAGACTAGCGGTAAAAAGCGACCTGTTGAAGATTTTTGCGACCATTCGGGTAAAAAAGACTATGTCCAAATGGGTCAGATATATCTGACTGATCAGTCGATATTTCAGATGCTTATTAAGCAACTTGCTCATTCTCTTGAAGAAAACCAGCCTAGCCCACCTGGATTGTTGTGCACTTCCCCGAGCGCATGGTTTTTCAGGCAAAAAAAAGCCCCGAACCAGTCGGGGCAATTTCAGAGGATGCGGCCTCTATTTGCAGCGGCTCAGCGAACCCCGTCCTGACGCAGGGCGGCTGGGGTGAAATCGCTGGTGGTAGCGGTGAAGCCGAAGTCGTATGCCTGCTTCTCTTCGTTCTTCATGCCCAGCGCCAGGTAGCGACCGGACTGCAAGTCGTAGAGGGTTTCCAGGGCGTACCACGGCACTTGCTTGTCGTAGTAGTTCTCGGCATGGGCCTCGGCCACGCGCCACAGTTGGCCACGACCGTCGTAATGGTCGATCACCGCCGCCTGCCAGGTGTCCTCGTCGATATAGAAGTCACGCTTGGCGTAGATGTGGCGCTGGCCTTCCTTCAGGGTCGCGACCACATGCCAGACCCGACGCAGCTCGTAGCGGGCCAGATCCTGGTTGATGTGCCCGGCCTTGATGATGTCGGCGTACTTCAGGCTCGGCGAATCGAGCTTGTAGCTGTCGGAGGCGATGTACATCTCCTTCTTGCCTTCCAGTTTCCAGTCGTAGCGATCCGGAGCGCCGTTGTACATGTCCAGGTTGTCGGAGGTACGCAGGCCGTCGGCCGCGGTACCCGGGCCGTCATAGGAGACTTGCGGAGCACGGCGCACACGCCGCTGGCCGGCGTTGTAGACCCAGGCCGAACGCGGTTCCTTCACCTGGTCGAGGGTTTCGTGAACCAGCAGCACACCACCGGCCAGACGCGCCGGGGCGGTCACTTTCTGCTTGAAGTAGAACAGGATGTTGCCCGGGTTCTTCGGGTCGTAGTCCTTCATCTTGTCGCGGAACACGAACTGGTCCTGGAAGTACACCAGGCTGTAGGAGCCGTTGGCCTGCGGCGTGGCCTGGGTCACCAGGCGGGTCACGCTGCCACCGCGATAGCGGGTGATGTGGTTCCAGATCACTTCCACACCGCTTTTCGGGATCGGGAACGGGATCGCGGTTTCGAAGTTCTCCAGGCCGTTGCCGCCGGACACCAGGTTGGTTTTGGTGGCGTTGCGCTTGATCGCGGCGAACACGTCAGCCGGCACCGTGGCCCCGCGATGGGATGGATAGACCGGCATCTTGAAGGTTTCCGGGTAGCGTTTGAACATCGCGTACTGCCCCGGCGCCAGCTTGTCCTTGTACTGCTCGACGTTCTGCGCGGTGATGGTGAACAGCGGTTGCTCGCTGCCGAAGGGGTTGGACAGGAAACCCTTGCTGTCCACCGCGCCGGCGTTGGTCGCCAGCGGCTTCCAGGCCGGAATGGTGCCGGCGGCGTTGCCGGCCATTTCCGCGCCCATCGGCGTCAGGCTGGTGCCCAGCTTGGCCGCTTCATCGGCCGAAACCGCGGCCATGACCCCGGTGGCCAGCAGTGACAGTCCCAGCACACCGACGTGCAACAGACTCTTGGTGATTTTCATCATGTTGTTCTTCCTGAAAATGCAGTGTGCTTAGAAGTTCACGCCAACGCTCAAGGCGAGGAAGTCCCGGTCATCCACGGTACTGAAGTCGCCACCAAAGAAGTTGGTGTAGGCCAGGCTCGCGGTGTAGGTGTTCTGGTACTCGGCATCCAGCCCCAGGCTGATGGCCTTGCGGCCTTCCTCGAAGTTGCCGCCAGGACCTGGCGAGTAACCCTTGACGTCATGGGACCAGGCCACGTTGGGCTTGAGGTTCACACCGGCGAACACATCCGGGTATTCCCAGATGGCACGACCGCGGTAGCCCCAGGAAGTGGCGGTGGTGAAACCGTCGTTGTTGCAGTTGGTGGTGCGGTTGCTGGCATCAGTGCCCGCCCCGGCTCCGGCGATGGTGCTGCTGTTGAGGGTGGCGCAGAAACCGTTCGGCAAGGTGCCAGGCCCGAAGACCGGATCGCGGCCATAACGCGCTTTAGTCTTGCTTTCCAGGCCTCCGACATAAGTCATGCCGACTTCACCCACCAGCGTGAGCCGGCTGGCGCCCATGACCTGATCGAAGAAGTGCGTGAAGGTGGTCTGCAGCTGGGTAATTTCCTTGCGGTTATAGCCGTGCAGGTCCTGCCCGGGAGTGCCTTTCAAGACGGATGCGTTGCCAAAGCCGGCAATGGGTGTCACGCCGGCAAACAGGATGTCGGTGGAGTTCAGCTGTACCGGTGCATTGGGGCGATAGCTCAATTCGCCGCTCCAGGCCGTGCCGGTAGGCAAGGTGGTGGAGAAACTCAGACCGTATAGACGGATATCTTCCGGATACTCGACGAAGTAGTTGGAGTTGCCTGCCACGATCAGCGGCCTGGCGCTAGCCAACGGCCCCAACGGCATCGTGTAGTAGCGCGACGCAGCGCCCTGGGCACTGAAGATCGGCGCGCGACTGTGGTAATTCATGAAGTAGGCGCCGAACTCGGTATCCAGCGGCTCGTAGTTGTAGCGAAAGGCCACGCCGAACTGGCCACTGTCGCGGGCATCACGGTCTGCGCCACGACGCACCAGAACACCTTCGTTGTTAACGTCCACCCCTAGGGCGTTCAGGGTCGGGAACGCTGCCGGGTTGATGGTCGAGCGCTTGTTCAGCACCCGCAGATTGTTGTCGCAACCATCGGAAATGATGTCCGGCTGCGAAAAGAAGGTGCCGCAGTTATCGGTAACGGTCTGGTCCCACTCCAGCTGGTAGAAGGCTTCGGCCGAGAGGTTCTCGGTAAGGGCCTGGGAGATGTAGAACATGTTGACCGGAATCAGGCCTTCCTTGATCTCGGCACCTGGGCGACGGAACGCCGATACGTCGATGGGGTTGATCGAGTTGATACCGCCACCGATGAAGGTGCTTTCACCCCAGCTCACCACTTGCTTGCCGAAACGCACGGAGCCCGGCTCATCGGCGATGGAATAGTTGTGGTAGATGAAGGCATCGAGGATCTGCCCGCCGGAGGACTTGGCGCCTTCCTTGCGGTTGTTGTCGCTGATGTTCTTGAAGTCCAGGTCTTCGTCTTTGAGCTTGAAGTCATACCAGTACTTGCCACGGACAAACACACCGGTATCGCCGTACTTCAATTCCAGGTCATGGATGCCCTTGAAGATCTTCGAGAAGGTCTGGCCCTTGTTGAAGTTCAAGTGGCCGTCATCGGAGGTCTGGGACAGGCCCTTGCCACCATTGTTGACCCCGATCAGGTCCTTGTTGCGCCCGGCGGTGGACCAACTGGCTCCCAGGGAAAGGGACGAATCGAAGCTGCCTTCGATTTCACCGATGTTGAAACTGACGCCGAATGCCGGCCCGGCGAGCGTGGAGGCGAGACCGACGGCCAGGGGCAGTTTTGCCCGGCGCCAGAACTGGTTTGCTGATGTCATCGACGCTACTCCATGTGCATTATTGTTATGGCAGTACGCTCTTCTGAAGACGCTGCGGATACCGGGTCGATCAACACTGCCCCAGGCCCGAAGTTGCGTGGCGCGAGCACCCCACAATGCTCCGTCCTTCAGAAAAATCCGTGAACGGACTATATCCAGCGGGGATTACTGCTTGATCCCTCTAAAGTGTGATTTGCAACCACCCACCGCGCTGGAACAACCCTTTGCCACAGCCGTTGAATGACGGCGCGGTAAGGATGGCTGAAAATCTCGCGAGCACAAGACAAAGGCTTGCCGGATGGGCATGCCGTGCCCCGGCGGGCACGGCAGAGGACGCTCAAAGCGTGGAGAGGAAGGTGCTGTTACTGGCTTGCCATTCGCTGATGTCAACGCGGATGCGCTTCTTGTCGAGCTTGCCAACGCTGGTCTTGGGAATTTCAGTAACAAGGGCAATCTGACTGGGAATCGCCCACTTGCTCAAGTGACCCAATTCCACGAATGGCTTGAGATGCTCCTTGAGCTCGCGGGCACCAATGGCATGACCCTCGCGGATCACCAGCAGGGCGAACGGGCGCTCGCCCCACTGCGGATCGGCAATGCCCACCACAGCTACTTCGCGTACCGCCGCGTGGCGACTGATGAGGTCTTCCAGGTCCAGGGACGAGATCCACTCACCCCCGGTCTTGATCACGTCCTTGATCCGGTCACGGATGTCGATCACCCCCATGCTGTCCAGGGTCGCCACATCGCCGGTGTGCAACCAGCCGCCTTCCCACAGCTCGGCGCCCTTCTGCGGCTCGTTGAAATAGCCTTCGGTCAGCCAGGGCGACCGCAGCACCAGTTCACCCTGAGCATCACCGTCCGCCGGCAGGAAGTTGCCTTCGGCATCGATGATCGCCGCTTCCACCAGTGGCACCGGCACCCCGGCCTTGATCCGGTAGGTGGTGCGTTCTTCTTCACTGCCGGCCATCAACTCATCATTGAGGTGGGCACAGGACACCAGCGGACCGGTTTCCGACATGCCGTAGGCAGCAGTCAGTTGAATGCCCCGGGCCTTGGCCGCCTCATACAGGGCACGGTTCAGCGAGCTGCCGCCGATGACGATCTTCCAACCGCCGAAATCGGTGCCTTGGGCCGCCTTGGCATTGAGCACCATCTGCAGGATGGTCGGCACGCAGTGGGAGAAGGTGACCTTTTCCCGACGCCACAGCTCCACCAGGTACTCCGGATCGTAGCGCCCCGGGTAGACCTGCTTGAGCCCGAGCATGGTGGCCACATAGGGCAGGCCCCAGGCATGCACGTGGAACATCGGGGTGATGGGCATGTACACATCGTTGGTGCCCAGCAGCCGCACGCTGTCGATGGCGCCCATGACAGTGGACACGCCCAGGGTGTGCAGCACCAGTTGCCGATGGGTGAAATACACCCCCTTGGGATTGCCGGTGGTGCCGGTGGTGTAGAAGGTGGTGGCCACCGAATTCTCGTCGAAATCCTCGAACTGATAGTGCGGGCTGGCAGCAGCCAGCAATGTCTCGTATTCCCCTACCAGGTTCGGCAGCTCGGCGGTTTTCTCCGGCGCATCGGTGAGCAGCAGGGTTTTCTCCACCGTGGTCAGGTGCCCGGCGATGGCCTGGTACAGACCGACGAATTCACTGTTGACCAGCACGAAACGGTCTTCGGCGTGGTTCATGGTGTAGAGGATCTGCTCCGGCGACAGGCGCACGTTGATGGTGTGGATCACCGCGCCAATCATCGGGATGGCGAACATGCACTCCAGGTAGCGATGGCTGTCCCAGTCCATGACGGCCACGGTGTCGCCGGCCTTGACCCCGGCGGCGGTCAATACGTTGGCCAGGCGCGCCACACGTTCGATCAGGGTCGGATAGGTGTAGCGCAACTGATCGCGGTAGATGATCTCGCGGGTTTTCTCGTAACGACTGCCGGACATCAGCAGCCGCTTGATCAGGAGCGGGTATTGATAGGCGCCTTCGGCGGGGGGGATAACACGAGTCTGCAACATAAGAATCCCTTTTCTGACGGCTCGGTCGTAGCTGGAGAATACTCACTCTAGAGTGCCTGTGCGCCTGCTAAATCAGCCAAAGGGATGATTTGCAGAGCCGTACAAATACTAGCTCCAAGCCAGCATTGGTGCGGCTCTGCCTCAGATCAAGCGCTCTGTCCCACCGCCGCTTCGGCCGGAGTCCGGGGAAACGCCAGCGCAGCGGCAAAGGTCAGCGCGGCAAACCCGGCGAGGATCAGATACAGGCCACTCAAACCCTGGCGCGGCTCCACCAGGGCAATCAACGGAATGGCCGTGGCGCTGGCCCCGAACGACAGGCAGTAACGCAGGGCGAAGACCCGCGACTGCCACTGCGGCGCGACGAAGTTGGCGACCATGGCGTCATTCACCGTGACCTGGCCAAACACCACGAACATGAAGGCCGCCCCCAGCAGGATCACGCTCCAGCCCTCGCTGTGGGCCATGGCCAGCAGCAGCGGCGCCTGAAACAGGGTCAAGACGATAAAAGGCCACTTCAGGCTGAAACGATGCAAGACCCGGCCAATGGTCAACTGCGCCACCGCACCGAAGGCATAGGCCAGGCTGACCACCAGGCCCAGGGTCTGCGGCGAGGTGAACAGCTCGTGCAGGCGTTCCTGAAACAGCTTGGGGTAGGTCATGGTAGTGGCGTTGAACACCACCCCGCCGGTGGCCGTGGCCAGGGCCAAGACACCGAACACCAGGAACATGGAGATCTGCTGCCCGCCCTTGCCCTTCAAGCCGACGTGGGGCCGTACCGGCACCGGTTCGTCACGCACCTGCCAGGCAAAGCCGATTCCCAGCAGGATCGCCACCGCTCCCGGCAGGATAAAAGCCGAACGCCAGCCGAACCGGGCCACCAGAAAACCGCTGATCAGCGCCGAAAAAGCCACGCCGAGATTGCCCCACATGCCGTTGATGCCGATCTCCCGTCCACGATTCTGTGCATAGGCCACCAGCATGGCCGTGCCCACCGGGTGGTAGATCGCAGCGAACACCCCCATCAGGGTCAGGCCGATCACCAACAGGGTCGGGCTGTTGCTCAGGCCGGTAAGGATCGACGCCGCGCCGATGCCGAAGAAGAACAGCAACATCATCTGTCGTCGGCTCCAGTGATCCCCCAGCCAGCCAGCGGGTAGCGAACAGGCGCCAAAAGCGATGAAACCGCCCAGGGACAGACCGATCAGCGCGGCATAGTCCAGGGCAAAGGCCTGGGTCATGCCCAGCACGGCGGCGGGAAAGATCAGCATGAACATGTGATCGATGACATGGGCGGCGTTGACGTAGCGGATAACGTTTCGAGCTTGATTCATGGCGGCACACAAGGTTGGTGGTTGTGCCGCCTATGCTAAGTTGGCTGTTTACAGCATTCCTGACAACAAAGTCATTGGATCGGACATGTTAATCAGCCACTTCCACCACGGCCCGGTGAGCGCCTATCCCCGCGACTATCCCGATGCCGCCCACCAGCCCTCCCATCGCCATCGCGAAGCGCAGTTTCTCTACGCCGCCTGCGGCACCATGCGCGTGGTCACCGCCCAAGGCGCCTGGGTGATTCCGCCAACCCGCGCGGTGTGGATCCCCCCTCTGGTGGAACATGAAATCTTCATGGTCGGCGAGGTCCGCATGCGCTCCTTGTTCATTGCCGCGCACCTGTCTCCGCCGTCCTTGCAACAGTGCTGTGTGCTGGCGGTGACACCCCTGCTGCGGGAGCTGATCCTGCGGGCGGTGCAAGGGCCGGAGCAGGCGGAAAACCCGCTGATCCAACAATTGATGCTGGAAGAGATCGCTGGCTTGGAGAACCTGCCCCTGCACATTCCCATGCCCCAGGACCGGCGCCTGCAGAGCATCTGCCGAACCCTGCTGCAGACCCCGGACCATCCCCACACCCTGGAAGACTGGGCACAGCAGGTCGGTGCCAGTTCGCGCACCCTGGCGCGGCTGTTTCAACAGCAGGTGCAGATGAATTTCAATGCCTGGCGCCAGCAACTGCGCCTGATGGAAGCCCTGCCCCGCCTGCTCGCCGGGGAAAGCGTGCACAGCGTGGCGGACTCATTGGGATATGGCAGCGCCCGGGCCTTCAGCGCGATGTTCTGCCGCCTGCTGGGGGACACGCCACGGCATTACGTGGCGACCCTGAACCAGCTCAGCGCACTCAATGCATCTCGGTGAAGGCCAGTTTCACACCGATGGCGATCAGCACCGCGCCCATGGTGCGGTCGAACCAATGGCCCATGCGGGCGAAGCCGGCACGAACCCGCTGCTGGCTGAACAGCATCGCCACCAGGCAGAACCAGAGCGCGGTCGCCGCCGCCAGGTAGACCCCGTAACCGGCCTGGATCGCCAGGGGCGTGTGCGGATTGATCACCACGGTGAACAGCGAGAGGAAGAACAGGGTCGCCTTGGGGTTCAGGCCATTGGTGACAAAACCCGAGGTGAAGGCTCCGCGGGCGGTCCGCGCCCCGGCTTCCTTATGCAGATCGTCCACCGCCGGCTTGGCCGGCTGGGCGCGCAGGGCCTTGAAGCCGATGTACAGCAAGTAGGCGGCCGCCAGCCACTTCAGGGCGTTGAACAGCACGATGGATTGGGAAACGATCAGGCCGATCCCCAGCAGTGAATAACCCACGTGCAGGAAGATTGCGCAGCCCACGCCCAGGGCGGTCCAGGTGCCGGCGCGACGGCCGTGGGTCACGCTTTCGCGCACCACCACGGCGAAATCCGGGCCGGGGCTGGCCACCGCCAGCAAGTGGATCAGGGCAACGGTCAAGAACTCGGTGAGGTACATGCAGGCTCCTGTGTATGTCTAATTATTTCATCTGTTAGGCTCGGCAGATTACGCCTTAGATCTCCCGTGCAAAAGGTACAGTTCATGACCAACAATCGCCGCGCCGTCTTCCTCGATCACAGCTCGCTGGACCTGGGCGACCTGGACCTGAGTGCGCTGCACGACTGCTTCAGCCCCCTGCAAGTGCATGCCCAGACCCCCGCGGAGCAGGTGATCGAGCGCCTGCAAGGCGCTCAGGTGGTCATCAGCAACAAGGTCGTCCTGAGCGCCGAAACCCTGGCGGCCTGCCCCGATCTGCAACTGATCCTGGTGGCCGCCACCGGCACCAACAATGTCGATCTGAACGCGGCCCGCCAGCAAGGCATCTGTGTCAGCAACTGCCAGGGCTATGGCACGCCATCGGTGGCCCAGCACACCCTGATGCTGCTGCTCAATCTCGCCACTCGGGTTGCCGACTACCAAAAGGCGGTGGCCTCCGGTCGCTGGCAGCAGGCCAAGCAGTTCTGCCTACTGGACTTCCCCATCATCGAACTCGCGGGCAAGACCCTCGGCCTGCTGGGCAATGGCGAACTGGGCAGCGCCGTGGCGCGCCTGGCCGAAGCCTTTGGCATGCGCGTGGTATTGGGTCAGATCCCCGGACGCCCGGCGCGAGCGGATCGCCTGCCGCTGGAGGAACTGCTGCCACAAGTGGATGCCCTGACCCTGCACTGCCCACTCAACGAACACACCCGGAACTTCATCGGTGCCCGGGAGCTGGCCCTGCTCAAGCCCGGCGCCCTGGTGATCAACACCGCCCGCGGCGGCCTGATCGACGAACAGGCCCTGGCCGATGCCCTGCGCAGCGGCCATCTGGGCGGCGCGGCCACCGACGTGCTGAGCGTCGAACCGCCGGTGGCCGGCAATCCCCTGCTGGCCGGTGATATCCCGCGTCTGATCGTTACCCCGCACAACGCCTGGGGCAGCCGCGAGGCCCGCCAGCGGATCGTCGGTCAGCTGACGGAAAATGCCCGGGCCTTCTTCAGTGGCGCCCCGCTGCGGGTCGTGAGTTGATAAACTTCGCCACTTTTTTGGGGGCGGATCATGGATACACGCAGCGAAGTACTGTTACGCCAGGCTGAGTTGTTTCAAGGCTCACTGCTGCTGGCCGGCCTGGCCGCGGACGATCTGCTGGGCCGCCTGCCCAACGCCCGGGGCTGGAGCTGGCACGCCGGTGACCACGCGGCCCTGGAGGCACGCTTTCCGGGGCGCTGCCACTTCGGCGTAGCCGCGCCGGCCGAGGCCTTCGACAGCGCCGTGCTGTTTCTGCCCAAATCCAAGGACCTGACCGACTACCTGCTCAATGCCCTGGCCTCGCGCCTGGCCGGGCGCGAGCTGTACCTGGTGGGCGAGAAGCGCAGCGGCGTGGAAAGCGCCGCCAGGCAACTCAACCCCTTCGGCAAACCGCGCAAGCTCGACAGCGCGCGCCACTGCCAACTGTGGCAGGTCACGGTTGCCAACGCTCCCGCAGCGCTGGCGCTGGAGAGCCTGGCCCAGGAATACCAACTGCCCCTGGCCGAAGGTCCGTTGACGGTCGTCAGCCTGCCGGGCGTGTTCAGCCATGGGCGCCTGGATCGCGGCACCGCGTTGCTGCTGGAGCACCTGGATCACCTGCCCGCCGGTCATCTGCTGGACTTTGGCTGCGGCGCCGGGGTCCTGGGCGCCACGGTGAAACGCCGTTACCCGGACAACCGCGTGACCCTGCTGGATGTGGACGCCTTTGCCGCCGCCAGCAGTCGCCTGACCCTGGCCGCCAACGGTCTGCAAGCCGAGGTGCTGACCGGTGATGGCATCGACGCCGCGCCCATGGAATTGAACGGCATCCTGACCAATCCACCCTTCCATACCGGGGTTCACACCGACTACCAGGCAACGGAAAACCTGCTGCGAAAAGCAAGCCAACATCTACAAAAAGGCGGCGAACTACGGGTAGTCGCCAACAGCTTCCTGCGCTAC
The DNA here is from genome assembly GCF_900105185.1 of Pseudomonas saponiphila. Taxonomy (NCBI): domain Bacteria; kingdom Pseudomonadati; phylum Pseudomonadota; class Gammaproteobacteria; order Pseudomonadales; family Pseudomonadaceae; genus Pseudomonas; species Pseudomonas saponiphila. The sequence continues at coordinate 971,294 of NZ_FNTJ01000001.1, read as the reverse complement.
CAACCGCTGATCGAAGAGCACTTGGGGCCGTGCGCGATCAAAGCCGAAGGCCAGGGTTTCCGGATTTACCGGGCCAAGCGCGGCTGAGAAGGTTTTTCGCAGACAAGGCTTGCCGAATGGATTTTGCCTAGGCAGAATCCGCTCCGTCCTAGGGGAGTAGTCTCCCACGAGCGCCACGCTCGTCCGGCATGCGTCAACATACTTGGTCCTCAGACCATGGCGCATGCGACCCAAGAGTCCGCACAGACGGACCGCAGGGTTTGACAAGACCTATGACACGCACACCTTACCCGGGGCGGGAAGGCTGTACGTGTCATAGCCGTGTCGACCCGCCCCTTAGGAAAACCCTGATGATGCTGGATTCTCTCCTCGTTCCCACCGCAATCGTTGCCTTGGCCGAAATCGGCGACAAGACGCAACTGCTCGCCCTGATTCTTGCCGCGCGCTTTCGCAAGCCCTGGCCGATCATCGCCGGTATCGTCGCCGCGACCCTGGCCAACCATGCGGCCGCCGGTGCGGTAGGTGCCTGGTTCGGCAGCTTCTTCTCGGATTCGACCCTGCACTGGATCCTTGCCGCCAGCTTCACCGCCACCGCGCTGTGGACCCTGGTACCGGACAAGATGGATGACGATGAAGCCACGACCGCCCGCAAGTTCGGACCGTTCCTGACCACCCTGATCGCCTTCTTCCTGGCGGAAATCGGTGACAAGACCCAGGTCGCCACCGTCATGCTGGCGGCGCAATACCCGGACCTGTGGCTGGTGATCATCGGCACCACCCTGGGCATGCTGATTGCCAACGTACCGGTGGTACTGGCGGGCAACTTCGCCGCGGACAAACTGCCCCTGACCCTGATTCGTCGCCTGGCGGCGTCGGCCTTCTTCATCCTCGCCGTGGTGGCGGTGTACAAGGCCATGCAGATCAGCGGCTGGCTGTAAACGAAATCGCCGGCAAACCGACTCCCACACAACCTGTAGGAGCCGGCTTGCCGGCGAAAGCGTCAGCGAAAGTGCAGCGTTGGATCAGGACTTCTTGGCCTGCTGATACAACGGCATCACCTTGGGAATCGCCGCCTGCAAAGACGCGATACGGCTGCTGGAAGCCGGGTGAGTGCTCATGAACTCAGGCGGCGCCGAACCACCAGCCGCCTGGCCCATCTTGTTCCACAGGCTGATGGCGGCATTCGGGTTGTAGCCGGCACGCGCGGCCAGCTCCAGGCCGATCAGGTCCGCCTCGTTTTCGTTCTCGCGGCTGTTGGGCAGGGTCATCAGCAGGTTCACGCCGTTATCGCCCAGGGCAACGGTTTCCTGCGACACACCGAACAGGGTAGCGATCTGCTTGCCGGCACCGACCGCGTACTGCTTGGACATCGCCTCGCGACCATGCTCGCGCAGGGCGTGGGCAATCTCGTGGCCCATGACCGCGGCGATTTCATCGTCGGTCAGGTTGAGTTTTTCGATCAGGCCGGAGTAGAAAATGATCTTGCCGCCAGGACCGCAGTTGGCGTTGAGCTCATCGCTCTTGATCAGATTGACTTCCCACTTCCACTGCGCGCAGTCGGGGCGAAAGGTTGGCGCCTGAGCGATCAGACGGTTGGCAATCACCTGCAGGCGCTTGGCGTTGGCACTGGTCTTGTCCAGCACGCCCTGGCTGCTGGCCTCACCCAGGGTCTCCTGGTAGGACTGGGCGTAGGACTGATTGACCTCGGCACTGGACACCATGCTGAACATGGACTGCTTGCGATCCACACCCACCACGCCACCGCTGGTGGTATTGACCGTTTCACAACCGGTCAGGAGAACAGCAGCACTCAGAGCGCACACCAGTAACGACTTCTTCATCATGAAACCTCCCTGAAAACGTGGCGCGTATCCTAAGGGCGGAACTGTATCCGCGCCAGATGTAAAACACCCATTGAGTCGCATTTCAGATACCGCTCGGTCGCTGAAGGAAAAAATTCACAGTTCGCTCCAGGCCGCCAGCGGCCCGCGCGCGCCCCCTCCAATAACGACATGCATCACTCTGAAACAGTCATTTGTGCACTCAAGGCTAATGACCCGCGAGGCTGCGGCCGATACAGCACAGCAGACCTCAATTCCTGCGCCCGGAGCCTCTATGAAGTTCAAGTCGATCCAGTTTTCCGTGGCCGCCCTGGCCGGAGCCATCGTTCTCAGCGTGGTCGCAGCCCTGGTGCTGTATGCCCTGTTCTCCGGAGCCAGGACCCAGCACATGGTGCAAGAACGCACCCAGGCCCAGTTCGAGCAGGTGATCGAGCAGCGCCTGAGCGGCCTGGCCCAGACCCAGGTCAGCCAGATCCAGCGCGAACTCGAAGCGCCGCTGCTGATTGCCGGCGGCCTGGTGCGGGTCAACGCCCTGCTCGGCACCGCGGATGCGCAAGGCCACGCCGGCCTCAGCCTGAGCCGGGAACAGCTGATCGCGCTGGTCAAGGAAAACGTCACCCAGAACCCGAAGATCCTCGGCGCCTACATCGCCTGGGAGCCCAATGCCATCGACCACAACGACGCGGCCTATGTCGGCACCTCGGTGGTGGGCATCGACACCACCAACGGGCGCTTCCTACCTTGGTGGTTCCGCAACGAAGACGGCAGCCTGGGCCTGGACAAACTGGCCGACGTCAACGACAGAACCCTGCTCTCCACCGGCGTGCGCACCAGCGAGTACTACCTGTGCTCACAGGACAGTCTCAAGTCCTGCGTCATCGACCCCGCTCCGTACAAGGTCGGCGACAAGGTGGTGATGCTCGCCTCCTTTATTCAACCCATTCTGCTCAACGGCAAGTTCCAGGGCATCGTCGGCGCCGACCTGTCGGTGAACTTCATCCAGGACATGCTGGTGGGCGCCAATCAGAAGCTCTACGGCGGAGCCGGTGAGATGGCGCTGATTGGCGGCAACGGTCGCCTGGTGGCCTACACCAAGGATTCGAGCAAGTTCGGCGAGAAAGTCAGCGATGTGCTGCCCCCGGACGCGGTGGCCAGGCTGTCCGGCCTCAAGCGCGGCGAAGTGACCTACAACGTCGACCAGGCCAACGGCAAGATTGCCCTGTACCTGCCGTTCGGCATCGGCCAGACCGACGCCAACTGGACCCTGATGCTGCAACTGCCCCTTGGGGCGGTGATGGCTGATCTGAACACCCTGCAGAATGATCTGGCCGAACAGCGCAAGGCCGACACGTTCGGCATGGCCATGGTCGGCCTGCTCATAGCCGGCCTCGGCCTGCTGGTGATCTGGCTGGTGGGCCATGGCATCGCCCGGCCACTGCGGCAGATGGTGGCCATGCTCGACGACATCGCCCAGGGCGAAGGCGACCTGACCCGGCGCCTGACCAGCGACCGCGCCGACGAGCTGGGCTCCATTGCCAAGGGTTTCAATACCTTCCTGGCCAAGCTGCAGGCGATGATCAGCCAGGTGGTGACCTCGGTGCAGAGCGTCAGCGACTCCTCGGAACACACCGCCGACATCGCCATTCGCACCAACCAGGGCGTGCATAAACAGATGGTGGAAATCGATCAGGTGGCCACCGCGGTGCACGAGATGACCGCCACCGCCCAGGATGTGGCGCGCAACGCGACCCAGGCCGCACAAGCCGCCAGCCATGCCGACCAGGCCGCCAGCCAGGGCATGCAGATCGTACGCGACACCTCCAGCGCCATTGGCGCCCTGGCCGAGGAAATCGGCCGCGCGGTAGGCGTGGTGCAAACCCTGGCCAAGGACAGCGAGAACATCAACGCCATCCTGATCGCCATTCGCGGCATCGCCGAACAGACCAACCTGCTGGCCCTCAACGCGGCGATCGAGGCCGCCCGGGCCGGCGAACAGGGTCGCGGCTTCGCCGTGGTCGCCGACGAGGTGCGCAACCTGGCGCAGAAGACCCAGCAGGCCACGGAAGAAATCCAGTCGATGATCCAGCAACTGCAGCAGGGCACCCGGGAAGTGGTACGGGTCATGGAAGACAGCCAGCACAAGACCGACCAGAGCGTGGAGCATGCGGCCAAGGCCGCCCAGGCCCTGGAAACCATCACTCAGGCCGTGTCGGTGATCAACGACATGAACACCCAGATCGCCAGCGCCGCCGAGGAGCAGAGCGCCGTGGCCGAAGACATCAACCGCAACGTGATCAACATCGGCCAGGTGGCCAACGAAGTGGCCGGCGGCGCCGACGAGTCCAGCGCAGCCAGCGCCGGGCTGACCAAGCTGGCGGAGCAACAACGGCGCCTGATCAATCAGTTCAAGGTGTAACCCACGAACCTGTAGGAGCCGGCTTGCCGGCGAAAGCGATCTGGGTTTGGACAGGAACCAGGAGATCTCTTCGCGGGCAAGTCTGCTCCTACGCGGGGGTCAGGCACTCGGGGCCGTTGAGCTTGGGGTCGTTGACCAGATTGGCCAGCACCCGCTCGCGCAAGGCGGCGGGCGGGCTGGCAAGCAAGGCCTGCAGCACATGCAGAGGAGTCTGCGGATCGAGCCAGGCGTCCTGGCCGGCGGCGTCGAGGATCAGCGGGCGGCGCAGATTGGCTGCGGCCTGCGTCACCACCGCCGTACTCAACCAGACCTGCTCCTGCACCGGATAGGCCTCCCAGATCGCGGCAAAGAAGATCGACGAACCCTCCCCCGGCGTCAGCCAATAAGGCCGCTTGCGACTGCCGCCACGCCACTCATAGAAACCGTTGGCCGGCAGCAGGCAACGCCGCTCGCGAAACGCCTGGCGAAACATCGGCTGCTCGGCCAGGGTTTCCGCCCGGGCATGGGCCGGGGTACGCGACAGATCGGTGAGCCACGCCGGCGTCAGCCCCCAACGGGCCCGGGCCAGGGTGCGCTGGCCGTTTTCAGCGCGCTGGATCAGCACCGAATCATTGGGCGAGATATTCCACTGCGCGCGCTGATCCTCGGGAAATCCCGGCAAGGCGGCAAAGGCGGGGTTCCAGCGAAACAGGGCATAACGTCCACACATGGGGCAATACAACTCTCGGCAAATCGGCGCTCAGCCTAACAGACCAGCACCCCGGCGAAGCTGTCCGGTTCGTCAAAGGGCAATGGCAGGGCCGCATTGTACGCAGCGATCAGCGCGCGTGCCTGCTGCGCCTGATGGTCGTGCACCGACAGCCCCAGCAACCCGAACAACGGCAGTTCCCCGGCCCCGCCGAGCAGATCGCGCCCCTGGAGGTGGGACTCGATGCCCTCGCTGGCCAGCATGCCCTGGAGCAACTCGCCTTCCATCAGGTTTTCCGGCTCGTAGATGCGCTGCATGAGAGCCTCTCCCCGTCAGTCGTTTTCACTGTGGACGTCGAGCATCCATTCCCGGCCATCGGTCTGCAGCGTGAAGACTATCGGCCGGCAGCATACCGGGCAGTCTTCAATGTAGGTCTGGTCGCCAGCGGACAGGTCCAGGACCGCTTCCGCCTGTTCGCCACAGTAAGGGCACTGATAATGGTCGGTTTCCAGCATCGCCGTCTCCAGAGTGACTTATGCGTATAATCGCCGGTCTATTTGCAGGGCTTTTTTGTCTGATCCGCATTTTCAGACCGCGCCCGGCTTTTTTTCGATCCGAACCTTTACTTACCCTAGCCGTTTCTAACAAGAGAGCATGATGGGCGAATTCGATGCCATCCGACCTTACCACGACAGCGAAGTACCAGCGGTGCTGGCCCGGCTGCTCAGCGACAAGGCGTTTCTAGATATCCTCACCCACTTTCGCTTCCCGCGTTTTGCCAACACGTTCGGCTGGCTGCTAAAACCCCTGATCGCCCATCGCCTGCGCCGCGAGTTCGCCGGAGTCACTTCGGTGGCGACCTTGCAGGACAAGGTCGAGTTCTATGTCGACCACACCATCGAGCGCGCCACCGACGGCGTGACCTACACCGGCGTCGAGCAGCTCAAATCGGGCACCGCCTATGTGTTCCTGGCCAACCATCGCGACATCGTCATGGACCCGGCCTTCGTCAACTACGCGGTGTATCACGCCGGCCTGCCGACGCCACGCATCGCCATTGGCGACAACCTGCTGCAGAAGCCGTTTGTCAGCGACCTGATGCGCCTGAACAAGAGTTTCATCGTGCACCGCTCCATCAGCGGGCGCCGGGAAAAACTCGCGGCCTACCAGTTGCTTTCGGCCTATATCAACCACTCGATCCGCAACGACGGCCAGTCGATCTGGATCGCCCAGGCTGAAGGCCGGGCCAAGGATGGCGACGACCGCACCGAGTCGGCGATCCTCAAGATGTTCCACATGAGCCGCAAGGACGAGCCGTTTGGCGAGGTGATCCGCTCGCTGAACCTGACCCCGGTGTCCATCAGCTACGAATACGACCCTTGCGACCAGGCCAAGGCTCGCGAGCTGTTTATCCGCGCCACCACCGGCAGCTACACCAAGGCCCCGGGCGAGGACGACGTGAGCATTGCCAAGGGCATCACCGGCTACAAGGGCCGGGTCCACGTGAACTTCGCCGCTCCCGTCAGCGCCCTGTTCGAAGACACCAAGCAACTGGCGATGGAAATGGACCGGCAGATTCTCGGCGGCTACCGCCTGTTCCCGGTGCACTACCTGGCCTACGCCCAGTGGAGCGACGCCGACCCGCAACTGCAGGTTCCGGCCGCCGCCGAGGTGTTCCCGGCGCAGGAACTGGCCAAGGCCAAGGAAGAATGGCAGCGCCGACTGGATGCCTGTCCGCCGGAGCACCGCCCTTATCTGGTGCTGCAGTACGCCAACCCGGTACGCAACCAGTATCGGGTCAAGGCCGGCCTGCCGCTGTAAGCGCGGCCCCGCAACGCACAACGGCGCCCATGGGCGCCGTTGTCGTCTCTGCAGTGCAGGCTGGATCAGAAACGCGTACTGATCCAGGACACCAGCAGCGCCAGCCCCAGGCAGGCGAAACCGAAACGATAGAAGAAACGATTGATGCGCAAAGTGGCGGGATCCAGCATCAGCAGCGGCTGATCCACGGCCCGGTCTTCACTCTGGGTGGCGAGGTTGGCCAGGGCCCGCTGCTCGCGGCGGCGGGTGGCATGCAGCAACCAGCTGCCCGGGCAGGCGAACAACAGGGCCAGCAGGTTGATCAATTTGGCGGGGTGGGCGTTGAACATCGACCAGATCAGTTGCAGCGACATCATGAACCTCGAAGGAAAACCGCATTCGGGTCGTCGAGTGAACCCGCGCGCGGATTCTACTCAATCCCCGTCGAATCGCGGGGGCCTTTCCGACCAGTAACGAGGCACGGGGCAATTAATTTAAAGCGTCATCTTTTCGTCATCCAAACAAGCCAGTCTGGCGCCCCTCGAAACCCACGGAGCTTGTCATGCTGCACGCAGAAAACCAGGATCGCCTCTACCTGATCACCCCCAGCGAAGAACAGCAGGCGCTGGTGGGCGCCCTGGCCTTCAATGTTCAGGACCGGCACTGGCTGGTGTATTGCGCACTGGGTGGGCATCAGCACGCGGATCTCCCGGAAACCGACCTGCTGACGGGCATCAGCATGCTGGACCTATACGTCGAGGCAGCCTGAAACACGACCAGCAAAAAGCCCGGTTCCCTGAAGGGCAACCGGGCTTCTGTCGACTGGGTCGGCAACGGCCCCAGGTCCGTTGCAGCGCCTTATTCGCCGAGGATCTGACCGATGGTCGGGTCCTTGAACAGGCGGGTCAGCGCATCGCTCAACACATCACCCACCAGCTTGGTGTTGGTGTCCTGGTTCGGCGCCATGCCGAAACGCTGGTCCAGGGACGCGCCATAGCGACCGCTGTAGCGGCGGTTGGCGTTTTGCACATCGGAACGGAAGGTCGCGCCGATGGTGGCCTCGGTCACGTACAGGCCTTCTTTAGGCGACTGGTACTTGAGCTCGGCCAGGGTCACGGTCAATTGCGGAGCGTTGCTGCCGCCAGCCGTCGGGGTGAAGCCCAGCAGGCGCACCGCCGCTTCGGCCTGGGCCTGCAGCTTCGGCAGGATCTGCGCGCTCTGCACGGTAATGGCGCTGGTTTCCGGATACAGGCCGCCACGGGTGCCCAGGGTCGGCGAAGGACGTCCATCCACCACCTTCACCACCACCGGCTGACCATGGCCGACGGGCGCCAGCTGAGTGGTGAGCTTCGGCTCCGGGCTCAGTTGTTGCGGGCTGTGGGCGCAACCCACCAGCGACAGGCTGGTCACAGTGATCAAACCGAACAACAGGCGTTGCAACATGCTCATCTCTCCAGGAATCAGGCACAAACAGGCCCGCAGTATAGCGGTGCACAACCGCGACGAACCAGCGTCGGGCACGAGTTAGTCAAGACTCAGACAGGTGCTGTAAAAACGGGTTCCTGTAACCTGCCTTTCACCCGCGATACATCAGGATGCAACGACTCAAGGACATTCTTATCGTCAATGACACAATCAGGTGCCTGGTCATGAACTTCCTTCGCTCACTGTTCGCCCCGCGTCAGTCATTTCGCAGCTTCGCCTTGCTCGACAGCCAGGGACGCTGCCAGGCCTTCAAGCATTGTCTCGCCGTCCCGGTGGGCGACGGCTGGGTGGAAATCCAGGAAGTTCGCCTGAACTGGTTGCACCAGCCATTGCCCGCCAGTGCCCGGATCAGCCCACACAGCACCGGCCCTGTGGTGCAACCGATACTGGCCACCTGACCAACAACCTAATAAAAGTCACGAAACAGGATCATTTCTGCGCATTTCTTCGTTACAATCTCCCCCCGATTATAAGGACGTCTCCTGATCGGGCCTCGCAGTACCGCCAACGCCACTGCATTGGCACCCCGCACCGCCCACAGAGAGCCGCCCACACAGATCGAGTGAAGCTGGCGTGCTTGCTGTACCACCTTGCAAACCTCCACTTTTCGCGAATCTGCAGAGCTGCCATTGCTCGGCCACTGAAATTTGCCCGTTGTGCCCGCGTGCCTTGCATGCCGGCAACACCGCTCGGGCCAGGTGCCAGGCCGAGGCAGCCCTTTTTTGAGGTTCACGTCTTCAAAAGAGCGTGAAAAAACGGGTTTTCACAACTTCACAAGAGTGTGGCGAGCAAATGAATAGTTTTGCGTCTGAACTGGCACCATTGGCCTCTACAACAGCCCGATTACACAGGACCGAGCACTCCTCAAGAACTGGTGCTTGAAGCCTGTCCGCTGACGGATTTGGTTGCACGAGCGGATGTATCGACCATAAGTCGAATTGCCCGAGGCGCCCCGAGATGCGTTCATATGCACCTTGAGGCCCGGTTGGCAGCGTCCGCAGTAGTTGCAAAGAATTGCGAAGATTCGGACATGGCGATCCTGGCCATGGGTAACCTGGGGCATAACGTGAACCGCCCCGTCACTCCTGGCAGCCATGCCGTCAATTTGGTGCTGCAGATTTTGGAGACGCGTTAATGGCGCATAACGAAGCAGTAGACGTCGTATTGGTCGGGGCCGGCATCATGAGTGCCACCCTTGCTGTACTGCTCAAAGAGCTCGACCCCGCAATCAAGCTGGAAGTCGTCGAGCTGATGGATTCGGGTGCCGCGGAGAGTTCCAACCCGTGGAACAACGCCGGTACCGGCCACGCAGGCCTCTGTGAGCTGAACTACACGCCACAGGCCGCCGATGGCAGCATCGACATCAAGAAAGCCGTGCACATCAATACCCAGTTCGAAGTGTCGAAACAGTTCTGGTCCTACCTGACCAAGAAAGGCACCTTCGGCTCGTCCAAGTCCTTCATCAGCCCGGTGCCGCACCTGAGCTTCGTGCAGGGCGACAAAGGTGTGTCCTTCCTCAAGAAGCGCTTTGAAGTGCTGAGCCAGCACCACGCCTTCGCCGACATGGAATACACCGAAGACAAAGCCAAGATGGCCGAGTGGATGCCGCTGATGATGCCGGGCCGCCCGGCGGACGAAACCATCGCCGCCACGCGCGTGATCAATGGCACCGACGTCAACTTCGGCGCCCTGACCAACCAGTTGCTCAAGCACCTGACCAGCGCCCCCGATGCCCAGGTCAAGTACTGCAAGCGCGTGACCGGCCTCAAGCGCAACAAGGACAACGGCTGGACCGTGAGCATCAAGGACGTCAACAGCGGCAACAGCCGCGAAGTCGACGCCAAGTTCGTGTTCCTCGGCGCCGGTGGCGCGGCCCTGCCGCTGCTGCAGGCTTCCGGCATTGAAGAAAGCAAGGGCTTTGGCGGCTTCCCGGTGAGCGGCCAGTGGCTGCGTTGCGACAACCCGGAAGTGGTCAAGCAGCACCAGGCCAAGGTCTACAGCCAGGCCGCCGTGGGTTCGCCACCGATGTCGGTGCCGCACCTGGACACCCGCGTGGTCGACGGCAAGAAGTCCCTGCTGTTCGGACCTTATGCCGGCTTCACCACCAAGTTCCTCAAGCACGGCTCGTTCCTCGACCTGCCGATGTCGGTTCGCGCCGGCAACATCGGCCCGATGCTGGCCGTGGCCCGGGACAACATGGACCTGACCAAGTACCTGGTCAGCGAAGTCATGCAGTCCATGGAACAACGCCTGGAATCCCTGCGCCGCTTCTACCCCGAGGCCAAGGCCGAGGACTGGCGCCTGGAAGTGGCCGGGCAACGGGTACAGATCATCAAGAAAGACCCGAAGAAAGGCGGCATCCTGCAGTTCGGCACCGAACTGGTAGCAGCCAAGGACGGTTCCCTGGCCGCCCTGCTCGGCGCATCTCCGGGCGCTTCGGTGACCGTGTCGATCATGCTGGAACTGATCGAACGCTGCTTCCCGACCAAGGCCAGCGGCGAATGGGCCGCCAAGCTCAAGGAAATTTTCCCGGCGCGGGAGAAGGCCCTGGAAACCGACGCGGCGCTGTATCACAAGATCAACAGCGAAAATAACCTGAGCCTGGAGCTGGTCGAGCCAAGCAAGGAAACCGAAAGCTGCGCCTGATCTGCCGCCCATAAAAAACGCCCCGGCCTGCAAAGGACGGGGCGTTTTTTTTCGCCTGCTGAACGACTCAACCGCGAGCGTTGTTGATCAGCTCGATGTAGTCGGCGGCGTTGCGCTGATCCTTGATCAGGTCAACGAAGGTCTGGCCGTGCTCATCCTTGCCGTCCAGATCCAGGCCGGCGGCGAGGAAGAAGACCAGGAAACGCTCGAAATCGTCGATGCGCAGGCCACGATAGGCCTTGATCAGCTTGTGCAGGGACGGCGAAGTGGCGTCGACCGGCTCGAAATCGAGGAACAACTTGATCTGCTCGTCGCTGATCTCGTCACCAATCACTTGTTTCTTATCTTTACGCATTGCCGACTCCAGCTCGCAGACATTACACGGGGCCGGCAGTTTACCCTCAGCCTGCCTCGGGCCTCAACGCGGACGCACACTGCCGGTATGCAAGTCGGCCCAGATATGGCCATTGGCGTAGCTGAGGAACTGGCAATACACAGTGTCGTTACGCAACAGGTCCATCACCGCCCGATACTGAGCCAGGGGGTAATAGAGGGTCAGGGTCCTGGTCTTGGCGTCGTACTGGGGCTTTTTCAGGCTTTTGCTCTCACCGTCGAAATTCACCAGCACTTGGCTGATGGTGGCGCCCTTGTTCAGCGGCTTGCCCTTGAGCCGCACCCACACCGGCGATGTCACCGGAATCGGCTGCTGATTGGATTGACGCTGGCTGCCGATTACCACCGAATACTCGGTGACCTGCAACAGCTGCTGCTGTTCAGGAACCGAGTCGCGAAGAGTCAGGTCATCAGGCGGCAGAAACTGCCCGTGCAGAGGCGCCGGGGCAGCTGCCAGGGGCAGGCTCAAGCTCAGAAGAAGGGCCGCGCTAGTGCGAATCAACAGGCTCATGACAGGCTCCAATCAAGGGCTGAGCACTCTAGCACGGGTTTTCGCTGCAAATCCTCACGACCTGTGATCGCAACGCAGGCTGCGCAGACACCCTCAGTCGAACTGAGCGCGCATCCAGGCCTGGTATTCGGCGACCCCGGGATCACCTTCCCGGGGCGCCCAAGCGGCCTGTTCGCCTTCACCGACCGGACGATAAGGACCGGCCTTGCATTCGAACATCAGGCTGTCGGCTTCAAGCGCCACCAGGCCATGGAAGACTCCGGCCGGCAGATCGACCCCGACACAGTCACCACCAGCCTGCAAGACGCGCTTGCCCATTACCTGGCCCGCCTCATCGAAAATCAGCACGCCCAGCCGCCCCTTGAGCACCAGCAGTGTCTCGGCCTTGTCGGCACTCAGGTGCCGGTGCGGTGGAACATAGGTCGAGGGTTGCAGCGCCACCGCCATGCGATGGCAAGGCTCTTCCATGGCGTGGAAGTTGTGATGCTGGCGCCCACGGGGATTGGCCGCGGCCTTCTCAGCCAGGTCGCTGAACAACGCTTGATCGAGAAAGCTTGGCCCGGTCATGTCTTACATCCCTTTCACGGCATAGATGCCGGCGGCGTTGCGCCAGTAGCCCTTGTAGTCCATACCGTAGCCGAAGACGTAACGGTCGACGCAAGGCAGGCCCATGTAGTCGGCCTTGAGGTCCGGACGGGCCTTGCGATCGTGTTCCTTGTCGATCAGCACCGCCGTGTGCACGGCGCGGGCACCGGCGTGTTTGCAGAAGTCGATGATCGCGCCCAGGGTGTGACCTTCATCGAGGATGTCATCGATGATCAGCACGTCGCGGTCAATAAAGGAGACTTCCGGCTTGGACTTCCAGAACAGCTCGCCACCGCTGGTTTCGTTGCGATAACGGGTGGCGTGCAGGTAGGAGGCTTCCAGGGGGAACTGCAGGTGAGTCAGCAGTTTGCCTGCGAAGATCAGGCCACCATTCATGACGCAGAACACCACCGGATTGCGCTCAGCCAGTTCTTCAGTGATTTGTGCACCGACACGGGCGATGGCCGCCTCGACTTCAGCTTCGGTGTACAGGCAGTCAGCCTCGCGCATGATTTGACGGATATGCTCGAGATCAGCGGACATGGCGCTCTCCAAGGGGGTGGCAGTTTCGGAAAAGCGGGCAAAGGTACGCATCCGGCCCGATCAGATCAAGCGTTTCTGGACTAACGTACTTTATGTCTATAGGACAACCACCCCGGATAGATTAATCTAGGCCGTTTTTTTTGCCCGCCGCCGGAGCCTTTCCCTATGCCCATCCGTGAGATCCGCCATCCGCTGATCCGACACAAACTTGGCCTTATGCGCCGCGCAGACATTAGCACGAAGAACTTTCGCGAGCTCGCTCAGGAAGTCGGTGCCCTGTTGACGTACGAAGCCACCAAAGACCTGCCCCTGGAAAGCTATGAAATCCCGGGCTGGTGCGGCCCGGTCCAGGTCGAAAAGATCGCCGGCAAGAAGATTACCGTGGTGCCGATCCTGCGCGCCGGTATCGGCATGCTCGAAGGCGTGCTGAGCCTGATCCCGGGCGCCAAGGTCAGCGCCGTGGGCGTGGCCCGCAACGAGGAAACCCTGCAGGCCCATACCTACCTGGAAAAACTGGTACCGGAGATCGACGAGCGCCTGGCGATGATCATCGACCCGATGCTGGCCACCGGCAGCTCCATGGTCGCCACCATCGACCTGCTGAAAAAAGCCGGCTGCCGCGACATCCGCGCCATGGTCCTGGTGGCCGCTCCCGAAGGCATCGCCGCCGTGGAACAGGCGCACCCTGACGTGACCATCTACACCGCGTCCATCGATCAGAAGCTCAACGAACATGGCTACATCATTCCTGGCCTGGGTGATGCCGGTGACAAGATCTTCGGCACCAAGCAGAAGGACTCCTGATCATGCAGGATGAGTTCAACGATCCGCTCTGGCGCCAGGTGCTGTCTGGTGCGCAGATGCTTTTCGTGGCCTTTGGCGCCCTGGTGTTGATGCCGCTGATTACCGGTCTTGACCCGAACGTGGCGCTGTTCACGGCGGGTCTCGGAACTCTGTTGTTCCAACTGGTAACCGGGCGCCAGGTGCCGGTATTCCTGGCGTCGAGCTTTGCCTTCATCACCCCGATCATTCTTGCCAAGGGCCAGTTCGGCCTGGCGGCGACCATGGGCGGCGTGATGGCGGCCGGCTTCGTCTACACCTTTCTCGGCCTGGCAGTGAAGATCAAGGGCACAGGTTTCATCGATCGCCTGCTGCCACCGGTGGTCATTGGTCCGGTGATCATCTCCATCGGCCTGGCCATGGCCCCCATCGCCGCCAACATGGCCATGGGCAAGGCCGGTGACGGTAGCGAGCTGATCCATTACCAGACGGCCATGATGATCTCCATGCCGGCGCTGCTCACCACGCTGATCGTGGCGGTGTTCGGCAAGGGCATCTTCCGTCTGGTGCCGATCATTTCCGGGGTATTGGTGGGCTTTGCCCTGTCCTTCTACTTCGGCGTGGTGGACACCGCGAAGATCGCCGCCGCGCCCTGGCTGGCACTGCCACACTTCACCGCACCGGAGTTCAACTGGCAGGCGATCCTGTTCATTGTTCCTGTGGCCCTGGCTCCGGCCATCGAACACATCGGCGGGGTGATTGCCGTGGGCAGTGTCACCGGTCGCGACTACCTGAAGAAGCCCGGCCTGCATCGCACCCTGTTCGGTGACGGCATCGCCACCACCGCAGCCGGCCTGTTCGGCGGCCCGCCCAACACCACCTACGCCGAAGTCACTGGCGCAGTGATGCTGACCAAGAACTACAACCCGAAAATCATGACCTGGGCGGCGGTCTTCGCCATCTCCCTGGCCTTTATCGGCAAGTTCGGCGCCCTGCTGCAAAGCATTCCAGTGCCCGTGATGGGCGGGATTCTCTGCCTGCTGTTCGGGTCGATTGCCGCGGTGGGCATGAACACCCTGATCCGCCACAAGATCGATCTGGGCGAAGCCCGCAACCTGGTGATCGTCTCGGTGACCCTGGTGTTCGGGATTGGCGGCGTGCTGGTGGGAACCGGCACCGGTCCGGACGACTTCGGCCTCAAGGGCATCGCCCTGTGCGCCATCGTCGCCATCGCGCTGAACCTGGTACTGCCGGGTAATGACAGCTGGAAGAACAAGAAGGCCGACGAGCCTTTGATCTAAAGCACCTTCGCCGGCAAGCCGTCGCCTCGCAGGAGTCGACTTGCCGGCGAAGCCGCTTACAACGCCAACGGCGCCCGCGCGCACAAGGTGTTCAAGGCCTGCGCCCATTGCGGGTCGTCATTCAGGCACGGGATCAACAGCAGATCCTCGCCCCCCGCCTCACGGAACTGCTCGCGCCCGCGATCACCGATCTCCTCCAGAGTCTCGATGCAATCGGCGACAAACGCAGGACACATGACCATGAGCTTCTTCACGCCCTGCTTGGCCAGTTCATCAAGGCGCGTCTCGGTGTAGGGCTCGATCCACTTGGCCCGGCCCAAGCGCGACTGGAACGACACCGACCATGTGCCATCCGCCAGCCCCAGGTGCTCGGCCAGGGCCGATGCCGTTCGCAGGCACTGGGCGCGGTAACAGGTGGCCAGCACCGCGGGAGAAGCGTTGCGACAACAGTCGGCATCCTTGAAGCAATGCTGACCGGTAGGGTCGAGCTTGGTCAGGTGCCGCTCCGGCAGACCGTGGAAGCTCAGCAGCAGATGATCATGCTCCTGGGCCAGGTAAGGTCTGGCACTGGCCGCCAGGGCCTCGATGTACTCGGGCTGATCGTAGAACGGCTGCAGCACGCTGAACTGCACATCCAGCTTGCGCTCGCGCACCACGCGCCGGGCCTCTTCGATCACCGTGGTCACGGTGCTGTCGGCGAACTGTGGATAAAGCGGGGCCAGGGTGATTTTCTTCTGTCCCTGGGCCACCAGCTTGAGCAGCGCCGACTCGATCGAAGGTTCGCCGTAACGCATCGCCAGCTCTACCGGACCCTGCTTCCACTGCTCGCTCATCACCTGCTGCAAGCGGCGACTGAGCACCACCAGCGGCGAACCGTCTTCCCACCAGATCGAGGCGTAGGCATGGGCCGACTGCTCCGGGCGCTTGATCAGGATCAGCGACACCAATAACCGCCGCACCGGCCAGGGCAGGTCGATGACATAGGGGTCCATGAGGAACTGGTTGAGGTAGCGGCGCACATCTGCCACCGAAGTGGAGGCCGGCGAACCGAGATTGACCAGGAGCAACGCGTGATCGGTCATGCAACGTCCTATTTCAAAGGCGGCTGGCAATATCGTCCAGGGCCGCGGACAAATCAGTGAACTGGAAAGTGAATCCCGCCTCCAGCAAACGCGCGGGAACGGCACGCTGGCCGCCCAGCAACAGCAACGACAACTCACCCAGGGCCAGGCGCAAGACAAAGCCCGGCAGCGGCATCAGCGCCGGCCGGTGCAGCACCCGCCCCAGGCTCTTGGCGAATTCGCGGTTGCGCACCGGCTTCGGCGCGCAGGCATTATAAGGACCCCGTGCCTCATCCTGATGCACAAGAAAATCAATCAGGGCAATTTGGTCGTCGATATGAATCCACGGCATCCACTGCCGACCGCTACCGATAGGGCCGCCTAGTCCCAGCTTGAATGGCAGCAGCAAGCGCGACAAAAAGCCGCCCTCGGCAGACAGCACCAAACCGGTGCGCACCAGCACCACACGCACCCCCATGGCTTCGGCACGCTGGGCCGTTTCTTCCCAGGCGATGCACAGCTGGCTGGCAAAGTCTTCATTGACCGGTGGCGAATCCTCACTCAGTTCCCGCTCCCCTGCGTCGCCGTACCAGCCAACCGCCGACCCCGAAACCAGAACCTTGGGCTTGCTCTGGCGACTTTCGAGCCAGGCCAGCAGGGTTTCGGTGAGGGCAATACGGCTGCCCCACAGCAGCGCCTTGCGCTTGTGGGTCCAGGGCCGATCGGCGATCGGGGCTCCGGCCAGGTTGATCACCGCATCCAGCGGCGCCTGGTCCAGCTCTTGCAAAGTTCTGATGGCCCGCACTTGGGGGCCGCACAAAGCGGCCACTTTTTCGGGATGGCGCGTCCATACACTCAATTGGTGACCCTGGGCCTGCCAGTAACGACACAGCGCACGCCCGATCAAACCAGTACCGCCGGTCAGCAATATATGCATGACATCTTCCTCGCGTGGCGTTTTACCCGAATCACTAGTCTATTTTTATAAGCAGGGATCTTTTCAATCGGACAGGCTGTGATTTAACGATAGACAACCTGCACAACCGATGACGCCGAAAGCTATACCAAAAAACAATATTGTACAGGTTTTAGTAGCGGCGTAATCTGTACAGACTGGTAAACGAGGCCCCTATGACAGTACCCATCGCAATCATTGGTACCGGCATCGCCGGACTCTCTGCCGCCCAGGCACTGCGAGATGCCGGGCACAGCATCCAACTCTTCGACAAAAGCCGCGGCAGCGGTGGGCGCATGTCGAGCAAACGCAGCGATGCCGGCAGCCTGGATCTGGGAGCCCAGTACTTTACCGCCCGCGACCGTCGTTTCGTCACCGAAGTCCAGCGCTGGCAAGCCAAGGGCTGGGTCGCCGAATGGGCACCGCAACTCTACAACTCCCACGGCGGCCAGCTCAGCCCCTCCCCCGACGAGCAGACCCGCTGGGTGGGCACACCACGCATGAGCGCCATCACCCGCGCCCTGATCGGCGATGTCGAAGTGCACTTCGCCTGCCGCATCACCGAGGTCTTCCGTGGCGAACAACACTGGCACCTGCAAGACGCCGAAGGCTTTACCCATGGCCCCTTCAGCCATGTGGTGATTGCCACGCCGGCGCCGCAAGCCACCGCTTTGCTGGCTGCCGCGCCGAAGCTCGCCGGGGTGGCCGCCGGGGTGAAAATGGACCCGACCTGGGCCGTGGCCCTGGCTTTCGATACCCCCCTGGAAACCCCGATGGAAGGCTGCTTCGTCCAGGACAGCCCGCTGGACTGGCTGGCCCGCAACCGCAGCAAGCCTGGACGCGATAGCCACCTCGACACCTGGATCCTGCATGCCACCAGCACCTGGAGCCGGCAGCACATCGACCTCTCCAAGGAGGCCGTGACCGAACAATTGCACGGGGCCTTCGCCGAGCTGCTGCACAGCGTCATGCCCGCCCCGACCTTCAGCCTGGCCCATCGCTGGCTCTATGCCCGCCCGGCCACCAGCCATGAATGGGGCGCCCTGGCCGACGCCGACCTGGGGCTGTATGCCTGCGGCGACTGGTGCCTATCCGGTCGGGTCGAAGGCGCCTGGCTCAGTGGCCAGGAGGCCGCGCGCCGGCTGCACGAGAGCCTGCAGTGAATCGACTCAACCCCCGCAAACTGCTGCTGTCGAAGTGGACGGCAGCCCACCCGCAACGCCGCGAGAAGCATTTTCTGGTCACCGAACTTTTCTGCGATGAAGAAGGCACCGTGCTGGACATCGAACTGCAAGCGGTGCTCACCCGACGCTGCCAGCGATTGAGCTGGCAAGTCCTGCAGAACGATAGCGAGTGGCGAATGGGCTGGCGGTAACCGGCCCGACTGCAGGGCAATACCTATACAAACAATTTGACTTGTACAACTTTAATTCTATGATGAAGAAAAGTTGTACAACGTTGCGTTTTTGTACAGGTAAGCCCTGGAGGTTGCAGCATGTCCGCCAAGCCGAAAATTGCCATTAGCGCCTGCCTGATGGGCGTAGAAGTCCGCTACAACGGAGGACACAAAGAGTCCCGCCTGTGCAGTCGAGTCCTCAGCGAACACTTCGATTTCGTGCCCCTGTGCCCGGAAGTCGCCATCGGCATGGGCACCCCCCGCGAACCCATCCGACTGGTCGGCGACCCCGAGCAGCCAAGGGCCGTAGGCACCGTGGACCCCAGCCTGGACGTCACCCAGCCCCTGGTCGAATACGGCCAACGCATGGCCGCCGAGGTCGATGACATCTGCGGCTACATCTTCATGCAGAACTCGCCGTCCTGCGGCCTGGAGCGGGTCAAGGTGTACCAGGCCAACGGCATTCCCCACCGCAACGGCGGTCGCGGTATCTATGCCCAGGCGTTCTGCCAGAAACATCCCGATCTGCCAGTGGAAGAAGCCGGGCGCCTGAACGATCCGGTGCTGCGGGAAAACTTCCTGACTCGGGTCTACGTCTATCGCGACTGGCAGGCGCTGCTCAAGCAAGGCCTGACTCGCCGCGCCCTCACCGACTTCCACTCGCGCTGCAAATACCTGCTGATGGCCCACCATCCGGTGCAGTACAAGACCCTGGGCAATCTGCTGGGCAGCATGGGCAAGAGCGATCCGAATCTGATCGGTCCGCGCTACTTCAGCGAGCTGATGACGGCGCTGAGCAAATGCGCGACCCGCGGCACCCACAGCAATGTGCTGCTGCACCTGAGCGGCTACCTCAAGCAGGCCATCAGCAGCGCGGACAAACAGGAAGTGCAACATGTCATTGGTCAGTATCGTCACGGCATCGTGCCGCTGGTGGTGCCCCTGACCCTGCTCAAGCACCACTTCCGCCAGCACCCCGATCCCTACATTGCCCAGCAGCTGTACCTGCAGCCGCACCCGGAAAACCTCAGCCTGCGCAACGCGATCTGAGCCATGAAAGCACTCGATCAACAGGCCGAAGACAACAGCGCCCACTACCGGCGCGCCCTGGATGAGGGCTGGCTGCCGATTCGCGAAGTGGCGCGCCAGACCGGAGTCAACGCCGTCACCCTGCGCGCCTGGGAGCGCCGTTACGGACTGATCGTGCCCCTGCGCACGCCCAAGGGTCACCGCCTGTACTCCCAGGAACAGGTGCAGGAAATCCTCACCATCCTCACCTGGCTCAATCGCGGGGTGGCGGTCAGCCAGGTCAAGCACCTGCTGGACAGCGCCCCAAGTGCCAGCACACCGGCCGAGAATGACTGGCAGCGCCTGCGCCAGACCCTCGGTCTGGCGATCAGCCAACTGGCCGAGCGCAAGGTCGACGACACCTTCAACCAGGCCATGGCCCTGTACCCGCCGCGCACCCTGTGCGAGCACCTGCTGATGCCCTTGCTGGCAGAGCTGGAGCAGCGCTGGCAGGGACAGTTCGGCAGCCAGATGGAACAGGTGTTCTTCTACTCCTGGCTGCGCAGCAAGCTGGGGGCACGGATCTACCACAACAACAGGCAACTGCAGGCCCCACCGCTGCTGCTGGTCAACCAGTCGGACCTGGCGCTGGAGCCCCACCTGTGGCTGACCGCCTGGCTGGCCAGCAGCGCCGATTGCCCGGTGGAAGTCTTCGACTGGCCGCTACCCGGCGCGGAACTGGCCCTGGCCGTCGAGCGCCTGCAGGCCCGGGGCCTGCTGTTGTATTCAAGCAAGGCCCTCAACCCTGCGCAGCTGCCCAGGCTGCTCAACGGCATTAGCTGCAAAAAATTCATCGCCGGACCCGCGGTGTGCATCCATCCCGCAGAGTGGTCCGTATGTCTCTCTGAAATCGCCGATCTGCACCTGGCTCAGGACCCGATAACGGCCTGCCAGGCGCTGCTTGAGCGAGGACTCTTTTGAATCGGAAATCAGCATGCAATTGATCTGGCTGCGCAGCGACCTGCGCCTACATGACAACACCGCCCTCTGCGCCGCCACCCAGCGTGGCCCCACCGTGGCGGTGTACCTGCTGAGCCCGGAGCAGTGGCAGGCCCACGACGATGCGCCGTGCAAGGTCGACTTCTGGCTGCGCAATCTGCAGCCGTTGAGCAAGGCCTTGGGCCGCCTGAACATCCCCCTGCTGATCCGTAGCGCCGCGACCTGGGACCAGGCGCCCCAGGTCCTGCTGGAACTGTGCCGGCAACTGCAGGTCCGCATGCTGCACTTCAACCAGGAATACGGGATCCACGAGAGCCGTCGCGATGCCGCGGTGACCCGGGTTCTGGAAGAGGCCGACATCAGCGTCCAGGGCCATCTCGATCAACTGCTGTTCCAGCCCGGCAGCGTGCTGACCAAGAGCGGCGGCTACTTCCAGGTTTTCAGCCAGTTCCGCAAGGTCTGCTACAGCCGCCTGCACAGCGCACTGCCGGCGCTGATCGCCAGCCCCAAGGCGCAATTGCCGCTGTCGATCCAGGCCGATCCCGTGCCCCGCCATATCGACGGCTTCCCGCTGCCCAGCCAATCACTGCGCGACCTCTGGCCGGCCGGTGAAGATGAAGCCCTGGGCCGTCTGGAACGGTTCACCGACGAGCAAATCAACTACTACCAGAACGAACGCGACTTCCCGGCCAAGCCCGGCACCAGCCAGCTTTCGCCCTACCTCGCCGCCGGAGTGATCTCGCCGCGGCAATGCCTGCACGCCGCCTTGCGCTGCAATCAGGGAGAGTTCGAGAGCGGCAATCCCGGCGCCGTCACCTGGATCAACGAACTGCTGTGGCGCGAGTTCTACAAACACATCCTGGTGGGTTACCCACGGGTTTCCCGGCACCGCGCCTTCCGCCCGGAAACCGAAGCGGTGGCCTGGCGCGATGCCCCCGAAGACCTGGCGGCCTGGCAAGAAGGCCGCACCGGCCTGCCGCTCATCGACGCCGCCATGCGCCAACTGCTGGAAACCGGCTGGATGCACAACCGCCTGCGAATGGTGGTGGCGATGTTCCTGACCAAGAACCTGCTGATCGACTGGCGTGAGGGCGAGCGTTTCTTCATGCGCCACCTGATCGATGGCGACCTGGCAGCAAACAATGGCGGCTGGCAGTGGAGTTCCTCCACCGGCACCGACGCCGCACCGTACTTCCGCATCTTCAACCCGATCAGCCAATCGGAACGCTTCGACCCCGAGGGGCGCTTCATCAAGCACTGGCTGCCGCAACTGGCGGGGTTGAACAAAAGGGATATCCACAACCCCGGCGCCATGGGCGGCCTGTTCGCGGTCGCCGGCTATCCGGCGACCATGGTCGACCTGTCGATGTCACGAGATCGCGCCTTGGCTGCCTTCAAGGCCCTGCCGGCGCGGCCGGACGTGGGAGATGCCCCATGAGTGATTTCCTTGAGCGCTTTGCCCGGGACTTCGCCAGCCTCGACAAGCACAACCTGCAGCGCCTGGATCAGCTCTACAGCGAGGACATCCAGTTCACCGACCCGCTGCATGAGGTCAATGGCTTGCCGCGCCTGCGGCACTACTTCGCCGAGCTGTACAGCAATGTCAGCGAGCTGCGCTTCGACTTCCACGGCATCGACACCTGCGGCGAAGGCCAGGGCTACCTGCGCTGGACCATGAGCTACCGCCACCCGCGCCTGCGCGGTGGCCAGCTGATCCGGGTCGCCGGCTGCTCGCACCTGCACTGGCGTGACGACAAGGTCTATCGGCATCGCGACTATTTCGACGCCGGCGCACTGCTCTACGAACACCTGCCGCTGATAGGCACGGTGATCTCCTGGTTGAAAAGGAGGCTCGGATGAACCCGGCAATGCCACGGCGGATCTGGCTCACCGGTGCCAGCAGCGGCATCGGCGCGGCACTGGCCGAGGAGCTGCTCAAGGCCGGCGCCCAGGTGGCCGTCAGCGCCCGTTCGCGCGAGCCCCTGGAGACCCTGGCCCAGCGTTATCCGGGGCGGGTGCTGGTGGTGCCCGGCGATCTCACCGACGCCCTGCAGGTGCGTGAGATCGGCAAGCGCATCGCCCAGGCCTGGGGCGCCCTGGACACGGCGGTTCTCAATGCCGGCACTTGTGAATACATCGACGTGCAGCAATTCGACGCGGCGCTGATCCAGCGTGTGCTCAACAGCAACCTGCTGTCCGCCGGCTATTGCATCGAAGCCGCACTGCCCCTGCTGCGCGCCGGCAACCAACCCCACCTGGTGGGCGTGGCCAGTTCCGTGACCTACCTGCCGCTGCCCCGGGCCGGCGCCTATGGTGCCTCCAAGGCCGCCCTGCGTTACCTGCTGCAGTCCTTGCGCATCGACCTGGCCGCCGAGGGCATCGACGTCACCGTGGTCAGCCCGGGGTTCGTCGATACCCCGCTGACCGCGCGCAACGACTTTGCCATGCCCATGAGCTGGCCCGCCGCCAAGGCCGCCCGCCATATCCACAAGCGTCTGTCACACCGGGATCTGGAGATCGCTTTCCCCGCCCCGTTCATCTTCGGCCTCAAGCTGCTGTCCTGGCTGCCCGGTCGCCTGCAACTGGCCATCGCCAAGCGCCTGGCCCGCACGGGGAGTGCATCGTGAAAATCGCCATCATCGGTAGCGGCATCGCCGGCCTGACCTGCGCCTACGTTCTCAACCGTCGCCATGACATCCGGGTCTTCGAGGCCGGCAGCTGGATCGGCGGTCACACCCACACCGTGGAGGTCAGCCACAATGGCGAAACCCAGTCCGTGGACACTGGCTTCATCGTCTTCAACGACTGGACCTACCCCAACTTCATCCGCCTGCTGGGCCAGATCGGGGTCAAGTTCAAACCCACCGAGATGAGCTTCTCGGTGTGCGACCCGGTCTCGGGCCTGGAGTACAACGGCAA
The DNA here is from genome assembly GCF_900105185.1 of Pseudomonas saponiphila. NCBI lineage: Bacteria > Pseudomonadati > Pseudomonadota > Gammaproteobacteria > Pseudomonadales > Pseudomonadaceae > Pseudomonas > Pseudomonas saponiphila. The sequence goes on along the minus strand of NZ_FNTJ01000001.1, from coordinate 947,967 downwards.
CAACCTCAACAGCCTGTTCGCCCAGCGGCGCAACCTGCTGTCGCCCGGGTTCTGGGGCATGCTGCGGGACATTCTGCGCTTCAATAAAGCCGCCTTGCTCGATCTCCAGCAACAACGCATCGCCGCCGACACCACCCTCGGCGATTACCTGCAGAAACGAGGCTATGGCGAGCGCTTCATCCAGCATTACATCGTGCCCATGGGGTCGGCGATCTGGTCGATGTCACGGGTGCAGATGCTCGGTTTCCCCTTGCAGTTCTTTGTGCGCTTCTTCAAGAACCACGGCTTGCTGTCGGTGAACAATCGCCCCCAGTGGTGCGTGATCGAAGGTGGCTCAAGCCGCTACATCGAACCGCTGACCGCCTCGTTCCGCCAGCACATCCGCCTCGACTGCCCGGTGCAACGGGTCGAACGCGACGAATCCGGCGTGCTGATCCACAGCGCCGCCGGCAGCGAGCGCTTCGACAAGGTGGTGTTCGCCTGTCACAGCGACCAGGCCCTGCAACTGCTGGCCAGCCCCAGCCGCGCCGAGCGGGAGATTCTCCAGGCCCTGCCCTACGCCGACAACGACGTGGTACTGCACACCGATACCCGGCTGCTGCCGCGCCGGCGCCTGGCCTGGGCCAGCTGGAACTACCGCCTGGACGCCAGCGGCGACAAAGCCGCCGCCGTGACCTACGACATGAACATCCTGCAAGGCCTGAAGAGCGATACCACCTTCTGCGTCAGCCTCAACCAGACCGCGGTCATCGACCCGACGCAAATCCTTGCCCGCTTCACTTACGCCCATCCGCAGTACAGCATCGAAGCGGTGGCGGCCCAGGCCCGCTGGAGCGAACTGCAAGGCGCCCAGCACAGCTTCTACTGCGGCGCCTACTGGGCCAACGGCTTTCACGAAGACGGCGTGGTCAGCGCGTTGCGCGTGGCCCAGGCCTTTGGTGAACAACTGTGAACAGTGCCCTGTACAACGGCTGGATCAGCCATCGGCGCTTCGCCCCCAAGGGCCATGCCTTCCGCTATCGGATCGGCCTCTTGTACCTGGACCTGGACGAGCAGGAGGCGGTGCTGGGGCTCTCGCCCCTGGCGGGGCGCAGCCGTTTCGCCGCCTTCGCCTTCCGCGAAAGCGACTACCTGAAAGACTTCACCGGCCAGGGCATGCGCCTGATCGACGCGGTACGCCAGCAAGTGGCCGCGGCCATCGGCCACGTGCCGGGCGGCGCGGTGCGCCTGTTGACCCAGGTCCGCAGTTGGGGCCTGGCGTTCAATCCGGTGAGCTTCTTCTACTGCTTCGAGGCCGACGGGCAACTGGCGGCGATCCTCTGTGAAGTCACCAACACCCCATGGCGCGAGCGTTATCACTACGTGCTGCCCGCCCGCCCGGACAGTGCCAGCGCGCCCGAGCACCAGCACTTTGCCGTGGCCAAGGCCTTCCACGTCTCGCCATTCTTGCCCCGTGACCTTGAATACCGCATGAGCTTCAGCCCGCCGGCCGAACGCCTGGGCGTGCACATGGCCGACTGGCAGGGTGATCTGAAGGTGTTCGACGCCACCCTCAGCCTGCAGCGCCAGGCCCTGGATCGCCGCAGCCTGCACCAGTACCTGCGCAGTTTCCCATGGATGACCGCCAAGACCTGCCTGGCCATCTACTGGCAGGCCCTGCGCCTGAGCGCCAAGGGCATCACTTTCTTTCCCCATGAGGCCGCCGACGGCGCCTATCGCACAGCTGCTGTACAACCCAAGGATCGCCGCCATGAAATCCTCTAGCGTATCGGCCAGAAATACCCTGTTCAGCACCCACAGCCTGACCGCCAACCTGTTGCGTCGCGGCGTGCTGCGACAACTGGCGCATCTCAAGCACGGCCAACTGCTGGTCATCGAAAACGCCGAGCGCCTGGTCTTCGGCGACCGCTCGGCGGCCTTGGTGGGTGAAATCCATATCCACGACAGCAGCGCCTGGGGGCTGGTGGCCAGCAGCGGCTCGATCGGTGCCGGCGAAGCGTTCATCCACGGCTACTGGAGCACCCCGGACCTGACGGCGGTGATCCGCGTCTTCGTCAGCAACCTGGAGGTACTGGATGCCATGGAAGGTGGCCTGGCGCGGCTCGGCCGGCCGTTGGTACGCGGCCTGCACTGGCTCAATCGCAACACGCGCAAGGGCTCGCAGAAAAACATCGCCGCCCACTACGACCTCGGCAATGAGCTGTTCGAGCAGTTTCTCGACCCGACGATGATGTACTCAGCCGCGCAATTTCGCAGCGAGGACGACAGCCTGGAGCAGGCCCAGTTGAACAAACTGGAACGCATCTGCCAGAAACTCGCCCTCCAGCCCGGGGATCACCTGCTGGAGATCGGCACCGGTTGGGGCAGCATGGCGCTGTATGCGGCGCAAAATTACGGGTGCCGCGTCACCACCACCACCTTGTCCAAGGAACAGTTCGCCTATACCCGGCAACGCATCGATGCCGCCGGCCTGCAGGACCGGGTCACCCTGCTGCTGGAGGACTACCGCGATCTGGACGGGCAGTACGACAAGCTGGTGTCCATCGAAATGATCGAAGCCGTGGGCCACCGCTTCCTGCCCACCTACTTCAAGCAGTGCGCGAAGTTGCTCAAAAGCAACGGCCTGATGCTGCTGCAAGCCATCACCATCCGTGACCAGCGCTATGAACAGGCGAAGAACGGCGTGGACTTCATCCAGCGCTACATCTTCCCCGGCGGCGCCCTGCCCAGCGTGCAGAAGATGCTCGAAGTAGTGAGCCGCGACACCGACATGAACCTGTTGCACATGGAGGATTTCGGCCTGCACTACGCCCGCACCCTGCGCCTGTGGCACGAGAACTTCCGCCGCGCCCACGGCCGCCTCAGCGAGCTGGGCTATGACGCCTACTTCCTGCGCCTGTGGGAGTTCTACCTGTGCTACTGCGAAGGCGGTTTCCTGGAGCGCAGCATTGGCACCGCGCAAATGCTCCTGGCCAAACCCTCGGCGGTGCCGCAACCCCTGCTGGGACGTTTCGATGCGTAAACAACTGGCCAACGCCCTGCTGTTCCAGCTGGGCTGGTTTATCTGCGTGCTGTCCGGCGACAGCGCCTGGCTGCTGCTCGGGGTGGCGATCCTGCTGGCGCATTTTCGCTGGATCGGCAGCTGGGCCGCAGAAGGCCGGATGATTTTCGGGGTCGCCCTGACCGGCATTACCCTGGACAGCTTCCTGCACTGGCTGGGGGTGTTCCAGTTCCAGCAAGTGAGCCTGCTGATTCCCCTGTGGCTGATCGTGCTCTGGGCCTTGCTGGGCACCACGCTGCGTCACTGCCTGGCGTGGACCGCCCGGCCCTGGTGGCTGACCTGCCTGGTTGGCGCACTGTGCGGACCGCTGTCCTATTACGCCGGGGGCCGCCTGGCCGGGGTGACCTTTGCCTATGGCCTGTGGCCAACCCTGCTGGGGCTGGGACTGCTGTGGAGCATGCTGCTGCCGCTGCTGCACGTGCTGGCACGCCCCACTGCGGAAGAACCACAGGCGGCCATCCCGGACTGAGCGTCCGTCCGGGCTTTCCCACAGCACGGGCCGACTGCCTTACACTGCGTGCCTATGATCACCATTCCCGTTGTCCCCGTCCCCGAACCGGCCATCAGTTGCTCGACCTGCGCCGCCTGCTGCTGCCAGCTGGAAGTGATGCTGATCACCGACACCGGGGTGCCCGAACGCTTTATCGACACCGATGACTGGGGCGGGGAAGTCATGCGCCGCCTGGACGACGGCTGGTGCGCGGCCCTGGACCGCGACAGCATGCGCTGCAGCATCTATGAGCTGCGGCCACTGATCTGTCGCGAGTTCGAGCTGGGAGAGGCCGATTGCTTGAGCGAACGCCGGGGAATCGCCACGGCGTATCGCTGATACCGGCCTCAGAGCGGCATCGTGTAATGCAGCGCGTAGCTTTCGATACCGTCGTTGGGGGTTTGAATCCCGGCGTTGGAGTAATGGGTGGCGCGAATACCGACTTCATGCCCGCCAGCGAAACGCAGGCCGAAACCGATACGGTCTTCGAACTGGAAGGATGATCCGAGCTTGTTGTCCTCGACCTCGGTGTGGGCAAAGGCCGCCACCCCGATCCCCGCCTCGATGTAGGGCTTGATGCTGGCCCCGGCGAATTCGTAGACCAGCACCGGCGAGAACGACAGGCTGTGATTGCTCGATTTCTTGTCGCCATCCCAATAGGTGTAGGCGCCGCTCCAATAACCGGTCAGGCGACCGACATCACTTTGCAGCCAGCTCTTGTCCCAGTCCCATTGCATACCCAGCCGGTAGGCCTGGGTCGAATCGCCGGTTTGCCCCACGGAGAACTCGACTCCGGCCGCCTGCGCGGTAAAACTGTGCCCCAACAACCCGGCCGCAAGCGCGGCCAAACACAACAGTCGCTTCATCAGGAACGTCCTTTTTTCAACGGTTACGTATGGTCTTGTACAACCTTCTTGAAAGGTTATAGAAGCCTGCACGTCCTCGGAAGTTCAGCATCGAAAGCGGCTTTTTCAGGCTTTTTTTCACCACTGGAAACGCTGAACGCTACCAGGTTTTTTCCACAACAAAGGCAGCACCTGGGCAAAGTGCGGGACGTCGCCGCTGGTCCAGAAACGTGTCTCGCGGGCCGGGCCCCGGGCCCGTAGCTGGCCCTCATCCAGCAGGCGTTGCAACTGCCGGGCAACGGCGCCGCCCGTGTCGATCAGGCTGATATGGGCCGGCAGCATCTGCAACAGCACCGGCTTGAGAAACGGATAGTGGGTGCACCCCAGGATGATGGTGTCGCACCCGGCCGCCAGCAGCGGTTCGACATACCCCTGCAACAGTTGCCGCAGAGCGCTGCTGTCGAGGTCGCCGTTTTCGATCATTTCCACCAGGCCGGGACAGGGCTGGGTGACCACTTTCACATCCGCGGCGAAACGGTCGAGCAAGGCGGCGAACTTGGCGCTCTGCAAGGTGCCGGTGGTGGCCAGCACCCCGACCACCCCGCTGCGGGTAGCAGCCGCCGCAGGCTTGACCGCAGGCTCCATGCCAACGATGGGCCAATCCGGAAAATCCCGCCGCAGCTCGGCGACCGCGGCCACGGTGGCCGTGTTGCAGGCCAGAACCAGAGCCTTGGCGCCCTGCTCGCGAAAGTAGCGCGCCATCAGGGCGCAGCGCTGACGAATGAACTCCGGGGTCTTTTCGCCATAGGGAATATGCCCGCAATCGCCAAAGTACAGCAGCGATTCGTTGGGCAGCCGTTGCTGTATTTCCGCCAGCACCGACAGACCGCCGACACCGGAATCGAACACCGCAATGGGCGCTTCACTCATGCTGAACTCCGCAGACGCTGCAACCGGGATCACGCTTGACGCGCAGCTCGCGAAAGCGCGTGCCCAGGGCATCGATCAATAACAGTCGGCCCACCAGAGGCTCGCCAAACCCGGCCAGCAGCTTTAGGGCTTCCAGCGCTTGCAGGCTGCCCACGGTGCCCACCAGCGGACCGAGCACTCCAGCCTCGCTGCAGGTCAGTTCGGTTTCGCTGCCATGCCCGTACAGGCAGTGGTAGCAAGGGCTTTCCTGACGCCTTGGGTCGAACACCGACAACTGCCCTTCCAGGCGAATCGCCGCGCCGCTGACCAGGGGCTTGCCGGCCGCCACGCACGCGGCGTTCACCGCCTCGCGGGTGCTGAAGTTGTCGGTGCAATCAAGCACCAGGTCCACCGCGGCCACGACGGCGGCCAGGCTGTCGACATCCAGTGCCTGGCGATGGGGCACCAGGCGGATTTCCGGGTTGAGGGCGGACAACCGGCTGATGGCCGAATCCACCTTGCCGACCCCGACACTCTGGCTGTCGTGGATGATCTGGCGTTGCAGGTTGGTCAGGTCGACGCTGTCGAAGTCGGCCAGGTGCAACTCGCCGACCCCGGCCGCCGCCAGGTACAGCGCCGCCGGGGCACCAAGGCCACCGAGGCCGACAATCAGTACCCGGCTCTGCTTGAGGCGCAACTGGCCGTCGATGTCGACGTGCTGCAACAGAATCTGCCGGCTATAGCGCAACAGCTCCTGATCGGTCAGCACGGCAGGCACCCGAGGCTGATGCGTTCATGACCACCCAGGTCGACCCGGCTGTGGACTTCGACAAAGCCTTGCGCAGTCAGCAACTCGCGAACCGCCGCGGCCTGGTCGTAACCGTGTTCCAGCATCAGCCAGCCACCGGCGTGCAAATGTTGCGGGGCCTGGTTGACGATCAGGCGCAGATCGTCCAGACCGTCCTTGCCCGCCACCAGGGCGCTTTCGGGTTCGAAGCGCACATCGCCGGCCGCCAGATGAGGATCGGCCTCGGCGATGTAGGGAGGATTACTGACGATCAACTGGAAACGCTGGGACTCGACCGCGCTGAACCAGTGGCTGCTGAGCACCGTGACGTTGTCCAGTTGCAGGCGCTGGCGGTTGCGCTCGGCCAGAGCCACGGCTTCCAGCACCCGATCCACGGCAGTGACCTTCCAGGCCGGACGCTCGCTGGCCAGGGCCAGGGCGATCGCGCCGCTACCGGTGCCCAGGTCGAGGACCTTGGCCGGAGTCGCGGGCAGCAACTCCAACGCTGCTTCCACCAGCAGCTCCGTGTCGGGACGCGGAATCAGGGTGTGCGGTGCCACTTCCAGATCCAGCTTCCAGAAGCCCTGTTGCCCGAGGATGTAGGCCACCGGCTCGCCGGAACGACGTCGTTGCAGGTACTCGGCGAACAGCAGCGCGGCTTCGCTGGGCACGATGCGCTCCGGCCAGGTGTGCAGGAAGCTGCGGGGCTTGCCCAGGGCCGCCGCCAGGAGCAGCTCGGCATCCAGGCGCGGCGTCGGCGAATCGGGTAATTGAGCTGCACGCAGCAGGCTGGCGATGATGGTCATTTACTCACCCAATGCCGCAAGTTGATCGGCCTGATACTCGGCCAACAGCGGTTCAATCACGGCCTCGACGCCCCCGGCGAGGATTTCGTCCAGGGAATACAGGGTCAGGTTGATCCGGTGATCGGTGACCCGGCCCTGAGGGAAGTTGTAGGTGCGGATACGCTCGGAGCGATCCCCCGAGCCCACCAGCAACTTGCGCTCGCTGGCGATGGCATTGGCCGCGGCGCTGGTCTGCTGGTCATTGAGCTTGGCCGACAGCCAGGACATGGCCCGGGCCCGGTTCTTGTGCTGGGAACGCTCTTCCTGGCACTCGACCACGATGCCCGAAGGAATGTGGGTGATGCGGATCGCCGAGTCGGTCTTGTTCACGTGCTGGCCGCCGGCGCCCGAAGAGCGATAGGTATCGATGCGCAGGTCCGCCGGGCTGATCTCGATGGCTTCCTGTTCGTCCGGCTCGGGCAACACCGCCACGGTACAGGCCGAGGTGTGGATGCGGCCCTGGGATTCGGTGGCCGGCACCCGCTGCACACGGTGCGCGCCGGACTCGAACTTGAGCTTGCCGTAGACGTTCTCGCCTTCGACCCGGGCAATGACTTCCTTATAGCCGCCATGCTCCCCCTCGTTTTCCGAGAGGATCTCCAGCCGCCAGCCGCGCCGTTCGGCGTAGCGCGAATACATGCGGAACAGGTCGCCGGAAAAGATCGCCGCCTCGTCACCGCCGGTGCCAGCACGGATTTCCAGGAACACGTTGCGCCCGTCGTTGGGGTCCTTGGGCAGCAACATGCGTTGCAAGGCGCTTTCCAGCTCGGCCAATTGCTCCTTGGCCTCGCGCACTTCCTCGGCAGCCATTTCCCGCAGGTCCGGGTCGTTGTCCTTGAGCAGCGCCTGGGCGCCTTCGAGGTCAGCCTGGACCTTGAGTACCTGTTTGTAGGAAGCGACGATCGGCTCGACTTCCGCGTACTCCTTGGAGTAGGTGCGGAACTTGGCCTGATCGGAAATGACCTCAGCATCGCCGAGCAAGGCGGTCAGTTCCTCGAAACGATCCTGGAGAATGTCCAGCTTACTGAGCAGTGACGCTTTCATTACGGGGTTTTATCCGATGAGCCCTCACCGAGGGCAAAGAGTTCTTGAGCCATGGCCAGCGCATCGAGGCGACCTTCGGCGGAAAGCTTTTTCAACTGCACGCTCGGCGCGTGCAGCAACTTGTTGGTCAGGCCGCGGGCCAGTTGGGCCAGTACGTCCTCGGCGCTGGAGCCATTGTTCAGCAGGCGCAGGGCTTTCTGCAGTTCTTCGTCACGCAGCCGCTCGCTCTGTTGACGATAGGCCTTGAGCACGTCAACCGCCGCCAACTCCCGCAGGCGCACCATGAAATCCTCGGCGCCGATGTTCACCAGCTCCTCGGCGGCCTGGGCCGCGCCCTGACGGCTCTTGAGGTTTTCCGCGACCACTTCGTGCAGGTCATCGACGGTGTAGAGGTAAACGTCGTCCAACTCGCCGACTTCAGGCTCGATATCCCGGGGAACGGCGATATCCACCATGAAAATCGGCTTGTGCTTGCGCAGCTTCAGCGCGCTTTCCACTGCGCCCTTGCCAAGGATCGGCAACTGGCTGGCGGTGGAACTGATGACGATATCGCTGTGCACCAGCTCCTGGGGAATGTCCGATAGCAGCACCGCGTGGGCGCCGAACTGCTCCGCCAGGAGACTGGCGCGCTCCAGGGTGCGGTTGGCGACTACGATGCGCTTGACCCCCAGGTCGTGCAGGTGCCGGGCCACCAGGGTAATGGTCTCGCCCGCGCCGATCAGTAACGCCTGGCTGCGCTGCAGGTCGCTGAAAATCTGTTTCGCCAGGCTTACCGCGGCAAAGGCCACGGACACCGGGTTCTCACCAATGGCAGTATCGGTTCGCACCTGCTTGGCGGCGCTGAAGGTGGCTTGGAACAGCCGCCCCAGCAGCGGACCGACAGTGCCGGCCTCGCGGGCCACGGCGTAGGCGGACTTCATCTGACCGAGGATCTGCGGCTCGCCCAACACCAGCGAATCGAGCCCCGAGGCCACCCGCATCATGTGACGAACTGCCGCATCGTCCTCATGTACGTAGGCACTGGCGCGCAGCTCGTCTAGGCTCAGGTGGTGATAGTCCGCCAGCCAGCGCAGCACCACATCCGCAGAAAGATGATCCTGTTCTACATAGAGCTCACTGCGATTGCAGGTGGAGAGGATCGCAGCTTCGCGGCTGTCGGTGAGTCGGCAGAGCTGCTGCAAGGCCTCAACCAACTGCTCAGGGGTAAAGGCCACGCGCTCGCGGACGTCTACAGAAGCAGTCTTGTGGTTAATACCGAGTGCAAGGAAGGCCATTCAAGGTCGCTGATGATGTCGAGAAGCCGGCAATTGTCCTACTTCGACCGACGCAGAACAACTACCGCCGACTATTGTCCTAATAGACTGCCTATGTTCTGGCATCCCGTTGAGTCTCGGTTATGTTTGGCCGAAGGCTTGTGTCATGATGATCCGACCGCAGGTTAGTCGCCCTCTTCCTATATGAATAGATCCTCCGCGTTGCTCCTCGCCTTTGTCTTCCTCAGCGGTTGCCAGTCACTGGCCACCGTTTCATCGGACGCTACGTCGCCGGTGGAAGACAGTACCCCCGCCCCTGAAAAGCCCAAGGTTTATTCCTCGTTCAGTGAAGACACCATCTTCAGCCTGCTGAGCGCTGAGCTGGCGGGTCAGCGCAATCGTTTCGACATTGCCCTGGACAACTACGTGACCCAGGCCATCAACACCCAGGATCCGGGGATTTCCGAGCGAGCCTTTCGCATCGCCGAATACCTGGGCGCCGATCAGGCGGCCTTGGACACGTCGCTGATCTGGGCCAAGAACGCCCCCGACGACCTGGAAGCGCAACGGGCTGCCGCCATCCAGCTGGCCCGCGCCGGTCGTTATGACGACTCCTTGCTTTATATGGAGAAGGTCCTGCAGGGCAAGGGCGATACCCATTTCGACTTCCTGGCGCTGTCGGCTGCCGACACCGACCAGGACACCCGCAACGGCCTGATGAAAAGCTTCGACCGGCTGTTGCAGAAACACCCGCGCAACAGCCAGCTGATCTTCGGCAAGGCCCTGCTGATGCAACAGGACGGCGACGCCAAGGATGCCCTGACTCTGCTGGAGCAGAACCCGCCGGAAGACGGCGAAGTCGCGCCACTGCTGCTGCGTGCCCGCCTGCTGCAAAGCCTGAACCGCGGCAAGGAGGCCCTGCCCCTGCTGGAAAAAAGCATCCGCAAGTACCCGGACGACAAGCGCCTGCGCCTGACTTATGCCCGCATGCTGGTGGAGCAGGACCGCATGGAAGACGCCAAGACTCAGTTCTCCAGCCTGGTCCAGCAGTATCCGGAAGATGACGAACTGCGTTATTCCCTGGCCCTGGTGTGCCTGGAGGCCAAGGCCTGGGAAGAGGCCAAGGGCTACCTGGAAGACCTGATTGCCCGGGAAAGCCACGAGGACTCCGCCCACCTGAACCTGGGACGGATCGCCGAAGAGCTGAACGATCCGCAAGGGGCGCTGATCGAGTACGCCCAGGTCGGCCCGGGCAACGACTACCTGCCGGCACAACTGCGCCAGGCCGATATCCTGATGAGCAACGGTCGTACCGACGAAGCGCAGAAGCGCTTGGTAGCCGCCCGCGATGCCCAGCCCGACTACGCCATCCAGCTGTACCTGGTCGAAGTCGAAACCCTGTCGGCGAACAATCAGGGGGACCGTGCCTGGAAAGCCATCCAGCAAGCCCTGCAGCAATATCCCGATGACGTGAACCTGCTCTACACCCGCGCCATGCAGGCGGAAAAACGCAATGACCTGGCGCAACTGGAAAAAGATCTGCGCCTGATCATCCAGCGCGAGCCGGACAACGCCATGGCCTTGAACGCCCTGGGCTACACCTTGTCGGACCGCACCACTCGCTACGCCGAGGCCAAGGTGCTGATCGAACAGGCTCACCAATTGACCCCGGACGACCCGGCGGTCATGGACAGCCTGGGCTGGGTCAACTTCCGTTTGGGCAACCTCGACGAGGCCGAGCGCCTGCTGCGCCAGGCCTTGGAACGCTTTCCCGACCAGGAAGTCGCCGCGCATCTGGGCGAAGTACTGTGGAACAACGGCAAGCAGCGCGAGGCCAAGCAGATCTGGAGCAAGTTCATCAAGGGCCAGCCCGATAGCCCTGTCCTGCGCGACACCATCAAACGCCTGACCGGATCAGAGACTCTTTAAGACCATGTTTTTGCGCCACTTCATTGTTTTCAGCTTCATCGCCCTGCTGGCAGGCTGCGCCGGCTTTGGCGCCCGTGAGTCGGTCCAGGGCCAAGGCAACCCCGCCCAATGGCGCCTGCACAAGGATCAGTTGACAGGCCTCGATGGCTGGCAGATCAACGGCAAGATCGGCATTCGCGCGCCCAAGGATTCCGGTAGCGGCACGCTGTTCTGGCTGCAACGCCAGGATTACTACGACATCCGCCTGTCCGGCCCGCTGGGTCGCGGCGCGGCTCGCCTGACCGGGCGCCCCGGCCAGGTCAGCCTGGAAGTGGCCAACCAGGGCCGCTATGAAGCCACCAGCCCGGAAACCCTGCTTGAAGAACAGCTAGGCTGGAAACTGCCGGTTTCCCACCTGGCCTGGTGGGTTCGCGGCCTGCCCGCCCCGGACAGCAAGAGCCGCCTGACCCTGGACGGCGACAGCCACCTGGCCAGCCTGGAACAAGATGGCTGGCAAGTGGAATACAGCAGCTATTCCGAGCAGAACGGCTACTGGCTGCCCGAACGCATCAAACTGCATGGCAGCGACCTTGACGTCACACTGGTGATCAAGGAATGGCAGCCGCGTAAGCTGGGGCAGTGACGACCATGGAAAAACTGACCCTGCCGTCCCCGGCCAAGCTCAATCTGATGCTGCACATCCTCGGTCGTCGTGAAGACGGGTATCACGAGTTGCAGACCCTGTTCCAGTTCCTCGACTACGGCGATGAAATCACCTTCGCCCTGCGTGACGACGGTGTCATTCGCCTGCATACCGACTTCCCGGGGGTGCCTCACGACAGCAACCTGATCGTCAAGGCGGCCAAGAAGCTGCAGGAACAATCCGGTTGCGCCCTGGGCATCGATATCTGGATCGACAAGATCCTGCCCATGGGTGGCGGCATCGGCGGCGGCAGTTCCAACGCGGCCACGACCCTGCTGGGACTGAATCATCTCTGGCAACTGGGCTGGGATGAAGACCGCCTGGCGGCACTGGGATTGACCCTGGGAGCCGACGTTCCGGTTTTCGTACGCGGCCGTGCAGCGTTCGCTGAAGGTGTAGGGGAAAAACTCACCCCTGAATATCCCGAAGAACCCTGGTATCTGGTACTGGTCCCGCAAGTGTCTGTAAGTACAGCAGAAATTTTTTCAGATCCGCTGTTGACACGTGACACTCCGCCCATTAAAGTGCGCCCCGTTCCCAAGGGAAACAGCAGAAATGACTGCCTTCCGGTAGTCGCAAGGCGTTATCCAGAAGTACGTAACGCATTGAATTTGTTAGGTAAATTTACCGAAGCAAAACTGACTGGAACTGGAAGTTGTGTGTTTGGGGGCTTCCCAAGCAAAGCTGAAGCTGATAAAGTCTCGGCCCTTCTTACAGAGACCCTTACAGGGTTTGTAGCAAAAGGAAGCAACGTTTCGATGTTGCATCGCAAGCTGCAAGGTCTGCTCTAACGGAATCGAGTATCAGGTACTCGAAGCAACAGATACAGGGGCGTCGCCAAGCGGTAAGGCAGCAGGTTTTGATCCTGCCATGCGTTGGTTCGAATCCAGCCGCCCCTGCCATTTTCCTATACTCATCCAGGTATACCCTCAGCCTTCAGGTACTGCGCGTGTCCAAGATGATGGTCTTTACGGGGAACGCTAACCCCGATCTGGCTCGGCGTGTAGTACGTCAGCTGCATATCCCTCTCGGTGACATCTCTGTTGGAAAATTCTCCGACGGCGAAATTACTGCCGAGATCAATGAAAATGTCCGCGGTAAAGACGTCTTCATTATTCAGCCGACTTGCGCTCCGACCAACGATAACCTGATGGAACTCGTCGTGATGGCTGATGCCTTCCGCCGCTCCTCAGCGACTCGTATCACTGCTGTTATTCCTTACTTTGGTTATGCCCGTCAGGATCGCCGTCCGCGTTCCGCACGTGTGGCTATCAGCGCGAAAGTCGTCGCTGACATGCTTACCGTAGTCGGCATCGACCGTGTTCTCACGGTTGATCTGCATGCTGACCAGATTCAGGGCTTCTTCGATATTCCGGTAGATAACATCTACGGCTCCCCGGTTCTGGTGGATGACATCGAAGACCAGCGTTTCGAAAACCTGATGATCGTGTCCCCGGACATTGGCGGCGTCGTGCGTGCACGTGCCGTGGCCAAGTCCCTGGGCGTTGATCTCGGGATCATCGACAAGCGTCGTGAGAAAGCCAATCACTCCGAAGTGATGCATATCATCGGCGACGTCGAAGGACGCACCTGCATTCTGGTCGATGACATGGTCGATACCGCCGGCACCCTGTGCCACGCGGCCAAGGCCCTGAAAGAGCATGGCGCAGCCAAGGTCTTTGCCTACTGCACACACCCTGTGCTGTCGGGTCGGGCCATCGAGAACATTGAAAATTCCGTGCTGGACGAACTGGTGGTGACCAACACCATCCCGCTGTCCGCTGCAGCACAAGCCTGTGCGCGTATCCGCCAACTGGATATCGCACCGGTAGTTGCCGAAGCGGTTCGCCGTATCAGCAACGAAGAATCGATCAGCGCGATGTTCCGCTAGGGCTCATCCCTGGCAAGACATCACGATGACGAAAAGCGCCCCGTCCCAACCTGTGTTGGGACGGGGCTTTTTTGCCCATATCGCCTTTAGCGCTGGTCGCAAACGCTGGGGCGAATGTGGTTATTTTGGAGATACAACATGAACGATTTTACTCTGAATGCTGAAGTGCGTTCCGACCTGGGGAAAGGTGCGAGCCGCCGCCTGCGTCGTCTCGCAAGCCTGGTTCCAGCTGTAGTTTACGGTGGCGACAAAGCCCCTGAATCCATCAGCATGCTGGCCAAGGAAATCGCCAAGCTGCTGGAAAACGAAGCTGCCTACAGCCACATCATCGAACTGAACGTTGGTGGCACCAAGCAGAACGTCGTGATCAAGGCCCTGCAACGTCACCCAGCCAAAGGCCACGTACTGCACGCTGACTTCGTTCGCGTAGTTGCCGGTCAGAAACTGACCGCCATGGTTCCAGTACACCTGATCAACGAAGCGGCACCGATCAAGAAAGGCGGCGAAATCTTCCGCGCTACCACCGAGATCGAAGTTTCCTGCCTGCCGAAAGACCTGCCTGAGTTCATCGAAGTCGACATGACCGAGACTGACATCGGCACCGTGATCCACCTGTCCAACCTCACCGCTCCTAAAGGCGTTGAGTTTGTAGCTCTGGCACACGGCAACGACCTGGCAGTAGCCAACGTCTACGCACCACGTGTTGCTTCTGAGAAAGAAGAAGGCGCAGCAGAGTAATTCACTCTGACGCCGGAGTTGAGCGGAATACATCGCGGACTGGAACGTAGCGAGAAAGCGGGCGAGAACGCGAAGTTTGCCGCAAGGCAACCAAGCTCTTGTCGTCCCCTTTCGCCGTAGCACCGGTTGCGGCGATGTTATCCACCACTCCAAAGAAGGGCCCCTATCGTGACTGCCATCAAACTGATCGTTGGCCTGGGTAATCCAGGCGCCGAATACGAACAGACCCGGCATAACGCAGGGGCCCTTTTTGTTGAGCGCATCGCCGAAAAACAAGGTGTGAACCTTGTCGCCGATCGCAAATATTTCGGCCTGACCGGGCGCTTCAGTCACCAGGGTCAGGACATTCGTCTGTTGATTCCCACCACCTACATGAACCGCAGCGGCCAGGCCGTGGCGGCTCTTGCTGGCTTCTTCCGCATCAAGCCGGAAGAAATCCTGGTGGCCCACGACGAACTCGACTTGCCACCAGGCACAGCCAAACTCAAGACCGGCGGCGGGCATGGCGGGCACAACGGACTGCGGGACATCATCGCGCAGCTCGGCAATCAGAATACCTTTCACCGCCTGCGGCTCGGCATCGGCCACCCAGGTGTTGCCAGTATGGTTTCAAACTTTGTCCTGGGTCGTGCGCCACGCGCCGAACAGGAAAAACTCGATGCCAGCATCGATTTTGCCCTCGGCGTGCTGCCGGATATCTTCGCCGGTGAATGGAACCGCGCGATGAAAAACCTGCACAGCCAGAAGGCCTGACTCTACTCCTCGGGGAATACACCATGGGATTCAATTGCGGCATCGTCGGCCTGCCTAACGTCGGCAAGTCCACCCTGTTCAACGCCCTGACCAAATCCGGGATCGCGGCCGAGAACTTCCCCTTCTGCACCATCGAGCCCAACAGCGGCATCGTGCCGATGCCCGACCCGCGCCTGGACGCCCTGGCGGCGATCGTCGTGCCGGAGCGCGTGCTGCCGACCACCATGGAATTCGTCGACATCGCCGGCCTGGTGGCCGGTGCCTCGAAAGGTGAAGGCCTGGGCAACAAGTTCCTGGCCAACATCCGCGAAACCGACGCCATCGCCCACGTGGTCCGCTGCTTCGAAGACGACAACGTGATCCACGTGTCCAACAGCGTCGACCCCAAGCGCGACATCGAGATCATCGACCTCGAGCTGATCTTCGCCGACCTCGACAGCTGCGAGAAACAGCTGCAGAAAGTCGCCCGCAACGCCAAGGGCGGTGACAAGGATGCCGTGGCCCAGAAAGCCCTGCTGGAACAGCTGATCGCCCACTTCACCGAAGGCAAGCCGGCCCGCAGCCTGATGAAGGACATGAGCAGCGACGAGAAGCAGATCATCCGCGGCTTCCACCTGCTGACCACCAAGCCGGTGATGTACATCGCCAACGTTGCCGAAGACGGCTTCGAGAACAACCCGCTGCTGGACGTGGTCAAGGCCATCGCCGAAGAAGAAGGCGCCGTGGTGGTGCCGGTGTGCAACAAGATCGAAGCGGAAATCGCCGAGCTTGAAGACGGCGAAGAAAAGGACATGTTCCTCGAAGCCCTGGGCCTGGAAGAGCCTGGCCTGAACCGGGTGATCCGCGCGGGCTACGAAATGCTCAACCTGCAGACCTACTTCACCGCCGGGGTGAAGGAAGTTCGCGCCTGGACCGTGCGCGTCGGCGCCACCGCGCCACAAGCAGCCGCCGTGATCCACACCGACTTCGAAAAGGGCTTCATCCGCGCCGAAGTCATCGCCTACAACGACTTCATCCAGTTCAAGGGTGAAGCCGGTGCCAAGGAAGCCGGTAAATGGCGCCTGGAAGGCAAGGAATACATCGTCAAGGACGGCGACGTGATGCACTTCCGCTTCAACGTGTGAGTCACCAAGCCGTTTTCCTGATGTTTCATGAAACCCCAGGAAAGCATGAAAATCCCAATAAAACCGCGCAGTTGCGCGGTTTTATTGTTTCATAGCGCTGCTTCAAGTTTCCCGAGCAGTCAATGCATGCCTGAGTACGCTAGCGAGTACAGCTCTTGGAGCATGTGCGAATAAGTGAGTATAGTGCCGCTGTCGCCATGACAAGGAGTCAGCCACCATGCTTACCGACGCGCACTGCCGCAACGCCAAGCCCAGGGAAAAGCTCTACCGCTTGAATGACCAGCGCGGGCTCTACCTCGAAGTCAAGCCCAACGGAGTCAAGGCTTGGCGATACCGCTTCACACTGGATGGCAAGGCCAGCATGTTTGCGCTTGGCGAATACCCTGCTGTTACGCTCTCTGAAGCCAGGGAACGCAGCGAGGCCGCACGCAAACTGGTCAAGCAAGGCATCAATCCCGCCCAGCAAAGGCAGCTCGACCGCATCCGGCAAGCCAGCGAAGCAAAGAACACCTTCGAGATCGTCGCCAAGGAGTGGCTGCAGACAAAGGACTGGGAAGATGTCAGCAAGAACCGGCGTCTGGATATGCTGGAGCGCGTGGTGTTCCCCAGTATCGGCAATATGCCGGTTCGCGAAATAACGCCAGCCCATGTCCTGGACATCCTGCAGAAAACAGTAAAGCGTGGCGCGCCCACGGTCGCCGCCGAGGCGCGGCGCACCATGTCCGCCGTGTTCGAGTTCGCCGTCGCCACCCTGCGAGCCGACAGCGACCCGGTTTGGCCGGTACGCAAGGCGCTACCAGCAAACAAGACCCAGCACAAGCCGGCGCTGAGTAAAGAGCAGATCGGCAAACTGCTGAGCGACTTCGCAAACCACCGCTGCAGCTTTCAGGTAAGTCATTGCATGCAACTGATGTGGTGGACCCTGGCGCGACCGACCGAAGTGGCCGAGGCGGCCTGGGATGAGTTTGACCTTGAGAAGGCTGTTTGGCGTATCCCGGCGCAGCGCATGAAAGCACGCAAGGAGCACGTCGTACCTCTGCCACGACAGGCAGTGGAGATGCTCAAAGGACTGCATGGCATTACTGGCAACCGCAAGCACTTGTTTCCAGGCCGAGATGATCGCAACGCCCCAATGTCCGCCGCATCACTTCGCCAGGCGATCAAGGCTTTGGGGTGGAGCGGCACCTATAGCCCACACGCCACGCGGACCAGCGGCAGTACCCGTCTTAATGAGATGGGCTACCGCCCAGATGCCATCGAAGCCCAGCTTGCCCATGCTGACCAGAACAATGTGCGTCGTACCTACAACCACGCCACCTATTTCGATGAGCGTCGCGCCATGATGCAGGAATGGGCGGACAGATTGGACGAATGGAAAGAGCAAGCACAGGCATGACCACAAAGATCATGGCTCCAGATATTCCCAACTCCGATGCCGTCGCCGAGCTGCGCACCAGAGCAGAGGCAACCTGCGACCGATATGGCGTCCAGCGCCGCGAGCAATGTGTAAATGCTTTTCTGCGGCTGGCAGAAAGTTTTCGTTGGCGTACGATGCCGCCCCCTGAAATTGAAGAAGGCACACTTGAGCAACTAAAAAGACTCCGAGATGCGGCGTCCCGGTTAAGCAAGGCGCTTCGAAGCCTGGACGAAGAGTCGGCAGCGCTATTACCCGAATTTCTGAGGAAGGACCTGCCTACCCATAAGCTGTTCTGCGAGTCGCTACACTCCGTGAGCAGGCAACTATCAGCGTCCGGAGCAAGCAGAGAACATGAGGCCAAGGAGCTGATCGCGAAGCAATTTATCGTTACCTGCCAGCAATTCAGAATTCCGATCAAGTGGAGCAAGGAGTTCGAGTACCACTCGGTGAACAGCAAGAACGAGCCATCCGCCTATCTCCTCGGCGCCATCTATGCTGCGGGCGGCATGAAGGCCGATGCTGAAACCACGCCTGCTCATCGCGCCAATCACTATCTGGGGCGTTTCAGCAAAGGATTTACCGTCGCTATCGATGGAGTTGTAGTCCGGGTGCTGCTGAAGAAAACAGTGATAGAGCCCAATCTTTACATGTCCCAGATAATGAAAGCCGTCTCCGAGGGACGTGAACCAACCCTGCCCACAAGCAGCATCCTTACGGCATCTTGCCAAGGATACGAGCTTGGATTGTCTCGGCCATTTTGTGAGACATTCGATTGGCCCAGCTGAGGCCACTGCTCGACACCGGTTTGCATGCTGGGTGATTTCAGGCCCGAGAATAGGGAGTGCAGGTGACAACCGTGCTCCCTGACTTCATAACCAGATCTTTTGCATGATCCCTTCGTGTTTCAACACGTTAAGAGGAACAGCATGCAAATCATCAAGACGCAGGATGTCTGCATGAAGATCTCGGTCAGCCGGACAACCCTCTGGCGACTTTGCCAGACTGAAGATTTTCCGAAGCCAGTTCGGCTAGGCCCTGGCGGCCGTTCGATTGGCTTTTTTGCCCACGAGATCGACGCATGGCTTGAGACTCAGGCTGCGGAGCGTGAGCACGCTGGTTGTCTGGCTCGCAAGAGGGAGAAGTCATGAGCCGCATCCGCATTGACGACTCCGCCGAATACTGGTGGTCTCTGCCTTGCAGCCTGCTTCGCGACTCGCGGCTGAGCTATGAAGCGCGAGGCGTGGCTTGCCACTTGCTCTCGTTGGGTCGCAACTGGCAGTTGCGTGCGGTCGCACTGCCGCGCGTGCTGCACGATCAGTCGCGAGCGAAAGGCCATCTTGGGCGAGACCTTTGCCGCCGCATCCTGCGCGAACTTGAAGATGCCGGCTACCTGGCGCGGAGGAAGTTCCAGGACGAGGAAGGGCTTTGGCGATGGGAGTCCGTGTTGACACCAGTCTCGCAAAAGGTGCCACAAACATCCATGGCCGGCTTGGCCGGCGACGGAGAAACCGTGGACGGCACATCCGTCGCCGGTCAGGGCGGTGATATAGGTGTAGGTGAATACAAGGAAGAAGTAGTAGTAAAAAATATAAAACCACTACTACAGACAGGGGCTGTGGATAACTCTCCGCAAACTGGAGAGGCTTCCGCGCCCTTGGACTTGTCGCACCCTTCCCTTCTGCCCTACCTGCGCGTCATCGCCGACGTAACCCGCCGCTTCGGCCCCTCGCTCTCAGCACAACAGATACAGCTTGTCGCCGACGAGCTGGCTGGCGTCCTGTCGGCAGCCGGTAGTGGCAAACACGCGGGTATCCGTTCCGTGCGCTCATGGCTATTGGCCGTGATGAACAGCGCTGTCACGGGGGAATTCATCCCTGAGTTCGCACCGAACATCGCCCGCTGGCGCAAGAATCGGCAGGAGGCGATGGAGGCAGCGCAATCGCGCGCCCCTGTGGAACAGTCAGAAGCCGAGCGTCAAAAAGCAAAGGCCATCGCCGATTTGAAAGCGATGCTCCACGGTCGGATGAAATGATCGACGCGGATGAGATGGTTGCGCTCATTGAGAGTTGCCGGCGCGAGATGAAAGCCATGCTTCCGGCCGATGAATTTGCCAGCTTGAGTAGCAAGACCAGGCAAGACTATCGCCAGCTCGGCCGAACGCTGTTGCAGCGTGCCCGCTACGCCGAAGGTGGGGCGGCCGAAGTCATGACGGCCACCCAGCGCCCGACAACCTTCTACAAACGCGTCGCAGCTCTTCGATACTGCCTGTACGCCGGTCTTGTCGAGCAGCTGAAAAGCCTGCATTCCGCGCTCTCTGCTCGACCTGTGGACAGGTTGCAAGTAATGGCCATCCAGGCCCAATTGCAACAACAGCGTGCATTTCTGCGCGAGTTCGAGACAGCCCGACAAAGCGGCCCTACCGGTGAGCGCCGCAAGCGTGCCAGCAAGCGGCAAGCCTTGCGCGGCCTCCCCGGCGACTGGCGCGAGCAACTGTATCAGCGCGCTGCGAAAGGCAAGTATGCCGATGCGATTCTGGTCGCTGCGCTGACCGGCTGCCGCCCGGAAGAACTGCGGCGCGGCGTGCTCATTCGCCGGGTGAACAATCCGCGCAACGACATGGGCGAGATCAGATTCGAGATCGATGGCGCCAAGGTCAAGGCGCATCAAGGCCAGCCGCAGCGCTTGATCGCCTATGGCGCACACGATCCCCATCCATTGCTGGAGGCTCTGCGCATCCGTCTAGCGGGGCGGCGGGAATTGCTCGTTTGCATTGACAGCCCGGTCAACTTTACCGTCGAAGTCCGTCGGCTAGCACACAGCCTCTGGCCGAAGCACAAGCACGCTATCACGGCTTACTGCCTGCGCCACCAATGGGCGGCCGACCTGAAACGGCACGCCGCTGCGGACTCAGTCAGCCAGGGGCTGGGACATGCCAGCGCCAAGACACGGCGACACTACGGGCAAGCCAATCAGGCCAGCAGTCGGCATGCACTGCATCCCGCTGCCATCGAGGCTGAGCGCCCTGTAAAACCGACTACCGCTAAGGGGCCGCGTCATCGAGCAGTCTCAAGCACGGAATCCACGCCCTGAAGAGAATCATGGCGAGGTGGGGCAAAACGCAGTTCATTTGCGGGACATCACTGATGAGACGCTGCCATGTCACGCCTGAAGGACGAAACCCTATCCATCCGCACCTCCGCTGAGATCAAGCAGCTTTTGCGCTTGGCGGCTGAGCGCGAGCGTCGCTCGGTGGCTTCAATGATCGAAATTCTGGTGCTGGAATACGCTCGTACGCATGACCTGAAACCAGATCCTCAAGGCCTGTCAGTAAAGGGAAATATATGAGGGTGGTGAATGCCGAGGAGGTGCAAGCGCACGTCAAAATCAAGAAGCTGAGGAAATGGAGTAGTCAGAGACTGATAACAGGGTATTTGTAGAGACAATACCCCATTTAATGGCTATGATTACCCCATTTAGACGGCCTGGGCCTACATTCCATGCACTCGCTCACACCCGAGTACCTTGCCGCGCTTCGCTTCGATGGCACCCAGGCTGCCACGTTGCGCACACTGGGCGAGTATCAGGGCAAGCAACAGCTCTATGCCGCGCAGTCGCCTGAAGCCCTCAAAGGCCTACGCCAGGTCGCGGTAGTCGAATCCACCGAGTCGTCCAACCGGCTGGAAGGCGTTGTCGTAGCGCCTTCGCGGCTGAAGTCTCTGGTCATCCGCAACGCAACGCCAAAGAGCCGTTCCGAACAGGAGATCGCCGGCTACCGTGATGCTCTGGCGCTGATCCACGAATCGGCCGTGCACATGCCCTTCAGCGAAGGCGTGGTGCTGCAACTGCACACCCTGCTGTACCGCTACATGCCGCAGGCGGGCGGGCGCTGGAAGGCGACTAACAACGACATCATCGAGCGCCACTCGGATGGCACGTCGCGGCTGCGCTTCCAGCCGGTCGCGGCGCATCTGACGCCGATGGCAATGGCTGATCTGACCGGGCGCTACGCCACCGCATTGGACCAGCACCTGGCCGACCCACTGGTGCTGGTGCCACTGGCGATGCTCGACTTCCTGTGCATCCACCCTTTCCCGGACGGCAACGGTCGCATGTCCCGCTTGTTGACCCTGCTGCTGCTCTACCACTTCGACTATGCCGTGGGCCGCTACATCAGCCTGGAACGCATCTTCGAGGATACCAAGGAAGGTTATTACGAGACGCTGGAAGCCAGCTCTCAGGGTTGGCACCAGGGGCAGCACAACGCCAAACCCTGGCTTGATTACTTCTGGGGTGCCTTGCTACGGGCCTATCGCGAGTTCGAGGAGCGTGTCGGCACCATCGAGCGGGGACGTGGCAGCAAAGGCGACCGGGTGCGTGCGGAAGTCCTGGGGCGCACCCTGCCGTTCTCGATTTCCGAAATTGAAGAAGCTTGCCCGGGCGTGAGCCGGGACATGGTGCGGCTGGTGCTGCGGGCGATGAAATCAGAGGGGTTGATCGAATCGACTGGCAAGGGGCGAGGTGCGAAATGGAAGCGCATCACAGCAGGCACCTCCGTTAGTACAGCGGTTCTGGCGATTGGCCACAAGATGGATCACTGAGGACTCTCCATGGATAACGTTTTCCAATTCCGCGACCAGCTCATCGAACGATACGGCAGCTTTTCCCGCAGTTTCGTTCGCATCGCCGCACCTGATATCCAAGCCGAGGTCGAGCATCAATATGCGCAAGGCCGCTATTGGCCTGAACCGTTGGTGCAGATCAACCCGAATTATCAACGTCAAGGCACAGTGCAGGATCTGGTGGCGGAGGGGGTCCTGCATCCTGCCTGCGCAGACATCTTTCAGGTTGGGAAGACGGAAGGCAAACCAAGTCCCCTGCATCTTTACAAGCACCAAATGGAAGCCCTGGCCAAAGGCCAGGAACGCCAAAGCTATGTGGTCACAACCGGAACGGGGTCGGGGAAGTCCCTGTCCTTTTTCATCCCGATCATCGATCGCATACTCAAGGCCAAGCAATCCGATGGCGAAGCACGTACCAGGGCCATTGTCATCTATCCGATGAATGCTCTGGCCAACAGCCAATTGGAAGAACTCGACAAGTTTTTGCATGGCTATGCGCCAGAGTCTCGTCCCTTCACCGTCAAGCGCTACACCGGCCAGGAAAGCAAGGCGGAACGCACTGCTATTGCGGATGACCCGCCCGATATCCTGCTTACCAACTTCATGATGCTGGAGTACATCCTCACGCGCTTCGACGAAGTGGATCGGCGCGTGGTGGAACACTGCGAGGGACTTGAGTTCCTGGTGCTGGATGAGTTGCATACCTACCGTGGCCGTCAAGGGGCGGACGTTGCCTTGCTGGTGCGTCGCCTGCGAGAGCGCCTGAAAGCCGAGCAACTGGTCTGCATCGGTACGTCGGCCACCATGTCCAGCACAGGCAGCCAAGCCGACCGCAACCGCGTGGTTGCTGATGTAGCCAGCAAATTGTTTGGCACCCGGATCAGCGAGCATGACGTCATAGGCGAGACACTGGAGCGCGTCACTAACCCGCTCAAGGACGTCAACGCCATCCGAAACGAACTGCCAGCAACAATTTCACGAAATCAGGATGCTTGGGCTGACTTTGACGCGTTTCGCAATGATCCGCTGGCCATCTGGGTGGAATTGAATCTGGGCATCGAACTGCCTGCGGACGAGCCTCCAAGGCGTGCAAGACCCATGACGCTGGAAGAGGCCAGCCGCCGCCTCGCCGAAGATTCGGGGTGCCAGCCTGAAGCCGCTCGCGCCGCTCTGCAGCGCTTTCTAGTGGCTGCCCATGATGTGCGAACGCCCCAGGGCAGGCCGCCTTTCGCATTCAAGTTGCACCAGTTCATCAGCGGTCCCGGCAAGGTACTCACCACGCTGGAGGCCCGAGGTAAGCGCCATGTCACGCTCGATGCTCAGCGTTTCGCGCCGGGGCGACAGCAAGAGAATGTACTGCTTTACCCGACGCACTTCTGCCGCGATTGCGGCCAGGAATACCTACCTGTCTGGCACGCACAGCAACCGGTCAGCTTCAGCTCACGTGAAATCGACGATATCGCGGCAGAAGACGACGCCAGCTATGGCTTTCTGTGTCCTCTGGTGCCCGGGCAGCAATACGGTGGCCTGCTCGAAGACCTGCCGGAAACCTGGATCGACCTCAGCCGTAGCGAACCCAAAATCAAGCCAGCCTACAAGAATGCCGTTCCCTATATGGTCACGGTCGATGCCAAAGGGCAAACGGGCTCGGGGACGGAGTTCTGGTTCATTCCGGGAAAGTTCCGCTTCTGCCTGAACTGCGGTACGACACACGAAGCCCACGGCAAGGATGCCAACCGCCTCTCCAGCCTGTCCGGCGAAGGCCGCTCTTCGGCCACTACCATGATTGCCCTAGCGGCCTTGCAGCAATTGTTCGCACTTTCCGAACCTGCGCCAGGGCAGCCTGACCCACGCAAGTTGCTTGGGTTTACCGACAACCGCCAGGATGCCGCTCTGCAGGCGGGACATTTCAACGACTTCATTTTCCTGCTGACGCTGCGTGCCGGCTTGATCGGTGCACTACAGGGCAGCGGCGGCCAACTCGATGAAGAACACTTGGCCGAAAGCGTCTTCAAGGCCCTCGGCTTTCAAGGGGTCGATGAAGCGACCTTGGTGGAGTATCTGCGCACCCCCAAGCTCATGGGACTGGCTCGACAGGAAGCACAACGCACACTGCGTTTCATCATCGCCTACCGGCTACTGCGTGATCTGCGGCATGGCTGGCGTTTCAATAATCCGAATCTGGATCAACTTGGTCTGTTAAAGATTCGGTATCGAGACCTGGATGCCTTTTGCGCTGACGCCAGCATCTTTGCTGCAAACAGCACCTTGACCAAATTGACGGCAGTGCAGCGTACAGTTTTGTTCGAACTACTGTTCGACGCCTTGCGCCGCCATCTGTGCCTGGAAAGTCGTTACCTCGACCCGGTCGAGCAGGACAAGGCACGCACCAGCGCCCACACCTACCTGAATGAGCGTTGGGCCTTCGCTCCCGACGAGAAACTCGATACCGGCCGCTATCTCATCCTCGGCAAGCGCCCGGAATACAAGGGCAAGCCGCGCACCGACCTGGTGACAGGTGGTCCACGCTCCCGTCTGCTGCGGCAAATAAAGACGGCTGCCTTCTGGCGTAACAGCGCCTGCGCCAGCGAGGTCGCGCAGTGGAAAGATCCCGAATGGGCCGAGCTGATCGAAGCCCTGCTGGAGTCCGCCAAGAATTACGGTTACGTGCAGCGCCAGCCTATCGACGCCCAACTCGCAGGCTGGCGTCTGAACGCGGCAGCCCTCGACTGGTGCCTGATTGCCGATGAGCAGCAGGCAGAAAGCAATCGCATCAATCAGTATTTCCGAGCGCTGTATCTCAGCATTGCCGACCTGCTGCGTCAGCCCTCGCATCCGCTGTTCGACTTCGAGGCCCAGGAACACACTGCCCAGGTGGATGCGCCACGCCGGCAGCTGCTGGAGCAGCGCTTCCGCTACACCGAAAAAGACAGGCAGGATTGGGCGCAGAACCCGGCCCACGAAGCGCCGTTGGAGCGGCTGCCGGTGATGTTCTGTTCCCCCACGATGGAGCTGGGCGTGGATATCTCCGCGCTCAACACCGTGTACCTGCGTAATGTGCCGCCGACCCCCGCCAACTACGCCCAGCGCAGCGGCCGTGCCGGTCGCTCGGGTCAGCAGGCGCTGGTCATCACCTATTGCGCGGCGCTCAGTCCGCATGACCAGTGGTTCTTCCACAATGCCGAGCAGATGGTGCACGGCGTCGTGCGCGCGCCAACTCTCGACCTGAGCAACCGCGATCTTATTGACAGCCATCTGCAGGCGGTCTGGCTGGCCAGTACCCAGGTGCAGCTGGACGACAGCATTGCGCCGATGCTGGATCTCGACCAGCCCGGCAAACCACTGAAACAGTCCTTGCACGAGGCGCTGCGAGCGCAGGCCGTCCAGCAGCGGGCCTTGGCCAGTGCCGGGCGGGTCATCGACCAGCTCGCGGGCGAGCTTGAAGGCAGCGCCTGGTTCACGCCTGACTATGTGCGCCAGGTCATCGACAACGCGGCGCAGGCGTTCTCTGGGGCGCTGGAGCGCTGGCGCAAGCTGTTTGAGGCAACGCGTGAACAGATGGAGATGGCAGATCGCATCGTCAAGAGCCACACGGCCTCGCACACTGAGCGCCAAAATGCCCAGCGCCGCTACGGCGACGCCGCGCGCCAGTACGCCGTATTGCTCAAGTCCGGCAACGGCCAGAACAATGACTTCTATACGTATCGCTACTTGGCCAGCCAAGGCTTTTTGCCAGGCTACAACTTCCCGCGCCTGCCGCTGATGGCCTGGATTCCCGCCCGTGGCGGCCAGGCCGTCAATGGCAAGGATGACGAAGGCAGCATGGTCAGTCGGCCACGCTTCCTGGCCCTGTCCGAATTCGGCCCGCGCAGCCTCATTTACCACCAGGGTCGCATGTACCGCGTGGTGCGTGCCAAACTCAACGTAGGCAATACAGACCACATTTCCGGCAACAGCCAGTTGGCCACCATTGCCTCGTTGGTGTGCAGCCAATGCGGCTACGGTCATCTCGGCGAGCCGGGCGGCGAACAGCCGCTGGTCAATCGCTGCGAGAACTGCGACGCCTTGCTCACCGAGCACGATTGGGTGCGCGAGCTCTACCGCATCGAAACCGTGGAGACCGTGGCCACCGAGCGCATTTCCATCAACGATGAGGAGCGCCAGCGTCAGGGCTTCGAGCTGCAAACCACCTACCGCTTTCTACCCGGCCCCGATGGTCGTATCCAGCAGCAGAAGGCCACGATCCAACAAGGCGAGGACGTGCTGGGCGAGCTCACCTACGCGCCCGCTGCGCAAATCTGGCGCATCAATCGCGGCTGGCGCAGGCGCAAAGACAAGGAGCAACTGGGCTTCTACATCAATCCCATCACGGGCACCTGGAGCAAGCAGGACGCACCGGATGCGGAAGACGACCAGGGCGGCGACGATGCTTTGCTGGAGAAGGTGCCCAACCAGCGCATCGTTCCTTTTGTGGAAGATCATCGCAATCTGCTGATCTTCGCTCCCGTACATGCACTGTCGCTGGAGGCCATGGCCACTTTGCAGGCCGCGCTCAAGCGCGGTATCGAAATGACTTTCCAGATCGAGGAATCCGAACTGGTGGTCGAGCCACTGCCGAAGTCCGACGAGCGCCGCGCCTTGCTGTTCTACGAAGCGGCGGAAGGCGGTGCGGGTGTGCTCACTCGCCTGGCAAACAATCGCGACGACCTTGCACTCGTAGCCAGCAATGCCCTGCAACTGATTCACTATCGCAAACCGCAGAGCGGCATTTGGACGCTGGACGATCTGCCGTCGCTGGAACAGACCGATGCACTTGGCAATCATCAGTGCGAAGCCGGCTGCTATCAGTGCCTGCTGTCCTACTTCAACCAGCCGGATCACGAACACATCAACCGCCGCAATGCGGATGCGCTCAAGCTGCTGGTCGCGCTGGCCAATGCTCAGGTACAACCTGTGGAATGCAGCGCGGCCCCCGTTGCAGCGACGATCTTGGCAGACGAGCCACTCGACGCCTGGCTGTCCGCGCTCAGCCAGGCAGGGGGCGTGCAACCTGATGCGGTCAACGTGTCCGTCAACAATGGTGCAGCCATCGCCGCTGCCCAGTACAAGGCAGCCCGCGCTTTGGTCTTTCTGTCCGCTGTGGATGATCAGACCACCAGCGTATTGCAGGACAAAGGCTGGCAGGTGCTCGATTTTTCGGACGCTTCACGCTGGCCACAACAATTCGCCGCGCACGCCGATGTGTTCGGTTCCAAGGAATAAAGGCGTATGACGATCCTCGAACACGACTTTCTGCCCGGCAATCTGGTGCGCGCCCGAGGCCGCGAATGGGTGGTGCAAAGCGACTCCCGCCGCGACTGGCTGCGCCTGCGTCCATTGAGCGGCGCCGATGACGAAAGCATCGCCCTGATCCCAGAGTTGGAGCTGCATCCCGTCGAACCTGCCACCTTCGACTGGCCCGATCCTGCACGCGCCGGCAACCATGCCGCCGCGCTGTTGCTACGCGATGCCTTGCGCCTGACCCTGCGCGCCGGCGCCGGCCCGTTCCGCTCCTTTGGCAATATCGCGGTGGAGCCTCGCGGCTACCAGCTTGTGCCGTTGCTGATGGCACTGCGTCTGTCCACTGTACGCCTGCTGATCGCTGATGACGTGGGCATCGGCAAGACCATCGAAGCCGGCCTGATCGCACGCGAGCTGATGGACCGTGGCGAAATCGCCCGCCTGGCCATCCTCTGCCCGCCGCACCTTGTCGAGCAGTGGCAAAGTGAGTTGGAGACCCGCTTCAACCTTCAGGCCGTGGCGTTGACTTCGGCTTCGGCCTCCCGCATCGAACGTGATCTTCCGCATGGTGTGCGCCTGTTCGACCATCATCCCGTGGTGGTCGTCAGCCTGGACTACATCAAGAGCGAACGCCACCGCGAACAGTTTCTCGCTACCGCCCCCGAATGCATCATCGTTGACGAGGCCCACACCTGCGCCAGCAGCGGCGCGGGCAAGCAATTGCGCTTCGAGCTGCTGCAACGCCTTGCCCGTGACGCGCAGCGACACCTGGTTCTGCTGACCGCCACCCCTCACTCTGGTGACGAAACCGCCTTCTATAACTTGCTGTCGCTGCTCGATCCACGTTTTGCCGCATTACAAGGCCGCATGACAGCCTCCGACCCGCTGCGTCAGGAACTGGCCCGCCACTTCGTCCAGCGCCGTCGCAAGGACATCGTTGAATGGCAGGCCGAGACCCATGACGGACGAGGTTTTCCCCGCCGCATGAAAACCGAGCTTACCTACCAGCTCAGCGGCGAATGGGGCGCGTTCTTCGACGCCGTGCAGGATTACTGCCGCGAACTGGCTGAAACTGTTGAGCAGCAAGAACAGCAAGGCGGCGCGCGCCTCATCTGGTACGCCACCCTGGCATTGTTGCGCTGCGTGGCATCGTCGCCCGCAGCCGCCGTCAAGGCGTTGACCACACGGCTGGAAGGCACTGTGCCGGACGAGACGCTTCTCGGCGATGAGCGCCTGCACGATGGCGAGGCCGATGACCTCTCCGGCAGTGATCTGGAGCCGCCAGCACAGGTGCAGGACGCTGCGCCGCGCCTGCAAGCCTTGATCGCCGACGCGCAACGTCTTTCCGGTAAGGCCGGTGATCCAAAGCTGGCTGCGCTCATCCGGCATATTGACCTCCTGGTGAAGGATGGCTTCCACCCGGTGGTGTTCTGTCGCTACATCGCCACCGCTCATTACGTGGCCGAACACCTCAAGGCCGCTTTTCCGAAGGCCTCCGTCGATGCCATCACCGGCGAACTCACCACCGAAGAGCGCCGCGAGCGCGTGGATGAGTTGGAGGATGCCGAGCAACGCATCCTGGTCGCCACCGACTGCCTCTCCGAAGGCATCAACCTGCAGCACCTGTTCACCGCTGTCGTCCACTACGACCTGGCCTGGAACCCCACCCGCCACGAACAGCGCGAAGGCCGCGTCGATCGTTTCGGTCAGCAGGCCGATGAAGTGCGTTGCACCATGCTTTACGGGCAAGACAACCCGGTGGATGGCTTCGTGCTCAACGTTATCCTCAAGAAGGGCGAGGCCATCCAGAAGGAACTCGGCGTGCTGGTTCCACTGCCCGAGGACGAAGCCCGCATCAATCAGGCCCTGGTCAAGGCGGCATTGATGAAACGCAGCGACAGTCGCGCCGCGTCGCCGCAGGTCGCATTCGACTTCGGTGAGCCAGAGCAATTGCTAGCTCCTCTGCAAGCCCAATGGCACGACGCGCTGGAAAAAGCCAAGGCCAATCGCACTGTGTTCGCCCAGCGCCGCATCAAGCCAGACGAGGTGCTGCCCGAATGGCACAAACAGCAGCAGGCCTTGGGCACCCAGGCTGACGTGCAGCGTTTCCTGCAAAGCGCTTGCGTGCGATTAGGGTCACCGCTGGAAATCGGTCGCAAGCAGACTGCACGCTTCTTGCCGCAGCACCTCCCAGAAGCCCTGCGCCAGCGCTTGGCCGACGAGGGTATCGATAAACCCCAGCTCATCGACTTCAGCGACCTGCACCGTAGTCACCCGCTGGTTGGCCTGCTGGCTCAGCATCTGCTGGAAGACGCACTCGTCGGCGAACGTCCGCTGGCCGCCCGTTGCGCTGCCACTCTTACCAATGACGTGGAGGTCGTCACCACCCTCTATCTTCTGCGCCTGCGCCACCAGCTCAGCTACGTGCGCCGCCGCGAACCCTTTCAGATGATGGCGGAGGAAACCGTTGCTCTGGCTGTGCAGGGCCGCAACGCTCCTCAATGGCTGGCTGACGACGGCGTGAGTCGCCTGCTCGAATGCACGCCCAGCGGCAACCTGCCGCCGGAGGCGGCACAGCGCGAAATCCGCACCGCGCTCGACTTCCTCGCCGCGCACCCGCAGCAACTGCAAGCGGTAGCCCAACAGCGGGCCGATGCCCTGCTGGCCGACCACCAGCGCGTGCGCGAAGCCACCCGTGACGTCGGCCAGTACAGCGTCAGCCCCTGCCTGCCGGTCGATGTGATGGGCGTGTACGTGCTGCTGCCTGACTCGCTGTAAGCCTCGGCCTGGAGAAGAACAACCATGAAACGCATCCGCAAGACCCAGGCCGCGCTGAACCTGCCTACCGTCAAGCTCGAAGGCGGCCTGTTCCTGCCCGACCAACTGGAAAAAGCCGCACAGGGCCGCGCCAACGCACAGCTAGAGGCCGACTACGGCACCCCCAAGGGCGTCAAGCTGGGGTTTGGGGAGCAATGGAACCAAAAACCAACGTAAGCTCTGAATCCCACCGTAAAGGGGCTTTCCGATCTCCAGCTCACCCGCCAGGCATTACTCTCTGATCAGTGCCTCGATGATCGGGCAGATCGTTCCGCCGTCTCCCGCATAACATTGCTGCACCAGTTCGCCTAACAGTTGCTGCATGACGACCAAGTCGGCCATCTTCTGCTCGATCAACGCGAGCTTGCGTGCAGCCCGTGCTCGCGTTTCGGCACAGGCGCACGACTCATCCAGCGTCAGCAGTCCACCGACTTCCGAGAGCGTGAAACCCAGCGCCTGAGCCCGCTTGATGAAACGCAGTCGCTTCACCATGTCCACCGGATAGCGCCGATGGCCACCCAAGGGTTTGGCTGGTTCATCCAGCAGCCCGCGTCGCTGGTAGTAGCGGATCGTCTCGACGTTCACCCCGGCGGCGTCTGCCAGCTTGCCAATGGTCAGCTCTGTGGCCATCACTTTCTCCTTGATTCCGTACTTTGGTACGGAGTTTAGAATAGCACCTAGGCAATCAGGCTCAGGAGATGGGAATGGGGATGCAACTCACCGGGAAAGGCTCGCTGGTCGCGAGTTCGCTGACCGCCATCGGTGCGTCGGTGTGCTGTGTCGGGCCACTGGTGCTGTTGGCACTCGGTGTCGGCGGTACGTGGGTGGGCGCTCTGACCATGATGGAGCCACTACGCCCCCTCTTCATCGGGTTGACTCTACTGTTCCTGGGATTGGCATTCCGCAAGCTCTACCTGGTGCCACAGGTTTGTACGCCAGGTACACCCTGCGCCGATCCGCGCACGCTCGTGCGACAGCGACTCGTGTTCTGGATCGTCAGCGTGCTGCTGCTCGGCCTATTGGCCGTGCCGTGGCTCGCCCCGCTGTTCTACTGAAGGAGATTAACCATGCGCAAACTGCTGATCGCCGTGCTTTTCGCCTTGCCCTTCGTGGCGCTGGCGGCTCCCCCGAAAACCGTCACGCTCGACGTGCAGAACATGACGTGCGGACTCTGTCCGATCACGGTCAAGAAGTCGCTGGAGAAGGTGTCCGGCGTGAGTGACGTCCAGGTCAATTTCGACCAGAAGACGGCGACCGTCACCTACGATCCCGATAAGGCCCAGCCCGAGGCACTGACTGAGGCGACCGCGAACGCGGGATACCCCTCCACAGTGCAGAAGTGAGGTCACGATGAGCGCCATTGTCCTTGAGTCCGTGCTGACTTGCCCGCGCTGCGGCTTCGCCAAGCCGGAAACCATGCCCACGGACGCCTGCCAGTTCTATTACGAGTGCAGCAACTGCAAGGCGCTGCTGCGCCCCAACCCAGGGGATTGCTGCGTTTTCTGTTCGTTCGGCTCGGTGAAGTGCCCGCCGATCCAGCAGCAGCTTGGGTGTTGCTCATAGCGTTTAGGGGGATCACAGGTCGTCGTCTGGATTACGCAGTGGCCGCAGCTCGCCGCGCGCAACTTCTTCCGGTACCGCAAAGGAATACCGCCCGAGCATGTTGATGTGCTCGTAGATCAGCGGCGATAGCCGGGCCAAATCCTCTTCCAGCACTGGATAGCCGTGCTGCTTGAGCCGTTCCACGGCCGCCGTCATGTAGAGGGTGTTCCACAGCACGATGATGTTCACCACCAGGCCCAGAGCACCGAGCTGGTCTTCCTGGCCTTCGCGGTAGCGCTGGCGGAGCTCGCCGCGTTTGCCGTGGAACACGGCGCGGGCCAGGCTGTGCCGGCCTTCGCCTCGGTTCAACTGGGTCAGGGTGGCGCGGCGCTTGGACTCGTCGTCGATATAGGTCAACGTGTGCAGAGTCTTTTCGATCCGCCCGAATTCGGCCAGCGCCTGGGCCAGCCGGGTGGGTCTATCTCCCGTTTGCAGCGTGCGCATGATGCCAGTCGCCGGCACCCGGCCGAGTTTGAGCGAGCCGGCCAGGCGCAGCAGGTCGTCCCAGTGCTCGGCGATCAGGTCGAGTTTGACCGACTGGCGGGCCAGCCCGTTGAGCTTGCCGTAGTCCGCGTCCGGGCGCGTGCGCCAGAAGCGGGTACCGCCGACATCGGCCAGCCGCGGACTGAAGTGGTAGCCAAGTAGGCGGAAGAGCCCGAACACCACATCGCTGTAGGCCCCGGTGTCGGTCATGATTTGCGTCGGCTGCAACTCGGTCTGCTGTTCCAGCACGACCGCCAGCAACACCAGGCTGTCGCGCAGCGTGCCGGGCACGGTGATGGCGTTGAGGCCGGAGAATTGGT
The DNA here is from genome assembly GCF_900105185.1 of Pseudomonas saponiphila. Classification (NCBI taxonomy): domain Bacteria; kingdom Pseudomonadati; phylum Pseudomonadota; class Gammaproteobacteria; order Pseudomonadales; family Pseudomonadaceae; genus Pseudomonas; species Pseudomonas saponiphila. The sequence goes on along the minus strand of NZ_FNTJ01000001.1, from coordinate 915,078 downwards.
CGGAAATCAGGTTGTACCAGGTGACACCCCGGCCGGTGCCGAAATACTTCGGATTGGGGCCGGCATGCACGGTGCGCACCGGTACGACGAAGCGCATGCCATCGGCGGAGGCGACCTCGCCGCCACCCCAGACTTGGGCCAGTTCCAGTTGGCTTTGCGCTCCGACCAGGATGGCGTTAGCCGCTGACAGGGTGTCGTCGCGGATATAATTCTGGCTGACCCAGGACAGCCGGTCACGGCGCAGCGCCGGGTTGTCGGTGCGGATCAAGGGCTCCAGGCCGGTGTTGCAGGCCCCGCCCAACAGCACCGCGCAGAGGCTGGTGACCAGGTTGTCGGCGCGTGCATTGCGTTCGGAGACATGGGTGAAGGCCTCGGAAAAGCCAGTGCGGGCGGCGATTTCCAAGAGGATTTCCGGCAGATCGACACGCGGCATCAGGTCAGACACGGCCGCCCGCAGTTGCAGCAACGAGCAGGGCTCGTCCAGCTTGTCCAGCGCCCCGAGCGACAGTTCGGTCTTGCCCTCGGTGTTCTCGCTCAGTTGAATCGCCGGGTTGTCGGGCAGGCGCGCGGCTACTGCCAGCCAGGTTGCATCCAGCTCGACGGACAAGGCGTCCAGGGTGGTTTTGGCGTCGATGGTCAGGCCCAGTGACCGGCAGATGATCGGTCGCGCCGCCAGCCATTCGGCACCGTCGAGCAGGCCAAGACGCGGGTCGGCATAGCGCCAACTGGGCGAGACGAAGACATCGCGGCGGCGCAGGGCCGTGCGCAGCGCATCGAGCGTGCAGAACACATAGGCACCCATGTCGAGGGAGCCATCTTCGCGGGTGATGTGCTTCTGCCAAGCCTTGGCCACGATCTCCTGCGGCGCGTCATCCTCTGGCTTCCGGCGCGGCAGGTTCAGTTGCAGCCACTCCAGACTAGCCGCCACGCCCTTGCCGGCCGGGCTGAAGCCGAAGCGGATGTGCTTGAGCAGGTCGGGCAGGAAGCGGCGCACGCTGCGGTAGCGCGCTTCCAATGCAAGAAAATAGACGTCATCTACCGGGCGGATCAGCGCGTTGACCTCTTCCAGGGCCTTTTCCAGGGTGGTCCTCGGCAGGTCGTTGAACAGCCGGGCGCGCACGTTGTCATCGCTGATCGAGCTGTCCAGCACGACCTTGCACGCGGCGGCGAGCGTCGCGGCCGACCGATCCAGGTCTTTCAGGCTGCGCATGCGGGCTTTCTTGTCGGCCTTCTCCGCGTTGCTGAACAGGTCGCGCAGCAAGGCCTCCAGGACTTCCAGTGCGTCGTCGTGCGCAGTCGCCTCCAGGCAGAGTGCGAAGGCCACCAGTGTCGCCATCCGCCGCGACGCCGGCAGCCGATTAATCGCGGTGACCTTGGCCGTGTTGGCGAAGCGGGCCAGGGCGGCGATACGGCTGGGAGGGATGTGCGCCGCCGCCGGCAAGGTGATGCCGATGCCGCGCACGTCATCGAGCCGGCGCAGTGCCCGAATCAACGCGGGGCCACTGACCATGACCGGGCCGGAGCGCAATTGATCCAGCCGGGAGCTGCGGTTGCCTTCGGCCACCGTCAGCAAGTCTTGCAGTTGCAATCGCTGTTCCTCAGTCACGCTGCGGCCCAGCGTAAACCAGAGGCGTTCTTCGACCCGACTGCGCAACTGGGCGATAAAGCGCTCTAGTTGAGACACACCAGGCAGGAGGACTTTCTGTGTGAACAGCCACGAGGTGGCTCGCTCAAACAGCACTCCCGGCCGGTCGGTGCCCGTCCAGCAGAGGGCATACAGCCAGCGGCTCAAGCGAAAGCCGATGCCCGGATCGGTGAAATGACGATAGCCAAAGCGGTTCTGAATATCGGTGGCATGTATCCAGCGGCGATGATCGCTATAGCGCTGGAGGCAGTCGGGGTCTGGAATCGCCAGTTGTCGGCAAAGCACCTGCAGGACTTCCACCGGCACGGCGGCGGGCTTGTCCGGCAGAACGCCAACGAAGCGGACGGTGGTCAGCAGAACGGCATAACCCAGACGGTTATGGTTACCCCGCAGCACCTGGATGGCTTCACGGTCTTCATCGCTCAGGTGGAAGTAACGTTCCAGCTCTTCACGGCTGGGCGAATCAACATAGCGGCCAAAACCGTCGCGTTGCTCTTGAGTCAGAAAACCGACCGGCATTGATCACAGCACCTCGACGCAGAACACGGCGGGCGTGACGATCCGCGTGCGTTCGATGTGCCCGCGTTGCAGCAGGCCGGCGCGGCGATCACCGGTTACCAGGTAGTCCGCATCGCCCGCCAAGGCCATGGCCAGCAAAAACGAGTCATCCGGATCATCGGCTTCGACCTCGATGGTCAGGCGCTCCAGTACCACAGCCCGTTGCAGGTTATTGATCATGGCGCCCACCTTGGCGGGCTGTAGGATGGCCTGAAGCTTGGGATAGCGGCTGGCTCGACGAATTTCATCGAGTTGCATCCGCGAGGTCACCACCTCGAAACGCGCCGCCCGCCAGGCACGGTAGATCGCATCGGGCGCGCCATGTGGCGAGATCAGGGCGCTGAACAGGATGTTGGTATCCAACACGACCCGCATCAGCGCTTACGTGCCCAGTCGAGCGCTTCGTCAACCGCGTTGGTCAATTCTGCCTCACTCAGATGGGCGTTAGCGGCCTTGGCCTGCTCAGCGCTCAGCTCCAGGATGTGTGCCCGTACCGCTTCTTCGATGAAGCGCGACAGGTCGCCCTTACGGCCGCCGCCCTGGCTGGCCAGAAACATCCGAAGCGACTGGTCGGTGTCGGCCGAGACGGCGACATTCCAGCGAATGGTATTCATAGCGTTCTCCGCTAATAGGTGTTTGTGTGTTTATACGCCAATCACAAAGGGCGATGCAATGGTTCGACAAAACGAAGGTTTTGCCGAACTCTATCGAGGAATGGCTCGGTTCGTTAAGCTCCCCGCGCTACGGTTCAAATAACTGGTACGCTTAATCAAAGTTCAACTATTACTAACGTAGTCGAGTAAACAGTACTTTTGATGAAGATCGGTTATGCGCGAGTGAGCACTCGGGATCAGAAAGCCGACCTACAAGTCGATGCCCTGAAACAGGCCGGGTGCGAACGCATCTACCAAGACATCGCCAGCGGCGCGAAAAGCGCCCGGCCGGAGTTGGACAAACTGCTGGCCAACGTGCGGCCGGGTGATGCCGTGGTGATCTGGAAGCTGGATCGCCTTGGGCGTTCCCTCAAGCACCTGGTCGAGTTGGTCGGCGAGCTGGCAGAGCGCAAGGTCGGCTTACAGAGCCTGAATGACCCCATCGACACCACCCACGCCCAAGGCCGCCTGGTGTTCAACCTGTTCGCCTCGCTGGCGGAGTTCGAGCGCGAGCTGATCCGCGAGCGGACTCAGGCGGGTCTGTCGGCCGCACGGGCGCGTGGCCGGATCGGTGGCCGTCCCAAGGGCCTGCCAGCCAAGGCTGAGGCCACCGCCATGGCGGCCGAAACCCTCTACCGCGAAGGTCGCCTGAGCGTCAGCGCGATCGGCGAGAAGCTGCACATCTCCAAGAGCACGCTGTACAGCTACCTGCGCCACCGTGGTGTCGAGATCGGCGCGTACCAGAAGAGCGCCAGGTCACGCGACCAGCAGCCTTCGGCCGCGTCGCCGGCAGAGCCGCCCGCCGCCGAGCGGGTGGCCACCGTCACCCTGCGCCTCGCGGTGGTGAATAACAGCAAGTTCGTGCGCGGCCGGAAGCGGGCCACGGAGAACATTGAGCGCTACTGCCTGGAGCCCTATGGCATGAAGCGGCTGGATGCCGGCCACTATGAGTTGACCATTCCGTATCGGAGCGACGATGAGCTGGACAAGAGCGTGCATGACCTGCTGACCGAGATCAGCCAGGAGGCCGACATGCGCAACTGTTTTGTCGAGATGGGCGCCTGGGAAGAAGACACCGAAAAGCGTTGGTAGGGCTTACGTTGGTTTTTGGTTCCATTGCTCCCCAAACCCCTTCTCCTACAGGAGATTCTTGTTGTGCTGAGGATGAGTCTGCCCCGTGCGCCGGTGGCGACGAGCAGGGCAGAAGGTACGAAGGGGCTGGAATCCGGTGATATCAAAAAAGTGCAAATCGCTTGGATCAGGAAAGGCTTTCGCGTACGGCGCTGTTGGTGCTGATGGAAAATTGACCCACCCTGCCGATTGAAATTTGACCCAGGGCGGATTGCTGATTTCTATATCAGCAACTGTGGATAAGTCTATCAGCGCAGCTGCTTTAAAATCCCTTCCTTTCGATCGCCCCAAGTGGCGACTGAAGACCTGCCACATGTCGTCATGCAGCAGGCCATCCTTTCCCTAAAATCAAAACGGTTCGTCGTCCACCGGCTTCTGATCGTCCTTGCGTTTTCGCTCCCGTGATTTGATCTTTGCCTGAGCCGCCAAGCTGCTGTGTTGCAGGCGGTAGGACTCGTTGCCCGTTTCGACGATGTGGCAGTGGTGCGTAAGCCGATCCAGCAGGGCGGTGGTCATCTTGGCGTCGCCGAGCACGCGCGACCATTCTGCGAAGCTCAGGTTGGTCGTGATCACGACGCTGGTGTGCTCGTACAGCTTGGACAGCAGGTGAAAAAGCAGAGCACCGCCAGCCTGACTGAATGGCAAGTAACCCAGCTCATCGAGGATGACCAAGTCCATGCGCAGCAGTGCTTGGGCGATGCGCCCGGCTTTACCGTCATGCTTCTCGCGCTCCAGCAGATTGACCAGGTCAACCGTGGAGTAGAAGCGCACGCGCTTGCCGTGCAGAGTGATGCCGGACACGGCTAGCGCGGTGGCCAGGTGGGTCTTGCCGGTGCCCGGCCCGCCGATGAGTACCACGTTCTGTGCCGTGTCGGTGAAGGCCAGGCTGGCCAGTTCCCTGATCAGCCGTGCGTCGGCGCTGGAGGCGCTGAAGTCGAAGCCAGCCAGGTCACGGTGCATGGGCAGCTTGGCCATGTTCATTTGATGGCTCACCGAGCGCATGGCGCGATCCGCATGCTCCTGTTGCAGCAGGTGTTCGAGCAACCATTTCGAGGAGGCTAGGGCCGACTCACCCTGCGCCGTCAAGTCCGCCCAAGCATTGGCCATGCCGTGCAGGCGCAGCTCTTTGAGTTCTGCCATGAGATCACGCATGACGGATCTCCTCGACGCTGCCGCGTAAACGGTCGTAGCGCGCCGTGTTCGCGACAGGCGCTTCCTTGAGCTGCAAGTGAGTCTCGACGGAGGGCGGTGGCTCGGTCGCTGTCAGCCGCGCCACGACATTCAAGACGTGTTCGGCGCTCAGGGTGCCGGCTTCGAGTACCAGTTCAACGGCCACCAATACGGCATCGAGTCCGGCGACGGGTACGGCAGCCAGGACTTGCGCCATGATCCGGTCACCGCCGGCATGACGTGTCAGGCCGTGTTTGAGTTGCCGCAGTGGTGTTGGTAGATCCGCAAAAGGAGCGCCATTGCGCAGTGCGCCCGGCTTGCGCTCGATCAGCGGGATGTAGTGCTGCCAGTCATAGTTGACCTGGTCGCGATCCAGCAAGCGCGCGTGGCTGGCAATCAATACGTCATCAGCTACCACCTCGATCCGCGTCGGATACAGGCGGCAACTGAGCCACTTGCCGGCGTACTCACAGGGTACCGAGTAGCGGTTTCGTCCCATGCTGACCAGGCAGGTGCTGGAAACCCGCGCCGCACGCTCGACGTAACCGTCGAAGGGCGCGGGCATGGGCATCATTTCGGCCCGCTCCAACTCCAACACCTCAGCCACGCTCAGCCCGCTGTATTGCGGGTGCGGAAGCTCGCTCCAGAGTGCGCGGCAGCGCTGCCCGAGCCAGGCATTGAGTTCCTCGAAGGAGTGGAATTGACGGTCTTGGGCGTCCAGCCAGATACGCCTGCGACTGTCCTGCACGTTCTTTTCGACGATGCCCTTTTCCCAACCTGAGGCAACGTTGCAGAAATCCGGATCGAACAGGTAGTGCGCGCACATCACCGCGAAGCGCGCATTCACCGTGCGGCCTTTGCCCTTGTTGACCTTGTCGACGGCCGTCTTCATGTTGTCGTAAATGCCTCGGCGTGGCACGCCGCCTAAGGCGCTGAACGAGCGCGTATGCGCGTCGAACAGCATCTCGTGACCTTGGCTCGGATAAGCCACCAGCCAGAAGGCACGGCTCGCGCACAGCTTCAGGTGCGACACCTGCATGCGCCGGTAAATGCCGCCGATCAGCAAGCCTTCCTCGCTCCAGTCAAACTGAAACGCCTCGCCAAGGGCAAAGGTCAACGGCACAAAGGCGTGCGCTGCCTTGCCCTGATCCCCGCGCCAGGCACGGACAAACGCGGTGAGCTGGCTGTAGCCACCGTCATAACCCTCGGCTTTGATTTGTGCCAGCAGCGCCTTGGCACTGCGCCGTTGTTGCTTGGGACGCAGCGAGTCGGCTTTAAGCGCCTGCTCCAGCGTGCCGTGAAACGGACTCAGCTTGTTGAAAATGGCCCGGCGCAGGTACACCGGCTGCTTGGCTTCCGGCGCTCTGACCCACTTGCGAATGGTGTTGCGCGCCAATCCGGTGCGCTTGGCTATCTCATGCAACGACAGCTTGTCGCGGAAATACATCCGCCGAATTTTGCCCATCATTTCCATACTGATCACCCTGTGTTCTCCTGCTCATAAATTGAGCAGGAGCAGTTGAGCACCTGGGTCAGTTTTCGATCGGCAGAACAGCCTCTACTGGGTCAGTTTTCGGTCAGCGGCAACACAATAGCGGTTTACCATGCCTTATCGTCAGATCGCGAGTGAGCAGACTGCCACCTTCTAGCCGGTCCCGATAAATGATCAGCGTAGCATCCGCATCCCGCACATTGCGCTTGGTGCGCTGACGATAGCCGCTGGATTCGGTCTCCTGCAGCTGGTAGCGCGCATCCAGGACGCCATCAGCGGCCCGACGGCCCGCCGGGCACCAGCCGCCGTGCGGAATCTGCCGAGCAATGGCAAAATCCAGCGCCGCCCGGTCTACGCCGGCTTGACCACCGGAGATAATCCGCTGGATATTCACCCCTGCCCCGTCGTAGCCACCACGCAGCTCACCTGAACTTCGGCGCTGGGCTGATCCGCTGAGAGCTGGCCGATGCGCCCGCGCTGGCTGGCAAGCTTCAGCTGCTTGCGCACCTGTTCCAGACTGCGTTTTTCAATGACGGCTGTATAGCTCGCACCCAGTTCGCCATCCGGGTCGATGAACAGCTCGATCCGCTTCACCGGCAACCCGAACACCGTGAAGCTGCGTGCCGGTGCAAGCAACCAACTGCCGGGGGCATTGGGCGCAATGTCATCCAGCGCGTGCATCGGCAAGGTTTGACGGCACTCCACGGCGGCGGCAATGGCAGGCTCAATGCGTGACCATTGATCGAGGTCTGGTGCATGGCCATCCATCAGCACCACCGGCATGGCCGCCAGCAGCAATGCTTTCATCCCTTGATGTTCCTGATCCAGAAGCGGCGGTCATCGACCGTGAAGTTGGGGTCATAGCCGACCAGCGTCAACAGTGAACCGACATAGTAAAGGCCGAACTGATTCATCAGCCAGCGCTCCATCGCCGGGTCACTGGGCAGCTTGTTGTACGGCGGGGTTGGGCCGTCGGTGCGAACCTGGCCGCTGGTTTTTCCGGAGATGGAAAAGCTCTTCCAGGTCAACACGAAGTTGTTCGACTGTTTCGGCAGCTCCGGCGCGCAAAGCGACAGATTGCTGAAGCGCTCTGAGCGCTTGGCGTCGTGCCAGAGCACTGCGTCAAAGCGAATGCAATCACTGGCTTTGAGCGTGAGGCTGCGGGTCAGCGTCATCTGATCAGCCGGAATTTGCAGATTGCTGATCACCACCTTGGGCCACTCTGGGGCGCGACCGTCGGTAGACAGACTCTGGCGCAAGGCGTTATGCAGTGGAGTGCCCAGCAAGCTGTTGCGGTTTGCCGCGCTTGCGGGCGTAGCCGCTTGCGACAGACTGGTTCCAATGGAGTGTCCCAGTCCATTCAGAGAGTCCAGCGCCCCCTGCATGTCGGTTGTGGCACATCCCGTCAAGAGAAAAGGAAGCAGCAACAGGCTTCGGTAGTGTTTCATCGCAGTTCCTCGCGAGGTCATCCGTTGAAGAGGGCATTGAGCCGAGCACACCAGGTTTCCGCCGCCCGACGACTCATGGGAAAACTGAGCACTGGTCGTTGCGGATCGGCGGTTTGCAGCTCGATGGCGAAGTCTTTCGCGCGTACCGTGCGCTCGAAGGTCGGCACGCTCATGCCGCTGGCGTTGACCTGACGGCTACCGCCGTTCATCTCCATGCTCTCGACCTCGCGCCAGGTCATCCGCCAACCAAGCAGCCAGGAGAAGTCGTGGATGCGCCAGGCTTCATCCACGACTGAACAGACAGCCAGTTTGCGATGCTGCCGGTCAAACACCAGAAAGGCCGGCGCGGGGTAGCCCAAGAGATGTCCAGCATCGAATGACAGCCCCTGCTGAGCGTTGAGCTTGGCTACAAGTGCCTGACAGCGGGCCTGCAAGCGCGCCAGAAAGCGGAAGGACAACGTGAAGATCGCCAGCGAAATCAGCAGATAGAGCATCAGCTCACTGGTCAGCAGCCCCCACAGCGATGTCTGTGACAGGCGCGCAGGCCCCACGCCGAACATCGCCAGTACAAGAATCAGAGTAAGACCAGCGGCAGCGAGACCTGAAAGCCCAGCCACTGGAACAGCAAGCCCCGCAGCCGCTCCCATCCCAGCAGTCTTCCAGACGCTTGCCATACGTCATGATCTCCATTTTGTTACTCATAGAGGTCATTCTATGGCGCTTGAGTTAAATTGTCACTTATAGTACGGGCACTTATCGGGCGTAGCCCTATAGAGGGGGGACTCATAGAGTCATTTCTCTTTAAGAAGAGAGAAATATGGCCCTTGATCCCCGACTACGCTTCGGCCTGAAGCTGATAGAAATCAGAAAGACCAGAGGGTGGTCGCAAGAACGCCTGGCACTGGAAAGTGGCTTGGCGCGCAGCTATCTGGGGGGTGTTGAGCGTGGGCAGCGCAACATCGCATTGCTCAACATCTTCAAGCTGGCCGAGGCACTGGGGGTGGAGCCTTCAGTACTGCTGGAGGCACCGGCTGCTGGACAGGAGCCAGCTCCGTAACATCGTAACGCTACGTTATCGTAGCGTTACGATGGTCACCGCATGATCGCTCACGGCAGCTATCGCAGCCATCTGCTTTCAAGAATAAGTAAAGTCCACTAAAATGGCACTTACGCAATTTTTTTCGCGATAAGGGTCATAAAAGTGACTTTTCATCTCTCGACTCCCGCTGAGATCCTGCACGCGCTGGGTGCTCGTCTGCGGGAGCAGCGGCTTGCCCAATCGCTTACGCAGCGTGAACTGGCGCAGATGGCCGGACTGTCCCTGGGGGCGTTGCGCAAACTCGAAAGCGACGGCCAGTGCTCGCTGGAAACGCTGGTCCGCGTTGCGCAGGCACTTGGCTTGCTGGAGGCGCTGGACGATCTCTTCGTGCTCAAACGGCAATCCATCGCCCAGATGGAGCAGGTGGACCTTGTCAGCCGCCGCCAGCGTGCGCCGCGTAAGAGAACATCATGAAGCTGCTTACCGTGCATTATTGCGGCTGGGGAGAAGACTGGCCGTTGGGACGCTTAGCCGATGACGGTCAATCCCTGCTCTTCGAATATTCTCCCGAAGCTCTGTCTCAGGGCTTGGAACTGTCGCCCTTGCACCTCAAGCTGCGTGCGGATGCCTACGGAAGTTTTCCGACCCATTTGCATCGCCTTCCGGGCCTGATCGCCGACAGTCTGCCGGACGGCTGGGGTTTGCTGCTGATGGATCGCTTGTTCCGTCAACACGGCTTGCGCCATCCCGGGCCGCTGGACCGGCTGGCCTTCATTGGTGAGCGCGCCATGGGCGCGTTGCGCTTCGTTCCGGCAAGCGACGCCGCTGCCCAGGAGCCCGACTGGTCCTTGCTGGCGCTGGCCGAGCAAAGCCGTCTCGCGCTCGCGGGCGAGGCGGGGGCAGCCCTGCGCGAGCTCGCGCTCACCGGCGGCTCACCGCAAGGGGCCAGGCCCAAGGCCTTGGTGCAGTACGACGCAACGACCGGGCAAGTCAGCACCCGTCCGGATGCGCCCGGCAGTCCGTGGCTGGTCAAGTTCCCGGCGCAGAACGAACACAAGGAAGTCTGCGTCATCGAGCAGCTCTATGCCGAGTTGGCTCGGGATTGCGGACTGGATGTACCCGAAAGCCGCTGGTTCGACCTTGGCCCTGAACTGGCCGCCTTCGGCGTCGCGCGCTTCGACCGAGAGGGTGGGCAACGCGTCCCGGTGCACAGTCTGGCTGGATTGTTGCAGGTGGATTTTCGCCTGCCCGGTGCCACCGACTACACCGCCTTCCTGCGAGCTACCCGTTTCCTGACGCGCGACGAGCGCGAAGTGGAGAAAGCCTACGCGCGAGCCGTCTTCAATGTGCTCTTCCACAACCGTGACGACCACCCCAAGAATTTCGCCTGGCGTCTCGGGCCTGACCGGCGCTGGCGTCTGGCTCCGGCATTCGACCTGACCTTCAGCGAAGGCCCGATGGGCCAGCATCACCTGGACGTTTGCGGCGAAGGTGCTGCCATCGAACGCCGGCATTTATTGCGTCTGGCGGAGGAAGGTGGCGTCCCAAGGAAACGGGCGGAAGAGGTCATCGAGCGGATGTTGCCGCAGGCAAGCTCATTGGGTGAGCGATTTGAGCGTGTTCCGATCAGGCAGATGTTGGCGCAGCAGATAAAATCCACCATTGATACCTGTCGCAGGCGTCTGGAAAGTTGAATCCGAGCCGGCGCAACGGCGCCAGATCAGGGGTGAACGTACTCACTACTGAGTTTTTTGAGTACAAACATGAGTATATTTTTTAATGGAGCAGCATGGTGAACTGTTCATTCAATGACTTGCAGTCACAATCGCTGTTCAACGTGTAATCCCCCTCAGCCCCATTGCCGCGCAATGGGGCTGAACTCCCCCGCTCTATCCAGCGCCCCTAGAAATAGGTGGTCGCCCCCGCAAAGAACGCCCGACCGGGCACGTAGAAGTTGGTCGATCCGTCCCGCAGATCCTTGTCCATCAGGTTCTGTACCCCACCGTTCAAGGTCAGCCACTTGGTCAGCGCCAGGTTCGCCGTCAGGTCGTAGGTGGTGTAGGACTGCACGAAGTCATTGCCCATGCCCCGCTGCTTGCCGACGTGCTGCGCCGACAGTTCGGTACTCACGCGGTCGTTGATCTGCCAGTCCAGCGCGCTGAATGCCGACAGCTTGGGCGAGCTGATCAGATCTTCGCCGGTGCTCAGGTTCCTGCTTTCCAGCATGTAGGTGGCGTTGCTGCGCCAGGTCACGGAAGCACCCAGCGGCACCCGGGCGGTGCCTTCCCAGCCACGAGTGCGGGCCTTGTCGACGTTTTCCAGCATGGTCCACCAGCGCCCCTGATACTGACCCAGCGGGCCATATTCGATCTTGTTGCGGATTTCGGAGCACCGTGACCGGCCGTTTCGGTTGATCGTGACCGGTCATTTCGCTAACGCGTGACCGCTCATTTCGGTAGCAACGTGACCGATTTTCCGCCTGTTCCGAAACAGGTGGTCACGGCTTACCGAAATCGCCGGTCACGACTTAGCGAAAGCCTTCCCCTTCGTTGCGCATGACCTGATGCGCCGCCATCCTCGACCGATTTCGGGAGAGGAAGATGGCGGCGCCGCGAGTAGCCATGCGAAACATCAAAGAATGTCTGCGCCTCAAGTTTGAGGCCGGCTTGTCCCACGAGAAGATTGCCCGTGCCTTGCAGCTGTCCAAGGGCGTGGTTAGCAAGTACATCGCGGCGGCGCGGGTGGCCGGGCTGGACTGGCCGGCGCTGGTGGCCATGGACGAGGCCGCGCTGGCGGCCGCCTTGTTTGCACCGACGTCGACGAACAAGCCGCGCGGTGAGCGAGTGCTGCCCGATGTGCTGAGCATCCACCGCGAGTTGCGACGCAAGGGCGTGACCTTGCAGCTGCTGTGGGAGGAATATCTCGCCGCGCATGCGGGCCAGCCGACCTACCGCTACACCCAGTTCGTCGAGCACTACCGGCGCTACGCCCAGACGCTCAAACGTTCGATGCGTCAGCTGCACCGTGCGGGCGAGAAGCTATTCATCGACTATGCCGGGCCGACGCTGCCGGTGGTCGACCCGGCCACCGGCGAAGTGCGCCGGGCGCACATCTTCGTCGCCGCCCTGGGCGCCTCGAATTACACCTATGCCTGCGCGACGCCAGGCGAAACCCAGGTGGACTGGCTGACCTCGCTGGGCCAGGCTCTGACCTACTTTGGCGGCGTGCCGGAAATGGTTGTGCCGGACAATCCGCGCGCCCTGGTCGCCCAGCCGGATCGCTACGAGCCGGGCCTGAACCGGGCCACGCTGGAGTGCGCGCGTCATTACCAGACGGTGATCCTGCCGGCACGGCCACGCAAGCCTCAGGACAAGGCCAAGGCCGAGGTGGCGGTGCAGGTGGTCGAGCGCTGGATCATGGCGCGGCTGCGCCATCGGCAGTTCTTCAGCCTGCATGCGCTTAACCAGGCCATCGCCGAGCTGCTGGAGGATCTGAATCGGCGCCCGTTCAAGCGGCTCGATGGCTGCCGGCGCGACTGGTTCGAGCGCCTGGATCGCCCGGCCTTGCGAGCGCTGCCGGTGCATCCCTACGAGGTCGCCACCTTCAAGCGCTGCAAGGTCAGCATCGACTACCACATCGAGGTCAATGGCAGCTTCTACAGCGTGCCCTCCGCCCTGGCCCGGCAGAACGTGGACGTGCGACTGACGGCACACACCCTGGAAGTGCTGCATGGCAACCGGCGGGTGGCCAGCCACCTGCTGCTGGGGCGACGCGGCGCTTACAGTACCCAGCGCGAGCACATGCCCGCGGCGCACCAGGCGCATCGCGAATGGACGCCACAACGCCTGCTCGACTGGGGCGCGCGGATCGGCCCCTACACGCGCCAACTGATCGATCACCAACTGACCCACAAGCCGCACCCGGAGATGGGCTACCGCGCCTGCCTCGGCCTGCTCTCGCTGGCCCGGCGCTATGGCAATGCACGCCTGGAAGCCGCTGCCGAACGTGCCGTACACCTGCGCGCCTTCACCGGGCGCAGCGTGCGCAACCTGCTCCAGCAAGGCCTGGATCAACAGCCGCTGCCCCAGCGTGCCGCCGAAACGACCTTACCCGGCGACCACGAGAACGTCCGTGGCGCCGACTACTACCAACCCCCGCAACAGGAGCTGTTCGATGATGCCGCAACACACCCTGAATCAACTGCACCAGCTACGCCTGGACGGCATGGCCCGCGCCCTGGAAGAGCAATGGACGCTGCCGGCCAGCCACAGCCTGAGCTTCGATGAACGCCTCGGCCTACTGCTCGACCGCGAACTGGCCTGGCGTGACAACCAGCGCCTGGTACGGCTGCGCAAGAAGGCCAAGCTCAAGTACGCCAACGCCTGCCTGGAAGATCTCGACCGCCGCACCGGACGCGCCCTGGACGAGCGTCTGATCGCCACCCTGGCCAGTGGCGACTGGATCCGCCAGCAGCACAACCTGCTGCTGACCGGCCCGACCGGTGCCGGCAAAACCTGGCTGGCCTGCGCCCTGGGCAACCAGGCCTGCCGCCAGGGCTATAGCACCCTGTACCTGCGCACCCCGCGCCTGCTGGAACAACTGCGCATCGCTCATGGCGACGGCAGCTTCGGCCGTACCCTGCAACAGCTGGCAAAGGTCGACGTCCTGGTGCTGGACGACTGGGCGCTAGCCCCGCTGGAGGAAGGAGCCCGGCATGACCTGCTGGAGGTGATCGACGACCGCGCTGGCAGCCGCTCCACCATCCTGACGAGCCAACTGCCCATCGAGCACTGGCACGGCTGGATCAACGACCCGACCCTGGCCGATGCCATCCTCGACCGCCTGGTGCACAACGCCTACCGACTGACGATGAAAGGCGAGTCGCTGCGCCGAAAAAAAGCCGAGGAACAAGCCGCATCGTGACCGATGCGATTACAATCCAGAACCCGCGCAACCGGGGTGGAAGCACCGGTCACGTATTAGCGAAACGCTCGGTCACGTTCACCGAAATCCGCAATCTTGTCGGTGAAGTCGGTGTGGAAGTAGGTCAGGCCGGCCTCCCAGCCGTCATGGTCGAACGACACGCCGATTTCCTTGTTGGTGCTGGTTTCCGGTCTCAGGTTCGGATTGCCCGCCATCCAGCAACTGCCAGTGACATAGCCCAACGGACGCAACGAACCACAGCCCCGGCCACCAGACTCGGTCGCCGCTCCCGCACTGCCCTCCTTCAGGCTCGGCGCACGAAAGCCCTTGGACACACCGCCACGCACGGTCCAGTCCGGGTGCGGGTGATAGACCACATACGCCCGTGGGCTGTTGTGGTTGCCGTATTTGTCGCTGTGGTCGAAACGGTTGCCCAGGGTCAGTGACAGGTTGTCCAGCAGGAACAGCTCGTCCTCGATAAAGGCCGCCGAGTAATCACCCTTCAAGGTCGAGCCACTGACCGGCGTGCCCCGGTAATCCACCGGCACAGTGCCGAGGGTATCGGTGTTGGTCAGTTCCTCACGCTTCCATTGCCCGCCCAGCGTCAGGCGCTGGTCCACCAGCAGTTCGAAAGGCAGGTTGAGGCTGCCTTCGACGATCTTCTCTTCGGAGTTGGCTTTACCCACCTCAAGGTCGTTGCGGTACCTGTTCAGGTAGGCATCGAGCTTCGAGGTGCCGAAACTCCAGTCGCCACTGTGGGACAGGATGTAGCTGTCGCGGGTCAGGCGGCTGGGGCCGAAGGCGCCACCTACGGTTTCGTCCCAATCACCAAAGGTCTTCTTCGACGACCAGGAATGCTCAACGCCATGCACCGCCTCAAACGACAAGCTCTGCTCTTCGTTGATCTGCCAGTCCAGCAGCGCATTCATGCTCTGGTCCTTGGAGCCGCCAGCGCCGTCGTCGTACATGAAGTCGCCTCGGGCATCGCGTCGCGCCTCGACCTCATCCGCCGCCCGCCGCGTGACGTTGGCGCCCAGGCGCAAGCCCAGGGACTCGGTCAACGGCCCCGTCGCATTCACGCTGTACTGGGTGGTCTGGCCGCGGTCGGAATCCTTGGGCACGGTGATGTGGGTGCTGGCCGAGCCGGTCCAGGTCCGCGACACCTTGCGCGTGATGATATTGATCACCCCGCCCATGGCATCCGAGCCATACAGCGATGACATCGGTCCGCGCACGATCTCGATGCGCTCGATCATGTTCGGCGAGATCCAGTTCAGGTCCTGGCGCGCCAGGTCACGGCGATAGCTCAGGTCGGCGGAGCTGCCGACCCGTTTGCCGTCCACCAGGATCAGCGTGTACTTGTCGTCCAGGCCCCGCAGCTTGATTTTCGACTGCTCGCCCACCGGTCCGAAACCTCCGGTCACCCCCGGCACACGGCGCAGCAGGGTGTTGAGGTCGTAGACTGGCTGGCGCTCGATTTCCTCGCGGGTGATGACGCTGACACTGGCTGGCGCATCCCGAAGGTCCGTGGCAGCGCCACTGGCCGTAACGAACGCGGTGTCCAGTTCCACCGGCGCTGGTTGGGCCTCTTCAACACGCTCGCCGGCCTGCACCAGCGGGGCCAGCAGGCCGACACCGGCGCTGAGCATGAGCGAATTGAACAGGCAGGAACTGACTTTCATGACAAACGATCCTTGTCGATTCAATGCACCTTGGTGGTGCATCAAGGGAGAGAGGATCGAAGATTAACGCTAATGCATATCATTTATAAACAGGAATATTTCTCGTCTTAAACATTCCGTTCCGAATCTGCTGGCGAACACTGCCCTGCCCCCCCCTGTTCACGGGTGGGGGGGCCAGGGCCCCTGGGTCAGCAGACTTCTTCGTAAGGCAGGCCCACATAGTTCTCGGCAATGTTCACCAGCCCCGCGTGGGAATTGAGGAAATGCTCGCGATCCGCCTGCTGCATCTTGTGCTCCCAAGCGTCCTGCTGCTCGCCGAAATCGTGCAGCAGGTTGGTCATGAACCAGCTGAAACGCTCGCCCTTCCAGACCCGGCGCAACGCCAGCTCGGAGTATTTCTCCAATAGTTCGGTACGCCCTTCGCGGTAGACCTTGACCAGAATCCGGTACAGGTAGCACACGTCAGAAGCCGCCAGGTTCAGGCCCTTGGCCCCGGTGGGCGGGACAATATGCGCGGCGTCGCCGACCAGGAACAGCTTGCCGTACTGCATGGGCTCCACCACATAGCTACGCAGTGGCGCGATGCTTTTCTCCAGCGCCGGCCCGGTCACCAGATCCGCCGCCACCTCCGCCGGCAGACGGGCCTTGAGCTCGTTCCAGAAGCGCTCGTCGGACCAGTCTTCGACCTTGTCGCTCAGCGGCACCTGCAGGTAGTAACGGCTGCGGGTCAGGGAGCGCTGGCTGCACAGCACGAATCCGCGCTCATGCTGGCCATAGATCAGCTCATGGTTGACCGGCGGGGTATCGGACAATAGCCCCAGCCAGCCGAAGGGGTACTCGCGCTCGTAGTGGGTCAGCACCTCTTCGGGGATGCTCTTGCGCGCCACGCCGTGAAAACCGTCGCAACCGGCGATGTAGTCACAATCGATCCGGTGCTGCCGGCCGTCCTTTTCATAGGTGAGGTAGGGTTGCGCGCCCTTCATGTCGTGGGGCTGCACCTGGTCTGCCGAATAGATGATCGGTGCCCCGCTGGCGGCGCGGGCCGCCATCAGGTCGCGGGTGACTTCGGTCTGGCCGTAGACCATCACCGTCTTGCCACCGGTCAGGGCCTTGAGGTCGATGCGCACACGCTTGCCACCCATCAGCAGCTCCACCCCTTCGTGGACCAGGCCTTCGGCGTCCATGCGCTGGGCCACACCGGCCTCGCGCAGCATGTCCACGGTGCCCTGTTCCAGCACCCCGGCGCGGATGCGGCCGAGCACATAGTCCGGGGTCTGGCGCTCGACAATCACCGTGTCGATACCGGCCTTGTGCAGCAGTTGGCCCAGCAGAAGGCCGGAAGGACCGGCACCGATAATCGCAACCTGAGTTTTCATTGTTGTCGTCTCTCAAGGGCATTCCAGTCACCGCGCAGGCGAAATCCGGAATTTATGGTTATTGTTGTACCCCTGCATTTTTGCCGACAAAAATCGCAATAAATGGTGATAAACCGCCATAAAAATGCACTTTTGCAAACAACGTTCGATTATCGAGCACTCCAGTCAGCCCGTTTAGACAGGTCGCCTCCGATGAAAGCCAGTCGCTCCAGCATCCCGGTGTTCAAGCTCTATGGGGAAAACCAGGCCTGGCCGACTCCGGACCTGCTGCACTGCGAATCCATCCCCAAGCGCAGCAGCCTGCACCATTGGGAGATCAAGCCGCACCGTCACGCCGACCTCTACCAGTTGCTCTATGTGCAGCGCGGCCAGGCCCTGGTGGAAGTCGAGGGACGGCGCCAGGACGTGCGCGAAGCATCGATCCAGGTGGTGCCGCCGCTGATGGTCCACGGCTTCCAGTTCTCGGAAAACATCCAGGGTTACGTGCTGACCCTGGGCGCACCGCTGGTGGCCCAGCTGGAAGCGCAACTGGGGGCGCCACTGGCGGTACTGGCCAGCGCCGCCTGCTATCCGGTGGGCCGTGACCGGCACAGCCTCAATACCTTGTTCAAGGCGCTGATGGATGAGTACGAAGGCAGCGCCGCCGCCCGCGACCTGCTATTGCATTCGCTGGTCAACGTGCTGGTGGTATGGATCAGTCGCCGTGGCCAGCAGAACACCCCGCCGAGCAATCGCGGCGAGCGCAACCAGCACCTGCTGGGGCACTTCATCAAGCTGGTGGAGCGGCATTATCAGGAGCATCCCACGGTGGAATCCCTGGCCCATCGCATCGGCCTGTCCAGCGTGCACCTCAACACCCTGTGCCGGGAACTGGCCGGGCAGAGCGCGCTGCAGATCCTGCACCAGCGCCTGATGCTGGAAGCCAAGCGCGGCCTGATCTACACCAACATCAGCATCAGCCAGCTCTCGGACAACCTGGGATTCAGCGATCCGACCTACTTCTCGCGCTTCTTCAAGCGCCTCAGCGGGCAGACGCCCAACGCCTTCCGCCAGAGTGCCGGGCACGCCCCTCCAGCGCCCTGAGGCCGGCGCAAAACAAAACGCCCGAGGCCAGTGCCCCGGGCGTTGCTGTTTCAGCGCCGGTAAAGCGCTCAGGCTTTGCGGGTGCGTGGCAAAAAGATCGCCAACACCCCGAACAGCGGCAGGAACGAGCACAGGAAGTACACGTATTCGATGCCATGGATGTCCGCCAGGTGCCCCAGCAGCGCCGCGCCGATGCCGCCAAAGCCGAACATCAGGCCGAAGAACACCCCGGCGATCATGCCGACGTTGCCCGGCACCAGCTCCTGGGCGTAGACCACGATGGCGGAGAACGCCGAGGCCAGGATGAAGCCGATCACCACGCTGAGGACGCTGGTCCAGAACAGGTCGACATGGGGCAGCAACAGGGTGAACGGCGCCACCCCGAGGATCGAGAACCAGATCACCGCCTTGCGCCCGATCTTGTCTCCGATCGGCCCGCCGAAGAAGGTCCCCGCCGCCACCGCACCGAGGAACAGGAACAGGTGCAGTTGCGAGCTGGCCACCGACAGGTCGAACTTCTCGATCAGGTAGAAGGTGAAGTAGCTGGTGAAGCTGGCCATGTAGAAATACTTGGAGAACACCAGCAGCCCGAGGACCACCAGGGCGCTGAGCACCCGGTTCCTCGACAGCCCGTGGGTCGCCGCCTGGCCCTGCTTGAGCTTGTGCAGCCGCAAGTGGTTGGCGTACCAGCGGCTGATGGCGTAGAGCACCACCAGGGCAAACAGCGCGAACAGGCCGAACCAGGCCACATTGCCCTGGCCGTAGGGAATGATGATGGCCGCGGCCAGCAAGGGGCCGAACGCGGTGCCGGCATTGCCACCGACCTGAAAGCTCGACTGCGCCAGGCCGTAGCGCCCGCCGGACGCCAGCCGGGCGACCCGCGAGGCTTCCGGGTGGAAGGTCGAGGAACCGATGCCGATCAAGGCCGCGGCCAGCAGGATCAGGGCAAAGCTGCCGACCTGGGACATCATCAGGATGCCGATCAGGGTACAGATCATGCCCGCCGGCAGCAGGAACGGCAGAGGCCGCCGATCGGTGTAGAAGCCGACCCAGGGCTGCAACAGCGATGCGGTGAGCTGGAAGGTCAGGGTGATCAGCCCGACCTGGGTGAAGCTCAGCCCGTAGTTGCTCTTGAGCATCGGGTAGATCGCCGGCAGTACCGCCTGGATCAGGTCGTTGATCAGGTGGGCCAGGGCCACCGCGCCAATGATGCGCAGGACCAGTGGGCTGCTTTGCGAAGCAGGAGAGGCCGTCGTTGCGACGGTCTGAGGGTTGCTGCTAGCCATAGGATTTTCCGTACAACGGGTGGGCGCACAGGGGCAGGTGCGCCAATGTGCCATTTTTCAGTGCGTGCGCGCCATCCCATTAGCTTGCTAACGACCGGCGATCCGCGCCTCGGGGAAGTCCGCTTCAAGCTCGGCCTTGAGCCATTGGATAAACCATTCCACGTCCTCGGACCATTCAGCTTCCGGGGTCAGTACGCGGTAGCTTTCCAGCTTCACCTGATCCTCCAGCACCCGCACCAGAGTCCCGGCCTTGAGCTCCTCGCGCACCAGCACCTCGTTGGCCAGGGCGATCCCGCCGCCGCTTTCGGCCACTGACAGGGCGTGGTCGTTGTTCACGTAGATCAGGTCGGAGGTGAGGTGGATTTCCAGGCCGTTGGCGGCGAACCACAGGTTCCACCACTCGCCGTCATCGAAGTGAATCAGCTCGTGGCGGGCCAGATCCACCGGGCCCTTGATCGGCTCGATGCTGGCCAGGTAGGCCGGGGTGCAGATGGGAAACACCCGAGGGCAGATCAGGCTGACCCGGGACTGGGCATATTGCCCGTCCAGGCCGTAGGCGATTCCCAGATCGGCGCTCTTGGCGTCGACGTCGGTGAACGTGGAGTTGGGCTCGATGGCGAATTTCAGGCCCGGGCGCACATGGCGCAACGCTTCCAGGCGCGGGGTCAGCCAGCGCTTGGCAAACCCTGGCACCACCATGATCCGCAACCAGCGCTCGGCGGCCTTGGGCTGGGCTTCGCGCCCGGCCTCGATGATCAACTGCAGGGCGGCGGCGATCTTGCGGTGATACTTCTCCCCTGCCGGAGTCAGGATCACCCCGCGCGAGGTGCGTTCGAACAGCTGCACCCCGAGCCAGTCCTCCAGCAACTTCACATGACGGCCGATGGCCGGCTGGGTGACATGCAGCGACCTGGAGGCCTCGACATAGCTGCCCAGGCGCGCCGCGGCATCAAAAGCCCGCACCGCATTCAACGGTGGCAAACGCTGTTCGGCCATGGTCTTGCCGCCTCTTGCTATTAAATTATTTAACAGCTGGTATGTTAAAATTGATGTTTCGCCCCCGCAACCCCTCACTGATAATCAGCCCCAGCAGAACAATAAGAACCCGCGCAAAGCCCGTAGAAACAGGCTTTTCACGCATCCGAACACATCTCGATCCTGCCCTAAGAAAAACAATATCCATGGCCTGCACGACAGCCCATGGGGGAATCGGAGGTAAGGCATGAATGCCCTGCATTCGCTGCAAACACTGGCGGTGTCCATCCGCTCGGTGCGCAAGGTCTACGGCGATCCACACAGCGGCCCGGTGGCCCTGAAGCACATCGACCTGGACATCCGCGACAACGAATTCTTCACCCTCCTGGGGCCCTCCGGATGCGGCAAGACCACCCTGTTGCGGATGATCGCCGGCTTCGAATTCCCGACCCAGGGCGAGATCCTCCTCTACGGCGAGAACATCGCCGACCGGCCGCCCTTCGAGCGTCCGGTGAACACCGTGTTCCAGCATTACGCACTGTTCCCCCACATGACCCTGGCCGAGAACCTGGCCTTCGGCCTGGAATCACGGCCCATGGGCCAGGTGCTGAGCAAGGCGCAGATCGCCGAGCGCGTGCGCGAGATGCTGGCCCTGGTGCAGATGGAACGCTTCGCCGGGCGCAAGCCCAACCAGCTCTCCGGCGGCCAGCAGCAACGCATCGCCCTGGCCCGAGCCCTGGCGCCCCATCCCAAGGTGCTGTTGCTGGACGAGCCGCTGTCGGCCCTGGACCTCAAGTTGCGCCAGGCCATGCGCGAAGAACTCAAGGCCATCCAGGCCAAGACCGGCATCACCTTCATCTTCGTCACCCATGACCAGGAAGAAGCCCTGACCCTGTCCGACCGCATTGCCGTGCTATCCGAAGGTGAAGTGCAGCAAGTGGGCCGCCCGGAAGAAATCTACGAGCAGCCGCGCAACCGCTTCGTCGCCGACTTCATCGGTGAAACCAACTTCATCCCGGCCACGGTCAACCGTATCGAAGCCGGCCTGGCCTGGTTCAGCGGGCCCGCCGGGCAGGCACTGCCGGCGCAACCCTGCACCACCGCCAAGGTCGGCCAGCAGGTCACTCTGTCGGTGCGCCCCGAGCGCTTGCACCTGCGCAGTGACGTCTCGGAAGGCGCCCTGGCGTGCCGTATCGAAGCGCTGATCTACCTGGGCACCGACCTGCAATACCTGGTCAGCCTCGGCGACGGCACGCGCCTCACCGTGCGCACGCCCAACAGCCTCGAACACCACCCGCGCTTGAGCGTCGGCAGCAGCGCCGGGCTGGTATTCGAACGCGGCAGCGCCAGCGTCCTGCTGGATTGAACACGAGGATCCGCCATGCACGCCTCATCGATTTCCCAGCACCTGGAACGGCGCAAGGCCTTGCGCAGCGTTCTCGGGGTCAGCCCGGCGCTGATCGCCATCGGTCTGTTCCTGGTCGTGCCGATCCTCATCGTCATCGGCTATTCGCTGATGGAAGCCAACCCCTACGGCGGGGTGAACCAGGTTTTCAGCAGCGACGCCTACAGCGCCCTGCTGTTCGAACGACAACTGGATGACAGCCTGGCCTTCACCGACTCCTACCTGCTGATCGCCCTGCGTTCCATCGGCATCGCTGGGTTGACCACCGTCGTCACCCTGCTGATCGGCTTTCCGGTGGCGGTGTGGCTGGCCATGCAGCCGGTGCAGCGCCGGGGCCTGCTGATCTTCCTGATCACCGTGCCGTTCTGGGCCAACCTGCTGATCCGCACCTACGCCTGGATCCTGCTGCTGCGCAACACCGGGGTGATCAACAACAGCCTCATGGGCCTGGGGCTGATCAACGAGCCGTTGCAACTGCTGTACACCGACGGCGCGGTGCTGCTGGGACTGGTCTACACCTACGCGCCCTTCGTCGTGCTGCCGATCTACGCCACCCTGGAAAAGATGGACATCCGCCTGCTGGAAGCAGCCCAGGACCTCTACGCCGGGCGCTGGCGCACCTTGCGCAAGGTGGTGCTGCCGATTGCCAAGCCGGGGATATTCGCCGGGGCGATCCTCACCTTCGTGCCTTGCCTGGGGGCCATGATCGCCCCGGAGCTGCTGGGCGGCGGCACCCGGATGATGCTCGGCAACCTGATCTTCCGCCAGTTCAGCGATGCCCGTAACTGGCCCTTCGGCGCCGCCCTGTCGCTGGTGCTGATGGCCGCGGTGATGCTGGTACTGACCCTCTACGCCCTGCGCGCCCAGCGCCAGCGCACGCTTCAGGAAGGTGCATGATGATCAGCCTGTTCAAACGCAACGGCCTCGGCGTCCAGGACTTTCCCGGCTTCGGCGGCTTCAGCTTTCTGTTCTACCTGTACCTCTACGCACCGATCCTGGTGCTGGTGGTGTTCTCCTTCAACGCCAACCAGTCGGCCACGGTGTGGAGCGGCTTCAGCCTCGACTGGTACCGCGCCGCGTTCGCCAACCAGGCCCTGCGCCAGGCGGCGGGCAACAGCCTGCTGATCGCCGTGTGCGCCAGCATGGCGGCCACCGCCATCGCCACCCTGGCCGCCCTGGGCACCTCGCGCGGGGCGAAATTCAAGGGCCTGCAACTGTCCATGGGCGCCATCATGCTGCCCCTGGTGCTGCCGGAAATCGTCGTCGGCGTGGCCACCCTGGCGCTGTTCTCCACGCTGGGGCTGTCCCTGGGCTACGGCAACCTGATCATCGCCCACACGGTGTTCTGCATCCCCTTCGCCTACTTGCCGATCCGCGCCCGCCTCAACGACATGGACCTGTCCCTGGAGCATGCGGCGGCGGACCTGTATGCCGGGCCCTGGCGAACCTTTCGCAAGGTGACCCTGCCGCTGCTGATGCCGGGGATCGTCTCCGGGCTGATGCTGGCCTTCATCGTCTCGCTGGATAACTTCGTGATCTCGATGATGGTGTCCCAGGCCGGCACCACCACCCTGCCGATCTTCATCTTCGGCCTGTTGCGCATGGGCGTGACACCCGACGTCAACGCCGTATCGACGCTGATCCTCGGCGTCTCGGTGCTGTTCGTCAGCCTCTCTTACCTGCTGAGCAAGAAACACCCTTGAACCGTCCACTGACCTTGGGAAAATGCCATGAGCAAGTTGATCGCAAGTCTGGGAACCTCGCTGCTGCTGAGCCTGCCACTGGCGGTGCAGGCAGCGGAAAAACTCAACGTCGTGAGCTGGAGCGGCTATTTTTCGCCGGAAATTCTCGCCAAGTTCCAGAAGCAGACCGGCATCGAGGTCACGGTGGACTCCTACGATTCCAACGAAACCCTGCTGGCCAAGCTGAAGCAGGGCGGCAGCGGTTATGACGTGGCGATCCCGTCCCACCAGTTCATCCCGATCCTGATCCAGGAGCAGTTGCTGGAACGCTTCGATCCGGCCAAGGAGCTCTACTACGCCAGCGTGGTGGACAACCTCAAGCAACCGACCTGGGACCCGCAAGGCGCCTACTCGGTGCCCTTCATCTGGGGCACCACCAGCGTGGTGCTCGACGGCGCGCGCTACACAGGCCCGAGCGACAGCTACAAGGTGCTCTACGAACCGCCGAAGGAGCTGCAAGGGCGGATCAACATGTTCGATTCGGTCAGCGAAGTGATCGACATGGCCAGCCTGTACCTGAACATTCCGCTGTGCAGCGAAGACCCCAAGCAGATGCAGCAGATCCTCGGCCTGCTCAAGGCGCAGAAACCCTTCGTCAAGACCTACAGCTCCAAGGCCGGGGCGATCCGCGAGAACCTCGCGGCCGGGGAAATCGACATGTCGATGTTCTGGGGCGGCTCGTCGATGCGCGCCCGGGAGATGAAGCCCAGCCTGAAATACCTCTACCCGAAAGAGGGCGTGCTGGCCTGGGTGGACAACATGGTGATCCCCAAGGGCAGCAAGAACCCGGCGAACGCCAAGGCCTTCATCGCCTTCCTCAGCCAGCCTGAGAACGCCGCCATGACCCAGAACTTCCTCAAGCACCAGAGCCCGATCAAGGGCGTCGAACCCTTCCTCGACGCCGGCCTCAAGGATGCCCCCGAGCTGCATATTCCCGAGGGCACCAAGGTGGTCTTCAGCCAGACCTGCGGCGAAGGCGCGATCCGCCTCGCCGACCGCCTGTGGACCAACCTGATGCGCTGACCTGCACTGACATCTGCCGCCCCGGCCTGGATGCCGGGGCGTTTCTAAAGCCGTTTGAAAGGCCCCTGCCATGATCGCCAATCCCCCCAGCGAGCTGGTCCTGCTCCAGGCCCATGAACTCGCCGAGCGCATCCGCCTGCGTCAGGTTTCCTGCCGGGAAGTGATGCAGACCTACCTTGCCCACATCGAGCGCTACAACCCTCTGGTCAATGCCCTGGTCAGCCTACAACCGGCCGACAGCCTGCTGGCCCAGGCCGACCAGCGCGACGCCGAACTGGCCCGGGGCGAGTACCGTGGCTGGATGCACGGCCTGCCCCACGCGATCAAGGACCTGTCCCTGACCCAGGGCATCCGCACCACCCTGGGCTCGCCGTTGTACCGGGACTTCATCCCCCAGCGCGACGGCATCATGGTGGAACGGATCAAGGCCGCCGGGGCGATCATTATCGGCAAGAGCAACACCCCGGAATTCGGTCTCGGCTCGCAGACCTACAACCCGCTGTTCGGCGCCACCGGCTGTGCCTATGACCCCGGCAAGACCGCCGGCGGCAGCAGTGGCGGCGGCGCCGCGGCGCTGGCCCTGCACCTGGTACCGGTGGCCGACGGCAGCGACATGATGGGCTCGCTGCGCAACCCGGCGGCCTTCAACAATATCTTCGGTTTCCGCCCGTCCCAGGGCCGGGTGCCCTTCGACGACAGCAGCGACCTGTTCATCGACCAACTGGGCTACGAAGGCCCCATGGCCCGCAGCGTGCGCGACGCCGCCCTGCTGCTGTCGGTGCAGGCCGGTGGCGATGCCCGGGCGCCGCTGTCCATCTGCGAATCCGGCCAGGCTTTCGCCGCGCCACTGGAGCGCGACTTCAAGGGCACGCGCCTGGGCTGGCTGGGGGATTTCAACGGCTACCTGCCGATGGAAAAGGGAGTAATGGCGCTCTGCGAAAAGGCCTTGGGCGATTTCCGCAGCCTGGGCTGCAGCGTCGAGCCGGCCAGCCCGGAGTTTGCCCCCGAGCGCCTGTGGAGCAGCTGGCGCACCTTGCGCCACTGGATGGTCGCCGGCTCCCTGGGCAGCGCCTATGCCGAGCCGCACAAGCGCGCCCAACTCAAGACAGAAGCCCTCTGGGAAGTGGAGAACGGCCTCAAGCTGAGCGCCAGCCAAGTGTTCGAGGCCTCGGTGATCCGCAGCGACTGGTACCGCGCCCTGTCAAAACTGTTCGAACGCTTCGACTACCTGCTGCTGCCCAGCGCCCAGGTCTTCCCCTTCGACAAGAACACCCCTTGGCCGCGCAGCATCGAAGGCGTGGCCATGGACACCTATCACCGCTGGATGGAGGTGGTGATTCCCGGCACCTTGTCCGGCTGCCCGGTGGCCAGCGTACAGGCCGGCTTCAACGCCGACGGCCTGCCCATGGGCCTGCAAATCATCGGCCGGCACCAGGCCGACTTCGCCGTGCTGCAACTGGCACACGCCTACGAACAGGCCAGCCGCTGGTTCCAGCGCTGCCCATCGCCACTGATTTCGGGGGGGAAGGGATAAACGGTTGATAGCGTAGATAATTTTTTTATAAAAACGCTTGACGCATCGTCGTTCCGAGCGAATAATGCGCGCCACTTGGCTACATAGCTCAGTTGGTTAGAGCATAGCATTCATAATGCTGGGGTCCGGGGTTCAAGTCCCTGTGTAGCCACCAAGTACTAAAAACGGCTTACCGCAAGGTAAGCCGTTTTTTTATGCCCGCGCAAAAGTACCGGGGATTACGCCGCATTGATCCACAAACGCGACACCCGCATTGAGCACCGCCACTGGCTGGGATAGAACACTGCGGCAGTGTTTGTGAGAGCTGCGCCATCCTCACTTCAAGGGCTCGAAAATGAAAATAAAAACCACCCGAACCGCGGTCGCTCCCTGGCTGTTCTCGCTCCTGGCGATGACCTGTACCTCGGCCTTTGCCGAGCAGGCCGCCACCCCGCCCTCCAACCTGCTGACCGCCGCCGTAGCCTGGAGACAGACCGCCGCCGAATTCGAGGCGCTGTACTATCAGGGCTTCAACGTAGCGCGCATGCAGCTGGATCGAGCCCTGCAAGCACACAAGCCAGGGGATCGCCCCCTGGCAATCATCAGCGATATCGACGACACCGTGCTCAGCAGCAACAGCTACTGGGGCTACATGATCAACTCGGGGAAAGAGTTCTTCGACGACGCGGCCTGGGATCAATGGGTGGCCGAGAACGGCCCCGTCGCCACGCCCGGAGCGGTGGACTTCCTCAACTACGCCCAGTCCAAGGGGGTCGAGGTGTTCTATGTCACCAGCCGTGACCAAGGCGAAAAAACCTATGAGTACGCCCTGGCCAACCTGCGCCACAGCAAGCTGCCATTCGCCGATGAGCAGCACCTGACGGTGTATCGCGACAGCTCCAACAAGGAGCCGCGGCAAACCGAGATTGCCAAGGATTTTGATGTGGTGGTGATGCTGGGTGACAACCTCAACGACTTCAAACGCAAGTACTACGTGGCCGACGTCAAGCAGCGCAGCAGCCTGATGACCGAGGACAAGGAGCAGTTCGGGCGCAAGTTCATCCTCTTCCCCAACCCCACCGATGGCCATTGGCTGAAGGCGATCTTCGGTGATTCCGAACCGCCGGCCACTCCGGAGAATCGGGCCAAGTTCAAGACCGCGGCTAGCTCGACGGCCTGGCAGATGAAGCCCTGACAGGGCGCCGCAACATCAGCGCAACGCTGGCCCGCCATGACCAGTGTTGCGCCACGCCCCCAGGGATGTCATAAACGCCAGCCCCTGCATTCAGGCAGGAACAAGGAGTCGTTTTCTCATGTGGGCAAGGAAGCTGCTGTTGCTGATCTCGTGCGGGGTACTTGGGGCCTGCAGCACTCCCGAGCCGATCCAGTACCTGCCCGGCCGGGTCATCTACCGCATCGACTCATCACGCTTTTTCGAGATCGACCAGACCACCTTGAAGCTCTGCAACGGTTCCTCGCCGGTCATCGCCAGCAGTGGTGACATGGTGCACTACACCGACACCAGGCTCGGCATCCATACCCCGGTAGCGCCCTTTGGCTCATTCAACGGCATCACCGTGCACGGCCGTGGTTCGCACTTGATGATCGATGCCGCCAACTCCAACTACCTGGTCATTCCGATTGCCCAAGGGCCGGGTTTCAGCAACGGCGGAGGCGGCTTGCCGCGCCTGTACTTTTCCCAGGACGCCGGACGCACCTGGCTGCGCATCACCGCGCCCATGTACCTGGAAAGCACGGAGCGAACCTGGCTGACCGGCTCCATCCTGTCGCTCGAAGGCCCCTTCCTGCACGGCGCCGTGCAGATTGACCTGTCCCTGAACTACGAGACGCTCAAGGACCACTCGCCCTATTCGATGCTGTCTTATCCACAGCGCTGGCAACGCGCTGATAGCCGTCGTACGCCCGGCTACTTCGAGCCAGCTCGCCAAGCCCCCATCGATGATCGGTTCAATTGCGCAACCGGCGACAGGCCGGGCCAGCATCGTCAGCGATCGCAACACGAGGCTTAAAAAACCGCAGCACGCTGCGGTGTATTCCCGGATCAATTGAACGGCTGCGGACGCGGTGTCTGCGCCGAGGACGGCGGCAGGATCGGCAGCTTGAAGTCCGGTTGATCGCCGGTCAGGGTCTCAAGGAAGGCCACGATCTGACCGACCTCCTCGGTATCCAGCTGGCGTCCCAGTTGCAGACGGGCCATCACGTCCACCGCCTCTTCCAGCTTCCAGTAGGCGCCGTCGTGGAAGTAGGGATAGGTCAACGCCACGTTGCGCAAGGTCGGCACCTTGAACAGCATGCGGTCGGCATCCTTGCCGGTCAGCCCGGCCACGCCTTGGGCCGGGTTCTTAGTGACATAGGGTTCGAGCATGCCCATCTTCTGGAACGAGCCACCGCCCACCGCCTCGCCGTTGTGGCAGGCCACGCAGCCGATGGACTTGAACAGCTGGTAGCCCTTGAGCGCGGTGGGACTGATGGCCGCCTTGTCGCCCTTGAGCCAGCGGTCGAACGGCGCATTGGGCGTTACCAGGGTGTCTTCGAAGGCGGCAATGGCATTGGTGGCGTCTTCGAAGCTGATCTCATCGTTGCCATACACGCGCTTGAACGAAGCCCGGTACTGCGGAATGGAACGCAACACCTCCACCGCCAGTTCATGGCTGAAGCCCATTTCCCCCGGGTTGGTGATCGGGCCGCTGGCCTGCTCCTGGAGCGTGGCCGCACGGCCATCCCAGTACTGCGCAAAGCTCAGCCCGGAGTTGAGCACCGTCGGCGAGTTGATCGGCCCCTGGTGCCAGTTGTGGCCGATGGAGGTGGGCAGGTTGTCGCTGCCGCCCATGCTCAGGTTGTGGCAGGAGTTGCAGGAAATGAAACCGGACTTGGACAAGCGCGGGTCGAAGAACAACTGCTTGCCCAGTTCCACCTTGGCCACATCGGTGATCTTCGCCGGCTGTACCGGCAGGATCGGCTCGCTCGGCGTCTCTCCCCGTACCTCGCCCCCCAGCAGCAATCCGAACACAAGTAACCATTTACAACGGTGCATGGCGTCCTCTCATCAGGCTTATGGTTTGCCTCACCATGTGCCCTATGGACGTCGGCTACCCTGACTCAGATCAAGCGACAGCCGGCAGATTCCTGAGTTGCGACGTTGTCGCGCACCCACTCGACAATCCCCCGCAACCCAACTGCCGGTCCCACTGCTGTACATTCCCCTCCACGGACGACACCTCATTTCCCAGTGAACGGAGCTCAACGCGTGTTCTCGATCTTCCCTCCCCGTCACCCCCGACTCCTCAGCGTCGGCCTGCTGGCCGCCGCCCTCAGCCTCGGCGCCTGCCACAACCCGCCCTCTTCCACTGCCCTGCCCGCCGCTCCGGAAATCGCTTCGGGCTACCGCACCGACATGCAGACCCGCCATGCCGACAAACACATGGCGGCCGCCGCCAATCCGCTGGCCGCCGAAGCCGGGCGCGATATGCTGCGCAAGGGCGGCTCGGCCATCGATGCGGCAATTGCCATGCAAGCGGTGCTGACCCTGGTGGAGCCGCAGTCCTCAGGGATCGGCGGCGGCGCGATGATCGTGCTCTGGGACGGCAAGGCCGTGCGCACCTATGACGGCCGGGAAACCGCGCCAGCCGGCGCCACCGAAAAACTCTTCCTGCAGGCGGACGGCAAGCCCATGTCCTTCCCCCAGGCACAGATCGGCGGCCGCTCGGTAGGCACCCCGGGCGTATTGCGCGCCCTGGAACTGGCTCACCAGAAACACGGGCGCCTGCCCTGGGCGCAGCTGTTCGAGCCGGCGATCCGCCTGGCCGAACAAGGCTTCGCCATCTCGCCACGGCTGCACAGCATGATCAGCGCCGACCCGTTTCTGGCCCGCTCGCCGGACATGGCCGCGTACTTCCTCAATGCCGACGGCACACCGAAAGCCGTGGGCACCTTGCTGAAGAATCCACAGCTGGCCGCGGTGCTCAAGCGTATTGCCCTGGAAGGCCCGGACGCCCTCTATAAAGGCCCGGTGGCAGCGGAAATCGTCGCCAAGGTCCAGGGCCACGCCAACCCCGGCAGCCTGTCGCTCCATGACCTGCAGGGCTACCGCGCCAAGGAACGCGCGCCGCTGTGCAGCGACTACAAGCGCTGGCAGGTGTGCGGCATGCCGCCGCCTTCATCGGGCGGCGTGGCGGTGGCGCAGATCCTCGGCACCCTGCAAGCCCTGGAACAACGCGACCCGCGCTACGCCCTGGCCCAGCTCAAGCCGCAGAAGACCAACCTGCCCGCCAGCCTTGAGCCAGCGCCACAAGCGGTGCACCTGATCGCCGAAGCCGAGCGCCTGGCCTACGCCGACCGCGGCCTGTACGTGGCCGACAGCGACTTTGTACCGGTGCCGGTGGCCGGCCTGATCGCCCCGGACTACCTGGCCCAACGCGCCGCGCTGATCGGCGAGCGCAGCCTGGGCAAGGCCGAACCGGGCAAGCCCCGGGGCATCCAGGTGGCCTACGCACCGGACCGTTCGCCAATGCGCATTTCCACCTCGCAAGTGGTGGCGGTGGACGACCAGGGCGGCGCGGTGTCCATGACCACCACGGTGGAAGCGGCCTTTGGTTCGCACCTGATGGTCCAGGGCTTCATGCTCAACAACCAACTGACCGACTTCTCCTTCATCCCCGAGGAAAACGGCCAGAAGGTGGCCAACCGCGTCGAACCGGGCAAGCGCCCGCGCTCGTCCATGGCGCCGACCCTGGTCTTCGACCGCGCCAGCGGTGAACTGCTGGCCAGCGTCGGCTCCCCCGGCGGCTCGCAGATCATCGAGTACGTGGCCAAGTCGCTGGTGGGCATGCTCGACTGGAACCTCGACCCGCAAGCCGCCGTCGGCCTGCCCAACTTCGGCAGCCGCAACGGCCCCACCGAACTGGAGACCGGCCAGTTCAGCCCGGGGCTGAAGCAAGCGCTGAAAGCCCAGGGGCATGAACTGAACGAGATCGACATGACCAGCGGCACCCAGGCCATCGTTCGCGTGCGTGATGCCCAGGGCAAAACCTCCTGGGCCGGCGGTGCCGATCCACGGCGTGAAGGGGAAGCGCTGGGGGATTGAAGGCCCTGCGCTGAACCCGAGGGCTGGCCGTGAGGCTGGCCCTTTTTTGTGAGCGGGGAGCACGGGCGCTGTATGCAAGATTTTGCGGCGGTCTGTGTCTGACCCAACCTGGGGATCTGCCCTAGCATCGTCCCTGTCCACCGAGGAACCGACGATGAACAAGATTGCAGCCGACCTTGATATTCCGGGCCTGAGCCCACGCCGCCTGACGCCCCAGGACCTTGAACTGATCTGCCGCCATCGCCTGGCGATGTTTCTCGATGCGGGAAAGGACCTCTCCACCTTGCAGGTGATGACCGAGCACTTTCGCCCCTGGTTGCGCGAACGCCTGGACGACGGCCGCTACTACGGCTTCGCCCTGATGGACGCCGAGCAGAGCGTGGCCAGCATCGGCCTGATGAGCATCGACTGGCCGCCCCACCCTTCCCATCCAACCCAGGATCAGCGCGGCTACGTGCTCAACGTCTACGTTGAACCGGCCTACCGGCGGCGCGGCCTGGCGTCGGCGCTGATGAAACTGGCGGAGGCCGAGTTCAGCCAGCGCGGACTGGGCTTTGCCGTGCTGCATGCGACCGAGGCCGGCAAGCCGCTGTATCAGGGGCTGGGTTGGGCGGCGACCAGCGAGATGGCGAAAGTGTTGGAGGGTTGAGTGAGCGGCTCCGGATCGGAGTGGGAGCAAGGTCGGCGCTCGCCTTCCGGAGCGGCCCGTTCATTGCTGCATATCGCGATGCTTCGACCCGATGTATTTCGTGAGGTGCTGGCACAACCTCTGTAGCCGCTGCCGCAGACTGCGACAAGGACCGTAGGGCCTTCGGCGCCAGGGAGATCGCGGCCTGCGGCAGCGGCAGGTCGGTTCACATAAAGTCGCAGCAATGCCGTTGCGACGCCCTTCCCTCCCGGCTATCCTTCGCCCGTCGCTGCAACATCAGCGAACGGGCTTGGCGGCCCGAACCACGAAAGGCGCAATAGCGCCAAAACACGAATGCAGGCGCTTTTTTTGTGCCCGCATTTCTGTGTCATGGCGGATTGCGCAGGGACCCCTTCGGGGGTGCCGGTTCCTTTCGTGCCGGTCCGCCAACCTTGTGCAATCCGCCACCCAAATCTGCTTGGCGGCAGATGGTGGTGGTTCCCAATACGAAAGGAGTCGTCACCATGCACCACACTCGAAATCCGTCCTCCCCACACCTCCCGTCACACAAAACCGGAGGTGCACGATGACCACTCAATCGCCCCTGACCACCCTCGGTGAAATCCGCTTTTCCCAGTGTGGCGAACACCTGCGTCCGCTGTTTCGGGTGAATGCCGATGTGCCGATCAGCGATGCCCTGGAGCACGCCTCGGCGCTGTTGCATCTGGCAAAGCAATTCACCCTGGAGGCGGCCATGGAGCCACGGTGCGACCGCTATGCTTGGGCGGCACACTACCTGGCAGAGATGGGCAAGGCACTGATGGACGACGTGCGCGCCACACTCTCTGCATGACCTGATCGTCACCGAGCCAACGTCGCCTCTGCGGGCAGATCCAGCGATCTGCCCGTACATCGCCTGACGCACTGAGTGACTTGTTTAAGTCCCAGCACGGGACTAGGATCACGCCATGAGAATTATTGCAGTCAGCCAGTTAAAGGCCTTCTGGGCAAAGTACCCGGATGCGGAGCAGCCCTTGCTGGCCTGGGTCGATGAAGCAAAGAAAGCCGAGTGGTCCAACCCTGCGCAGATCAAGGACCAGTATCGCAACGCAAGCATTCTCAAAAGCCGCAGGGTGGTCTTCAACATCAAGGGCAACGAGTATCGGCTGGTCGTTGCCGTGGCCTATCGTTTCGGCGCGCTGTACATCAAGTTCGTAGGCACCCACCAGCAGTACGACGCCATCGATGCCGACAGCGTAGACATGGAGTACCCCATATGAACATCCGCCCTATCCACACCGACCAGGACTACCGCGCAGCGCTGCAAAGCATCTCGCCCCTGTTCGACAACGAGCCGCAGCCGGGGACGCCTGAAGGCGATTACTTCGATGTGATGATCACCCTGATCGAGGCATACGAAGCCAGGCAGTTTCCCCTGGACCTGCCCAACCCGATCGAGGCGATCAAGTTCCGCATGGAGCAATCCGGCTTGTCCGCCGCCGACCTGACGCCCGCCATCGGCCGCACCAACCGCGTCTACGAGGTGCTCAACGGCAAGCGCGCGCTGACCCTGCCGATGATCTGGAAACTGCACCAGCTGTTCGGCATCCCGG
Source organism: Pseudomonas saponiphila (assembly GCF_900105185.1). Classification (NCBI taxonomy): domain Bacteria; kingdom Pseudomonadati; phylum Pseudomonadota; class Gammaproteobacteria; order Pseudomonadales; family Pseudomonadaceae; genus Pseudomonas; species Pseudomonas saponiphila. Next base: position 881,589 of record NZ_FNTJ01000001.1, on the reverse strand, counting down.
CCGAAAGCCTGATCAAGCCGAACAAATCGTCCTGATTCGCACTGCCGGGCTTGAGCTTGCCCCTGGGTAAAGGCTCAACCTGCCCGGCAGCCCAACCACACCAAGGACGCTCCATGCTCACCATCGGACAAATGGCCCGCTGCCACGGCCTCACCACCAAGACCCTGCGCCACTACGACAGCATCGGCCTGTTCACCCCGGCCCTCACCGGCCGCGACAACGGCTATCGCTACTACAGCCCGGAACAGATCGTGACCCTGGGCCGCATCGTCTGGCTGCGGCAGTTGGGCATGTCCCTGGAAGACATCCGCACGCTGGCGGACCAGGGCGGCCTGGACAGCGTGCTGCACATGCAGCAGTCGCTGCAGGAGCATGCCCGGCAGCTGGAAAGCGAGATTGCCCGCAGCCAGAAAGTGCTCGGCCACCTGCAACGCTACCTGGCCCAGCCGCAGCGCCAGATTCCTACCCCGCAGACACCGCAGAAGGTGTTCCTGGCCACGCAACGGATCATCGGCATGGCCTGGCAGCAGGATGACCCGGGCTCCATCGCCGAGCTCTGGCAACGTTTTGAACCCCGGGAACAGGAAATCCAGCGGCTGGCAGAACCGGTGGGCACCTACGGCATCTGCCAGCCCCTGGAAGACGGCCAGTGGCGCTACGTCGCCGGCTTGCCGGTGGCCGCCGACGCGCCCCTGGTGCCCGGCATGGTCGAGCTGGAGATTCCCGCTCGCCACTACGCCCGGGTGGAACACCACGGCGCCGTGGCCACCCTGCCGGAAACCTTTCGCGCCGCCTACAGCGAATGGTTGCCGGCCGCCGGGTTGATGCCAATCGAAGCCATAGAGTTCGAATACACCGGCGAGCGTTTCCTGGGGCCCCTGCACCCGGACAGCGTGGTGGAGCTGTACATCCCGCTCAAGGCCTGAAACCTCCGCAAGGTGCGCCGCGCCGCAGGCAACCGCTGGTCTGGAGCTGCCTTTGCAACGCGGCCTGTCAGCAAAAATGCTGCGGATACCGCTATGCTCTGCAGCCATTCCCAGGTTACCGAGCGAAGGCCCGATGAGTTTCCAGGCAGCTGTGTTGAACCAGATACCCGGCATCCGTCATGAGTTTTCGACCCTTGGCGCTGCCCTGCCGGCCAACCTGTTCTTCTGCTCGCAGGTCCACAGTGGCGAGGTGGTGCACGCCAGCACCACCCTGCCCAGCGGGATCATTCGCGGCGATGCGGTCCTCACCCATTCCAGCCGGCCCATCGCGGTGGTCACCGCCGACTGCCTGCCGTTGCTGATCAGCAGCGACGATGGCTCCTGGGTGGCGGCGGTACACGGTGGCTGGAAAGGCCTGCACGGCGGGATCATCGCCCATGTGCTGCAACACTTTGCCAGCAAGGGCATCGCCCCACGGCAATTGCGAGTGGCCATCGGCCCGTCGATCAAACCCTGCTGCTATGAAGTCAGTGCCGACTTCATCGACACCCTGTCCGCCACTCAAGATCCGCTGTGGCCCGCTGCGCAAGCGCCCTGGAGTCGCCAGCAGCCGGCCCCGCTACTGCCCCCACAGATTCCCCCGCCACAGCCGACCCAGGCCGACTCCCTGTGGTTCGACCTGAGCCGCTATGCGGTGTACCTGCTGCAGGCCGCCGGCATCGAGGACGAGCAGATCGAAATCAGCGAGCTGTGCACCTACTGCTCGACCCCGACCCTGGCCAGCTATCGCCGACGCGTGCATCGAGGTGAAGCCAAGGCCTTCCAGTACTCCTGGATCGGCCGGACATGAGCCTCGGCATTGCACTACTCCCGACCTCTCTGAGTGACCTGGAAACCCTGGTCAAGATGCGCATTGCGGCCATGCGCGAAAGCCTTGAACGCCTGGAGCGCTTCGATCCGCAGCGGGCCCGGGAGCGTTTTGCCGCCAGCTTCGCGGCCGAACGTTGCCAATTCATCCTCAGTGACGGACAGCCCGTGGGCTTTATCCAGAGCGAATCACGCGAGGATCATCTGCGGCTGCAACACCTGTACGTCACGCCGCCATTCCAGGGACGGGGCATCGGTGCCCAGGCCCTGGCGCCGCTTTTGGAACGCTCCGCCAGGGAACAATTGCCCATCCACCTGGATGCGTTGCGCGGCAGTGACTCGAATCGTTTTTATCAACGCCTGGGTTTCGTGCAGGTGGGAGAAAGTGAATGGGATATTCACTACGTTCGGCCAGCAGATCCACCCCGGGCCTGAATCCGGCTCCCGTCGGCCACCAAGAGCGTGCTGGTTCTTGGCCTACTACCTGAGCTAACGTTGCCTCCCGTCTCAGACCCAACCCAAGGAGAGCCCGTGTCTGACAATCTCTACGCCCCGCCCCAGGCGGATCTGGTCGCCCCTTCGGCGCACACAGCGCCACAACCGTTCTATGTGGTGTCCAAGGCCAAGTTCCTGACCCTGTACATCCTCACCTTCGGTATCTACCAGCTGTATTGGGCCTACAAGAACTGGCATCAGTTCAAGCACGCCTGCGGCAAGGAACTGTGGCCGGTGGCCCGGGCGTTATTCTCGATTTTTTTCATTCATGCGCTGTACCGCGAAGCCGACGCGATACTCAAGCGCGACGGCCACAGCCAAGACTGGCGGCACGACGAACTGGCCACCCTGTTTGTCGGCGGGGTGATCCTCAATGCCGTGCTGGATGGCCTGGCACGCCAGCACATGGGCTACCCGTTTATCGACATCGCCAGCCTGGCGCTGCTGCCGGTGCTGGCGTGGGTCACCTGGCTGGGCCAGCGCGGCCTGAATGCCGCCGCCGGGGACCCCGAAGGCCGCAGCAACGCCCGTTTCACCCCGCTCAACTTTGTGCTCTGCGCACTCGGGGCCGTGGTGCTGGTGCTGGCTTGCATCGGGGTGATGCTGCCGCCGGAGTGACCCCGGAACTCAGACGCTGACGTAGACCCAGGCCTGGATCCCGGAGGCCAGGGTCACGCTGACCCGCTGGTAGTCGGCGACTTCATAGCGGTCGGCCGCTGCCAGCTCCTCGGGGGTTATCTGAAACACCGTGCCGGCAATCGGCGCGCTGTCCGCCGTCCCCGGGCGCAGGATCGGGTGATGGGTCTTGCCGCTGGCGGCCAGTACCTCGGGATCGGTGATTTCCACCCAGTTCTGTTCATAGCCGAGCATGGCGTCCTTGCTGCCGCTCAACTCACGACCGAAGTTGGCCAGCTGTACAGCCTTGTCCTGCAGGGTGCCGTAGGAAAAAAGGTAGACCGAGGCTTGTGTTGCCGAACTCATTCGTCACGTCCTTGAAAACACGATGATCCGCTTCAGCGGTTGATTTTCAGAGCTTGCCGCTCGGCATGGCGCTCCAGCGCCAGCTCGATCAGGCGGCTCACCAGCTCGCTGTAGCGCATGCCGGTGGCCTGCCACAGCTTGGGATACATGCTGATGCGGGTGAACCCGGGCAGCGAGTTGATTTCATTGATCAGCACTTCACCGTCGTCGGTGAGAAACACGTCGACCCGGGCCAGCCCGGAGCAGCCCAATACCTGGAACGCCTCGATGGCCAGGGCGCGAATGCGTTCGCTGTGCTCGACGCTGATGTCCGCCGGCACCAGCACCCGGGCCGCCTCTGCGTCGATGTACTTGCTGTCATAGGAATAGAAACCGTTGCTGACCACGATCTCGCCGCAGCCGCTGGCGACTGGCTGGTCATTGCCCAGCACCGCGCATTCGATTTCCCGCCCGCGCACCGCCGACTCCACCAGCACTTTGTGATCGAACCCCAGGGCCAGCTCCACCGCGGCATCGTAGTCGGCCTCGTTCTCGACCTTGCTCACGCCCACCGAAGAACCCTGGTTCGCCGGTTTGACGAACAGCGGCAGGCCGAGCGCTTCCCGCGCCTGGGCAAAACCGTAGCGGCTGCGGCTGGCCCGGGTCAGGGTAATGAACGGGGTCACGGCCAGCCCGGCATCGCGCAACAGACGCTTGCTGACGTCCTTGTCCATGCACACCGCCGAACCCAGCACGTCGGAGCCGACAAAAGGCAGGTCGGCCATGCGCAACAGGCCTTGCAGGCAACCGTCTTCACCCAGGGTGCCGTGGACAATCGGGAAGATCACATCCACATGTCCCAGCAACTCCTGGCTGCCGGTTTCCAGCAACTGCTGGCTGGCCTTGCCCGGCACCACCGCCAGCTCGCGGTTGGACTGGTTGAGGGCGATCAGCGCCGGGTTTTCCTGATTGATCAAAAAGTTCGAGGTGTCGTTGAGGTGCCAGTGCCCCTGCTTGTCGATGCCAATCAGCACCGGCTCGAAGCGCGTGCGATCCAGGGCATCGACGATATTGCGTGCCGACTGCAGCGACACTTCGTGTTCCGCCGAACGACCACCAAAAATAATCCCGACCCGCAACTTGCTCATGACTGGTTCCTATTGAACGTTCTCTGATGGCCCATGGTTTCAGCTCGGGCTGTAGCGCAGGTGAATCAGCGCCACCCGCTGCTGTTCCTTGTTCTTGCGCTCTTCGATGGCGAACGGCACAAACCCCAGCTTCGGATACAACAGCAACCCCGCCACATTGCTGTTGAAGCAGGACAGGGTCACCTCGCTGGCCTGGTGCTTGCTGCGGGCGATCGAGATCATCTGGCCGATCAACTGGGCGCCCAGGCCGGCACCGCGCACTTCGGGGTCGACGATCACGTTGCCGATGGTGCAAGTGCCGCCATTTTCCCAGCGATAAAAATTGGCAAAACCCACCACCTGCCCGTCTTGCTCGATCACCGTCGAGTCGCTACGCCGGGCGATGGAGTCGCGCAGTTGGTCGTGGGTCAGCGGCCAGGTGGCAGCGGGAAAGAAGAAAAACAGCTCTTCGGGGTTGCCCACGAAACTGCAGATACGCGCAATGTCGGCCTCTACCGCCGGGCGAAAAGTCACTGCCATGTTCAGTCTCCTGAGAGGGGGGACGGGTCGTCCTTGTTGAGTATCAGATCGGCACAAACACAAAAAACCGGGGTTCAGCGATTGGCCAGCAGGTGCCCGCCGAACAGCAGGTAGCAGCCACCGGCGAAGCGATCCAGCCACAGGCGGGCCCGGGCATAGACGCCCGCCACCCGGCTGCTGGCGAAAAACAGCGCCACGCTGCAATACCAGGACAACGACAGGCCAGCCATGGTCAGCACCGCCAGCCCCAGCAACAGCGGTGGCGGCGACGCCGGCATCGCTGTTGCGAAAATGGTCGCCACGAACAGCGCCGATTTGGGGTTGGTCATGTTGCCGAGCAAGCCCAACCGGTAGGCCGAGAACAGGCTCCGCGAACCTTCGCGTGTCACCGCGGCATCTGCCGTGCCCGGGGCCGGTTTGCGCTTGAACTGCTTGAGCCCCAGATAGATCAGGTAGCAACCACCGGCGACCTTGAACACCACGTAGAGCGCCGGCGCCGCGCTGAACAGCGACTTGATCCCCAGCCCCCCGGCCAGCCCCCATAGCACGGTGCCGCTGGCCACCCCGAAGGCGGCCAGCAGGCCGTGACGCCGTGAGCAGCCGGCCGCCAGCTGCGCGGTGGTGAAGAAGTTCGGTCCGGGGGTGATCACCGCCACGCTCCAGAGCAGCGCCAGCGAGAGCAGAGGGGCGACGTAAATCAGGTGGGAAGCATGCATGAGCGCAGGTTGCCATGAAGAGGGCTGGGGGCTGACGCTACTCCACTGGCGATCCTTCAGGCAACCGTCGAATGAGCCGGCAACTATGCTCAAGGAACCCACTGCCACGCTGCAGGAGCGCAATCATGAAAGGCTATCTGGTGATTTTCTTTACCCAGCAGAACCGTCGCTACCACGGCAAGATGCTCGGCGACTGGGTGGTCGACCTGGCGCAGCAGATGGGCCTGCGCGGCGCCACACTGTCCACCGCCATCGAAGGCTTCGGGCACTCCCGCCACCTGCATTCGGCGCACTTCTTCGAGCTGGCCGACCAGCCCCTGGAAATTCGCCTGGCCATCAGCGAAGCCGAATCGCAACGGCTGTTCGAGCGCCTGCAGGCCGAGGACTTTTCGCTGTTCTACATCAAGACGCCCATCGAGTTCGGCCACCTGGGCAAGCAGGCCCCAGCCCCCGACGCGGCCTGAACCGGAGGACAAGACAGCTCGCGCGCCCCTGAGTTAACGTAGCGCCCCAGATTTCATCCATCAGGACTGCTTCATGGCCAAGCCCACCGCCGTCACCGATTGGGTTCACCGTGCGCCATCCGCCCGGGGCCTGGAGCGTATCGAGGCGTATTTCGCCGGCCATGGCTATGACATGCACCGCCACGATACCTACGCCATCGGCCGGACCCTGCGCGGGGTGCAGAGCTTCCAGTACCGCGGCGGCTGGCGCCACAGCCTGCCCGGCGCGACCATGGTCCTGCACCCCGACGAAGCCCACGACGGCGAAGCCGGCACCCACGACGGCTTCCACTACCGCATGCTGTATGTCGAACCCGCGCTGATCCAGCAGATCCTCGGTGGCCAGCCCCTGCCCTTCATTGCCGGCGGCCTGTCCAACGATCCCCGACTGTCTGCCGCCACCGACGCCTTGCTGCGCGGGGTCGACAGGCCCCTGGATCCGCTGGAGCAGGAAGACGCCCTGTTCGATCTGGCCCACGCCCTGAACGGCGCGTCCGGCGTCGCCCGGCCGCGGCAGAGCTTCGACTACGTGGCCGCCGAACGCGCCCGGGAATACATCCACAGTGCCCTGGACCGGACCCTGACCCTGGACGAGTTGGCAGCCCACAGCGGGCGCGACCGCTGGAGCCTGTCCCGGGACTTTCGCCTGCTGTTCGGCACCAGCCCCTACCGCTACCTGAGCATGCGCCGCCTGGACCTGGTCCGCGCCCTGCTGGTCCAGGGCCAGTCGCTGACCCAGGCGGCGCTGATCGCCGGCTTTTCCGACCAGAGCCACATGACCCGGCAGTTCCGCCAGGCTTACGGCCTGCCTCCGGCCCGCTGGCTGAAGATGCTCGGGCGCTGAGCCACGCACAATCGTTCAAGAAACCAACACCGCCGGCTGTTTACCCTCAGTGCTCATTCATCACTGATGTGGACCGCAACATGCCCAACCCAACCGCGCAAAACGCCTACCAGAGCATCAACTTCAAGCACAAGCTCGGCCTGTTCAGCGAACACTGGACCCCCAAGGTGATCGCCGAGATGAATGACTACCAGTTCAAGATCTCCAAGCTGCAAGGGGAATTCGTCTGGCACAGCCACGCCGACACCGACGAAACCTTCATCGTCCTCGACGGCCAGCTGTACATCGACTTTCGTGACGGCCGGGTGGCCATCGGCAGCGGCGAGATGTTCGTGGTGCCCAAGGGCGTCGAGCACAAGCCCTGGGCCGAGCAGGAGGTCAAGCTGCTGCTGATCGAGCCCAAGGGCGTGCTCAACACCGGCGATCAAGGCGGCGAACGTACTGCACAGAACGACGTCTGGATCTGACCCTGGCCTGAATCTGCAAGGTGGAAAAGGGAATTTCCACCGCAGCGGCGGGGTCAGAGACTCTGACACGCCACTCAATCATCGCTGCTGGCCGACCGACGGCGTACCGAAAACCCTACGTCGAGGGAACCAGCACGGGTAAAGTGACGCTCCAATTTTTTCTGTGCGATGGCTCTATCGCGGGGATGCCAGCCAGGTCCCGGCCTTTGATGACGCCCATGGCGCGTCCATTACCTGTTGCGACCCCTGATCCCTGCATGCCGACACCGCACCAAACCAGCACCACTCCCACCCTGCTTCAAGACCTGCGCACCGGCACCGCGACCTTGCACGTAGCCCTGGAGCAACGCCTGCCATTCTTCTGCGCGCAGCTGGATGCAGCCTGGTATCAACGCCTGATCCAGGCCTATTACGGTTTCTATCAGCCCCTGGAGGCGGCCCTGCATGCCAGCGGCTTGATCCCACAGGGCTACGACACCCAGCAACGCCTGAAGACCCCGACCCTGTTCGCCGATCTGCGCGCCCTGGGCCTGGACGCCGCCAGCATCAAGGCCCTGCCCCGCTGTGAGCACCTGCCCCCCCTGGTCAGCGCCGGGGCCTGCCTGGGCGTGCTCTACGTACTGGAAGGCGCGACCCTGGGCGGACAGATCCTGCGCCGGGAAATGGCCCGGCGCCTGGATCTCGACGCCGATAACGGCGGCGCCTTTCTGGATGTCTATGGGGCTGCCACCGGGCGGCGCTGGAAGGACTTTCTCGACTACCTGGGGCGCATGCCCGACGACGCGAGCACACGCCGACACGTGGTCAGCGCCGCGCAATCCACATTTGCCTGTTTCGAACGCTGGCTCGACCGCCGCGAGGTGCTGCTATGACCCCCCAAGACTCCCAAACCTTCGAACAGTTGCTGGCCAACTGCGCCAACGAACCGATCCGCTCCCCGGGGGCGATCCAGCCCCACGGCGTGTTGCTGACCCTGGACGAACCGCGACTGCACATCCAGCAGATCAGTGCCAACGTCGAAACGCTGCTGGGCCAGCCCGCCGAATCGCTGGCGGGGCAGCCCCTGGAGCAGTTGCTGGGAGCCGCGGACAGCCAACGCATCCGTGAGGTGTTGCAACTTGAGCGGCTGGCCGATGCCCCTGCGCTGTACCTGTCGCTCAACGGCCGACGCTTCGAAGGCTTGCTGCATCGCCACCAGGGGGTGCTGATGCTGGAGCTGGAAATCCAGCCCGATCAGCCGCGGCCACTCACCGGGCAGAACGAGGACCTCGGGCGCCTGTTGCGGCGCCTGCAAGCGGCCAGGACCCTGCACGAGCTGTACGCCATCAGCGTCAGCGAGATCCAGGCCATGACCGGCTACGACCGGGTGCTGATCTACCGCTTCGAGGAGGAAGGCCACGGCCAGGTGATCGCCGAAGCCACTCGTCCCGACATGGAGGTGTTCAACGGCCTGTTCTTCCCCGCCTCGGACATTCCCCAGCAGGCCCGCGAGCTGTACCGCAGCAACTGGCTGCGGATCATCCCCAACGCCGACTACCAACCGGTGCCACTGCTGCCGACCCTGCGCCCGGACACCCAGGAGCCCCTGGACCTGAGCTTCGCCACCCTGCGCAGCGTCTCGCCGATTCACTGCCAGTACATGAAGAACATGGGCGTGCTGTCGTCCATGAGCATTTCCCTGCTCAAGGACGATCAGCTCTGGGGCCTGATCAGTTGCGGCAACCGCCAGCCGCTGCTGGTGCCCCACGAACTGCGCATTGCCTGCCAGACCATTGGCCAGGTGCTGTCGCTGCAGATCAGCGCCATGGAATCCCTGGACATCAGCCGCCAGCGGGAAGAGAAAGTCACGGCCCTGGCCAGCCTGGAGCAGGCCATGCGCGACGCCGCCGGCAGCGTTTTCGACGGCTTGACCCAGGCACCGCAACTGCTGCTGGACCTGACCCAAGCCGGCGGCGTGGCGATCATCGAGGACAAGCAACTGCACTGCTTCGGCCAGTGCCCGCCCCGTGAGGAAATCCGCGCCCTGCAGCGCTGGCTGCAAGGCACCGGGCAAGCGGTGTTCGCCAGCCATCACCTGGCCAGCGTGTATCCGCCGGCGGCGAGTTATCAACAGGTGGCCAGCGGCGTCCTGGCCATGAGCCTGCCCAAGCCTGTGGATAACGGCGTGCTGTGGTTTCGCCCGGAGGTGAAGGAAAACATCCACTGGAGCGGCAACCCGGAAAAGCCCCTGGACCTGGAAAGCTCCGACGCGGGCCTGCGTCTGCGGCCACGTACTTCGTTCGAGATCTGGAAGGTGGAAATGGCCGGGATCTCCAGCAAGTGGAGCCACGGTGACCGCTTCGCCGCCAACGACCTGCGCCGCTCGGCCCTGGAACACGACCTGGCCCGCCAGGTGCTGCGCGAGCAGCAGGCGGTGCGCGCCCGGGATGAACTGGTGGCGGTGGTGTCCCACGACCTGCGCAACCCGATGACCGTGATCTCCATGCTCTGCGGCATGCTGCAGAAGGCCTTCAGTTCCGACGGCCCGCACACTTCACGGCGCATTTCCTCGGCCATCGACACCATGCAACAGGCCGCCAGCCGCATGAACAACCTGCTGGAGGACTTGCTGGACACATCGAAGATCGAAGCCGGGCGCTACAGCATCGCGCCACAGCCGCTGGAGGTCAGCCAGATCTTTGAAGAGGCCTACTCGCTGCTGGCGCCCCTGGCCCTGGACAAGGCCATCGACATCAGCTTTCACGCCGAGCCGGAGCTGACCATCAATGCCGACCCCGAGCGGCTGTTCCAGGTGCTGTCGAACCTGGTGGGCAACGCCATCAAGTTCACCCCCATGCAGGGCAAGGTCGGGGTGGTGGCGATGTCCGACGGCGAGCAGATCGTCTTCAGCGTCCGCGACAGCGGGGAAGGCATTCCCGCCGACCAGCTGCCGTTCATCTTCGATCGCTACTGGACCATGAAGGAAGGCAACCCCAACGGTACCGGCCTGGGGCTGTACATCACCCAGGGCATCATCCAGGCCCACGGCGGCAAGATCGAGGCCCACAGCGAACCGGGCAAGGGCAGCGAGTTCCGCTTTAGCGTGCCCCGCGCCAACCTCTGAGCCGTCCCCCCGGGGCTGCCGGTTCAGCCCCGGGCGCTCATTCAACCGCCTGAGCCACCAGCCAGTCGCGAAACAACTGGCCGCTGGCGGACAAGCGCTTGTGCCGAGGGTGCACCAGATAATCCGCCTGCCCGGTGCGGAACGCCCACTGGCCAACTCGTCGCAACTCGCCCCGGGCCACCAACTGGCTGGCCATGAAATCCCAGCCCAGGCCAACCCCCATGCCCTGCTGCACCGCGCTGAACATCAGGGTCAGCTGGTTGAAACCCATGGCGCCCGGCGGCGCGCTGTAGTCCAGGCCGAAATGGCGGAACCAGTCCCGCCAGTCGATGCAGTTCCAGGCCGAGGCATCCAGCTGGATCAGCGGCAGCTCGGCCAGTTGCACCAGCTCGCTGACCTCGGGCAACGCCAGATGCCGGCTGACGATCGGATAGACGACTTCATCGAACAGCGACACCGCCGCCAGGGACGACCAGTGCCCGGCGCCATAGAGAATGCCGAAGTCATGCTCGGCGACGCTGGATTCATCCATGTCGTTGTTGGCGTGGATGCTCACGGTGATCTCCGGGTGCTGCTTGTTGAACGCCAGCAAGCGCGGGAACAGCCAGAACTGCGCCACCGCGTGGGTGCATTGCACGGTAATGGTGTTGGCGTCGCGCCCGGCTCGCAGGCGGCTGACGCTGCGCAGCAGAGCTTCCAGCTGCGTGCTGACCTCGGCGAATAGCGAAGCGCCGCTGGCGGTGAGCTTCACGCCCCGGGCCTGACGCTCGAACAACTCGGTTTTCAGCGACAGCTCCAGGGCACGGATCTGTTTACTGACCGCGCTCTGGGTCAGGCACAGCTCGGTGGCGGCGCGGGTAAAGCTGGCGTTGCGCCCCACCGCCTCGAAGGTCACCAGGGTTTCCAACGGCGGCAAATGGCGCGCAAAACGACTCATCAGACATTCCCCTGAAGAATAGGTAGGTGCCTATATATCCTTTGTCCGTTCGGTCAGCAATGGCTAGCCTGCGCAGCCTGATGAACCTGTACGAGTGTTTGCATGAAACGCGGAATTGCTTATGCCGCCCTGGCCGGTGCGGTCTGGGGCCTGGCCATTGTGGTGCCCAGCCTGTTGCCTGAATTCAGCCCGCTGATGCTCAGCTGTGCCCGCTTCAGCCTGTACGGCGCATTCTCTCTGCTCCTGGCTGCGCCCCAGGCCCGGGAGCTGCTGCAACGCCTGACCTGGAACGATGCCGCGCTGCTGGTGAAACTGGCGCTGACCGGCAACCTGATCTATTTCATGCTGCTGGCCAGCGCCATTCAGTGGGCCGGAGTGGCCAGCACGGCGTTGATCGTCGGCCTGTTGCCGCTGACCATCACCCTGGCCGGACGCGGCGATGCCGATGCCCTGCCCCTGCGCCGGCTGCGCTGGCCCTTGCTGCTGGTGTTCGCCGGCATCTGCTGCATCAACCTCGACACCCTGCTGACTGCGCAGAGCGATTCGCTGGAGCTGGGCCAACGCGCCCTCGGCCTGCTCTGCGCCTTCGGTGCCCTGCTGTGCTGGACCTGGTTCGCCACCGACAACGCCCGCTACCTCAAAGGCAGCCGCTTCAACAGCAGCCAGTGGTCGACCCTGTGGGGCATCACCACTGGGCTGATGAGCGCCCTGGTCTGGCTGCTGGCGGACGGCCTGGCCCTGCCCGGCACCCAGGTCGAGGCCGGGGAGCAGCGCTGGATGCTGTTCTGGGGCCTGAGCCTGTCCAGCGCGGTGCTCGGCTCCTGGTTCGGCAATCGCATGTGGAATGCCTCGACCCGACGCCTGCCCCTGACCCTGAGCGGCCAGTTGATCGTGTTCGAGACGCTGTTCGCCCTGCTCTACGGCTTCATCAGCCTGAAGCACCTGCCGAGCCTGCTGCAAAGCTCGGCGGCCCTGCTGTTGCTGGCCGGGGTGCTGTGGGCGGCGCGGCGGCACCTGCCCCAGCCCCACTGATGGTGCCTCAGCCCTGGGTCGCGGAAGTGGCCGCCAGAGTCCCCGACGCCCTGGGCAGGCGCAGCGCCAGCAAGGCCCCGAGCAAGGCCAGCAAGGCACTGGCGGCAGTGGCCAGTTCGATACCGTGGGCCTGATTGCCCGCGGGGCCCAAGGTGTTGGCCAGCGACACCAGCAGCGCCAGCCCCAGGGCCCCGCCGATCTGCTGGCTGGTGGAGGCCACGCCTGCCGCCACCCCCTGCTCGGCAGCGGCAATGCCCTGCCCGGCCGAAACCCACATTGAAGTCCAGGTCATGCCCTGGCCGATGCTCATCACCACGATGCCCGGCAGCAGGCCGACAAAACCCAGGCTGCCGGGCAGGCCCAGGTAGATCATGCCGATGCCCACGGCCCCCGCCAGCAGGCCGCTGACCAGGGTCGCCCTCAGGCCGATGTGCAGCAGCGCCCGCTCCGCCACCCAGATGCCCAGCGTGCACAGCAGGGTCGAGGGCAGGAACGCCAACCCGCTCTGCAGCACGCTGAATTGATAGACCTGCTGGAAATACAGGCTGAGGAAGTAGTACTGCACGCCAAAACTGCTCATGAACAGCGCGGTGATCAGCATGGCCATGCGCAGCTGTGGATAACCCAGCAGGCGCAGCGGCATCAGCGGATCGCGGCAGCGTTGTTCCTGGCGCACGAACAGCCCGAGCAAGGCCAGGGACAACACCAGGCAAACCAGGGTCCCCGGTGCGCTCCAGCCCCACTCCGGGCCCTGGACGATGGAAAACACCAGCAGGGTGCCGCCCAGGGTCACGGTCAGCGCGCCACGCAGGTCGAACGGGCGGTTGCGCTGGCGTGGCGGGTCCGCGGGGATCCAGCGCCGGGCCAGCAGCGCACAGGCACCGGCCAGGGGCACGTTGACCAGAAACACCGCTTCCCAGCCCCAGTACTGGGTCAGCACCCCACCCAGCAACGCGCCGAGTGCCAGCCCCGCCGCCGAGGCCGCGCTCCACACCGCAAAGGCCCGGTTACGCGCCGGCCCTTCGGCGTACCAGGTATTGATCAGGGCCAGGGTCGCGGGGAACAGCATCGCCCCGCCGACGCCCTGCAGCGCCCGCGACAGCACCAGCAACAGCGCGCTGCCACCCAGGCCGCCGGCCAGGGATGCCAGGGCATACAGCGACTGCCCGACCCTGTAGAAACGCCGCTTGCCCAGCAGGTCCGCCGCGCGCCCGCCCAGCAGCAGGAAACCACCGAACGCCACGCTGTAGGCGCTGACCACCCATTGCAATTGCTGGGTGGAGAACCCCAGGCGAAGGCCGATTTCCGGCAACGCCACGAAGACGATGGTGGCATCCAGGGCAATGATCAGCTGCGCGGTGGCCAGCAGTGACAGCATCCAGCCCGACGGCTTGGCTAACGGGGTCGCGGACATCGCAAGAATCCTTGTGTGGAAATAAGCGGCGGCCAGTGTCATCGATGCGCTTTAAATGATAAATACGGTCATCACTCTTTCAGTAATGACTTTAATCATGGATCTGAATGCCCTTCGGCTGTTGGTCCGGGTCGCCGAAACCCGCAGTTTTACCCGCGCCGCCGGTGACCTGGGGCTGACCCAGTCCGGCCTGTCCCGCGCCATATCGCGCCTGGAGCAACAGCTCGGCGTGCGCCTGCTGCAACGCAACACCCGCAGGGTCAGCCTGACCCCGGACGGCCAGCTGCTGGTGGAGCGGGCAGCGCCATTGCTGGCGGAGTTGGCCAACACCGAGAGCCTGCTGCTGGACCGCCGCGACTCACCCAGCGGGATGTTGAAGATCAGTACGCCGTCGCTGTTCGGGCGCAAGGTGGTGATGCCGGTGATTGGCGAGCTGACGGCCCAACATCCTCAGCTGAGCATCGAGGCGGTGATGACCGACCGGGTGGTGGATATCGTCGATGAGGGCTTCGACGCGGTACTGCGCACCGGCCTGATCCAGGATCAGCGCCTGATCGCCCGGCCCTTGCCGCCCCTGCGCTGGGTCACTGTGGCGGCACCGGCCTACCTGGAACGCCACGGCACGCCGCGACAGCTGGCGGACCTGCAACAACACAACTGCCTGACGGTGCGCAACCTGCGCAGCGGCCGGCTGGTGGAGTGGCAGTTCATGGACCAGGGCAAGCCCCTGGACCTGGCGGTGCAGGGGCGGCTGATCTTCGACATCGGCGATGCCCTGGTGGATGCAGTGCTCGGCGGGTTCGGCATTGCCCAGTTGATGGAGTTCGCCGTGCGCGATGCCCTGGATGCCGGCCTGCTGCTGCCGGTGCTGCAGGCGCATGCCGGGCGCAGTCGCGAACTGTCGCTGGTGTATCCACCCTCGCGCCAGTGTTCGCCGAAGCTCACCGCCTTTGCCGACGCCCTGGGCCGGATCAACTGGTAGGAAGGGGCAACTGACGACCGTCAAGGGCGCTGCCGATGGTCAGGAAATGCCCGCCCGCCACATGGTGCAGGGTGCGCAACGAGTCCTGCCCGTCGAAGTGCCAGCGGCCCTCGCTGAATACTCGCGTATCGGCCTGGGCGGCGATCACTTCCCCGAGGAACAGGTCGTACTGCTGGTGATTGTGCGGCTCGGGCAGCAGCCGGCATTCCAGCCAGGCCACGCAGCCTTGCAGCAGGGGGGCCGCAAGGGCCTGACCGCTGAAGGTCGACAAGCCATAGGCGGCGAACTTGTCACTGCCGGCCTGCTGCAGCTCCAGTCCGGAGCTGTTGCCCAGGCTCTGCACGATGTCCACCTGGGCGGCGCAGGGCACGTTGAGGACAAAAGTGCCCGAGGCTTCCAGCAGCTGCCGGGTCCAGGTGGACTTGTCGAGCACCACGGCGACTTTCGGCGGCTGGAAATCCAGGGGCATGGCCCAGGCAGCCGCCATGATGTTGCGCTGCCCGCCGTGGGCGGCACTGACCAGCACGGTAGGGCCGTGGTTGAGCAGGCGGTAGGCTTTTTCCAATGGCACCGGACGACGAAATGCAGGCATGGCAGGCTCCTGAAAAAAGTCCGATTGTAGACCTATCCGCGACCTGTGCAGCCACACTGATTGGGCGGACTTTCTGGACAGTCCGTCCAGTCGCCGCTGGCTGATCAACGCCATGGCAGACACTAGACTCAGCCTTCACCTCAACCGTTGAAGGACCCGCGCCATGACTGATCACTCCCTCAAGAACAAAGTCGTGCTGATCGCCGGCGGGGTGAAAAACCTCGGTGGCCTGATTGCCCGCGATCTTGCCAGCCACGGTGCCAGGGCCGTGGCCGTGCACTACAACAGCGACGCCAGTCAGGCCGATGCCCAGAACACCCTGGAGGCGCTCAAGGCCCCGGGGGTCGACGCCCACGCCTGGCAGGCCGACCTGACCCGCGCCGGTGCGGTGGAGCGTCTGTTCAACGAGGTCAAGGCACGCTTCGGCAAGATCGACATCGCCATCAACACCGTGGGCAAAGTGCTGAAGAAACCCATCATCGAGATCAGCGAGGACGAGTACGACCAGATGTTCGCGGTCAATGCCAAGAGTGCGTTCTTCTTCATCAAGGAAGCCGGCAAGCACCTGGAGGACAACGGCAAGCTGGTGACCCTGGTGACGTCGCTGTTGGGGGCCTTCACTCCGTTCTATGCCGCCTACGGCGGTTCCAAGGCGCCGGTGGAACACTTCACCCGGGCCGCGGCCAAGGAGTTCGGCGCCCGGGGCATCTCGGTGACCGCTGTCGGACCGGGGCCCATGGACACGCCGTTCTTCTACCCCGCTGAAGGCGCCGACGCCGTGGCCTATCACAAGAGCGCGGCGGCCCTGTCGCCGTCGAGCAAGACCGGGCTCACCGATATCGAGGACGTGGTGCCGTTCATTCGCCATCTGGTGACCGAAGGCTGGTGGATCACCGGCCAGACCTTACTGATCAACGGCGGCTACACCACCAAGTAATCCTGGCGCCCACGGGGTAAATTGGCCTGCCGGGCCGCTGCATCGATTGCCTCGGACGATGCAGCGCTCCACCGCCGTCAGGCGTCCCCGAACCAGGATCGTTCATACGATGGATAAGCTTGAGCAATACCGCGTGTTCATCCAGGTGGCCGACATGGGCAGCTTCATCAAGGCCGCCCATGCCCTGGAGTTGCCACGGGCCACGGTTTCTTCCGCCGTGCAGCAACTGGAAACCGGCCTCGGCACGCGACTGCTGCACCGCACCACAAGGCATGTGCAACTGACAGCAGATGGCGCCATTTTGCTGGAGCGGGCGCGGCGCCTGCTGGCGGACGCGTCGGAACTCAACCAATTGTTCCACCATCGCCTGGTGGATGTCAGCGGGCGCTTGAATATCGACGTGCCCAGCCGCATTGCCCGGCGCCTGATCGTGCCCGCCCTGCCCCAGTGGCTGACGCAGTACCCCGACCTGCAACTGGCCCTGGGCGCCAGCGACCGCAGCATCGATCTGGTCCAGGAAGGCATCGACTGCGCGATCCGCGTCGGCAGCCTGGCGGACAGCAGCCTGATCGCCCGGCCCCTGGGGCAGTTGGCCATGATCAATTGCGCCAGCCCCGCCTATCTTTCCGAACACGGCGAACCCCACACCCCCCTGGATTTGCAGAACGGCCAATGGATGATCGGTTACGCCTCCCCGGACACCGGTCGCGAACAGCCCTGGGAGTACCTGCTGCAAGGGCGCGAACATCTTCTGGGCCTGCCCAGCCGGGTGATCGTCAACAACGTCGAGAACTACATCGCCTGCTGTCGCCAGGGCCTGGGGCTGATTCAGGTGCCACGTTTCGACGTGCAGCACCTGCTCGATCGCGGCGAGCTGGTGCAGGTGCTCAAGCAGTTGCCGGTGGCGCCGATGGACATCTGCGCCCTGTACCCCGACCGCCGCCATCGTTCGCGCCGGCTGAACGTGTTCATCGAATGGTTCGCCGAATTGATCGATCCGCATCTGCAGGCTTGATGCACACAAGGCAATCGTGAGATGAAAGCGCCTGCAACGGATTGAGATTCCCCGGACCATGAGCCACCTGCAGCTGTGCGCACCACAACTGGACGACTGGCAGGAACTGCTGGCGTTTGAACAAGAAAACCGCGCTTTTTTCGAAGCCTCGATCAATGCCCGCCCCGCGGCGTACTACTGCGCCGAAGGGGTTGCCGAGGCCATCGCCCAGGCGCAACAGGACGCCGCCGCGGATCGCGGCTATCAGTTTCTGATTCGACAGGATTCGCAACTGGTGGGGCGCATCAATCTGCACCGGGTGCAGCGCCCCTACTTCAATTGCGCCGAGCTGGGCTATCGCGTGGGCGCCCGATTCAATGGCCGGGGTATCGCCCGGGCGGCGGTGACGCAGGTGCTGCGACGGGCCTTCGGCGAGTTGCAGTTGAGCCGCATCGAAGCCAACGCCCGTCCGGAAAACCTCGGCTCGGTCAGGGTCCTGGAGGCGTCCGGATTCTCCTGCTACGGCCATTCACGCCGCAGCTTCCTGCTGCATGGACAGTGGTTCGACCGCTTGCACTACGAGTGCCATGCCCCCCTGCCGCGCTGAGCCCATCCGCGCCCACAGGCGCGGAGCCTAAACCGGCAGCACGCCACTCAGGTGGACAGTTGACTGGCGAACTGCCCCACCGCGTCCACCACTTTCTGGGCACCGTCCTGAATCTCGACGATCACCGTGCCGGCCTCCGCCGCCAGGGTCAGGCCCTGCTCGGCCTGCTGCCGCCCTTCGGCCATCAGCTCCACCGCTGAGCGGGCCATGTCCTGGTTGTGCCGGACCACGCCGACGATCTCGTCGGTGGCGTTGCTGGTCCGCGAGGCCAGTTGCCGGACCTCGTCGGCGACCACGGCGAAACCGCGCCCCTGCTCCCCGGCCCGGGCCGCCTCGATCGCCGCGTTGAGCGCCAGCAAATTGGTCTGTTCGGCAATCCCGCTGATGGTCTTGACGATGCTGCCAATCACCAGGGACTGCTCGTTCAGGGCTTCGATGCCGTCACCGGCCTCTTGCATGCACTTGGCCAGGTCACGCATCACGTCCAGGGTCTCGGTGACTACCGCCGAGCCGCGCTGGGCACTGGTATCGGTTTGCCGGGAGATGCTGTAGGCGATGTCGGCGGCCTCGGCCACCGAGCGTTCCTGGTTCACCTGATCGGTGATCAGGGTGGCGAACTTCACCACTTTGTACAGCTGGCCGTTGGCATCCAGCACCGGGTTGTAAGAGGCATCGAGCCACACCACCCGGCCCTGGCTGTCGATTCGCTTGAAGCGGTCGGCGACATATTCACCGGCGTTCAAGCGCGCCCAGAACGCCTGATACGACGGCCCTTCATATTCCTCGGGAGCACAGAAAAGACGGTGGTTCTGGCCCTGCACTTCATCGAGGCGGTAACCCATGCACGCCAGAAACCGCGGGTTGGCGGTCAACACCCGGCCTTGCAGGTCGAACTCGATCACCGCAGTGGAACGCAGCAACGCCGCCATCAGGTTTTCATGCTCGCAGGCGCTTTGCACCGCGGCCGTCTGGTCGGTGCAGATCAGCGAGTAGTGGTCCAGATGCCCGGCTGGGTCGTGGATCGGCTGGACACAGGCATGCAACCAGGCATCGCGGCCGTCGCCACGTTGCAAGCGCAATTGGCCGATGTAGCTTTCGTTGCGCCCCAGGGCCGCCCTGAAGGAGCGATACAGCTGCCCCGCCTGCGCATGACTCGACACGATCTGCTCCAGGGGATGCCCACAGAGCCGTTGCTCATCGAGGCCCAGGGTCCGTGTGAAGTTCTCGTTGACCCGACGGATCACCCCCTCGCTATCCAGTTCGATGCTGAGCACCTGGGTTTCCAGACAGGCCTTGAATTGCTGCAGAGCGCTCAGCTCATCGCTCAGGGAGGCAAGCTGTTGTTTCAGACGTTTATTGAACATGGACACACCGACAGACTAAGAGTGGATACAACGATCCCTAGCCATCGGCACCCTGTGACCTTTCTCCAAGCTGCCCCCGGAAGTTCAGAAACCTCCTAGCAGCTCTTCAGAAAACTCCTACAAACCCTCGGAGCCAGCGCACGCCGCTCCGAGAGCATCGAGCCCTGCCCCGCCTGCGGGGCCGTCCCCCTCAGCTCGACAGTTGATTGGCGAACTGCCCCACCGCACTCACCACCTTCTGCGCGCCGTCCTGGATCTCGACGATCACCGTACCGGCCTCCGCCGCCAGGGCCAGGCCCTGCTCAGCCTGCAACTTGCCTTCGGCCATCAGTTCCACGGCGTCACGGGCCATGTCCTGGTTCTGCCGAACCACGCCGACGATTTCCTCGGTGGCCTTGCTGGTCCGCGAAGCCAGTTGCCGGACCTCGTCGGCGACCACGGCGAAACCGCGCCCCTGCTCCCCGGCCCGGGCTGCCTCGATCGCCGCGTTGAGGGCCAGCAGGTTGGTCTGCTCGGCAATCCCGCTGATGGTCTTGACGATGCTGCCAATCACCAGGGACTGCTCGTTCAGGGCGCCAATGCCCTCGCCGGCGTCCTGCATGTGCCTGGCCAGATCGCGCATCACGTTCACCGCCTCGGTGACCACGGTGGTGCCACGCTGGGCACAGTTGTCGGTCTGCAACGAGGTGCTGTAGGCAATGTTGGCCGCTTCGGCCACGGCCAGTTCCTGATTCACCTGATCGGTGATCACGGTGGCGAACTTCACAATCTTGTAAAGCTTGTTGTTGGCGTCCAGCACCGGGTTGTAGGACGCCTCCAGCCAGACCGTGCGGCCATGGGCATCGATGCGCTTGAAACGGTCGGCGATGAATTCCCCGGCATTCAGGCGTTTCCAGAACGCCTGATAGGCCGCGCTGTTGTACTCCTCGGGCTCACAGAACATGCGGTGATGCTTGCCCTTGATCTGCGCCAGGCTGTAGCCCATGCCGGAGAGGAAGCGGTCATTGGCCGTCAGCACATGGCCATTGAGGTCGAACTCGATCAGTGCGGTGGAGCGCATCAGTGCACCGATCAGGTTCTCGTGCTCCCGGGAGGCCTCGATGGTGCGGGTCAGGTCGCTGGAGAAAATCGCGAAGTACTTGATCCGCCCCTCGGAATCGCGAACCGGCTGGGAGATCGAGCGCAGCCAGGCCTCCTCGCCGTTGCCCCGCAGCAGGCGCACCGCGCCGGCAAAGTGCTCGCCCCGGGCCAGGGTCGTCTTGAAGCGCTGGTGAAACTCGTCGTGCTTGACGTGGGCCGGAACGATGTCTTCCAGGGACCGCCCCAGCAGGTCGCCGCTCTTGTAGAGCATTTCCTGGGCGAAGTTGTGGTTGACCGATTGAATCCGTCCATCGGCGCTCAAATTGATCACGAGCATCTCGCTTTCAAGACTTTCCTTCACTTGCTGAAGGCTCGAGAGTTCTTCACGAAGAGCCGCCAGCTCTTGCTTCAAGCGTTTATTGAACATGGGGAGGCACCGGGAGGACATAAAAAAATAGGCTGCTGTGGGCCTAACATCGGCCCTGAAAGTTATTTCTTAATAGCAACCCGGAGTTGTCTGACAAAAATAATTCAACCACCGGCAAAGCCCCTGCCTGCGGGGCTTTGCCCGAAGATTTACCGGCGCTCTGGAGCGCGTATAGTCGGCATCGGGAAATCTCAGGCGATCGACGGAGTTGGACTATGGATGCATCACGCAAAGCGCTTTTTCAGCAGGAAGTAGCACGGGTTGGGCACCGTTTCGACGGCGAGATGCGCATTGGCGGCAACTATGTGCCGACGGTGCGCAATGGCGATGAGGTGTACGTCAGCGGACAGATCCCGCGGATCGACGACAAGGTGATGGTGGTCGGCCGGGTAGGCGCCGAAACCAGCCTGGAGCAGGCCCGCCACGGGGCACAGATCTGTACCCTGCGGGCCCTGGCGATCCTTGAGCAACTGCTCGGCGACCTGCAACGGATCCGGCGCATCCTGCGGATCAACGTCTACGTGCAGAGCGCGGCGGACTTTACCCAGCAGAGCGAGGTGGCGGACGGCGCCTCAGAGGTGCTCTATTCGATCTTCGCCGACGCCGGGGTGCACACGCGCACCTCGGTGGGGGTCTATCAATTACCGAAAAATGCCTCGGTGGAAGTCGACATGATCGTCGCCCTGCACCCTGAACCCGGCAACGACTGAAGGCCGCGCCAGCCTCTGATGGGTCAGCTGCCGTTGTTGCGGCACTGACCCATGACCTGGTACTCGATGGTCTTGAGCTGGCCGGCGGAGTCTTCGTAGGTCATGCGCGAAGGCACCACGTTGCAGGACTTGATCGGCGGGGTGACGCTGACCACCCTGGCGATATCCAGATCCATGCCGTAGCGGTAGTTCTGCACCACCGGCGCCGGCTTGCCCTGACTCGCCGCATAACGCTCCATGGCCTTCTGGTTCTCCACCATGGCCCGGGCAAAGGTGCGATCACCACCGCCTTCGGCCAGGGCCAGGGAAGAGAGGGACAGCAGCAGCGCGGCGATACTCAGGTTGAAAGCTTTCATGACAGTTTCCTCGTGCAGTGGACAGCGACGAGGATAAGCAACCGACCCTTTCACAATGATCACGGGCACATTACTTATCTGTAATGCGCCTGCCCGCATCGTCCCGGTGCGCCATCCAACGCCCGGTTCATCGGGGTTTCAGGGACGCTGCCGGCGCCTGTCGACGAGCCTTTCTTGCACAATTGTAATCAGCGGGTCACCGCGCCGTTATCTGCCGTTTGCAACTATCGACGGCGACTTTCAGGGCGTTACCACGCCTGTTGGTCGAGCCCAATAAGAACGCCTCTGGCGATATAAAAGTTGATAGCTGCCAACACTCAGGAGCGACCCCATGCGTATCAATCCCCCCTTGTCCCTGTCCGTGCTCGCCGCGGTACTGGGGCTTTGTCCCGTGGCCGCGGTGGCCGCCGAGGAACGCCCCGAAGGCTTTGTCGAAGGCAGCCGCCTCGACTTGCTGCTGCGCAATTACTACTTCAACCGCGATGATCGCAAAGGCCAGTCCAGCCCCACCGGCAACGGCTATTCCGAAGCCTGGGCCCAGGGCCTGATCGGCCAGTTCCAATCCGGTTTCACCCAGGGTACGGTCGGCTTCGGTATCGACGCCTTTGCCATGTATGGCCTCAAGCTCGACTCCGGCAGCGGGCGCAGCGGCGGCCGTGGCTCCTTCGGCATGCTGCCGGTGAACCACGACAACCAGCCCGCCGACGGCTACGGCAAGGCCGGCGGCGCGGTGAAACTGCGGGCCCTGGATACCGTGCTGAAAGTCGGCGACGTGTTCCCCAAGACCCCGGTGGTGCACTACGGCGATTCGCGCCTGCTGCCGGAAAGCTTTCGCGGGGTGACCCTGGAAAACACCAGCCTCAACGGTCTCAACCTGCAAGGCGGGCGCCTGCACGCCATGAGCCAACCCGATAGCAGCGGCATGCGCGACGGCTTCGCCACCTTCTACGCCGGCAAGGTCGACTCACCCTGGGTCGGCTACTTCGGTGGCGATTACAAGCTCAACCCCAACCTCAGTTTCAGCCTCTACAGCAGCCGCCTGAAAGACGCCTGGGACCAGTACTACTTCGGCACGGCGGTGAACTACCCGGTGTCCGACGACCTGACCCTGTTCAGCGGCTTCAACTACTACAAGGCCGTGGACGAGGGCAAGAAACTGCTGGGCGAGTTCGACAACAACATCTGGAGCGCCAAGGTCGGCGCCACCTACGGCGCCCACACCCTGGCCCTGTCGCACCAGCGCAACAACGGCAATGACGACTTCGACTACCTGCGCCAGTCGGACTCGATCTTTCTCGACAACTCGATCCAGTACAGCGACTTCAACTCGCCCAAGGAACGCTCGTGGATGGTCCGCTACGACCTCGACATGCAGACCTTCGGCATTCCCGGGCTGTCCTTCATGACCCGTTACGCCCGCGGTAGCGACGCCGACTACAGCCACGCCAACTCGGTGTACATGCGCCGCGACGCGGCGGGTGATCCGCTGACGGATCAACGTCGCTGGGAACGGGACATCGAAGCCAAGTACGTGTTCCAGGACGGCACGCTCAAGGACCTGTCCCTGCGCATCCGCCAGGCGACCATCCGTTCCAGCCAGTTCGAATCCGACCTGGAGGAATTCCGGCTGATCGTCGAGTACCCGCTGGCCCTGCTCTAGAGCGTCTAGCCGGGCAGGTTACGGCCTGCCCGGTGTTAAAACTTCTTCACAGACTCGCGCCTTTCAGAACTGTAATATCGGCCTCACCTTCTCGTTAGGTTGGCCTCCCTATACTCCCGGACACACTCAGATCCGCCGGACTTTTCCCGGCCCGAGAGCTTGTCAGGAGTCCATCCATGCGCCCAACCCAATTGTTGTTGATCGGCCTTCTGGCCGGCACCAGCTTCACCACCTTGGCCGACGACGGCAGCGAACGGTCGCAGCAAATGCGTGACGCCTTCCTGGCCAGCCAGGAACAGATTCACGGCGACGCCAACCAGCAAACCGCGGCCACGGGCGACACCGGCACAGCCCCTCGCGATGCTTCCACACCAGCGGCCGAGGAAGATATTTAACGGCCCCTGCCAACCGAGCACATTCATCTCTTGAAGCGTTTTTTGGATGCTCCTTTGGAAAGAGATGAATTTTTAGCGTCCCATACGGGGCGCTTTTTTTTGCCCGCCCATTGAGCAGCGTCCTGCTGGAACCGGCTTGCTGGCGACGACATCCTCAAGAACGCCTTCGCCGGCAAGCCGGCTCCTACAGGAATGAGTCCGATGCACTTGTCCTACGTGGGAGCTGGCTTGCCAGCGAAGACGTCCTCAAGATCGCCTTCGCCGGCAAGCCGGCTCCTACAGGAATGGGTCCGATGCACTTGCCCTACGTGGGCGCTGGCTGGACGGTGAAGACATCCTCAAGATCGCCTTCGCCGGCAAGCCGGCTCCTACAGGAATGGGTCCGATGCACTTGCCCTACGTGGGCGCTGGCTGGACGGTGAAGACATCCTCAAGATCGCCTTCGCCGGCAAGCCGGCTCCTACAGGAATGGGTCCGATGCACTTGCCCTCCGTGGGCGTTGGCTGGACGGTGAAGACATCCTCAAGATCGACTTCGCCGGCAAGCCGGCTCCTACAGGAATGGGTCCGATGGACCTGCCCTCCGTAGGAGCTGGCTTGCCAGCGAAGACGCTCGCAAGCGCACCATCACTCAGCCTACGGAGGAGGGGGCTAATCCTGCTCCTTGCGGTGAGCCCATTGGTACAGCGCAGGCAACACCAGCAAGGTGAGGATGGTGGACGACAGGATGCCGCCAATCACTACGGTCGCCAGGGGCCGTTGCACTTCGGCGCCGGTGCCGGTGGCCAGGGCCATGGGGATGAAGCCCAGTGACGCCACCAGGGCAGTCATCAGCACCGGGCGTAAACGGGTCAGGGCACCTTCGTGAATGGCCGTGGACAAGGTGCGCCCTTCCTCGCGCAGGTTGCGGATAAAGGCAATCATCACCAGGCCGTTGAGCACCGCGACACCCGACAGGGCGATGAACCCGACGCCCGCCGAGATCGACAACGGAATGTCTCGCAGCCACAGGGCCATGATCCCGCCGGTCAGGGCAAAGGGAATGCCGGTGAACACCAGCAGGCCGTCCTTGAGGTTGTTGAACATCATGAACAACAGGCCGAACACCAGCAGCAGCGCCACCGGCACCACCACTTGCAGGCGCTGGGAAGCCTCCTGCAACTGCTCGAACTGGCCGCCCCAGGTGGTCCAGTATCCCGCGGGCACCTTGACCTTGCCGGCAATCAAGGCCGTGGCTTCCTCGACGAAGGAGCCGATGTCGCGGCCGCGCACGTTGGCGCTGACGATCACCAGGCGCTTGCCGTTCTCGCGGCTGACCTGGTTGGGGCCCAGGACCAGGTCGAGGCTGGCCACTTCCGACAGGGCGATAAAACCGATCTGCCCGTTGCCCGTACTCGTGCTCGCCGGTATCGGGATCAGCAGCCGCGACAGGCCGTCGATGTCGGTACGCAGTTGATCCGACAGACGCACCACCATGTCGAAACGCCGGTCGCCTTGGTACAGGGTGCCGGCCTGACGCCCGCCCACCGCCACGGCGATGGTGTCTTGCACATCGCCCACGTTCAGGCCGAAACGCGCGGCCTTGTCGCGGTCGATATTGATGGTCAGTACCGGCAACCCCGAGGTCTGTTCCACCTTGACTTCCGAGGCTCCGGACAAGCCTTGCAACGCCGCGGCGATGTCATTGGCGGTCTTGTTCAGCACGTTCATGTCGTCGCCGAACACCTTGACCGCGACATCGCTGCGCACTCCGGAAATCAGCTCGTTGAAGCGCAGCTGGATCGGCTGCGACAGCTCGTAGGCACTGCCCGGCACCCGAGCACTGGCGCGCTGGATATCGGCGATCAGGGCCTCGCGGGACTTGCCCGGATCGGGCCACTGGGCCTTGGGCTTGAGCATCACGTAGCTGTCGGAAATGTTCGGCGGCATCGGGTCCGAGGCGATCTCCGCGGTGCCGGTACGGGCAAACACTCGCTCGATCTCCGGCACCTGCGCCAGCAGGGTCTTCTCCAGGCGCTGCTGCAGGTCCACCGATTGCGTGAGGCTGGTGCCGGGCACCCGCAGGGCCTGCTGGGCGAAGTCGCCTTCGCTGAGGCTGGGGATGAATTCGCTGCCCATGCGACTGGCCAGCACAGCGCTGCCCAGCAAGATCGCCGCGGCCAGGGCGAAGGTCGCCGCACGATGGCCCATGACCCAGTCCAGCACCGGTGCGTAGCCCCGCTTGGCGCTGCGCACCAGCAGGTTTTCCTCTTCCTTGACCTTGCCGGTGACGAACAGCGCGATGGCCGCCGGGACGAAGGTCACCGACAGGATCATCGCCCCCAGCAAGGCCATGACCACGGTGAAGGCCATGGGATGGAACATCTTCCCGGCCACCCCGGTCAGGGCAAAGATCGGCAGGTACACCACCATGATGATCAGCTGGCCGAAGATCAGTGCACGCCGCGCCTCCTTGGCCGCGGCAAAAACTTCGTGCAGGCGTTCGGAGCGAGTCAGCATGCGTCCGTGGTGCTGCTGGGCATGGGCCAGGCGGCGGATGGCGTTCTCCACGATCACCACCGCGCCGTCGACGATGATGCCAAAATCCAGGGCGCCGAGGCTCATCAGGTTGGCGCTGACCTTGTTGCTGAACATGCCGGTGAAGGTGAACAGCATCGACAGCGGAATCACCAGGGCGGTGATCAGCGCCGCGCGGATATTGCCCAGGAACAGGAACAGAATCACGATCACCAGCAGCGCGCCTTCGAAGAGGTTCTTCTTCACCGTGGCGATGGCTTTTTCCACCAGGTTGGTGCGGTCGTAGACCGTGACCGCCACCACCCCTTCAGGCAGCGAGCGGTTGATCTCTTCGAGTTTTTTCGCCACCGCCTGGGACACGCTGCGGCTGTTCTCGCCAATCAGCATGAACACCGTGCCCAGCACCACCTCGCGACCGTTTTCGGTGGCGGCGCCGGTGCGCAGTTCGCGGCCGATCTGCACCTGGGCGACGTTGCGCACGCGGATCGGCGTGCCGTCGCTGCTGCTGATGACGATGTTGGCGATGTCCTCGATGGACGCCAGTTGCCCCGGCGCGCGAATCAGCAACTGTTCGCCGCTGCGCTCGATGTAGCCGGCGCCAACGTTGGCGTTGTTGCGCTCCAGGGCCGTTACCAGATCATTCAGGGTCAGCCGGTAAGCCGCCAGGCGCTTGGGGTCCGGGGCGATCTGGTACTCCTTGGCGAAGCCACCGATGGTGTTGATCTCGGCCACGCCCTGCACGTTGCGCAACTGCGGCTTGATGATCCAGTCCTGGATCACCCGCAGGTCGGTCGGGGTGTAGGGCGTGCCGTCTTCCTTGCGCGCGCCCTCCTCGGCCTCCACGGTCCACAGGAAGATTTCCCCGAGGCCGGTGGAGATCGGCCCCATCACCGCCTCCACGCCTTGAGGCAATTGCTCGCGCGCCACCTGCAGTCGCTCGTTGACCAGTTGCCGGGCGAAGAACAGGTCGGTGCCGTCCTTGAAGATCACCGTCACCTGGGACAGGCCCGAACGCGACAGCGAACGGCTCTGCTGCAAACCCGGCAGGCCGGCCATGGCGGTTTCGATGGGAAAGGTGATGCGCTGCTCGGTTTCCAGGGGCGAAAAGCCCGGCGCCGCCGAGTTGATCTGCACCTGGACGTTGGTGATATCGGGCACCGCGTCGATCGGCAGTTTCTGGTAGCTGGCGATGCCGACGCCGGCCATCAGCAACACCGCCAGAAGAACGATGATGCGTTGCTCGATGGCAAATTGAATGATGCGTTCAAACATGGGAAAGCACTCTCAGCTGTGACCGATCAATGGCCGTGGTCGGCCGTGCCTTTGCCCAGTTCGGACTTGAGGGTGAAACTGCCGCGGGTGGCCACCTGGGCTCCGGCCGCCAGCCCTTCGCGGACCTCGACGAAACCGTCATCGGCGGCACCGGTGACCACCGGCGTGGCCTGGAAGCCCTCGGCCACCCGGACAAACACCGACGGCCGGTCTTCCACGGTCTGGATCGCACTCTGCGGCACGCTGACCGGCGCCTCGAAGGCTTCGGTGGCCACCTGCACCGCAACGAACAGCCCCGGGCGCCAGGCGTCATTCGGGTTGGCCAGGGTCACCCGCACCGTGGCGGTCCGGGTCTGCTCGCCCAGCAGGCTGCCGACGTAAGCCACCTGGCCCTGGACCTGGGTCCCCAGTTCGCTGGAGCTGACACTCACGGGCTGGCCGACCCGGACCTTGCCCAGGTCCTTGGGGAACACACCGAAAGTGGCCCAGACCCGGGACAGGTCCGAGAGGGTGAAGGCCGCACTGTTCTCGCTCACCACCTCGCCGACGCTGAGGTGCTTTTCCACCACCACGCCATCAAAGGGCGCGCGCATTTCATAGCGGTTGCCCCCCGCCAACTGGGCGCTGCCACTCAGGGCATTCATCTTCTGTCGGGCATTGTCGAGGGCGATTTGTGCTTCTTGCAGGTTCTGGCGGGCCAGCAGGTAATCCTGTTCGGCGGAGATCTGATCGATCCACAACTGCCGCTCGCGCTCGAAGGTGGTACGGGCCAACTCCACCCGCCGTCCGGCGGCCGCCAGCTCGCTGCGCTGGTCGGACACCTGCGGGCTGGCGATCACCGCCAGCAGCTCGCCGCGCTTGACCGACTGCCCCAGATTGACCTGCACCGACTCCACGACCCCGGCGGCCCGGGGCACGATGTGCGAGGTGCGATCCTCGTCGAAGCGGATTTCCCCCGGCAGGCTCAGCACTCGCTTGAGCTGCCGCGGACCGGCCTCGGCCAGTTCGATCCCGGCGGCCTGGATCTGCTCGGCGCTGAGTTCCAGGTGACCTTCGGGCTCCTCGGCGCCGTGCCCGACCGGTTCGGCGACATCCGTCCGCTTGGCATCGGCAGGCGCCCCGGGGGCGGACAGGCCCGGCAACAGCAGGGCCGCCGCTCCCAGGCCAACCACCGCGGTCATGACCATTATCAGGCTGCGTTTTTTATCCATGGGTACTCCTGAGAATCGAGGTTCGGCAGCGCGCGAAGCGCCTTACGAGGTAGGCGAAAAGAAAAAGTCGTCGAGGGCCCGATGCCATTCATGAACACACCAGTGCCGGGGCGGCTCCTCGGGTGGCGTCCCAGGCCCGGCACTGCAATCGCTGATTAGCAGGGCAAGCAGGCAGACCAGGCCCCGCAGCCCGGCTTTCACCAGCGGCTGAGGTCGCCGTAGATGCGCTCGATCCGCACCCAGGCATCGGTGGTTTGCGCCACGGCGGCGAGGTACTGGCTACGGGCGCCGATCAGCGTGCGCTGGGCGTCCAGTACTTCGAGGAAACTGAACTTGCCCATCTCGAAGCCCCGGGTGGCACTGTCCACCGCGCGCTGGGCGGCGGGCAGGATGGTCTGGTTGAAGGCCTGCACTTCGCCCCTGGCGGTGCTCCATTGCTCCAGGGCCTGGCGGGTTTCACTGCGCAGGCGCAGCTCCGTGGCGTTGCGCAGGTCCCGGGCCTGATCGGCGCGGCGCGCGGCGGATAGCAGATTGCCCTGGTTGCGGTTGAACAGCGGCAACGGCATGGACAGGCCCAGCAGATTGACCCGCTCACGGGCGCTGGCGTCGTACTGGCTGCCGATGCTGACGTCCAGATCGGGAATCCGCTGGGCCTTCTCCAGCCCCAGGGATGCCTCGCGCTGAACGATTTCCTGCTCCGCCAGGCGCAACTCCGCCGTCTCCGGCAAGCGACTCAACAACTGCGCCGAGGCCGGCAGCGAGGTCAGCGCCCGGGACGGCTCCTGCACCGCCGAGAAGTCCGTGGCGGCGCTGCCGGTGATCCTGGCCAGTTGCTGATAGGCAATGTCTTGCTCCATCTGTCCACGGCTGAGCTCCAGACGAACCTCGGCCAGTTGCACCTGGGCCCGGGTGGCTTCCACCGGCGAAGCCTTGCCGGCATTGACCCGCCCCTGGGCCACGTTCACCCCGCGTTCGGCCAGGGCCAGCGAGCGCCCGGCCAGTTGCGTGCGCTCCTGGGCCTGCAACGCGGCGTAGTAAGCCTGTAGAACATCGGCCCGCAGCTGATTGCCGCGTCGCTCCAGCTCCAGGGCGGCCAGTTCCTGGCCACGACTGGCCACCTCCACCCGGGCGCCACGCTTGCCCCCCAGTTCCAGCGCCTGGCTGAGCTTGACCGAGGTGGTGCGCGAATTCCTGCGGGTGTCCTCGGCGTCCACCGAGAGCACCGGGTTGGGCAGCAACCCGGCCTGTTGCCGGGCGCCCTGGGCGATGTCGATCTCCCAGCGTGCGGCGGCCAGTTCGGGGTTGTTGGCCACGGCCTTGGCCAGGGCACTGTCCAGGCTCAGGACGGAGGCTTGGGCAACGCTCAGCGGCGCGGCCGCCAGGACCAGCCACAGCAGCAAGCGGCAGGTCGGCGCAGCCCGGGCGGGTGTTCTCGGGAAAGTCGGCATAACAGGTTCCGGCCCCTGGTGAGGCAAAGTTTCTGCAAAGCGGCGCGGAACATATCGCGGGATATACAAAGAGGGCCCCGGTCGATATGAAACTGCAACACTGCGCCCATTGGCAGAATGAGTTTCAAGTTCAACCCAGGGTAACTTTCAGCGGTTATCAGCAGAGTGGCGCAAAGATTACAAATCCGTTAGCCAAGGCTCTGGCTCAAGGTTCTGTATTAATATCCGGGCATTGAAAGCAAGTGCAGCGCACGCTTTAAAGCGATCCCCCATCAACTTGCAGATCGTTCAAAGTGCATATGACCGAGCACACTCGCCGCGCATCTTCAGCGCCGCTTTCAACAACTTTCCTTACTGCCCGTTATCCACCGAGAACTTCACTCGCATGCGCATCCTGGTTATCGAAGACGAACTCAAAACCGCCGAGTACCTGCATCAGGGACTGACCGAAAGCGGTTATGTGGTGGATTGCGCCAATACCGGCGCGGATGGCCTGCACCTGACCCGTCAGCACGCCTATGACCTGGTGATTCTCGACGTCAACCTGCCGCAGATCGACGGCTGGGGAGTGCTGTCCCAGATCCGCCAGAACAGCAGCACCCGGGTCATGATGCTGACCGCCCAGGGCCGACTGGCGGACAAGATTCGCGGCCTGGATCTGGGCGCCGATGATTACCTGGTCAAGCCGTTCGAGTTTCCCGAGTTGCTGGCCCGGGTCCGCACCCTGATGCGCCGCAGCGAACAGAAACCGGTGCCGGATGTGTTGCGCGTTGCCGACCTGGAACTGGATCAGAGCCGCCACCGGGCCTTTCGCGGCAAACAGCGCATCGACCTGACCACCAAGGAGTTCGCCCTGCTGCACCTGCTGATGCGCCAGAGCGGAGTGGTGCTGTCGCGAACCCAGATCATCTCCTTTGTCTGGGACATGAACTTCGATTGCGACACCAATGTGGTGGAAGTCTCGATCCGCCGCCTGCGGGCGAAGATCGACGATCCGTTCGAACGCAAGCTGATCCACACGTTGCGCGGCGTGGGTTACGTCCTCGAAGAACGCGACTGAGGCGCGAGGCCGGGTTCGCGGGGGCGCCAGCTCCTGGGCGCGCGCTGCTCCTTCAATGTTCATGCACCTGCTGGTGAAACCCCACCTGCTCCACCTGCAGGGTGACGTGGGCAATCTCGAAGCGCTCCTGCAGCAGCTCGGTGACCTCGGCCAGGATCGCCTGCTCGTCGCGCCCCTGCAGGTGCGCCACCAGATGCGCGCTGAGCACGTTCTTGCCGCTGGTCAGGGCCCAGATGTGCAGGTCATGCACGTCGCCGATCCCGGGCACGCCGCGAATGGCCTGCTCCACCAGCTCGATGTCGATCCCGTCCGGCACCCCTTGCAGCAGCACGTTCATGCTCTCCCTGAGCAGGGTCCAGGTCCTTGGCAGCACCCAGAAGCCGATGGCCGCCGCCACCAGGGAGTCGACCCAGCCCCAGCCGGTGAACATGATCACCAGGGCCGCGCCAATCACCCCCAATGAACCGAGCATGTCACTCCACACTTCTAGGTACGCGCCCTTGACGTTGAGGCTCTGGCTGCTGGCCGAGGCCAGCAGGCCCATGGCGATCAAATTGACGATCAACCCCAGCACGGCGATCACCAGCATCCCCGTGGACTGGATCGCGGCCGGAGCCTGCAAGCGTTGCCAGGCCTCGAACAGGATGTAGAACGCCACCACGAACAGCAGCAGGGCATTGAAGGCCGCCGCGAGGATTTCGAAACGCGCGTAGCCGAACGTGCGCTTGCGGTCCGCCGGGCGCTTGGCCACCTGGATCGCCACCAGGGAGATGGCCAGGGCCAGGGTGTCGGTGAGCATGTGCGCGGCATCCGAGAGCAACGCCAGGCTGCCGGTGACAAAGGCGCCGATGACTTCGGCGAGCATGAAGCTGCCGGTCAGCCCCAGGGCCATCCACAACTTGCGTTCATGCCCGGCCCGCGCCTGGCCGTGTTGGTGTCCTGCACCCATGGAACATGCTCCTGTGGCTGAAAAGCGTCGGCCTGATGATAGTTCGATTGTCCGAGGGATCGCGGCTGGATAAGCGAATTGTCATCTTGCGCTCATCTGCCGGACATCAGTGGGCGGCCGTACCGAGCGAACCAGGCGCCGCACCCGAAGCCCGGGCCCGCGGCCACCCTCTTCTGCATCGACGGCGGCGCTGTAGAATGCCCGCTCCACTCTCAGCGCGAAGGGACCGTCATGCATCATCAGCCCTGGATCTTCGGCCTCGCTGTGGCTCTGCTGCTCGGGGTTGGCGGCGGATCGCCTGCCGCCCGGGTGCGGATTTCGGAGCACCGTGACCGGCCGTTTCGGTTGATCGTGACCGGTCATTTCGCTAACGCGTGACCGCTCATTTCGGTAGCAACGTGACCGATTTTCCGCCTGTTCCGAAACAGGTGGTCACGGCTTACCGAAATCGCCGGTCACGACTTAGCGAAAGCCTTCCCCTTCGTTGCGCATGACCTGATGCGCCGCCATCCTCGACCGATTTCGGGAGAGGAAGATGGCGGCGCCGCGAGTAGCCATGCGAAACATCAAAGAATGTCTGCGCCTCAAGTTTGAGGCCGGCTTGTCCCACGAGAAGATTGCCCGTGCCTTGCAGCTGTCCAAGGGCGTGGTTAGCAAGTACATCGCGGCGGCGCGGGTGGCCGGGCTGGACTGGCCGGCGCTGGTGGCCATGGACGAGGCCGCGCTGGCGGCCGCCTTGTTTGCACCGACGTCGACGAACAAGCCGCGCGGTGAGCGAGTGCTGCCCGATGTGCTGAGCATCCACCGCGAGTTGCGACGCAAGGGCGTGACCTTGCAGCTGCTGTGGGAGGAATATCTCGCCGCGCATGCGGGCCAGCCGACCTACCGCTACACCCAGTTCGTCGAGCACTACCGGCGCTACGCCCAGACGCTCAAACGTTCGATGCGTCAGCTGCACCGTGCGGGCGAGAAGCTATTCATCGACTATGCCGGGCCGACGCTGCCGGTGGTCGACCCGGCCACCGGCGAAGTGCGCCGGGCGCACATCTTCGTCGCCGCCCTGGGCGCCTCGAATTACACCTATGCCTGCGCGACGCCAGGCGAAACCCAGGTGGACTGGCTGACCTCGCTGGGCCAGGCTCTGACCTACTTTGGCGGCGTGCCGGAAATGGTTGTGCCGGACAATCCGCGCGCCCTGGTCGCCCAGCCGGATCGCTACGAGCCGGGCCTGAACCGGGCCACGCTGGAGTGCGCGCGTCATTACCAGACGGTGATCCTGCCGGCACGGCCACGCAAGCCTCAGGACAAGGCCAAGGCCGAGGTGGCGGTGCAGGTGGTCGAGCGCTGGATCATGGCGCGGCTGCGCCATCGGCAGTTCTTCAGCCTGCATGCGCTTAACCAGGCCATCGCCGAGCTGCTGGAGGATCTGAATCGGCGCCCGTTCAAGCGGCTCGATGGCTGCCGGCGCGACTGGTTCGAGCGCCTGGATCGCCCGGCCTTGCGAGCGCTGCCGGTGCATCCCTACGAGGTCGCCACCTTCAAGCGCTGCAAGGTCAGCATCGACTACCACATCGAGGTCAATGGCAGCTTCTACAGCGTGCCCTCCGCCCTGGCCCGGCAGAACGTGGACGTGCGACTGACGGCACACACCCTGGAAGTGCTGCATGGCAACCGGCGGGTGGCCAGCCACCTGCTGCTGGGGCGACGCGGCGCTTACAGTACCCAGCGCGAGCACATGCCCGCGGCGCACCAGGCGCATCGCGAATGGACGCCACAACGCCTGCTCGACTGGGGCGCGCGGATCGGCCCCTACACGCGCCAACTGATCGATCACCAACTGACCCACAAGCCGCACCCGGAGATGGGCTACCGCGCCTGCCTCGGCCTGCTCTCGCTGGCCCGGCGCTATGGCAATGCACGCCTGGAAGCCGCTGCCGAACGTGCCGTACACCTGCGCGCCTTCACCGGGCGCAGCGTGCGCAACCTGCTCCAGCAAGGCCTGGATCAACAGCCGCTGCCCCAGCGTGCCGCCGAAACGACCTTACCCGGCGACCACGAGAACGTCCGTGGCGCCGACTACTACCAACCCCCGCAACAGGAGCTGTTCGATGATGCCGCAACACACCCTGAATCAACTGCACCAGCTACGCCTGGACGGCATGGCCCGCGCCCTGGAAGAGCAATGGACGCTGCCGGCCAGCCACAGCCTGAGCTTCGATGAACGCCTCGGCCTACTGCTCGACCGCGAACTGGCCTGGCGTGACAACCAGCGCCTGGTACGGCTGCGCAAGAAGGCCAAGCTCAAGTACGCCAACGCCTGCCTGGAAGATCTCGACCGCCGCACCGGACGCGCCCTGGACGAGCGTCTGATCGCCACCCTGGCCAGTGGCGACTGGATCCGCCAGCAGCACAACCTGCTGCTGACCGGCCCGACCGGTGCCGGCAAAACCTGGCTGGCCTGCGCCCTGGGCAACCAGGCCTGCCGCCAGGGCTATAGCACCCTGTACCTGCGCACCCCGCGCCTGCTGGAACAACTGCGCATCGCTCATGGCGACGGCAGCTTCGGCCGTACCCTGCAACAGCTGGCAAAGGTCGACGTCCTGGTGCTGGACGACTGGGCGCTAGCCCCGCTGGAGGAAGGAGCCCGGCATGACCTGCTGGAGGTGATCGACGACCGCGCTGGCAGCCGCTCCACCATCCTGACGAGCCAACTGCCCATCGAGCACTGGCACGGCTGGATCAACGACCCGACCCTGGCCGATGCCATCCTCGACCGCCTGGTGCACAACGCCTACCGACTGACGATGAAAGGCGAGTCGCTGCGCCGAAAAAAAGCCGAGGAACAAGCCGCATCGTGACCGATGCGATTACAATCCAGAACCCGCGCAACCGGGGTGGAAGCACCGGTCACGTATTAGCGAAACGCTCGGTCACGTTCACCGAAATCCGCACCCGGGCCGCCCCGCTGGACTGCAGCCACATCGAGGTCAGCGAACAGGTCGATCGCTGTGCCCAGCAAGACAAGGAACGGGCCGACAATGCCCTCAATCAGAGCTATCAGGCGCTCTTGGCACGGGTGCACAACCTGTATCCCAGCAGCCTGCTGCAAGAGCAGGAATACCTCGGCAAGTTGAAGAACGCGCAGCGGGCCTGGATCAAGTACCGCGACAGCACCTGCGTGCTGGAAGCCTTCGAAGTGGCGCCGGGCAAACCGGCCCACGTCACCCTGATCAACCGTTGCGTGACCCGCCTGAGCAACGAACGTACCCGCTACCTGGAGCAACTGCTGCCCGAATAGCCGCCCGCCGGGTCATGCGCAATGGTGCAAGGCTCGGCGGCCGCTTTCGCCGGCGAGCCGGCTGCTAGGCGATGGCGCCGGTAGCGGCGGGCTTGCCCGCAAAAGCGCCATCAGGGCGCCGAATGCCGGTAGAACCGGCGGGAGCCGAGGCCATGGGCAAGCAGGCACACCAGGCTGCCGAGCCAGGCGAAACCCAGCATGCCCAGGCAGGATTCGCGCTCGCGCAGGCGCTGCTGGCATTGCTCGGCGCTGTCACACCGGGCAACGCACCAGGGCTGATCGTCGCGGGTACAACCCAGCAGGTAACCCCGCAGATGACTCAGCACCAGGGGCTGTCCGGGTAGTTGTGCGAGCGGCACCTGGAGCCGGGTCAGCTCGGGGCTCAAGCGCAAGCGTTGGCGTTCGCCGCTATCGAGGTCTTCGACCAGCAGCGCCCCCGCCTCCACCCTGACCACCCAGGCACTGAGGCTGTCGGGGCTGGCGCCTTCCAGGCCATAGTCCACCAGGGTACTGGTCCAGGCCTCGATCAGGACGAATACCAACCCCAGCACAAAGCTCACCAACGCCACTTGCAGCAGTGGGGCGAGGGCGGAGAAATTTCGCAAGGAACACAGCGTCGAACGAATCAAGACAGCTCCCGGAAACCCTGGCGCGGGCCGCGTTTTTCCGAGAGATTAGCGGGAAAAAACCAAGGGCTGAAAGCCATTTTTCAGCCCATTTTCAGGGTAGATTCATCGGCCTTTTGGCGAAGGCTCTAGCTCGCTGTTTCGCTTGATCACAAGCTGATGAAGAAATTTCCTACCCCTGATCCACGGCGCAGGATCCTCGCGCCAGCGGCAGCTCCTCGCCCACGCGGCCGCCGAAGTAACCGGCACTGATCACCCCCACTGCGCCCATCAGCGCGCAATAGATCACGCAGATCCACGGGCTCCAGGGCATCAGGGCGATCAGCAGCAACGGGGTGGTACTGGCCCAGAGGGCATAGGCGATGTTGTAGGTGAAGGAGATCCCCGAGACCCGAATCCGCGGTGGAAACAGGCTGACCATCACCGAGGGCACCGCCCCCACCACACCGCAACCCAGGCCGGCAATGGCGTAGGCCAGGCCGATCCAGGTGCCGCCGCTGATCAGGCAGCCATAGAGCACGGCGATGCCCAAGGGCAGCAGCAGGCTGTAGAGCATCACCGTGCGCCAGGCGCCAAGGCGGTCGACGATCAGCCCCGCCAGCACGCAGCCAATGTTGAGGAAGACGATGCCCAGGCTGCTCAGGGCAAAGGTGTGGCTGGCGCTCATGCCGAAGCTTTTCTGCATCATGGTCGGGGTGATGACCACGAACACCACCACCGCCGAGGTCAGCACGCAAGTCAGGATCAGCGCCGGCAGGATCGCCAGCCGGTGCTCGCG
This sequence comes from Pseudomonas saponiphila, assembly GCF_900105185.1. Lineage (NCBI taxonomy): Bacteria > Pseudomonadati > Pseudomonadota > Gammaproteobacteria > Pseudomonadales > Pseudomonadaceae > Pseudomonas > Pseudomonas saponiphila. The sequence continues at coordinate 844,396 of NZ_FNTJ01000001.1, read as the reverse complement.
CAACACGGTGCGCAGGGGCAGTTCCGCGGCGTTCTCGCGCTGCTCCTGCAACGCCATGAACACCGGGGTTTCACTCAGCCAGCGGCGCAACCAGACGCCGATCACGCCAAACACCCCGCCCAGCAGGAAGGGATAGCGCCAGGCGTGGTCGAGGATTTCCTCGGGGCTGAAGACCCGCGCCAGCAGGGTCGCGGTCAGCGCGCCCAGCAGGTAGCCGAAGGTCAGCCCGGCCTGCAGGAAGCCCAGGGCATAGCCGCGATGGGCCCGTGGCGCGTGCTCGGCGACGAACACCCAGGCGCTGGGCACCTCACCGCCCACCGCAGCGCCCTGCAGCACCCGCAGCGCCAGCAGCAGCAAGGGCGCGAAATAGCCGATCTGGGCGTAGGTCGGCATGATTCCGATCAGCAGGCAGGGCAACGCCATCATCAGGATGCTCAGGCTGAAGACCTTCTTGCGCCCCAGCCGATCGGCGAAATGCGCCATGAGAATGCCGCCCAGGGGCCGGGCCAGGTAGCCGGTGACGAAGATCCCGAAGCTTTGCAGCAGGCGCAGCCATTCGGGCATTTCCGGGGGGAAGAACAACTGGCTCAGGGTCAGGGCGAAAAATACGAAGATGATGAAATCGTAGATTTCCAGGGCTCCGCCCAGGGCGGCCAGGCCCAGGGTCTTGTAGTCGGCGCGGGAAAAGCGCGCCGGCGACGACTCGGTGGAAGGGGTCATGAACGCAACTCGATGGCAGCACAAAGCAAAGGCGCTCATGGTCTACGCAAAAGATCCGGGGAACAACCCGTTCCCTGCCCTGGGCTGGTTTTCCGCGATTTTCTGTACCTTGAACGGCCGCGCTCCAGGCCAATAATCAGGCACTTTCCCACCCCAGCAGAATCAGGAAAGTCGTCATGAGCAGCCATACCCGCACCCAGCGCCTGAGCGTCCCGCAACTGGTGGCCATGAAGGGCCGGCAGAAGATCGTGTCCCTCACCGCCTACACCAGCCACATGGCACGGCTGATGGACCCTTTCGTGGATTTCATCCTGATCGGCGATTCCACCGCCATGGTCGGCTACGGCCGTACCTCGACCCTGGACATGAGCCTGGCGGAGATCATCGCCCACACCCGCGCCGTGGTGGCCGGCAGCCGCCTGGCCTGCGTGATCGCCGACATGCCCTTCGGCAGCTATCAGGAATCCCCGCAACAGGCCTACCGCAATGCCGCCGAGGTGATGGCACGCACCGGCTGCGCCGCGCTCAAGCTGGAGGGCGGCCAGGCCCTGGCGCCCACCGTGGAGTTCCTGGTGCAGCGGGGTATCCCGGTGATGGCCCATATCGGCCTGATGCCGCAGTTCGTCAATCAGATGGGCGGGTTCAAGGCCCAGGGGCTCGACAGCGAGGCGGCCGGCAAGATCGAGGCCGATGCCCGGGCCCACCTTGAGGCCGGTGCCTTCAGCCTGTTGCTGGAAGGGGTGGCCGAACCCCTGGCGCGGCGCATCAGCGACTTTTCAGCGATGCCGACCATTGGCATCGGCGCCTCCCCGGCCTGTGACGGCCAGGTGCTGGTGACCGAGGACCTGCTGGGGCTGGGCGGGCCCCAGGTGCCTCGCTTCGTCAAGCAGTACGCCGATGCCGGCGCCCTGATCAGCCAGGCCTGCGAACGCTTCGCCGCAGAAGTGCGGGAGCAGGCCTTCCCGCAGCTGCAGCATTGTTATGGGGTGGTTGAGGACGCCTGACTCACCACATGCGCCAGTTGCCCAAGGGCGCCCTGGATGTCCTTGCTCCAATCCAGGGTGAAACTCAGGCGCAGGTGCTGCTGCCACAAGCCCTGCTGACTGAAGATGCCCCCCGGCGCAATGACGATGCCCTCGGCCAGCAGGCGCTCATAGACCCGGGTCATCAGCACCGGGCGCCGCGCCTCGACCCACAAGGTCGCGCCCCCGGCGGCCAGCGGTGCGTGCAATTGACCGCCCGCCTGCTGTTCCAGCAGCCGGTGCAGCTGTTGCATGCGCAGGCTCAGTTGCCCCCGCAGTTTCACCAGGTGCTGGTCGACCCGCCCGGAACTGAAGAGCCGTGCCAGCGCCTTCTGACGGATCGGCGACAGGCGAAAGGAACGTTCGAGAAACTGGCGCTGCAATTGCGGGCCCAGGCTGCGGCTCAGCAGATAGCTCAACGGCGCCTCGGCACCGACGGCCTTGTCCAGGGAGGCGAACACCAGCAGGCGCTCCGGATCGGCAAAGTCCCGATAGCGCGCGGCGCCCGGCACAAAGCTGAATTCACCGTAGCTGTCGTTCTCCAGCAGCCAGATCCCGCGCTCGCTGAACCAACGGCACAGTTGCTGTTTGTCGACCGCGGGCATCAGGCTGCCGTGGGGGATATTCACCGTCGAGGACAACACCGCCAGACGTACCGGCTCGCGCTGCAGCAACGCCTGCACCTGCTGCAGATCGAAGCAGCCGGCGCCGTCCAGGGGCAGTTCGATGATCCGCAGGCGCGCCGCCCGCAGCAGGCGCAAGATCGCCCAGGAACAGGGCGACTCCACCAGTACCACGCTGCCGGCCAGGTCCAGGGTCTGCAACAGCAACTCCAGCACACTGCGCAGATCAGGCCCCAGGTACACCTGGTCGGCCTGCCAGTAGTCGCCGCTGGAGCGGGTATAGCGCCGGGCCAGTTCGCTGCGCAGTTCCCGCTCGCCCAGGGGCTGGTACAGCGGCGCCGAGTTGCGCGGGTACTGCCGGGCCAGTTCGCGTTCGGTCATCAGCAGGGGTTGTTCCAGGGACAGCAGCATCGCCGGCGCGTCGCTGCACAGCGCCAGGCGCCCCGGCTGGCGAGCCTGGGCATAAAGGTTGTCGAGCAGGTCCGCCCCGGCTTCGGGCAAGGGTGCCGCGGCCAGGGCCCGGGTGAAATAGCCCTGGCGCGGCCGCGACTGGATGCGCCCTTCATCCTCCAGCAGGGCGTAGGCGTACTTGGTGGTGGACAGGGAAACCTTCAGCCGCTGCGCCAGCTCGCGCAGTGACGGCAAGCGTTGCTCCTGATCGCTGGCGGCGTTGTCGATCCACTGCGACAGGTAGCGGTAGACCGCCTGGTAGGCGAAGGATGGTTGGCGCTGCACCGCTTCAGTTGCCCTTGGCCATGGCGATGGCCGCCTGGATCGCCGCGCGGGCCTGAGGGCTGTTTTTCCAGCAGCTGGAACCGACCAGAGCCGAGGCCTGGGTCACGATATCCAGGGCATCGGCGGCGGCCAGCTGGGCCAGGGAGGTGATGCCCAGTTGTTCCAGGCGACCGACCACCGTCGGGCCGACACCCTTGATCTTGAGCAGTGCGGCGCGTTCTTCGGAGGAAAATGACATCGACGTTGAATCCTTTGCAGTCCGTGGCAATTGCCGCATTCTTGCACAGTTCTCGGCCGCCTCAGCCTGGGGCGGCCGACCTCCTTATAAACATAAGAAACCCGAGGTATTCACGTGGCCGCTGATATTCAAGATAGCCGCTCCGCCCGCTTCGCCCTGCGCTGTTCGAACTGGGCCGAACGCTGGTTTCCCGACTCCTGGGTGTTTGCCGCGCTGGCGGTGATCATCGTCGCCCTGGCCACCCTGGCCATGGGCGCCAAGCCCACCGACGCCGCCATGGCCTTCGGCGACGGTTTCTGGAGCCTGATCCCCTTCACCATGCAGATGGCCTTCGTGGTCATCGGCGGTTATGTGGTGGCCAGCTCGCCACCGGCGGTGAAACTGATCGACAAGCTGGCGCGCATTCCCAAGAACGGCCGCTCGGCGGTGGCCTGGGTGGCGCTGATTTCCATGGTCGCCTCGTTGCTCAACTGGGGCCTGTCCCTGGTGTTCGGCGGGCTCCTGGTGCGGGCCCTGGCCCGGCGCACCGAACTGCGCATGGACTACCGCGCCGCCGGCGCTGCCGCCTACCTGGGCCTGGGCGCGGTATGGGCCCTGGGTCTGTCGTCCTCGGCCGCGCAGTTGCAAGCCAACCCGGGCAGCCTGCCGCCGTCGATCCTGGCCATCACCGGGGTGATTCCTTTCACCCAGACCATCTTTCTCTGGCAGTCGGGGGTGTTGCTGCTGGCCCTGATCGTCGTCTCGCTGATCGTCGCCTACGCCACCGCCCCGGGGCCCAACAGTGCCCGGGATGCCCAGGCCTGCGGGGTCGATCCAAGCTTCAGCATGCCCAAGCCGCAACCGCGGACCCGCCCCGGCGAGTGGCTGGAGTACAGCCCGCTGCTGACCCTGCTCCTGGCGCTGCTGGCCGCCGGCTGGCTGTATCACGAGTTCGCCACCAAGCCGGCGATCACCGCGATTTCCGGGCTCAACACCTACAACTTCCTGTTCCTGATGGTCGGCGCCCTGCTGCATTGGCGCCCGCGCAGCTTTCTCGACGCCGTGGCCCGGGCGGTGCCCACCACCACCGGGGTGCTGATCCAGTTCCCCCTGTATGGCTCGATCGCCGCGCTGATGACGGTGGTCAAGGGGGTGGACGGCCAGACCCTGGCCCATCACATCTCGACCTTCTTCGTGCAGATCGCCTCCCACGACACCTACGCCCTGTTGATGGGCCTGTATTCGGCGGTGCTGGGCTTCTTCATTCCCTCGGGCGGCGGCAAGTGGATCATCGAGGCGCCCTATGTGATGCAAGTGGCCAATGACCTGCAGTACCACCTGGGCTGGGCGGTGCAGATCTACAACGCTGCCGAAGCCCTGCCGAACCTGATCAACCCCTTCTACATGCTGCCGTTGCTGGGGGTACTGGGCTTGAAGGCCCGCGACCTGATCGGTTTCTCCTTCGTCCAGCTGCTGGTGCACGCGCCCCTGGTGCTGGTGCTGCTCTGGGCCCTGGGCACCACCCTGGCGTACTTGCCGCCGGTACTTCCCTGAATGCCCGCAGGCCCGCTGCCGCTGAACGCAGCGGGCCTGTGGACAATCCTGTTTCGACGCAGATTTCAGATGATTCCCGAGCGATCGCAGTGGACTCTTGAAGCATTCATGTAGTCTTTGCGTCATATTCGATTGCTACCGTGCGACCGAAATATTTTGTAACGAACTCTCAGATCGACGAGCAAGGACCCGACATGAGCGACGATACCGATCAGCGTGACCTCCCCGAAACCACCGCCGACCAGCCCACCGATTCCAGCCGCCGCCGCTTCCTCGGCGGCGTTGCCGTTCTTGGGGTCGGCGCCACCCTGAGCGCCTGCGCCAAGTCCGATGAGCCGGCAGGCAAACCGCAGGAGCGGCCACTGTCTCCCGCGGAACTGGACAAGGCGCTGCGCGAGCAGGTGAAGAACGTGGTGGTGCTGTTCGCCGAGAACCGCAGCTTCAACAACCTGTTCGCCAACTTCCCCGGGGTGGAGAAGCCCTTGTCGGCGCTCAAGCCCGAGGCGTTCCAACAGCGCGACCGTGACGGCAGCCTGCTGTCGAAACTGCCACCGGTCTGGGGCGGCATTCTCCAGGTCGGCCCGCAAACCCTGGACGGCGTCACCTACCCGGTGGAAACCCAGTTCCAGGAAAACCTGCCCAACGCGCCGTTCGCCCTCAAGGCCCCCAGCGGCGAGGACCTGCCTCTGGGCCTGGTGACCCGCGACCTGTGGCACCTGTTCTACCAGAACCAGATGCAGATCAACGGCGGCAAGAACGACGGCTTCGTGGCCTGGGCCGACTCCGGCGCCCTGACCATGGGCCACTACGCCCAGACCCGCTATTCCCTGCGCCTGTGGGATGTGGCCCGGGAATTCGTGCTCTGCGACAACTTCTTCCAGGGCGCCTTTGGCGGCTCGTTCCTCAACCACCAGTACCTGATCAGCGCCAAGGTGCCGTTCTACCCGGACGCCGCCAACTCGGTGGCCAAGTCGCAGATCGCCACCTTGCAGGGCGACGACCCCAAAGGCACCCGCCTCAAGCCCCTGGACAAATCCCCGGCCAGTGCCATGGACGGCGCCCCGCAGTTCGGCCCCAGTGCCCTGACCCCGGACGGCTACGCAGTCAACACCATGGCCCCGCCCTACTGGCCGACCTGGATCCGCGACCCGGAGCGCCCGGACTACGCCAAGCCCGACCTGCCCAGCGTGCTGGTGCCGCAGACCCACGAGCACATCGGCGACAAGCTGTCGAAGAACAACGTCGACTGGGCCTGGTACGGCGGCGCCTGGCAGGCGACCCTGGAGCAGTTCAAGGATTCCGGCGGGATTCCCAAGATCCCCAACTTCCAGTACCACCACCAGCCGTTCAACTACTTCCTGCGCCAGGGCCCGGAAAACCCCGCCGAGCGCGCCAAGCGCCTGCGCGACGGCGGCCTGGGGGATGAGTCGAGCACCAACAAGTTCTTCGCCGACGCCGAAGCCGGCAAGCTGCCCGCGGTGACCTTCTACAAACCCCAGGGCAACCTCAACCTGCACGCCGGCTATGCCGATGTGGCCGCCGGCGACCGGCACATCGACCGCGCGTTGAAAGTGCTGCAGGAAAGCCCGCAATGGAAAAACATGGTGGTGATCGTCACCGTCGACGAAAACGGCGGCTGGTGGGACCACGTGGCACCGCCCCAGGGCGATCGCTGGGGCCCGGGCACGCGGATACCGGCGCTGGTGGTGTCGCCGTTCGCCCGCAAGGGCACGGTGGATCACACGGTGTATGACACCGCTTCGATCCTGCGGCTGATCACCCGGGTGTTCCAGCTGGAAACCCTGGACGGCATCAAGGAACGCGACGAGGCCATGATCGCCCGGGGCCAGAAGCCCATGGGCGACCTGACCAACGCCCTGCACTTCAGCGTCTGACCCCGGCGGGGCCCGCAACGGGCCCGCCAGCCAGCGCAGGGCCGAAGCTCAAGAGCGGCTTCGGCCCTGCGGCAACGGCGCCAATAATAGCCATGTGACATCACGCACTTTACCCATCCACCCGACGGGTAATATCCTGCGCGCCACTTATTTGTTTCATCAGTTTTCCGATTGGAAAGGGAGTTCGTCGTCATGATCGTAGGCATCGACCTGGGGACCACCAACAGTCTGGTGGCGGTCTGGCGCGACACCGCCAGCGAGCTGGTGCCCAACGCCCTGGGCCAGTTGCTCACCCCCAGCGTGGTGGGGCTGGACGATGAGGGCCGGGTGCTGGTGGGGCAAGCCGCCAAGGAGCGCCTGCACACCCACCCGCAACTGACCAGCGCACTGTTCAAGCGCTACATGGGCAGCGCCACCGAAGTGCGCCTGGGAGATCGCCTGTTGCGTCCGGAAGAACTCTCGGCCCTGGTGCTCAAGAGCCTCAAGGAGGACGTCGAGCGCGCCTACGGCGAGCCGGTGGAAGAAGCGGTGATCAGCGTGCCGGCCTATTTCAGCGATGCCCAGCGCAAGGCCACGCGCATTGCCGGCGAGCTGGCCGGGCTGAAGGTGGAAAAGCTGATCAACGAACCCACCGCGGCGGCCCTGGCCTACGGCCTGCACCAGCGCGACAAGGAAACCTCGTTCCTGGTCTTCGACCTCGGCGGCGGCACCTTCGACGTGTCGATCCTGGAGCTGTTCGACGGGGTCATGGAAGTCCGCGCCAGCGCCGGCGACAACTTCCTCGGCGGCGAAGATTTCGACAGCCTGCTGCTGGAGCACTTCATCGAGCAGCAAGGCCGGACGGCGGACTTTCCCGAGCGCCAGAGCGTGCTCCAGGCCCTGCGCCGCGAAGCCGAACGGGTACGCCGTGCCCTGGGCCAGGAACCCAGCGCCGAGTTCAGCCTGCGGGTCGATGGCCGGCAATGGTCCCAGACCATCACCCAGGCGCAGTTGGCCAGCCTCTATACGCCCCTGCTGGAACGCCTGCGGGCGCCCATCGAGCGGGCCCTGCGCGACGCGCGGATCCGCGTCAGCGACCTGGATGAAATCCTCCTGGTGGGTGGCGCCACCCGCATGCCCCTGGTGCGCAAGCTGGCGGCGGGGCTGTTCGGGCGCTTTCCGTCCATCAGCCTCGACCCCGACGAAGTGGTGGCCCAGGGCGCGGCGGTCCAGGCCGCCCTCAAGGCACGCTCCGCGGCCCTGGAGGAAGTGGTGCTGACCGACGTCTGCTCCTACACCCTGGGCATCGAAACCTCCCAGCAGTACGGCAACCAGATCGAGGGCGGGCACTACCTGCCGATCATCGAGCGCAACAGCGTGGTGCCGGTGAGCCGGGTCAAGACCGTGCAGACCCTGCACGACAACCAGGAACAGGTGCTGCTGAAGATTTTCCAGGGCGAGAGCCGCCTGGTGCGCGACAACGTCGCCCTCGGCCAGCTGGAAATGCAGGTGCCCAAGCGCCCGGCCGGCGAAGTCTCGCTGGACGTGCGTTTCACCTATGACATCAACGGCCTGCTGGAAGCCCAGGTGAGCATTCCCCTGACCGGTGAAAGCCGCTCCCTGGTGATCGAGAACAACCCCGGCGTGCTGACCCCGGAAGAAATCCAGCAGCGGCTCAAGGCCCTGGAGCAACTCAAGGTTCATCCCCGCGACCAGCAGGTCAACACCCTGCTCAGTGCCCGCCTGGAGCGCCTGTATCAGGAAAGCCTGGGGGAATTGCGCGAGCAGATCGGTTACTGGGCCGGGCAGTTCCAGCAAGTGCTGGACACCCAGGACGAGCGCAAGATCCGCGAAGTGCGCAACCAGCTCAGTGAACAGTTGCAGAGGCTGGAAAACGGCCACTGGCACTGAGGAGCGGCGACATGGACTGTTGGACCCTGCTGGAGCTGCCGGACGATGCCGATGAGCGCAGCATCAAGCGCAGCTACGCCAAACGCCTGAAAACCACCCGCCCCGATGAAGATGCCGAAGGCTTCCAGCGCCTGCGCGAGGCTTATGAGCGGGCGCTGCAATTGGCCCGCTGGCGGGAAGACGAAACCGACGACGGTTGTGCCGAGCCCGTCGCCGCGGCTCTGCCTGGGGACAACCTGCAGGCCTGGTCGGGCCTGGTTGAAATGAGCCCGCCCCTGGCGCCCATGCCAGCAGCCGCTGTCGCGCCAACACCGGCACAGGCCCTGCTCAAGGGCCTGACCCTGGAGAACCTGCCACAACGCTGGCCGGAGGCTCAGGCCCGGGAATGCGCCCAGGACTTCCAGAACCTGCTGCTGGAGCATTGCTGCAAGCACCCGGAACAGCGCGCGCCCCTGATCGATTGGGCGGTTCGACACCTGGATTGGCTGACACCCTGGCAAAGCCTGTCGATGAGCGAGACGCAACAACGCTCGCTGGTGGATGCCCTGCTGAGCTATTACCGCCAGGCCCTGGAAGAACAACTGCAGGCCAACCAGGAACGGGCGTTCCTGGCGCTGTTGACGCAATACAGCGAACGGCCCTGGCTGCAGATTTTCGATCACCGTCTGCAATGGCAAAGCACGGTGTTGATACTGCTCAACGAGCAACAGTGGAGCGTTCCCCTGTTCGAGCGGGTCTGCCAAGTGTTCGGCTGGGATGAACAACGCGGCGCCATTCCGGAGCCGGCCTGGATCTGGCAACAACTGGTCCAGCGCTGTGAGCAGGAGGCCTTCTACCAGGACTTGCAACACAAGCTGCAGCAGGAGCACAGCTGGGCGCCGGAGGTGCTGGCGGCGCAACTGCTCGCCAAGCCCCTGTCCCCGCGCCAACAGCGCAATCTCACCCGCGGCTTTACCCAGAATGAATGGCAAGCCTGCCAGCAGTTGGCACAGACCCTGACCTGGCGCTTCCCTCAACTGATCGAACGCCTGCCGCAGAGTGACGTGTTCTATTGGCAGAAATTCATGCCGCAATCCTCCACGACGGGTGAAACATGGGTGCGAGCCTGGCTGGGCATCGCGCTGGCGCTGACCCTGTTTTTCATTCAGGAGCGCCACGACCCGCCCTTGCATGCGGCCATCTTGGCGGCACTGGGCGGCTGGCTGGCGGCAGTGCTCGGGCTGCTGGCCCTGACCGCCTGGAACGCCCTGGCGCTGCGCATGCTTGATCTGGACCTGTGGCTGAGTGAACGCCTGATACCGAAATCGCTGCACAGGCCGCCGTATCGAAGGCTACTGCGCCACGGTATTCCCTTCCTCGCCTTGATGGCGCTGTTCGCCAGCCTGCTCGGCCTGCTGGGCATGCTGACGTATCTGGGCTTTACCCTGATTGGCGTCCTGCACCACAAGCGCATCGGCCAGGTGAGCGAAGCATTCAGGCTCAAGCACCCCTGGCTGAGCGTCTTGCACTGGTCACACTTCAGTCCCTGGCAACCGGTTTTCTTGTTGCTGATGGTCGGCGTCATCCACGCTTGCCAGGTGTTCTACCCGGCCTTCCCGCTGACCCGGCTGCTACCAGGCTGAGCCCCGTACATGGGGGGCAGATTTTTTATCCGTTGTCTTTCTCTATCCACGGCGGTGTTCCAGTATGAACAGCCCCCGTGGAGGGGTTCACGCTGAAAAGGATCTGAGCATGTTCAAATTCGCAGGAATCACCCTCGCGCTGACCGCTGCCGCCTTGAGTACGACGGCCCGAGCCGATGTCGAGGTCGACCTGGGCAGCCCCCAGCGCGTCACCCAACTCTTCGCCTACCCCAACAACTGCAACGTGATCTGCTATCGCAACTGGACCCTTGAGGAGACGGTGGCTCACTACCTGACCCAGAGCGTGCAGCGTGACGGCTACAGCACGGCCAAGGTCAGCGTCAAAACCGTCAGCGACAAGGTCGTGGCCTCCATCAGCGGCGTGCCCCAGGGCTACGACAAGCCGTTGAGCGCCCTGCTCGATGCCGGCGACCTGGCCTACAAAGGCGCCAGCCAGCTCAACAGCGACGGTCATTGGGAATACAGCTGGTATCTGTTCCTGCCCCTGGGCATGGCCCTGGAAAACCGCAAGAGCGTGGAGCTGCTGCACTTCCCGCCTGACTATTCGCTGACCCACTTCCAGGACTATCTGGAATCGGCCACCACCGACCGCTGGGCCTCGTTGCTCACCGTCAACGGCATCGCCGCCGAGCAGACCCCGGCCTACCAGACCATCGTCGATATCGCGCCGATCGCCGCGCCTTCCAGCGCCGGCAAGAGCCTGGAAGGGGTCTATGGCTACTTCAACAGTTACCAGACCACCATGGTCAAGCAGGTCAGCCAGACCGCCAGCGGCGCGGCCCTGCCGATGGTGGCTTTCGGCACGCCGGTGCGCAATTGGCTCAAGCAGCAATACGGGGTGACGGTGAATGTGCTGGGCCTGGCGCAGATCAGCCCCAGCGAAGGGGTGAAGGTACCGGTCCTGGGCGCCAACCACCCGAGCTACATCTGGTACGCCGCGGACCCGGCCAACTATGACAACGACGAGGCCAAGGCCGACGCCGCCGGGCTGAAAGTCATGGGACAGGATTTGAGCGCGGCCTGCTGGCAGGCCGGCATGGGCAGCAAGCCGGGGACGGATCCGAGCACCCTGCTCAGCAGTTGCACCCAGACCTGGCAGGTGACCCAGAAAGAGCAGACCTGCGAGTTGTTCTACACCTCGGTACGCAAGCTGACCGAGCAGCAGGCCGCGGCCAAGTGCAGCAGCGCACCGGTCACGACCCAGCTCAAGCAGCTCAAGGCTCCAGCACCGGCGCCAAGCACCGAGGTGCCGCACCTCTGAAGTCCGCCGCTGGCCGCTGCGTCTTCACGCAGCGGCCAGCCCGCATTCAGACGGCGCCGAGGGGACGCAGGCGATATTGCGGTGGCAGCTGTTCGAAACCGCTGATGGTCGTATCCAGGCTCTTCCAGCGACCGTCCTTGATCCCGTAGATGCAACCGTGGATCGACAGGCTCTGCCCGCGATGCCAGGCGTTCTGCACGATGCTGGTGTGGCCGACGTTGGCCACTTGCTGGATCACGTTCAGCTCGCACAGGCGGTCGACCTGTTCTTCTTCGGTGGCCAGTTTTGCCAGCGCCTCGCGGTGCTCGTAGTACAGGTCACGAATCGAACGCAACCAGCCATCGATCAGGCCGAACTGGCGGTCCTGCATCGAGGCGCGCACACCGCCGCAACCATAGTGGCCAGTGACCAGGATGTGTTTGACCTTGAGTACATCCACCGCGTACTGGATCACCGACAGGCAATTGAGGTCGGTGTGCAGCACGACGTTGGCCACGTTACGGTGCACAAACAGGTCGCCCGGCAACATGCCGACGATCTCGTTGGCCGGCACCCGGGCGTCCGAGCAGCCGATCCACAGGTACTCCGGAGTCTGCTGGCGAGCCAGCTTGGAGAAGAACTCCGGGTCTTCCTGCTTGATCGCTTCGGCCCAACGCGCGTTGTTATCAATCAGATCTTGTAGTTCGTTCATGCTGTGAAGCCTCAAGAATGATGCGCAGGTATGACAGACGAGTGCCCGTCGGGGTCACGCCAATAACTGCAGATACCGGTTATCCCTGCCGGGGAATCTTCACCGGGGCTGTGGGTCCACCCTGCAAGCCCCTGAAGTATGAGGAATCGCCATGACCGAATCACGACGCCCCTTCAGTGCGCCCCAGCCCGAGCCGATCGACGATGACCTGAGCCCGGAAACCCTGATCCGCGAGGATGGGGCCCGTTCTGCCCGGGAAGTCGGGGTCGATAAACCGGCGGACTGGGATCTGAGTATTGTCGATGCCACGGACATTGGGGGTGGCAGTGGTCTGGATGAAGCCGAACTGGCGCGTCGCGACCCGCTGGACGGCAAACCCTGAGCCTGACGCCACATTTAATGACGCCCTCTCCCGTAGGAGCCGGCTTGCCGGCGAAGAGGCCCTCAAGCCATACATCGCCGCGAATGGCGCCTTCGCTGGCAAGCCAGCTCCTACGGCGGCCTGCGTGCTGGTTGCAGGCTCAGTCGACCAGGGTGCAGGCCATCACCAGGGCGTCTTCGCGGCCACCCACAGCCGGGTAATAGTCGCGGCGACGCCCGACTTCATTGAAGCCATAACGTTCGTACAGCCGATAGGCGGTCTGGTTGCTGGAACGCACTTCGAGGAAGCACTCCCGGGCATTCTTCTGGTAGGCGCGCTTCATCAGCTCTTCCAGCAAACGCAGGCCCAGGCCGCGGCCCTGGCTTTCCGGCTTGACGGTGATATTCAGCAAATGGGCTTCGTCGATGATCACCTGGATGACGCCGTGGCCCACTTGCTGGCTGCCTTCGAACATCAGCCAGACTTCGTAGGACTTGAAGGCATCCATGAAAATGCCCCGGGTCCAGGGATGACTGAACGCGGCATATTCGATTTTCAGGATGGCATCCAGGTCCGCCTCGGTGGCCAGGCGGAAGGTCAACGCGTCACTCATCGGTCATTGTGCTCATCAGTGCTTTTCCAGCGCGTCATCAAGCGACGCATGGCTTGCCAGACATCAGCCTTACGCTGTGGCTCTTCCATTAATAGTTCCAGGCCGGGCAAGGCCCAGGCCGAACCCAGGCCTTCGACCTGCAGTTCACGGTTGTAGGATTCAGCGTTGGCTTCCCCGGCGAAACGTACTGCCGGCAGGCCGATCAGCCACAGGCAGACGCAAGGCTCTTCTTCGATGCGCACGCCGACGAAGGCCTGGACGAAGTCGCGGGCGGCTTCAGGCCCCTGGTCGAGGTTGCCCCGGGTCAGCATCGGCCAGCGCACCGGCTCGGCGAGGATCTGCGGGCTGTCCGGCAGGCCGGCGGCGCGCAGCATGTCCTTGAGCAGCAGATAGGCCGGGTCGCGGCTCTGGAAGGCTTCCCCTGTGGGTAACTCCACCAGCAGCAGGCAACGGCCGGCCCGCAACAGTTGCAGGGCGAAGCGCGGCGGCGGAACCACTGGCGCCTTGACCACCGGAGCCGGGGCTTCTTCGCCATCGGCCACCGGCTTGCTGGCTGACTTTGCAGGCGCGGTGGAAGGGCGCGGCACCTCGATTTTCGGCCGCTCGCCGGTCCTGGCCGCCGGCGCTGCCGGGGCTTTGGCTTCGACCACCGGGGCAGGCGGCGCCTGCACCTCGGGCTCCGGCAAGGCCAGCAACTCGGGGCGCGAAGGGGCGGCAAAGGGCAATTCGCTGCGCGGCAACCAGCTGACCACCTGCATGGCGGACAGATAAGCGCGACGACGGGACTCGATAAGCAAAGGTCGGCCACTTGTGGATAACTGAGGTGGGGGATTCTACCGTCCTTCGGCAAAGATCGCCTGCTGTTGATTGCCCACAAAAGCGACTGTCCGTCTCATACCTGGGCCCGGGGGTGAATCGTCGGCCCCCTGATGCAGTACAATCGCCGCTTTTCATTGCCAACCAGCCGGCCATTCCGATGATCGAACCCAAGCGCGTCTTGCGCGCCCTCGCCGAACACTGGGCACTTCTGGAGCCGCTGTGCGAGCACTTCGACCAAGGCACCCTGAGTCTTGCCGAACTGCGTTCACAGCTGGCTGCCCAACAACTGGACAGCACGCCCCAGGACATCACCCACCTGCTGGACGTATGGATACGCCTGGACATCCTGGTCCCGGTGGCGAAAAGCCCGAACCGTTTCGAGCTCAACGCGCAGATCCACGACTTTCTCGCCTACCTGCGCCGTGAGCACCGCCTGGGCCTGTGCCTGGAAATCGAAGCCTACCTGCGCCACCTGGAGCGCCTGGCCGGTTATATCCAGGACGCCTTCGACGTGCGCGACGGCAACGACCTAGCGCGCCAGCTGCGGCTGCTGGACATGCGCGTGCGCGATGTTCTGAAAAAACTCGCCAACGACGAACAGGCCCTGGTGGCCGTGGCCGAGCGGGCCAAGACCAGCGACCGGCAGATTCCCCTGCGCCAGCGCTACGCCGAGGTGTTGGCCACCTGGGACGAATACGTCGAACCGATGATCCAGCTGGTGAACGCCGACGGTGCCTTCGAGCAGGGCGTGCGCAAGGTGGAAAACGTCCTGCTGCGCCTGCTCACCGAACAGCAGCGCCTGGGCCACCTGGTGGACGACGACATGCTGCTGCGCACCCACGCGCGGATCCTGGAAATGCAGACCAGCGCCCAGTTGACCCTGCGCCACGCCCGGGAACTGCTGCTGCCGTTGCGCGAGGAAGCCCGCCGGCACAACGCCGTGACCCGTGGCGCGGCCCTGGCCCTGGCGGCGATCCGACGCAAGGGCATCGACGCAGTGCCCCAAGCGGCGATGCCGCTGTTCACCCGTCCGCAGAGCACCTTCCTCGGCAGCTCCGGCCAGGTGGAAGCCTATGTCTACGCCCTGGCCCGCTTCGAGCCCAAGCCGGCGCGCTTCCCCAAGGCCCACAAGACCCACAAGGGCCTGGCCCCCAAGGCGCCGCGCACGGTTCGGGAAATGCTCGAACGCTGCGAAGACGCCCTGCCGATGCCGGACCTGATGAGCTGGCTGCTGGACCAGGAGCCGGATGGCGCCACCGACGAACTGCTGTACTGGTTCTCGCGCCTGTCCCGGGAAAAACGCTTCAAGCGCGAGCGCCTCGAACGCCGCGACTACCACACCCAGGAGCATCAGGTCAGCCTGCGCTCCTTCGCCCTGCTCTCGGCCCGCGATGACGCCGCCGAGCATTCTGCGAGCAACGCCAATGCATCTTGATCTTTCCGAACTGTCCCAGCTGGCGCCGATCTTTCGCGAGCTGTTCAAGGGTTACCACGTCAGCCGCCGCGACCCGGAGCTGTACGCCCAACTGTCGAACTTCCAGGACCAGTACCGCACCCTGTTCAAGGCCCTGGGCTTCGAACTGGTGTGCGACACCCGGGGTTTCTACTACTTCGTGCCGGACAATGCCGCCGCCCAGGTGAACAAGACCGCCCAGCGCCTGGCGCTGTTCACCTTCATCCTGGTGGAGCACCTGGCCGACCAGGGTCGCGACCCGATTGCCGTGCTCGATGGCGGTAGCCTCGGCCGCGACGAACTGCCGTCGCTGCTGGAGAAATACCGCGACCTGTTCATCCAGGCCGAAGTGCAGACCCAGGAAGAACTGGAAGAGAAAATCATGCGCCGCATGACCCAGCTGGGTTTTGCCGCCGAGGAACCGGGCATCTACCGCTTCCTGCCGCCGATGCACCGCTTCCTCGACGTCTGCCTGTCGGTGCAGCAGGACCGCGACCTGGCCGCCAGCCTGCACAGCGTGCTGCCGTTGCCGACCCCGGTGCTGGTAGACGACGACAGCGACGAAAAACTGCTACAGACCGATGACCCGCTGGACCTGAGCGAATTCGACGAGTCCGAAGAAAGTGAAGAAGACGCGCTGGCCCGGGCCATCGCCGAAGAACAGGAGCTCGACGCATGAGCAAGGAACGCTACGGCATCCGCCGCTTTGCCCTACTGAACACTGCCGGTTACAGCCTGGGCCTGTTCCCCCTGGAAGAGCCGCTGTCGGTCTACGGGGCCAACAACCTGGGCAAGTCGGCGTCGATCAACGCCCTGCAATTCCCGATTCTGGCGCGCATGTCGGACATGAGCTTCGGCAAGTACAGCCTGGAACAGTCCCGGCGCTTCTACTTCGCCTCCGACACCAGCTACATCCTGGTGGAAGTCTCGCTGCCCCACGGCCCCCACGTGATCGGCGTGGTCGGGCGCGGCCCGGGCGGCGGCTTCGGCCACCAGTTCTTCGCCTACGCCGGCCAGCTGGACCTGGCGCATTACCAGAAGGACGACACCTGCCTGCGGCAGAAAGAGCTGTTCACCAACCTGGAGCGCCAGGGCCTCAAGGCCTATGAGCTCAAGCCCGATGAACTGCGGCGTCTGCTGGTGGGTGGCCACACCTCGATTCCCCTGGACCTGACCCTGATCCCGCTGCGTTCCACCAGCGAGCAGAGCCTGAAGACCTTCCGCGCGCTGTTCATCAACCTGCTGCACATGCGCGAGATCACCGCGGCCAAGCTCAAGCAGCTGTTCCTCGATGCCTTCGAACACAGCCTGCGCTCCGGCAGCGTCGACTACATCGCCGCCTGCGACGAAGCCTTCCGCGATGTGCGGCGCATGGAGCAGGACTACAACTCCCTGGTGGCTGCGGGGCCTCTGGTGGAAGCCCTGGCCAACGGCGTGAAGCAGCGGGACATTCTGCGGGGCAAGCTGCATCGCCTGTCGCCGCTGCTGGATTCGCTGCTGGGCACCTGGTCGGACTATGCCGGCGCGCGCAAGGAAGAGCTGACCCTCCAGGCCGAGCACTACCGCAACGAGCAGGACGCGCTGCAGAACGACCAGCGCAGCAGCACCCAGGAAATGATGCGCCTGGAACGGGAAATCACCGGCACCCAGCGCTGGCTCGGCGAGTTGTCGGTGCTCAAGCACCGCTTCGCCCTGGTGGACGACGTCAAGGTCCTGGAACAGCAACTGCTGGCGGCCAAGGATGCCCACGATGAACTGGCCGGCGCCCTGGCCCAGTCCCGGCAATTCTCCGCCGAAGACCTGGAAGAACGCCTGCGGGACCTGGAAAAACGCCTGAAGTCGGTCAAGCAGCAGCTCGACCACGCCGACAACAACAGCTATGCCCGGCTGCGCGAGGAGTTCTCCCAGCAGGATGTGGAGCGCCTGATGCGTCTGTTCAACAGCGCGCTGTTCAGCCTGCCCCTGGGCGAGCACGGCATCTCGCTGGACGAGGATGGCCAGTGGGTGAAGTCGGTGGAGCTGATCCTCGACGGCTTCAAGGGCGAGCGTTTCGAAGTGCCGGGACTGTCCATCGACATTTCCCACATCGAACCACCTGCCTTGCAGGCCCTGGCCGACCGCGCCGCCCTGCGGGATCAGAAAGAGCGCCTGGAAAAGGAACTCAAGCAGCTCAAGACCCAGGCCGCCGTGGCCGCCGACCGCGCCGCGAGCAAGACCCAGACCGAAGCCCTGTACCAGCAGGTGCTGGATGCGCAGAAGGCCCTGGAAGACTTCCGCCGCGCCCAGACCCTGAGCGCCGAGGAAGGCGAGAAGCTGGAACAGCTGGCGCAGATGGAAGCCGCCCAGGACGAACTCAAGCGCTCCAGCGATGCCTTCACCGAACGCGTCCAGCAACTGTCCGCCAAACTGCAACTGGTGGGCCGGCAGATCGCCGACATGGAAGCCAAGCAGCGCACCCTCGACGACGCCCTGCGCCGCCGTCAACTACTGCCGGCGGACCTGCCGTTCGGCACGCCGTTCATGGACCCGGTGGACGACTCCATGGACAACCTGCTGCCATTGCTCAATGACTATCAGGACAGCTGGCAGGGCCTGCAGCGGGTCGACGGCCAGATCGAGGCGCTGTATGCCCAGGTACGCCTCAAGGGCGTGGCCAAGTTCGACAGCGAGGATGACGTCGAGCGCCGCCTGCAGCTGTTGATCAACGCTTACGCCCACCGCACCGACGAGGCCCTGACCCTGGGCAAGGCGCGTCGCGCGGCGGTAACCGACATCGCCCGGACCCTGCGCAATATCCGCAGTGACTACGACAGCCTGGAACACCAGCTGGCGCTGTTCAACCGCGAGATCAACAAGCGCCAGGTGTCCAACCTGCAGAGCTTCCGTATCGTCCTGGCGCCGAACAAGGAAGCCCTCAAGCACATCGACCAGATCATCCACAGCGCCGGCCAGTACGAGGAAGGCGAGACGCTGTCGGTGTTCGACCTGAGCCAGAGCGCCGAACAGGACAACAAGAACGAAGAGGCCAAGGAGTACCTGGCGCGGCTGGTGGCGGCCAACCACAACCAGCTGGGCCTGAAGGACCTGTTCGAGCTGGCGTTCGAGATCACTAAGGTCAACGGCCAGCCGGTGATCCACACCGACATCGATGGCGCGGCGTCCAACGGCACCACCATGACCATCAAGGCGCTGACCAACATGTACCTGTTGCTGCACTTGATGGACCGCGACCAGGCCGGACGCATCCGCCTGCCCTACTACCTCGACGAGGCGGCGGATATCGACGAACGCAACCAGGCGGCGCTGCTGGAAACCAGCCTGCAGCTGGGCTTCGTGCCGATCCTGGCCAGTGTGAAACCGCAGGTATCGGCCCAGGTGGCCATCGACCTGGAAGGCGGCAGCGGGCCGAACGGCATCTACATCGACGAGGCGGACTGGAAGTTCATCCGTCGTCACGATCAGGTCAAGGCGGTGCTGAACGTGGAACCCGAAGCAGAAGCGGAACTGGACGAAGTCTGATTCCGTAACGCCGCAACGAAAAAGGCCGCGCTCTTGGGAGTGCGGCCTTTTTTATTGGATAGCCTTTGTAGGAGCTGACTTGCCAGCGAAGGCGTCCTCTAGAAGAACGCAGGACTTGAGGGCCTCTTCGCCGGCAAGCCGGCTCCTACGAGCGGGTTATTTGCCCAGGGGGATCTTGGGGGCCCAAGTCAGCCATTCATCCTCGAACTTGTCGAACAGGGGGAAGGTCTGCTGGGGACGGGCCGGGTTGCCCATGCGCTCGCCATCCGGAGTGGCGAAGGCAATGCCGCCCTGGATCAGGGTTTCCAGGGACTCGGTACGCACCGTGGCGCCCTTGAACAGGCCAAAGTCCACGCCAAATCCGCTGCTGTTCCAGAAGCGTGTGCCACCACGAATCAACGGCGCGTACTTGGGCTCGATGAGGATGTGGATCAGGACCCGGTCGGCCGTCTGGCCCAGCTCGTAGCCGGTCACCTTGCCCACCGTCACTTCGCGGTAGGTCACCGGCACCCCCACCTTCAGCGAGCCACGGCGCGCAGCGCTCAGTACCAGGCTCAGGCCCGCTTCAGGAACGCTGGCCTCAGGCGGCTGCGACAAAGCGACAAAGCTGGTCTGTACGCCCTGGTTCTTCGTCGCGGGCTGCACCTCGATGTATTGACCGGTGACCAGGGTTTCCAGGTTCGAGGTCTTCATCAACCCCAGTTCCGGCTTGACCACCCAGAACTGGCTGCCGACCCGGGCGATACGCTCCGGCACTTCGGTGATCCGCGCCTTGAGCATCACCGATTGCAGATCGGCGCTGAGGGTCACTTCTTCCAGCTTGCCCACATCCAGGCCCTTGAAACGCACCGGCGTGCCAGCGCGCAGCCCATCGGCGCGATCGACCTTGATGGTGACCAGGGTGCCACGCTGCGCCGCCTCTTCCTGGTTGGCGAACAGCCGGAAACGCGGAATGCGCTTTTTCAGCGGCACGTTGGGCAGCGGTGTCTCGAAGGCAATCCCCCCGGCCATCAGGCTCTGCAGCGACTCGCTCTTGATCTGGATGCCGCCGGTGAGTCCGCCGGTGAGGGTGATGCCGCTGACGTTCCAGAAACGCGTCGAACCGTTGACCAGCGACTCGTACTCTTTCTCGATATGAACGCCGATCACCACTTGCTTGCGGGTGTGAGAGAACTGATAGCTCTGTACCGAGCCGACCTTGACCTGCTTGTAGAGGATCGGGCTGCCCACATCCAGGGAGCCGAGGTTGTCGGTGAACAGCACCATGTGCAGGCCCGGTGCACGCAAATCCAGAGGCGGGGCCTTGGCCCGGGCTTCGAACTCGCGCTGGGGCGCAGCGCCCTTGTCGCCGGGGCGAATGGCGATGTAGTTGCCTTTGACCAGCGCCTCAAGCCCAGTGATGCCGGCCAGGGAGATGGAGGGTTTGACGGTCCAGAACTGGGTGCCCTGGACCAGGTAGTCCTCGGCCAGCGGATCGAGGGTCAGCTCGGCGGTGGCGCTGGTGAGATCGGAATCGACCTTCAGCGCTTTCAGGCTGCCCACCTGGATGCCCTTGTACATCACCGGGGTGCGTCCGGCCTGCAGGCCTTCGAAATCGGTGAGCTTGACCTTGACCCGGATACCGGCCTGGGCGGCATCGAAATCCTCATAGAGGCGGAACGGCAGGCTTGGATCGGTCGGCGGGCTGTCCTTGCGATTTTCCGGCGTGGCAAAGGCGATACCGCCGGCGACGATGCTGGACAGGGACTCGCTGCGCACTTTGACCCCGGACAGGTTGGCGTCGATGCTGATGCCGCTGGCGTTCCAGAAACGTGTGTGTTTGCGCACCAGGTTGGCGTAGGTGGGCTCGATATAGACCTTGAGTTCGACCGTGCTCTGGTCTTCGGAAAGCAGGAAGCTTTTGATCTGTCCCACCTGGATCTGTTTATAGAACACTGGGCTGCCACGGTTCAGCGAGCCCAGGCGCTCAGCCTTGATGGTCAGGTGCAGACCGGGCTTGGCGTCCGATAAGGGCGGTTCTTCGGCCAGCGCCTTGAACTTGCGTGCGGGCTCCCCTTCGCCGGGATTGACCGCGATGTAGTTGCCGGAGACCAGGGTTTCCAGGCCGGTGATGCCGGCCAGGCTGACACTGGGCTTGACCAGCCAGAAGCGGGTGTTGGTCTTCAGGTACTGTTCGACGTCCTTGTTCATCTCGACCGTGGCGATCACCCCCTTGGAGTTGCCTTCATCGTCCAGGGCCAGAGTCTTGACCTTACCCACGGGCATGCCTTTGTAGACCACTTCGGTCTTGTTGGCCTGGATCCCCTCGCCGCTTTCGAAGCGCAACTGGATCTCGATGCCGGTCTGGCTGTAGGCACGCCAGCCCAGCCAGCCACCGATGATCAGGGCAATCAGGGGCAGTACCCAGATGGCTGACCAATTGGAGGCCGGGCGGGTTTTGGCGGTAGGCAAATCACTCATGGTCGTCGTCCGACTCCGTGTTATCCCAGATCAGTCGGGGATCGAATGTTACTGCGGCCAGCATGGTCAGAATCACCACACTGGCAAAGGCAACCGCACCGAGATTGGCTTCGATGCTGGCCAGCCGTCCAAAGTTGACCAGCGCCACCAGGATGGCGATGACAAAGATATCCAGCATCGACCAGCGACCGATGAACTCGATAAAGCGGTACATGATGATCCGCTGCCTTGCTGACAATGGCTGGTGGCGCTGTACCGAAAACAACAGCAGGGCTATGCCCACTAGCTTGAAGGTGGGCACCAGGATACTGGCGACAAATACTACCGCGGCAATGGGAAACATGCCGTGCTGCACCAGCTGGATAACCCCCGACATGATGGTGCTGGGGTCGCCCTGGCCCAGTGAGCTGACCGTCATGATCGGCAGCAGATTGGCCGGAACATAGAGAATGGCGGCGGTGAGCAACAACGCCCAGGTGCGCAGGATGCTATTGGGACGGCGGGGGTGGACCAGGGCTCCGCAACGAGTGCAGGTCTGCTCGTCGCTGTCGGCCTCCTGCCGGTTCAACTCATGGCATTCGATGCAAATCAGAATGCCTGCATCAATCGCCCGCATGCACATCCTCTCCCGATAACGCTTGCCAGATCTGGTGAGGTGACATCACCACCTCCAGCCAGACCTGGACCAACAACAGACTGATAAAACACACCAGGCCCAGGCCCACGGTGATGGAGGCCATGTCGGCTAACTTGACGATGGCCACCAGCACGCCCATCAGATAGACCTCGAGCATGCCCCAATCGCGCAAGTGGTGATAAATGCGGTAGAGCAGCAAGCCGTAACTGCGCCCGATGTTCCAGCGAATACTCAACAGGACCAGGAGCTGGCAAATCAACTTGATCAGGGGGATGCCCATGCTGCACAGGAACACCACCAGCGCCACGCCTTCCATACCGGTATCGAACAGGCCTTGCACGCCGCTCCAGACGGTATCTTCGGAAGACTGTCCCAATAGATTGAGCTGCATGATGGGAAGAAAGTTCGCCGGTACATAGAGCAACAAGGCGGCGATCACCAGAGCCAGGCTACGTTCAACGACATTGTGCCGGTGTGCGTAGAGTTCATAGCCACAACGCGGGCATTGAGCCTTTTCACCGAGAGCAAGCCTTGGCTTGCGCATCAGCAGATCGCACTCGTGGCAAGCAACCAGGTCGTCCAGTGGTAATTCTGACAACCCGGGGGCGTCAACCGGATCTGGCATAGAAGGCTCTGGAAGTGGAGAAAGTAGCGGCTATTCTAGTGTTCCAATTCGAAAATAACTGTACAAATTTGTTTGCGGATAAGAGCGAATTTTTCCGCAGCACAAAAACAAAACCCCAACTGCTTTCGCAATTGGGGTTTCGGAATTTAATCTTGACGATGACCTACTCTCACATGGGGAAACCCCACACTACCATCGGCGATGCATCGTTTCACTTCTGAGTTCGGGATGGGATCAGGTGGTTCCAACGCTCTATGGTCGTCAAGAAATTCGGTAGCCAGTCCGTTGCTTGTGCAACGTGCCAGCGAATGGGTATGTAATAGAGTTGGTGTTTTGTGAGCCTGCAAACTTTCGGTTTGTTTCGTCTTCACACACCGCAATCTGGCCTCTTTCGAGTTCGCAAATTGCTTGGGTGTTATATGGTCAAGCCTCACGGGCAATTAGTATTGGTTAGCTCAACGCCTCACAGCGCTTACACACCCAACCTATCAACGTCGTAGTCTTCGACGGCCCTTTAGGGGATTCAAGATCCCAGTGAGATCTCATCTTGAGGCAAGTTTCCCGCTTAGATGCTTTCAGCGGTTATCTTTTCCGAACATAGCTACCCGGCAATGCCACTGGCGTGACAACCGGAACACCAGAGGTTCGTCCACTCCGGTCCTCTCGTACTAGGAGCAGCCCCTCTCAAATCTCAAACGTCCACGGCAGATAGGGACCGAACTGTCTCACGACGTTCTAAACCCAGCTCGCGTACCACTTTAAATGGCGAACAGCCATACCCTTGGGACCGGCTTCAGCCCCAGGATGTGATGAGCCGACATCGAGGTGCCAAACACCGCCGTCGATATGAACTCTTGGGCGGTATCAGCCTGTTATCCCCGGAGTACCTTTTATCCGTTGAGCGATGGCCCTTCCATACAGAACCACCGGATCACTAAGACCTACTTTCGTACCTGCTCGACGTGTCTGTCTCGCAGTCAAGCGCGCTTTTGCCTTTATACTCTACGACCGATTTCCGACCGGTCTGAGCGCACCTTCGTACTCCTCCGTTACTCTTTAGGAGGAGACCGCCCCAGTCAAACTACCCACCATACACTGTCCTCGATCCGGATAACGGACCTGAGTTAGAACCTCAAAGTTGCCAGGGTGGTATTTCAAGGATGGCTCCACGCAGACTGGCGTCCACGCTTCAAAGCCTCCCACCTATCCTACACAAGCAAATTCAAAGTCCAGTGCAAAGCTATAGTAAAGGTTCACGGGGTCTTTCCGTCTAGCCGCGGATACACTGCATCTTCACAGCGATTTCAATTTCACTGAGTCTCGGGTGGAGACAGCGCCGCCATCGTTACGCCATTCGTGCAGGTCGGAACTTACCCGACAAGGAATTTCGCTACCTTAGGACCGTTATAGTTACGGCCGCCGTTTACCGGGGCTTCGATCAAGAGCTTCGCGTTAGCTAACCCCATCAATTAACCTTCCGGCACCGGGCAGGCGTCACACCCTATACGTCCACTTTCGTGTTTGCAGAGTGCTGTGTTTTTAATAAACAGTCGCAGCGGCCTGGTATCTTCGACCGGCATGAGCTTACGGAGCAAGTCCTTCACCCTCACCGGCGCACCTTCTCCCGAAGTTACGGTGCCATTTTGCCTAGTTCCTTCACCCGAGTTCTCTCAAGCGCCTTGGTATTCTCTACCCAACCACCTGTGTCGGTTTGGGGTACGGTTCCTAGTTATCTGAAGCTTAGAAGCTTTTCTTGGAAGCATGGCATCAACCACTTCGTCACCTAAAAGGTAACTCGTCATCAGCTCTCGGCCTTGAAACCCCGGATTTACCTAAGATTTCAGCCTACCACCTTAAACTTGGACAACCAACGCCAAGCTGGCCTAGCCTTCTCCGTCCCTCCATCGCAATAACTAGAAGTACAGGAATATTAACCTGTTTTCCATCGACTACGCTTTTCAGCCTCGCCTTAGGGACCGACTAACCCTGCGTCGATTAACGTTGCGCAGGAAACCTTGGTCTTTCGGCGTGGGTGTTTTTCACACCCATTGTCGTTACTCATGTCAGCATTCGCACTTCTGATACCTCCAGCAAGCTTCTCAACTCACCTTCACAGGCTTACAGAACGCTCCTCTACCGCATCACTTACGTGATACCCGTAGCTTCGGTGTATGGTTTGAGCCCCGTTACATCTTCCGCGCAGGCCGACTCGACTAGTGAGCTATTACGCTTTCTTTAAAGGGTGGCTGCTTCTAAGCCAACCTCCTAGCTGTCTAAGCCTTCCCACATCGTTTCCCACTTAACCATAACTTTGGGACCTTAGCTGACGGTCTGGGTTGTTTCCCTTTTCACGACGGACGTTAGCACCCGCCGTGTGTCTCCCATGCTCGGCACTTGTAGGTATTCGGAGTTTGCATCGGTTTGGTAAGTCGGGATGACCCCCTAGCCGAAACAGTGCTCTACCCCCTACAGTGATACATGAGGCGCTACCTAAATAGCTTTCGAGGAGAACCAGCTATCTCCGAGCTTGATTAGCCTTTCACTCCGATCCACAGGTCATCCGCTAACTTTTCAACGGTAGTCGGTTCGGTCCTCCAGTCAGTGTTACCTAACCTTCAACCTGCCCATGGATAGATCGCCCGGTTTCGGGTCTATTCCCAGCGACTAGACGCCCTATTAAGACTCGCTTTCGCTACGCCTCCCCTATTCGGTTAAGCTCGCCACTGAAAATAAGTCGCTGACCCATTATACAAAAGGTACGCAGTCACAGAACAAAGTCTGCTCCCACTGCTTGTACGCATACGGTTTCAGGATCTATTTCACTCCCCTCTCCGGGGTTCTTTTCGCCTTTCCCTCACGGTACTAGTTCACTATCGGTCAGTCAGTAGTATTTAGCCTTGGAGGATGGTCCCCCCATATTCAGACAAGGTTTCTCGTGCCCCGTCCTACTCGATTTCATGACTAAGAGATTTTCGCGTACAGGGCTATCACCCACTATGGCCGCACTTTCCAGAGCGTTCCGCTAATCTCAAAGCCACTTAAGGGCTAGTCCCCGTTCGCTCGCCACTACTAAGGGAATCTCGGTTGATTTCTTTTCCTCAGGGTACTTAGATGTTTCAGTTCCCCTGGTTCGCCTCTTGCACCTATGTATTCAGTACAAGATAACCATCTTATGATGGCTGGGTTCCCCCATTCAGAGATCTCCGGATCAAAGTCTGTTTGCCGACTCCCCGAAGCTTATCGCAGGCTACCACGTCTTTCATCGCCTCTGACTGCCAAGGCATCCACCGTATGCGCTTCTTCACTTGACCATATAACCCCAAGCAATCTGGTTATACTATGAAGACGACATTCGCCGAAAATTCGCAAAACTCTTAAGAGTTACTCACAAATTTTACCTTAGCCTGATCCGTTACCAGTGAAAGTAACGTTCAGTCTATCTTTCTATCACATACCCAAATTTTTAAAGAACGATCTAATCAAAAGACTAGAAATCAACATTCAATGTGAATGCTCATTTCTAAGCTTTCAGAAGCAGTTTATGGTGGAGCCAAGCGGGATCGAACCGCTGACCTCCTGCGTGCAAGGCAGGCGCTCTCCCAGCTGAGCTATGGCCCCATAACAAAATTGGTGGGTCTGGGCAGATTCGAACTGCCGACCTCACCCTTATCAGGGGTGCGCTCTAACCAACTGAGCTACAGACCCAATTTCGAGCTTGTAACTGTTAGCTTGGAGCTATCAGCTTGGAGCTTAAAGCTGCTTCTATCGTCTTCTTCAATGAATCAAGCAATTCGTGTGGGAGCTTATGAAGCAGCTGATGTCGTCGATTAAGGAGGTGATCCAGCCGCAGGTTCCCCTACGGCTACCTTGTTACGACTTCACCCCAGTCATGAATCACACCGTGGTAACCGTCCCCCCGAAGGTTAGACTAGCTACTTCTGGTGCAACCCACTCCCATGGTGTGACGGGCGGTGTGTACAAGGCCCGGGAACGTATTCACCGCGACATTCTGATTCGCGATTACTAGCGATTCCGACTTCACGCAGTCGAGTTGCAGACTGCGATCCGGACTACGATCGGTTTTATGGGATTAGCTCCACCTCGCGGCTTGGCAACCCTTTGTACCGACCATTGTAGCACGTGTGTAGCCCAGGCCGT